>NC_011891.1:4282500-5029329 GCF_000022145.1 Anaeromyxobacter dehalogenans 2CP-1
CGCGGTGGTGAACGACCCGGCGGTCGATTGGAACCCGTGGACGAACGCGGTGCGCCCCGCGCCGGCCGACGCCATCGAGGCCGGGGCGAAGCCGCGCGCGAAGGTGGACGGCGCGCGCGAGGCCGACGTGCGCTACGCCCGCATCCTCGCGAACTTCCGGGCGCAGCGGGCCGCCGACCCGTACTCGCCCTCGGTGCCCACGCTCATCGCCCGCAAGTTCGAGCTGGAGCGCGAGCTGCCCGAGGCCCGGGTGGTCGCGATGCTGGAGGAGGTGCTGGGCGCGCCGGAGATCAAGCGCATCGCGGCGCTCATCGAGGCGCGGCTCGGGCGCAAGCTGGAGCCGTTCGACATCTGGTACCCGGGCTTCAAGCCGCGCGCGCGCCAGTCGGAGGCGGAGCTGGACGCGATGACGCGCAAGCGCTACCCGACGCCGGCCGCGTTCGCGAAGGACCTCCCGAACGTGCTCCAGCGCCTCGGGTTCGCGCCGGAGAAGGCCGCCTGGCTCGCGGAGCGGATCGCGGTGGACCCGGCCCGCGGCTCGGGCCACGCCATGGGCGCCGCGCGCCGCGGCGACCAGGCGCACCTGCGCACCCGCGTCGGCCCGGACGGCATGGACTACAAGGGCTTCAACATCGCCGTCCACGAGCTGGGGCACAACGTCGAGCAGACCTTCTCGCTCTACGGCGTGGACTCGACGCTGCTGCAGGGCGTGCCGAACACCGCGTTCACCGAGGCGATCGCGTTCGTGTTCCAGGCGCGCGACCTCGAGGTGCTGGGGCTGCCCGGCCCCGGCGCCGAGGAGCAGCGGCTGCGCGCGGTGAGCGACCTGTGGGACGCCTACGAGATCTCCGGCGTGGCGCTGGTGGACCTCGGGATCTGGAAGTGGATGTACGCGCACCCCCAGGCCACGCCGGCGCAGCTCCGCGAGGCGACGCTCGGGATCGCGCGCGACGTGTGGAACCGCTGGTACGCACCGGTGCTGGGCGCCCGCGACGTCCCGCTGCTCGCCATCTACTCGCACATCGTCTCGAACGTCCTCTACGTCCCCGACTACCCGGTGGGCCGGCTCATCTCCGCGCAGATCGAGGACCACCTCGCCGCGCTGCCGAAGAACGCGACGCTGGGCTCGGAGATCGAGCGGATGACCACGGTGGGCGCGGTGTCGCCGGATCTGTGGATGAAGAAGGCCACCGGCGCGCCCGTCTCCGCCACCCCGCTCGTCCGCGCCGCGGCCCGCGCGCTCGACGCGATGCCGGCGCAGGGCGCGACCGGGAGCCGGTAGGCGCGCGACGGCTCCGCCCCCGGCGCGGGTCGCCGCCCCGGGGGCTCGCCGTCAGCGCGCGGCGCCGGCGTCCTGCGCGCCGGCGCTCCCGCAGGCCCGGCACGAGGCCACGAACGCGTGCGCCTCGTCGTAGGCGCCCACGAAGCAGCGGCGGCCGCCGGGCGCGTCGTCGTAGACGGCCACCGCGCGGCTGTACGAGAAGGCGGGCTCGAACTCCTCCCAGCCCACCTCGGCCAGCTCCGCCGGGCACGACTCGCCCGGCATCGCCAGCGCGAGCCGGCCGCTCGCCTCCTCGCGGCAGGGCCGGGCCGCGCGGGCCTCGGCCCAGCGGCGCAGCTCGACGACGTCCTGCGTGGTGCGAAGCATGGCGGCTCCTTCCGTCGCGGGGTGCGGGCCCGGACATGGCGCGCGGGGCCGACGCGCGCACGAGAAGATGGAGGGGCCCCCCGCGCGGCGCCGTCGCCGGGGGATGCGCAGCATGCGGGCATGGCCGAGAACGAGTGGACGGACGGGGCGGCCGACCGGGCGCGCGAGGCGGCCGAGCGGCGCGAGACCGGCGGGGCGAGCGTGCCGGCGGGTGGATCGAAGGGGCCGGGGGACCTGCGGGTGCCGGGCGAGCGGCGCGAGCCTGAGGACGCACCGCCGCGGCGCGCGGGCGTGGTGCCGCCGCCGGAGCGCGAGGAGGCGCCGGAGCTGCTGGGCGAGCAGAGCGACTACCCGATCTCGCGGCCGGATCCCGACCGCGAGCCGGGGTCCTGAGCGCCGGCGCCGGCGACGCGCAGCAGCGTGCGGAGGAGCTCCGCGACGCCCCACGCCTGCGCCACGCAGCCGCGCGGCGTGTACGGCGGCTCGGCGTCGAACACCTCGGAGATCTGCCCGAGGCAGGCGTGGCCGAGCTCGCGAACGAGCCCGTCGAGCGCCCGCCGCGCGCCCTCCAGGTCGCCGGGGTGCACCCGCAGCCAAGCGTCCACCCACGGGCCGATGAGCCAGCTCCACACCGTGCCCTGGTGGTAGGCCGCGTCGCGGGTCCTCAGGTCGCCGTGGTAGGTCGCCTTGTAGTCCGGGTGGTCGCGGGACAGCGACCGCAGCCCCACCGGCGTGAGCAGCCGCTCGCGCACCGTCTCGAGCACAGGCGCCCAGCGCTCGCGGTCGAGCACCGGGCTGGGCAGGGAGATGGCGAGGAGCTGGTTGGGCCGGCACGCGGGGTCGTCCCGCCCGTCCTCGCCGTCCACCACGTCGAAGAGCTGCCGCCCCGGCCCGTTCCAGAAGCGCCGGTTGAAGGACGCGCGGGCGCGCGCCGCCGCCGCTCCCGCGGCCCGGGCCGCCCCGCCCTCCCCCTCCTCCTCGAGCCAGCGCGCCAGGTTCGCGAGCGCGTTGAACCACAGGGCGTTGATCTCGACCGCCTTGCCGCGGCGCGGGGTCACCACCCAGCCCTCCACCTTCGCGTCCATCCAGGTGAGCTGGTAGCCCTGCTCGCCCTGCCGGAGCAGCCCGTCCTCCGGGTCCACCCCGATGCCGAAGCGCGTGCCGCGCTGGTGGTGCGCGACCACGTCCCGGAGCACCGGCAGCAGGCGGCGCAGGAGCTGCCGGTCGCCGGTCGTCCGCACGTACCGGTCCACCGCGTGGAACATCCAGAGCGTCGCGTCGGCGGTGTGGTACAGCCCCGCCGCGTCGCCCTCGGGGAACAGGTTGGGGATGAGCCCGTCGCGCGCGTGGCGGGCGAACGCGCGCAGGATCGCCGCGGCGTCGCGCGCCCGGCCGGTGCAGAGCGCCAGGCCCTCGAGCGAGATCATGGTGTCGCGGCCCCAGTCGGTGAACCAGTGGTAGCCGGCGATCACGGTGCGCGGCGCGTCGCCCTCGGCGCGCGCCTGCGCCTCCTCCTGCACCCGGCCGGCGGGCTCCACCACGAACGCGTCGGCTGCGAGCACCAGCTCGGCCGCGGGACTCTGCCGCGCCGCCTCCGGCGCGCGGGCCAGCAAGGCCTCCCGCCGCGCGCGCTCTGCCCGGAGCGCCTCCTCCGGCGCGAGCGCCGTCACCCGCTCCCACGGCTCGGTGGACGCGACCAGCGTCACCGGCGCCTCGCGCCCGAGGTCCACGCGGAAGCGCCCCGGGCTGAACAGGTCGCCCTGCGTGTCGTAGCCGCGGCTCGCCTCCACCCGGTAGACCACCTCGGCGAGCCGCTCCTCCTCCACCGTGAACGCGGCGCGGGCGCCGTGGAGGACCAGGCGCAGCGGCGGGAAGCGCGGGTCGTCGCCGGCGACCTCGAAGCGCCCGCGCGCCGTCACCAGCCGGTAGGCCGTCACCGGCCCGGACACCGGCGCGTCCTGGGGACGGAAGTGGACGCCGGGCCGCAGCGTGAGCCGCACCGGGCCCTCGCCGTCGAGGAGGCGGTAGGAGACGTGGACCGTGTTCTGGCCGTGCACGAGCACCACGCGCCGCTCCAGCACCAGCCCGCCGAGCCGGTAGGTCCACACCGGCAGCCCGCCCTCCAGCCGGAACGCGCGCAGGTGCTCCGCGCCGTGCAGCGCGAGCCCCACCGAGCGCTCGTCCCCGGCCAGCCGGATGGCCCTGCCGTCGGCGAGCCGGACCCGGTCGGAGAGGTGCGAGAGCATCACCGCGCGCCCGACGCCCGGCAGCGCCGCCACGAGCAGCCCGTGGTAGCGCCGCGTGCAGGCGCCGGCGAGCGTGCCGCTGGCGTAGCCGCCGAGGCCGTTCGCGACCAGCCACTCGCGCTCGAGCAGCGCCTCGGCGCCGTCGCCCGGCGCCCAGCCCTGCCGCACCGGAAGCTCGATCACGCCGCGCCTCCGCCGCCGGCTCGAGCAGCAGCGCGGCGTGCGCCGGCACGAGCCATCCGGCCGCGTCGTCCAGCGCCGGCGTCCCCGCGCCGCCGTAGCGCGGGTCCTCGGTGGAGAGCGCGACGCGCCAGGCGTGCCCCTCCGGCGGCGCGACCAGCGGCTCCGGCAGCGCGTCCGCCTCGAGATCCGGGCCCAGGTTCACGAGCAGGAGCCGGTCGCCCGCGCCGTCGGCGAGCCAGCGGAGCGAGCCCCATGCCGCCCTCGGCGCGCGACCGGAGCAGCGCGGTGTCCTGGGGCTCGTTCTCGGCGACCACCAGGATGCTCCGGCCCGCGGCGACCGCGGCCGCCCGCGCGCGCCGGGCGACGAGCGCCACCACGTGCTCCTCGGAGGCGTCGAACATGCCCTGGGTGGCGTCGAGCCGCAGGCCGTCCACCACCTGCGACGGTCCGTGCGGCCCCTCCGGCTGGAAGCGCGAGGCGGGATCCGGGTAGGCCGCCCCGCCGTCCAGGCGGTAGCGGTAGCGCGCCCCGTCCCCCAGGCCCGGCACCAGCCCCGCGTGCCAGCCGCCGGGCTCGGCCGCGAGCGCGTGGCAGCCGGCGCGCGCGCCCTCGAGGCGCACCTCGACCTGCGCGCAGGTCGGCGCCCACACGCGGAAGTGCACGCCCCCGTCCGCCACCTCGGCGCCGGCGGCGAGCCGGCGGTGCGGGACGGAAGGTGGCGCCTTCGCCGGCGGAGCGTCGATCCTCACGCACGTCACCGTAAGGCGCGCGCCGCCGGACGGCGCCCCGGGCCGCGGCGCCGTGGTTAGCGTGACGTGCGGACGGGGGCGGTCATGACACTCGGGATGATCCGGCGCGGGCGATCGGGCCGGGCGGCGGCGATCGGGGCGGGCGGGCTGGCGGCCGCCTCGGCGCTCGCGTCGCTGGCGTGGTTCCTCTCGCCGGGGCAAGGGGCGGAGCGGCGGGCGCGCGCCACCAGGGCGTTGCGGCAGGCGCCGGGGAAGGCGCGCGCGCAGCTCGAGCGGCTGGAGGTGCGCGCGTCCCTCACGGCGGAGCGCGCGGCCGGGGCGGTCCAGCAGGCCCGCGCCGCCGCCGCGCGGCGCCCCGAGCGGCCGGCCGGCGCCGCGGCGGGCTTCCTGCTCGTGCGCGCGCTCGTCGGGCGCGGGCTGCTCCGCGTCCCGGGCGGCCTCGTGGGCGCGTGGCTGCTGGCGCGGACGGCGTCCGCGCGGCGCGCGTTCGCGGCGACCTCGGGCGCGCTCCGGGCCGCGGCGGCGCGGCTGCGCGGGCTGCGAGGCGGCGGCGCGCCGGCGGCGGGGCACGCGCGGCGCGAGCCGGAGGTGGTCGAGGTGAAGAGCCCCGCCGAGCTGGAGGCCGGGGTGGCGCGTGGGCGGCCGGAGCCCACCTACCGCGATCGTGCCGACCGGAGCGGCCCGCACATGCGGGCCGGCGCCGTTCCCCGCACGCGACGGGCGCCCGCGCCGGCGCTCCACTCGCCGGGCAGCGACGACGTTGCGCCGCGCGCCGACTTCGACGCGCCGGATCCGGGCGCCTCCGTCCGGACCTCCGAGCTCGGCGCCGTCGAGCCGCGAGAAGGCGAGCCCGCGGCGGAGGACGAGGGCGAGCCGGGTGGGCGCGAGCCCACCGGCGACGGCGGGTGACCCGCTGCGCCGCTGCGCCGACCCGGAGGCTCGACCCACCCGCCCCGAGTCGAACCGTACGTACGGGTGAACGCGCACCGAGCGGGGCACAAGTCGTTGAAAACATGTGCTTACGCTCCACGCGGATCTGACCCGTGCGGGATGGCGCACCCATCGGCACGAACCTTCCATTGCGCTCGGGCGGGGAGCCCCTTGGAGGACGGATGCTGCACGCACTCGCCAACCTGTCGATCTCCACCCGCCTTCGCCTGGTGCTGCTCGCCGGCGCCGCCGGCCTGTTCCTGCTCTCGTGGCAGTCGGTCCGCGTGCTGGAGGCGCGCATGCTCGCCGAGCGCCAGGCCAAGGTCCGCGCGCTCGTGGAGGCGGCGCACGCGCTCGTCGAGCACCAGGGCGCCCGCGCCACCCGCGGCGAGATCTCCGCCGAGGAGGCCCGCCGCGCGGCGCTCGAGGCGCTGCGCGCGCTCCGCTACGACGGCGCCGAGTACTTCTGGGTGAACGACCTCGAGCCGCGGATGGTCATGCACCCGACCAACCCGCAGCTCGACGGCCAGGACCTGTCCGGCTACCGGGACCCGAACGGCAAGCTGCTGTTCCAGGAGTTCGTCCGCACGGTGCGCGCGCGCGGCAGCGGCTTCGTGGACTACCTGTGGCCGAAGCCGGGCAGCACGGTGCCGGTGCCGAAGATCTCCTTCGTGACGCAGTACCAGCCCTGGGGCTGGGTCGTCGGCTCGGGCCTGTACGTGGACGACCTCGACGCGGCGGTCCGGAGCGAGGCGCGGCGGGTGCTCGGCACGGGCGCGCTCATCGTGGCGGTGATCCTGGGCGGCGCGGCGCTGGTGGCCCGCGGCGTCCGCCGCTCGCTGGCGCGCGCGGTGAACGCGGCCGGCGCGGTGGCGTCCGGCGATCTCACCGTGCGGATCCCCGACGCGGCGCGGGACGAGCCGGGCCGCGTGCTGGACGCGCTCTCCGGCATGGCCGACCGCCTGTCCGCGGTGGTGGGCGAGGTCCGCGGCGCCTCGGAGTCGATCGCCTCGGCGGCCGAGGAGACGCGCACCGTGGCGGGGACGCTCGCGGAGGCGTCGAGCGGGCAGGCCTCCGACGTGGCCCGCTCCAGCGAGGCGGTCCGCGAGCTGGTCGCCGAGATCGACGGCGCCGCCTCGGAGGCGCGGGCCACCGACGCGCTGGCGCGGCGCGCCGCGGACGACGCCGGCGAGGGCGCCCGGGCGGTGCGCGAGACGGCGCTCGCCATGCGGGCCATCGCCGAGAAGATCGGCGTGGTGGGCGAGATCGCCTACCAGACCAACCTGCTCGCCCTCAACTCGGCCATCGAGGCGGCCCGCGCCGGCGTGCACGGGCGCGGGTTCGCGGTGGTCGCGACCGAGGTGCGGCGCCTGGCCGAGCGGAGCCGCGCCGCCGCGCAGGAGATCGGCGAGCTGGCCGGGGGCAGCGTGGCCGCGGCGGATCGCGCCGCCGAGCTGATCGCGCGCGCGCTGCCCTCCATCGGCGCCACCAGCGAGCGGGTGCAGCGCATCACCGAGGCCGCCGGCCGGCAGCACCAGGCGGCGCGCGCCATCGGCGACGTGCTCCACGGGCTCGCCGGCGCCTCCGAGCGCCAGGCGGCCGCCTCCGAGGAGCTGGCCGGCTCGGCCGCCGCGCTCTCCGACAACGCCGAGGAGCTGGCCCGGACGGTGGGCTGGTTCCGCGTGCCCGAAGGAGGGAGCGCCCTCGCGCCGGTCCCGGCCCGCGTCGAGGCGCCGCGGCGCCCCGGCCGCGAGGCTGCGTGAAAGTGCCGCTTGCGGACGGGGCGCGACGGCGTTCCATTTGAGGGCATGCACCTCTTCAGCCCGCTCGCGCTCCGCTCCGTCACCGTCCGCAACCGCATCGCCGCCTCCCCGATGTGCCAGTACTCGGCCAGCGAGGGCCGGGCCAACGACTGGCATCTCGTCCACCTCGGCGCGTTCGCCACCGGCGGCGTCGGGCTGGTGCTGGTCGAGGCCACCGCCGTCGAGGCCCGCGGCCGCATCTCGCCGCTCGACCTGGGCCTGTGGGAGGACGGGCAGATCGAGCCGCTCGCGCGCATCGTGCGCTTCGCCGAGGGGCAGGGCGCGGCCATGGGCGTCCAGCTCGCCCACGCCGGGCGCAAGGCCTCCACCGCCGCGCCCTGGAGCGGCGGCGGGCCGGTGGCGGCCGCGGACGGCGGCTGGCAGCCGGTGGCGCCGAGCGCGCTGCCGTTCGCGGACGGCTACCCCACCCCCGCGGCGCTCGATCTCGCCGGGATCCGCGGCGTGGTGGACGCGTTCGCGGCCGCCGCCCGCCGCGCGCGCGCCGCGGGCTTCCGGGTGGCGGAGGTCCACGCGGCGCACGGCTACCTCCTGCACCAGTTCCTCTCGCCGCTCACCAACCGCCGCACCGACGCGTACGGCGGCGGCTTCGAGAACCGCACCCGCCTGGTGCGCGAGGTCACCGCGGCGGTGCGCGCCGCCTGGCCGGAAGAGCTCCCCGTGCTGGTCCGCATCTCCGCGACGGACTGGGTGGAGGGCGGCTGGGACGCGGAGCAGTCGGTCGAGCTGTGCCGCGCGCTGAAGGCGCTCGGGGTGGACCTGGTGGACGTCTCCACCGGCGGCCTCGTGCCCGGCGCGAAGATCCCGGTCGGCCCCGGTTACCAGACCGGCTTCGCCGAGCGGATCCGGCGCGAGGCCGGCGTCGCCACCGGCTCGGTCGGCATGATCACGTCGCCCGAGCAAGCGGATCACGTGATCCGCTCCGGCCAGGCCGATCTGGTGCTGCTCGCCCGCGAGCTGCTCCGCGACCCCCACTTCCCGCTCCGCGCGTCGAAGGTGCTGGGCCACGAGGGCCCGTGGCCGAAGCAGTACCTCCGCGCGCGGTAGCGCCGCGGCGGGCGCCGCCGTGGCTCAGGCGCGCCCGCCCGCCCGCGCGTCCTCCTCGGTGACGTCGGTGGCGCCCTCGGCCACGTGGCCGGTGCGGCGCAGCGACCAGCCGGTGGCGAGCCCCAGCACGAACCAGCCCAGCACCACCGCGCCGGCGGCGAACACCGTGTCGCCCGGCACGCGCAGCCAGCGCAGCGTGTTCATGAGCGGGGTCTGCATGAACTCGGCGCTGCGCGCCCACCAGGTGCCGGTCTCGACCGCCGCCCAGGTCTGCAGGATGCCCACCGGCAGCACCGAGATCATCACCATCATCGCCAGCCCCACGTTGATGAGCCAGAACGACCACGCGATGGGGCGCTCCTTCCACGCCGCGCCGGGGCGCAGGGCGCGCAGGCAGAACAGCATCAGCCCGATGCCCAGCATGCCGTAGACGCCGAACAGCGCGGCGTGGCCGTGCACCGGGGTCGTGTTGAGCCCCTGCATGTAGTAGAGCGCGAGGGGCGGGTTGATGAAGAAGCCGAACAGCCCCGCGCCCACCAGGTTCCAGAACGCGACCGAGACGAAGAAGTAGATCGGCCAGCGGTACGCGCTCACCCAGGTCCGCGCCCGGGTGAGCCGGATGTTCTGCCAGACCTCGAGGCCAACCAGCGTGAGCGGGACCACCTCGAGCGCGCTGAACGTGGCGCCGAGCGCCATCACCGAGGACGGCGTGCCGGCGAAGTAGTTGTGGTGGAACGTGCCGACGATCCCGCCCGCCAGGAACACGGTGGTGGAGAAGAACGTCGCGCGCGTCGCCTTCTCCGGGTGGAGCAGCCCGAGGCGCACGAACAGGAACGCGATCACCACCGTCGCGAACACCTCGAAGAAGCCCTCGACCCACAGGTGCACCACCCACCAGCGCCAGTACTCCACCACCGCGAGGTTGGTGGTGCGGCCGTACATGAGCCCGGCGCCGTAGAACAGCGCGATGGCGAGGCTGGAGAGGACGAACAGGAGCAGGAGCGGCCGCGTGGCGCTCGGGCGCCGCAGGGCCGGCCAGAGCGCCCGGAGCATGAGGCCGAGCCACAGGAACAGGCCCACGAACAGGAAGATCTGCCAGAAGCGCCCCAGGTCCACGTACTCGTAGCCCTGGTGGCCGAACCAGTACCAGCTCTCGCCGGGGAGCCGCTGCATCACCGACAGCCACTGCCCGGCGAGCGAGCCGATCACGATGACGAGCAGCGAGACGAACAGCAGGTTCACGCCGAGGCGCTGCCCCGGCGCCTCGGTGCCGGACACCGCCGGCCCCATGTACAGGCCGGTCGCGAGCCAGGCGGTCGCGATCCAGAAGATGCCGAGCTGCGTGTGCCAGGTGCGGGTCACCGAGTACGGCAGGATCTCGGCGAGCGGGAAGCCGTACAGCTTCGAGCCCTCCACGCCGTAGTGCGCGGTGAGCGCGCCGAGCGCGATCTGCACCACCAGGAGCGCGGCCGCCACCCAGAAGTACTTCACGGTGGCGCGCTGGCTCGGCGTCGGGTTCAGCCCGAACAGCGGGTCGCGCAGCGGCAGCTCGTCCGCGGCGACCTCCGGCTCCTTGCGGCTCCCGTGGTACCAGGCGAGCGCGCCGATCCCGGCGAGCAGCAGCACGAAGGAGATGACGCTCCAGACCACCGCCTGGCCGGTGGGGCGGTTCCCGACGAGCGGGTCGTGCGGCCAGTTCTGCGTGTACGTGACCTGCTCGCCGGGGCGGTCGGTCACCGCGGCCCACGCCGTCCACCAGAAGAACGCGGCCATGTCGCGCGCGCGCGCCGGGTCGGTCAGCGCACCGGCCGGGATCGCGTACGCGTCCACGCCGTCGCGGAACACCGAGGCGTAGTGGCGCGCCAGCTCCTCGAACGCCGCGGCGCGCTCCGGGCCGACGCGGATGGTGCGGGCGTCCTCGCTGTAGGTGTTCTCGTGCAGCGTGGTGCGCAGCCGCTCGCGCAGCGCCGCCTGGCGCTCCGGCGACAGCGCCGCGTAGCGGCCCCCACCCTCCGCCCGCGCCCACGTGTCGAGGATCGCGTTCGCCTCGCGGTGCAGCCAGTCCGCCGTCCAGTCCGGCGCCACGTACGCGCCGTGCCCCCACACCGAGCCGACCTCCTGGCCGCCGATCGACTGCCACACGTTCTGCCCGCGCAGGATCGCGCTGCCCTCGATCACGGTCGTGCCGCCCGGCCCGATCACGCGCTCCGGCAGCGGCGGCGCGGACGAGCGGATGCGGGGCGCGTAGCCGCCCAGGATGGCGAACGAGCCGGCGAGGACGATGAACAGCGCGATCCAGTGGGCACGATAGGGCACGGCGGACACCTCCGGCTGCAAGGTGGGTCCCGCGCTCGGGGTGGGCAGCGGGGACGCACGCGGGGTGCGGGCAATCTGGCGCCCGTCTCCACGCCGCGCCCGACCCTCTCGGGCCTCCACCGTACGTGATGGCTGCGCGCGCCGCCTCGCCGGGCGATCCGGCGGACGCGCGCGTGGTGTAGCGTTCGTTTCATGCGCGTCGGCAGGTACGAGATCGCGAGCCTGGTGGACGCACGGTACGCGGTGGACGGCGGTGCGCTGTTCGGGGTGGTGCCCCGGCCGCTCTGGGAGCGGCAGCTCGCGCCGGACGCCCGGCACCGCGTGCCGCTCGTGTCCCGCTGCCTGGTGGCGGTGGACCGCGGCGCGGGCCGGGTGGTGCTCGTGGACGTGGGCCTCGGCGACCGCTGGGACGCGCGGCGGCTCGAGCGCCACGCGGTGGACCGCGCCGGCGCCGGGCTGGACGCGGGGCTGGCGCGGCTGGGCCTGGCGCGCGGCGACGTGACCGACGTGCTCCTCACGCACCTCCACCTCGATCACGCCGGCGGCCTGGTGCGGCTCGACGCGGGCGGCGCGCCGCGGCTGGCGTTCCCGCGCGCCGTGCATCACCTGCAGCGCCGCGCGTGGCACTGGGCCCACTCGCCCAGCGAGAAGGACGCGCGCGGCTTCCTGCCCGAGGACTTCGAGCCGCTGGAGCGGTCGGAGCAGCTGCACCTCGTCGAGGGCGAGCTGCAGCTCTTCCCGGGCCTGGACCTGGTGGTCTCGGAGGGCCACACCGCCGGTCTGCAGCTGCCGCGCTTCGAGGGGGACGACGGCTCGCACCTCGTGTTCGCGGGCGACCTCATCCCCACCCACCTGCACCTCCGCCCCGCCTGGATCTCGGCCTGGGACGTGCAGCCGCTCCTCTCGCTCGAGGAGAAGCGGGTGCTGATGGCCGAGGCGCTGGAGGACGACGGCGTGGTCGTGTTCGGCCACGACGCGCAGATGGCCGCCTGCCGGCTGCAGGAGGCGGACGGCCTGCCGGCGTTCCGGGAATCGGTCGAGCTGTAGCGGGCCTGCGCCGGTCTCCGCTGGCGCCGGAGCGCGTCCTCGGGTACGGAGTGCCGCCATGGACGAGCGGAAGGTGACGGTCACGCGCCGCGGCGCCGAGCGGATCGCCCGGGGCCACCTCTGGATCTACCGGACGGACGTGGAGAAGGCCCCGGCGGGCGCCGAGGCGGGCGACGTGGTGGCGCTGGTGGACGGGCGCGGGCGGTTCCTGGGGAAGGCGTTCTGGTCGGCGCGCTCCAAGATCGCGCTGCGGCTCGTCACCCGCGACGAGGTCCCGGTGGACGAGGCCTTCCTCGCCGCGCGCCTGTCGGACGCCATCGCGCTGCGGCGGCGCGTCTTCGGCGAGGAGCGCTTCGTGCGGCTGGTGCACGGCGAGGCCGACCTGTTCCCGGGCCTGGTGGCGGACCGCTACGGCGACGTGGGGGTGGTGCAGACGCTCGTGCCCGCCACCGACCGGCGCAAGGGGCTCATCGCCGAGCTGCTCGCGGGCGCGCTCGACCTGCGCACGGTGGTGGAGCGGAACGACGTGCGCGTGCGCGAGCTCGAGGGGCTGGAGCAGGTGAAGGGCGTGGTGCGCGGCCCTGCGCCCGGGCCGCTCGAGTACCGCGAGGGCGAGGTCCGGATGCGGCTGGACGTGCTCGCCGGCCAGAAGACCGGCGCGTTCCTCGACCAGCGCGAGAACCACCTGCGCGCCGGGGAGTACGCCACCGGCCGCTGCCTGGACTGCTTCAGCTACGCGGGCGGCTTCGCGCTCCACCTCGCGCGCCGCGCCGAGCGCGTCACCGCGGTGGAGATGCAGCCGGTCGCGGCCGGGCTCCTGCGCGAGAACGCGGCGCTGAACCGCGCCGAGAACCTGGAGGTCGTCGAGGAGAACGCCTTCGACTACCTGCGCGACCGCTCCGAGGAGGAGCCCGCCTTCGACCTGGTGGTGCTCGACCCGCCCGCGTTCGCGAAGAACAAGGAGTCGCTGCCGGCGGCGCGGCGCGGGTACAAGGAGGTGAACCTCCGCGCGCTCCAGGTGCTGGTGCCGGGCGGCATCCTGGTGACCGCCTCGTGCAGCTATCACCTGTCCCCCGAGATGCTGGAGGAGCTGGTGCTCGACGCCGCCAACGACGCCGGGCGCCGCGTGCAGGTGCTCGAGCGGCGCGGCGCCGGCCGAGACCACCCCGAGCTCGCCGGCGTGCCGGAGACCCGGTATCTGAAGGCCCTGTTCCTGCGGGTGCTGTGAGGCGCTTCCGCCGGCCCCCCGTCCGCCCGGCCGCCGGGGGCGCGCACGCAGGGACCGGGTGCGCTTTCGCGCGCACCCTGGACGCGCTAGCATCGTAGGCCCCCGCCGAGGAGGCGCCCACCGGATGGCCATCCGGCCACAGGACCTGTCCCGCCCGCCCGGCCCCGCGCTGGAGCGCGGCCCCCTGCTCGCCCGCATGGACGCGGCGGGCCGCGAGCGGCTGCTGGCCCGGGCCGAGCGGCTCACGTTCGCCGCGCGCACGCGCGTGCACGGGGACGCCGACGCGGGGCGCCACCTGTACCTGATCCTGGAGGGCACCGCGACGCTCCGGCGCGAGCAGCTCGCGCTGCGCCGGCTCGGGCCGGGCGACCACTTCGGCGAGCTGGCGGGGCTGGGCGGGCGGCACCGGGGCGAGACGGTGATCTCCGACGGCCCGCTCACCGTGGCGCGCCTGTCCCCGGCCGCGCTCGCCGACCTGGAGCGCGAGGCGCCCGCGGTCGCGACCCAGCTCGCCATCGGCGTGGCGGCGGCGCTCGCCGAGGACCTCGAGCGCGTGAGCGGCGACATGGACCTGCTGCTGCGCGGCCGCTCGCTGCCGCGCGCGCAGGAGGTCACGGTCCAGGTGATGGGCGAGGCGCGCCGGATCCGCACCGGCACGCGCGTGCGCGACCTGCTGCCCGAGGCCATCGAGGGGGACCTGGTGGTGGCGGGGCTGCTCGGGCAGAAGCCGGTGTCGCTCGCGACGCCGGTGTTCACCGACACCACGGTGGCGCCGCTCACCGTCTCGCACTGGGAGGGGCGCCAGGTCTACGCCCACTCGCTCGGGCTGGTGCTGCTGGAGGCCGCGCACCAGGTGGCGCCGGCGCTGCGGGTGCGCATGGGCCCGTCGCTCGGGGTGCGCCAGCTCGTGGTGGTGGAGGGCGCGGGCGGGGAGGATCGCGCCGCGCTGGCGGCGCGCCTCGCGGCCGGGATGGAGCGGATCGTCGCCGCCGACGCGCCGTTCCGGAGCGAGTACTGGTCCACCGACGAGGCGCAGGGGTGGTTCCTGGAGCGCGGCTGGAGCGACGCCGCCCGGCTGCTGCGCGTCCGCCGGCAGGCCACGGTCCGCCTGGTCTCCTGCGGCGACGTGTACGCGCTGTCCATGGGGCCGCTGCTGCCGTCCACCGGGGCGCTGCACGGCTGGACGCTGGAGCCGGCGGACGGCGACGACGGCCTGCTGCTCGACCTCGGCCGGCTCGACCCGCGCAACGGCCACGGCGCGACCCCGCGCCCGCGGCCGCGCCGGGCCGGCGACATGGTCCGCGACCACCGGGCCTGGCTCGACGCCATGGACGTCACCAGCGTGGGCGCGTTCAACGACCTGTGCATCTCCGGCCAGGTGACGCAGCTCATCCGCGTGGCGGAGGGCTTCCACGAGAAGCGGATCGGCCAGATCGCCGACGCCATCGCGGCGGGGCGCGAGCGGATCCGGATCATCTCCATCGCCGGCCCGTCGTCGTCGGGCAAGACCACGTTCATCAAGCGGCTCACCGTCCAGCTGCAGATCGACGGCGTGAACCCGGTGGGCATCTCGCTCGACGACTACTACGTGGACCGCGAGAAGACCCCGCGCGACGCCCGCGGCGAGTGGGACTTCGAGGCGCTGGAGGCGCTCGACCTGCCGCTCCTGCAGGACCACGTCCGCCGGCTGCTCGCCGGCGAGGCGGTGCGCACGGCGCACTACCACTTCCTCACCGGCCGGAGCCACCCGGAGGGCGGGCCGGTGATCCAGCTCCGCCCGGGCGACGTGCTCATGCTGGAGGGGATCCACGGCCTGAACCCGCGGCTGCTCGGCGCCATCCCGCGCGCGGGCGAGTTGTTCCGCGTGTTCGTGCACCCCGCCACCACGCTCCCGTTCGACCGGCTCACGCGCGTGTCGGCTACCGACCTCCGCCTGCTGCGCCGGATCATCCGCGACCGCCACCACCGCGGCTACTCCGCGGCGGACAACATCGTGCGCTGGCCGTCGGTGCAGGCGGGGGAGCGCGAGCACATCTTCCCGTACCAGGACGAGGCCGAGGCGGTGTTCGACACCTCGCTCATCTACGAGCCCGCCGTCCTGAAGGTCTACGCGGAGCGCTACCTGCTGGAGGTCCCGCCGGACCACCCGGCCTTCCCGACCGCGCACCGGCTCCGCTACCTGGTGGACCGCTTCGTCTCCATCTACCCGGACCACGTCCCGCCGACCTCGCTCATCCGCGAGTTCATCGGCGGGAGCGGGTTCGAGTACTGAGAGGTCTCCCGTGCCGCCGACTCCGGATCGCCGACGGCTCCTCGAACGGCTGGGCGCGCTGCTGGACGACGCGGCGCGGAGGGGATCGCTCCCCGAGGCCGCCACGCTGCGCGACGGGCTGCGCACGCTCGCCGAGGACCAGGCGGTCGCCGAGGCGGTGGCGGACAGCGCCGGCACGCTGGTGGTGGTGCTCGATCGCGAGGGGCGCGTGGTCCGCTGGAACCGCACCTGCACGCGGGTGACCGGCTGGCGCGCGGGCGAGATCGTCGGCCGGCCGTTCTGGGACGTGCTGCTGCTGCCCGAGGAGCGCGACGGGATCCGCAAGGCGTTCTCGCGGATGCTCGCCCGGGACTTCCCGAACCAGCAGGAGGTGCACTGGCGCACCCGCGACGGCGAGGCGCGCCTCATCGCCTGGTCCAACGCCGCGCTGTTCGACGCCGCCGGCGAGGTGGACCGCATCGTCTCGACCGGCATCGACGTGACCGACCGCACCCGGGCCGAGACGGCGCTGCGCCGGCAGGCGCGCCGGCTGGAGGCGCTGGCCGAGGCCTCCCGCGTGTTCGCGGCCGGGCTCGACTACAAGACCACGCTCGACACCGTGGCGCGGCGGCTCTCCGAGCTCATCGGGGACGGCGCGCTCATCCGCGTGGTCTCCGAGGACGGCGAGTGGCTGGTGCCGGTGGCCGTCTACCACCCGTCCCCCGAGCGCGCCGCGCTGCGCCGCAGGGTGCTGCTCGCGTCCCCGCAGCGCACCGGCGAGGGCATCACCGCCGGCGTCCTCGCCTCCGGGAAGCCCCTGCGCATCCCGCACCTCACCCGCGAGATCATCCGCAACGAGATGAAGCCGGAGTACCTGCCCTACCTCGAGGGCGTCTCCAGCCTGCTCATCGCGCCGCTGGAGCAGCGCCGCACCGTGGTCGGGCACCTCACGCTCATGCGCGACGCGGGCGGCGCCCCGTACACCTCGGAGGACGAGGCGCTGCTCGAGGACCTCGCCCACCGGGCCGCGCAGGCGCTCGAGAACGCGCGGCTCTACGGCGAGGCGCAGGCGGCGGTGGCCGCCCGCGACGAGTTCCTCTCCATCGCCTCGCACGAGCTGCGCACCCCGCTCACCGCGCTGCGCCTCGCGCTCGAGAACATGCGCCGGGTGGCGAGCCGCGAGGCGCTCGAGTCGCTCCCGGCCGCCTACGTCGAGCGCGTGCTCGCCACCGCCGAGCGGCAGGGGCAGCGGCTCGAGAAGCTGGTGGCCGCGCTGCTCGACGTGTCGCGGATCCACATGGGCCGGCTGGAGCTCGAGATCGAGGACGTGGACCTCGGCCACGCGGTGTCCGAGGCGGTCGCGCAGGTGGAGGACGAGGCGGCGCAGGCGGGCTCGCAGGTGACCGTGCAGGGGGAGCCGGTGCGCGGCCGCTGGGACCGGCTGCGCATCTCGCAGGTGGCGACGAACCTGCTCTCCAACGCGGTGAAGTACGGGGCCGGCAAGCCGGTGGAGGTCTCGTTCGGCACGCGCGACGGGCGCGCGTACCTGCGGGTGCGCGACCAGGGCATCGGCATCGACCCGGCCGACCAGCGGCAGATCTTCGAGCGCTTCGAGCGGGCGGTGTCGTCGCGCAACTACGGCGGGCTCGGGCTGGGCCTGTACATCGTGAAGCGGATCGTGGAGGCGCACGGCGGGGCGGTCCGGGTCGAGAGCGCGCCGGGCGAGGGCGCCGCGTTCGAGGTGACGCTGCCGCTCCGGCCGGCCGTGCCGCTCCCGGGCGGCGAGGCCGCGCCGCCGGTGCAGCACTGACGCGCCCTTCCCGCCGAGGGCAGCGCGCCGCCAGGCGCGCCCGCGGGGACTTCGCGCGAGCCCGCGCAGGCGGGCGCGCGGGGTCACGGGCCCCGCGCAGCCGGAGCGGGGCCGCGACGGCTCCGCCGGCGGGGCGAGGGCGCAGCCCTCGGGGGTGATTGCCCCACGGCCGCGGCCGCGGCACATCCCGCTCCATGGGATCACCTGACGTGAAGGCGTTCGGCGCGGCGGACCCGGAGCTGGCGGCCTGGGCCGCGGCCACCTACCGGCCCGAGGACGAGGTGCTGCGCGGCATCCGCGAGCGCTCGATCGCCGCGGGCCTGCCGGCCATCCAGGTCGGCGCCATGGATGGGCTCCACCTCGAGGTGCTGGCGCGCGCCTGCGGCTGGCGGAGCGCGGTGGAGATCGGTACGCTCGGCGGCTACAGCGGCGTCTGCCTGCTCCGCGGCATGGGCGAGCGCGGGCGCCTGGACACGTTCGAGCTCGACCCCGGGCGCGCCGCCCTGGCGCGCCGCCACTTCGAGGAGGCCGGCGTGGCGGACCGGGTGCGGGTGCACGTGGGCCCGGCGCTGGAGCGGCTGGCGGCCGTCGAGGCCGAGGGGCCGTTCGACGTGGTGTTCATCGACGCGGACAAGAAGGGCTACCCGGCCTACCTGGACTGGGCCGCCGAGCACCTGCGCGTGGGCGGTGCCGTGCTCGCCGACAACACCTTCGGCTTCGGGCAGGTGCATCGGGCCCGCCCTCAGGGCGAGGACCCCGAGGCCATGGAGGCGCTGCGGACCTTCAGCGCACGGCTCGCGCAGGGCGGCCGCTTCCGCGCCACGCTGCTGCCCACCGGCGAGGGGCTCTCGCTCGGCGTGAAGGTGCGCTGAGAGAGCGTGAAGGAATCGGCCGGTGCCCCATGGACTGGGGCCGCCGGCCGTGATCTTCTCGGGGCGTGAGCGAACACGACGCGCCGCGGGTGGTGAGGCCGGTCCGAAATCAACTCTCGCTGCAGCCGACGGACCTCGAAGCGCTGGTCCCGGACGAGCACCCGGTTCGCGCCATCTGGACGTTGGTCGAGCGGCTGGACCTGTCGGCGTTCTACGACGAGATCGCGTCGCGCGGCAGCAATGCTGGGCGGCCAGCAACGGACCCGGCGGTGCTGCTCGCGCTGTGGCTGTTCGCCAACTCGGAGGGCGTGGGGAGCGCGCGGTTGCTCGAGCGGCTGTGCGAGCGGGACGCGCCCTACCGCTGGATCTGCGGCGGGGTGCCGGTGAACCACCATACGCTCGCCGACTTTCGCGTGGAGCACGGGAAGAAGCTCGACCGGCTCATGACGCAGGTGCTGGCCGCGCTCATGAAGGAAGGCGTGGTGCAGCTCCGGCGCGTGGCGCAGGACGGGATGAAGGTCCGGGCGAGCGCCGGCGCGGCGAGCTTCCGGCGTCGTCAGTCACTGGAGCGCTGCCGCAAAGAAGCCGAGGAACAGGTCCGAAAGCTCAGGCGCGAGATCGAGAGCGATCCGTCAGCTTCGACGAAGCGTGTGCAGGCTGCGAAGGAGCGGGCCGCGCAAGCTCGGCTCGATGCCGTCGAGGCCGCACTTGCGGAGGTCGAAGTCGTCGAGAAGCAGCGCGTCGAGCGAGACGAGAAGAAGCCCTCGGACGCGAGGCGTCGCGGCGAGATCCGCGTCAGCACCACGGACGCGGAGAGCCGCGTGATGAAGATGGCGGACGGTGGGTTCCGGCCCGCCTACAACGTGCAGTTCGCGACGGACGAGAGCGGTGTCATCGTGGGCACCGACGTCACGAACAACGGTACCGACCAGCCGCACGTCGTGCCGATGCTCGACGAGATCCGGCGCCGAACGGGCGAGACGCCACGCGAGTACCTGGTCGACGGTGGCTTCGTGACGCTCGACAACATCGAGGCCATCGCAGAGCGGGGCGCGACTCCGTATGCGCCGCTGCCGAAGCCGAAGAGCAAAGCCGTCGATCCGCACGCTCCGAAGCGCAACGACACACCTGCGATCGGGGCCTGGCGCGTGCGGATGGGGACAGAGGACGCCAAGCGCGTCTACGTGCAGCGCGGCGTCCTCGCCGAGAGGACGAACGCAGATCTCCGTGTGCACCGGCGACTCGACCGGCTGAACGTCCGAGGGCTGGTAAAGGTGAAGACGATCGTGCTGCTCGCCGCGATCAGCTTCAACATCATGCGTCTCGTCGCGAGCAGACTCTCGGCCTAATCGCCTCCGGACGGGACTCCCGGCGCCGGACCGAGCTCCGCCGGCTGAACGAGCCCTCCGACGCCCCTGCGTCCCCGAAGGTGGGCGCGTCTCGACCCCGGGCGCCTGCCCGCGCCGCTTCCCTCAGCGCGGACGGATTACTTCACGGTCCCTGAGCGGGCCCGGGGCTCAGTCCCAGAAGCCGTGCGCGGGGAAGAGCAGCACGTCCTCGATGGACGCGCCGCCGGTGAGCAGCATGAGCACCCGGTCGAAGCCGACCGCCACGCCGCCGGCCTCGGGCATGCGCCCCACCGCCTCCAGGAACCGCTCGTCGAGCGGGTACGCGGGCCGGCCGAGCCTGCGCCGGAGCGCCTGCTCCTCCACGAGCCGCGCCCGCTGCTCGCGCGCGTCGGTCAGCTCGGTGAACCCGTTCGCGAGCTCGAGCCCCCCTGCGTACAGCTCGAACCGCTCCGCCCAGCGCGGGTCGCCGGCCTTCACCTTCGACAGCGCGGCCATCGAGGCGGGCCAGTCCACCAGCCAGGTGGGCCGGTCCACGCCGAGGCGCGGCTCCACCGCGTCGAGCATCACCCGGAAGAAGACGTCGTCGAACGGCTCGCCGGGCGGGCCGGGATCGTGCCCGGCCTCCCGCGCCGCGCGGGCCAGCCGGTCCGCGTCGCCGGCGCACGCCTCCAGGTCCACGCCGGCGTGGCGCCGGAACGCCTCGGCGACCGTGAGCGTCTCGAACGGCGCCCCCAGCCACAGCGCCCGGCCGTTCCGCGTCACGCGCGGCTCGCCGCCGGGCAGGAGCGCGCGGGCGGCGCCCTCCAGCAGCGCCTCCAGGTCGGCCATCATCCCCCGGTAGTCCGTCCCGGCCCGGTAGAACTCGAGCATGGTGAACTCCGGGTTGTGGGTGCGCGAGACCTCGCCGTTGCGGAACACCCGGGCGAGCTGGAACACCCGCTCGAAGCCATCGGCGAGCAGCCGCTTCATGGCGTACTCGGGGCTGTTCTGGAGCCACAGCGGCCGCGACGCCCCGCCGCCCTCCGGCACGAAGGTGGCCTGGAACGCGTCGATGTGCGGCTCCATGCCCGGCGCGGGCACCAGGGACGGCGTCTCCACCTCTTCGTACCCGAGGCCGCCCAGGATCCGGCGCACCTCGGCGGAGAGGCGGGCCCGCGCCCGGGCGGCCTCCCTGCGGCGATCGCTCATGCGGCGGACTCTACCGCCGCGCCCTCCCGTGCGCGCGAGAACCCGCGCGCCGCGCTAAGATCCCCGCCTCGTGAAGCGCCTCCGCCCGATCCCCGCCCTGCTCGCCGTGCCGCTCGCGCTGCTCGCCGCGTGCGCGCACCGCGCGCCCGCCACCCCCCCGACGCCGGCGACCGCCGCGCCGCCGTCGCCCGAGCCGGGCAGCGCCGCCACCACCGCCGCGCTCGCGCCGCTGCGGGCCGGCGCCGACGCGGTGCTGCGCGCGCAGGCGGAGGCGTACTGGGAGGTGTTCACGAAAGGTGCGGACGCGGACCCGGCGGGCGCCTGGAAGGGCCACGAGGACCTGCTCGCGGATCCGGCGCTCGCGGCGGCGCGGGCGGCGGTGGAGGCCGAGCGCGGCGACGGGCGACGGGCCGCGGCGTACCTGCGCGCCTGGCTCGTCGGCGAGCGGCTGGCGCGCGACCTCGCCGAGCCGGTGCGGCGCGTCGCCGAGGCGCGCACCGCCGCGCACTTCCGCTGGGCCGGGCACGAGGTGCCGGTGCGCGAGTCGGCCGCGCTGCTCGCGGCGGAGCCCGAGCCCGCCCGCCGCCGCGCGCTCGCCGAGGCCGCCGCCCAGGCCGCGAGCCCGGTCGCGCCGCTGATCGAGGCGCGCGACGCCCGGCTCGCGGCCGCTGCCCGGACGCTCGGCTATCCGTCGCCGGAGGCGCTCGCGACCGACCTGCGCGGCGAGTCCCCCGCGGTGCTGGGCGCGCTCGCCGACGCGGTGCTCGCCCGGACCGACGCGACCTGGCGCGCGCTCGTCGCCGACCTGGCCGGGCGCGAGGGGATGGCGCCGGAGGCGGTCCGGGCCCGCGACCTGCCGCGGCTGGTGCGCCCGGCGGCGCCCGCGTCCGCGTTCCCGGCCGGCAAGGCGCTCGACGCCGGCGCGGCGATCCTGTCCGGCCTGGGCCTCGACCTCGCGGCCCAGCGCAACCTGCTCCTCGACGCGGCGGCGCGGCCCGGCAAGCTGCCTCACGCCATCGCGCTGCCGGTGGACCCGCCGCGCGACGTGCGGCTCTCCGCGGCGCCGGTCTCGGGCATGGAGGCGCTCCGCGGCGTGCTCCACGAGCTGGGCGCGGCGCTCGCCTACGCGCACGTGGCGCCCCAGGCGCCGCTCGAGTTCCGGCGGCTCGGCCCGGGCGCGGTGAGCGGCGCGTGGGCCATCCTGCTCGAGGAGGTGGCCGGCGCGCCGCAGTGGCTCGAGGCGCAGGGCCTCGACGCCGACCAGGCGCGCGCCGAGGCGCGCAGCGCCGCCGCGCGCCGGCTCATGCGCACCCGCGAGGCGGCCGCCCGCGTGCTCGCGGCGCTCGCGCCGGCCGGCCCCGCCGGCGCCGAGGCCCGCGCCGCGCTCCCCGCGCGCGCCTACGGGTGCCCGGTGGAGGAGCCGGACCTCGCGGCCTGGCGGCTCGAGCCCGATCCGCTGCTGCGCTCCGCCGAGGCGCTCCGCGCCGAGCTGCTCGCCGCGCAGGCCGAGCAGTTCCTCGCCGGCCGCGCCGCGGCGCCGGCCTGGTGGGGCTCGCCGGCGGCCGGCGCGTGGCTGGTGCGCACCTGGGCGGACGGCACGCGGCGCACGCCGGAGGAGCTGTCGCTGGCCATGGGCATGCCCGGCCTCGACGCGGCCGCGCTCGACCAGGTGGTGCGGGCGAGGACCGGGCTGTAGCGCCGCGGCCGGGCTGCCGCGCGCGCGACGGAATGTGCGTGCCCCGCCGCCGCGCCCGGCGCTACCATCGCGCCGGATGGCCGCCGCACCTGCCCCCTCCCCCGCGCCCGCGCGCGCCCCGCTCCGCGTGGCCGCGCCCGCCGACCTCGCGCCGGTCGGCGAGGCGCTCGCGGCGCTCGGGATCGGCCTCACGCTGGTCGACCGCGAGATGCGGGTCCAGCTCGCGAACGACCTCGTCCGCGACCAGGCCCCGGAGCTGTCCTGCGGCGCGGATCACTGCTTCGCGGCGCTGTGGCGCAAGGCGCAGCGCTGCTCCGACTGCCTCCCGCTCCTCGTCTTCCGCACCGGCGAGCCGCAGGAGGGCCTGCGCGAGCGCGGCCGCCCGGGCGCGGCGCCGGAGGCGTGGCGCGTCCGCGCGGTGCCGGTGCACGACGCCGGGGGGCGGCTGGCCTGGGTGGCGGAGTCGTTCATCCGGCTCGCCTCGCTCGCGCCGGACCTCGCCGGGCGCGCCCCCGCGGCCGAGGCGGGCGCCGCTGCGCTGGTGGTCATCGACCGCGAGGAGCGCATCGTCTCCTGGAGCCCGGCGGCGGCGGCGATGTTCGGCTTCCCGCTGGAGGAGGCGCTGGGCCGGCGCATCGATCTCATCGTCCCCGAGGACAAGGTGGACGAGGAGCGGGCGCGCGCCGCGCGGGTGGCCGCCGAGGGGCGCGCCCCGCGCACCGAGACGGTCCGGCGCGCCCGCGACGGGCGGCGCGTCCCGGTGGCGGTCTCGGCGGTCGCGCTGCGCGACGAGGCGGGCGCGCTGGTGGGCAGGACCTGCGTCATCGAGGACCTCTCCGCGCTGCACCAGCTCCGGGGCCAGGTGCGCGCGCAGGAGCAGCTCCTCGCCCACATCACCCGCGAGGCCGCCGACGCGATCCTCGCCGTCGATCTCACCGGGAACGTGACCAGCTGGAACCGCGGCGCGGAGCAGCTCCTGGGCTGGTCCGCCGCGGAGATCACCGGCCAGCCGCTCACCCGCGTCGCGCCGGCCGGCCCGGTGGCGCGGCTGCTGGAGCGGGCGGTGCAGCGCGGGGCGCAGCGCGGCGTCCGGATGGAGTGGCAGGACGCGCGGGGCGCGCCGGTGCCGGTGGACGTCTCGGCGGCGGCGCTGGGCGGCGACCGCGCGCCGAGCGGCGTGGCGCTGGTGGCGCGGGATCTGTCGGCGCAGGTCCGGCTCGACCGGCAGCTGGTGCGCTCGGAGAAGCTCGCCATGGTGGGCAGCCTGGCGGCGGGCCTGGCGCACGAGATCGGCACGCCGCTGAACGTGATCAGCGCGACCGCGGAGTTCCTGCTGCCCGACGCCGGCGAGGAGGCGCGGGCCCAGCTCCGCGGCATCGTCGCCGAGACCGAGCGCATCAGCCGGCTGGTCCGCGACCTGCTCTCCTTCGCGCGCGGCACCTCGCCCGGCAAGACCGCGGTGGCGCTGCCCGGCGCGGTCGCGCGGGTGCTGTCGCTGCTGCGCATCACGCTGGAGCGCCGCCGCGTGCGCCTCGAGACCCGGCTCCCGGACGACCTCCCCGCGCTGCACGCCGACCCGGACGGCCTGCACCAGATCCTCCTCAACCTGGTGGTGAACGCCTCGCAGGCGGTGGCCGAGGGCGGGCGCGTGGTCGTGGCGGCGCGCGCGGTGGAGGAGGACGGCGAGCGCTCGGTCCAGCTCGAGGTGCACGACGACGGTCCGGGCGTCCCGCCCGCGCTGCGCGAGCGCGTCCTCGATCCGTTCTTCACCACCCGCGCCGAGGGCACCGGGCTCGGCCTGGCGGTGGTGGCGCGCATCGTGGCCGACCACGGCGGCGACCTCCGGGTCGGCACCGGGCCGCTCGGCGGCGCGTCCTTCACCGTGCAGCTCCCGGCCGAGGAGGGGCGATGAGCGCGGGGACGGCGGAGGCGGCGGCGCCGCGGGCGGGCGCGCTGCGGGTGCTGGTGGTCGAGGACGACCCGCGCCTGCTCGACATCCTCACCCGGCACCTCGACCGCATGGGCTACGCGGTGCGCGGCGCCGGCGGCGCGGCGGCCGCGCTCCAGCTCCTCGAGGCCGCGCCCGCCGACGTGGTGCTCTCCGACGTGCGCATGCCGGGGATGGACGGGCGCACGCTCCTCGCCGAGGTGCGGGCGCGCCACCCGGACGCGAAGGTGATCCTCATGACCGCGTTCGGCAGCGTGGACGACGCGGTCGAGGCGATGCAGGCCGGCGCGTACAGCTACGTGGTGAAGCCGTTCAAGGTGGAGACGGTCGCGGCCGTCCTCCGCAACGCGGCGCGGGAGCTGGAGCTGCACCGGGAGGTGGACGGGCTGCGCCGCGCGGTGGCGGAGCGCTTCTCCGCCGACCGGCTCATCGGCGGCTCCGCCCGGATGCGCGAGGTGCGCCGGGCGCTGCGCGAGGCCGCCGAGGTGGGCGCGACCGTGCTCGTCACCGGCCGGAGCGGCACCGGCAAGGAGATGGCCGCCCGCGCCATCCACTACGGCGGCCCGCGCGCCGCCGGCCCGTTCGTGGCGGTGAACTGCGCCGCCATCCCCGAGCCGCTGTTCGAGAGCGCGATGTTCGGCCACCGCCGCGGCGCGTTCACCGGCGCGGTCGAGTCGCAGGCCGGCTTCGTGGAGCAGTCGTCCGGCGGCACGCTGTTCCTCGACGAGGTCGCGGAGATCCCGCCCGCGCAGCAGGCCAAGCTGCTGCGCGTGCTGCAGGAGGGCGAGGTCACGCCGGTGGGCGCCGCCCGGCCCGTGAAGGTGGACCTGCGGGTGGTGGCGGCGGCGAACCGCGACCTCGAGCAGATGGTGGCGAAGGGCGCGTTCCGCGAGGACCTGTTCTACCGGCTCAACGTGCTGCGCATCGAGCTCCCCACGCTCGCCGAGCGCGCCGAGGACGTGCCGGCGCTGGCGGAGCACCTCCTGCTCGACATCGCGCGCGGCCACGGCGTGCCCGCGCTGGGCTTCACGCCCGAGGCGCTCGCCGCGCTGGAGCGCCACCGGTGGCCGGGCAACGTGCGCGAGCTGCGCAACGCGGTCGAGCGCGCGCTGCTCGCCGCGCGCGGCCGGCGCATCGACGCCGCCGACCTTCCCGCCGCGGTCGTGCGGGCCCCGACCGGCGCCGAGGCGGTGCCGCCGCCCGGCGAGGGCGGGCTCACGCTCGCCGAGGTGGAGCGCGCGCACGTCGAGAAGGTCCTCGCCATGGTGGGCTGGAACCGCTCGCTCGCGGCGCGGCTGCTCGGCATCGACCGCCGCACGCTGTTCACGAAGATCCAGCGCTACGGGCTCATCGGCCCGCTGCGCCCCGGCCCGGGCGGCGGCGGGGACGCGGACGACGAGGACGCGCCGGGCTGAGAGCACGTGAACCCATCCCCTCCCGTCGCCGCGGCGGCCGATCCGCGTCGCATCGCGTCGTTGCTCCTCCCTCACATGCCTCGGGGCATGCTCGGTCGTCGCGCTTCGGTGCTCGCGGCTCGACCGCCTGGCTCGGTCCGGGGATGGATTCACGCGCTCTGAGCGCCGGCCAACGTACAAGACGATCCCACCGCCGCCCCCGCAGATCCGCCCCACCCCCCGCCCGCCGCGCCTGCGCGCCCGCGCGCAGGCGCGCAGCTGCCCGGCCCGCCTCGGAGATCCGGCGCGGCGCGCCCCGGCCGACCGGTGGCACCCCGGTTGCTGAAGCGGGCCCCGGCGCCCGCGCGGCGGGCCGCGGCGATCCACGGTGGACGCCCCGGGCCGCGCGCCGGCGAAGGAGGCCCCCATGGACGCACTCACGCTCGCGCGGCTCCAGTTCGCGGTGACCGCCGGGTTCCACTTCCTGTTCCCGCCCATCACCATCGGCCTGGGCTGGCTGCTCGTCCTGGCCGAGTGGTTCGGCTGGAAGCACCAGGACGCGGTCTACGTCGAGGTGGCGAAGTTCTTCGGCAGGCTGTTCGCCATCACCTTCGCGGTCGGCGTGGCCACCGGCATCGTGATGGAGTTCCAGTTCGGCACGAACTGGTCGGCGTACTCGAAGTTCGTGGGCGACATCTTCGGCGCCCCGCTCGCCGCGGAGGGCGTGTTTGCGTTCTTCCTCGAATCCACCTTCCTCGGGCTCTACCTGTGGGGCCGCGGGCGGGTCTCGAAGGGCCTGCACTGGTTCTCGGCGCTCATGGTCGCGGTGGGCGCCACGCTGTCGGCGTTCTGGATCATCGTCGCGAACTCCTGGCAGCAGACGCCCACCGGCTACGTGGTCCGGAACGGCCGCGCCGAGCTGGTGGACTTCTGGGCCGCGGTCTGGAACCCGTCCACGCTCCCGCGCTACTTCCACACCGTGGTGGGCGCGCTGGTGGTGGGCGCGTTCGTGATGGCCGGCGTGGCCGCCTGGCACCTGCTCCGCGACGCCGAGTCGGCGTTCGCGCGCAAGGCCCTGAAGCTCGCGGTGGCGTGGGGCCTCCTCGTCTCCTGCCTGGAGGTGATGCCGTTCGGCCACCTCCACGCGCAGCAGGTGGCGCGCACGCAGCCGGAGAAGTTCGCGGCCATCGAGGGGCTCTACACCAGCCAGACCGGCGCGCCGCTGGTGCTGTTCGCGGTGCCGTTCTCCGAGCCGCCGCGGCTGAAGGGCACGCTCGAGATCCCGGGGCTCCTCTCCTGGATGGCGTTCGGCGACACCGGCGCCCACGTGCAGGGCCTCGACCAGTTCCCGCCCGCGAACCGGCCGCCGCTGTGGCTCACGTTCGTCTCGTTCCACAACATGGTGCTGCTGGGCGTCTGGTTCATCGCCATCATGGCCTGGTCCGCCTGGCAGTGGTACCGCGGGCGCCTGTGGACCGACCGCTTCACGCTGCGTGCGCTGGTCTGGTCCATCCCGCTGCCCATCGTGGCCTGCCAGCTCGGCTGGGTGGCCGCCGAGGTCGGGCGGCAGCCCTGGATCGTCTACGGCCTGCTGCGCACCGGCCAGGCCCACTCGCCGACGGTGACCGCCGCCGAGATCGCGTTCTCGCTCGGCCTGTTCGGCCTGGTGTACCTGGCGCTGGGCGCGCTGTGGCTGACCCTGATGGTGAAGAAGGCGCGCGTCGCGCCGCGCCTCCCCGCCGCCGAGCGCGCGCGGGCCGCCGCCTGAGAGGAGACCGACCATGGATCTCAACGTCATCTGGTTCGTGCTGGTGGGCGTCCTCATCGCCGGCTACGCGGTGCTCGACGGGTTCGACCTCGGCGTGGGCGTGCTGTCGCTGTTCGCCCGCGACGAGGAGGAGCGGCAGGTACACCTGAAGGCCATCGGCCCGGTGTGGGACGGGAACGAGGTGTGGCTGCTCACCGGCGGCGGCGCGCTGTTCGCGGCGTTCCCGGTCGTCTACGCCACGGTGTTCAGCGGGTTCTACCTCGCGCTCATGCTGCTCCTGCTCGCGCTCATCGCCCGCGCGGTCGCGCTCGAGTTCCGCGCGCAGCTCGACGGGGCGGCCTGGCGGCGCGGCTTCGACCTCGCGTTCGGCATCGGCAGCCTGCTCCCGGCGGTGCTGCTGGGCGTGGCGGTCGGCAACGTCCTGCGCGGCGTCCCGGTGACCGCCGAGCAGGAGTGGGCGGGCAGCTTCCTCGGGCTGCTCCACCCGTACGCGGTGCTGGTGGGGCTCGTCTCCCTCTCGATGTTCGCGATGCACGGCGCGCTCTGGCTGCGCCTGAAGGCGGAGGGCGCGCTCGAGGCGCGGATGGCCCGCTGGATCCCGCGGCTGTGGGGCGCGTTCGTCGCCACCTACGCGATCGCCACCGCGGCGTCGCTGGTCGAGGCGCCGCACCTGTTCGCCGGCGTGCTCGCGAACCCGCTCTTCCTCGCGCTGGCCGTGCTGGTGGTCGCGTCGATCGCCGCCATCCCGGCGCTGAGCCGCCGCGGCGCCGCCGGCAAGGCGTTCCTCGCCTCGTCCGTCGCGATCGTCGCGATGATCCTGGTGGCGGCGGTCTCGATGTTCCCGCGGCTCGTGCCCTCCTCGATCGACCTCGCGAACAGCCTCACCATCTACAACGCGTCCTCCTCCCCCCGGACGCTCGCGGTCATGCTGGTGATCGCGCTGGTCGGGATGCCGCTCGTGATCGGCTACACCGTGCTCGTCTATCGCGTGTTCCGCGGCAAGGTCCGCCCCGGGACCGGCGGCCACTACGGGGAGCCGGCCCGCGCGATCCAGCCCTAGGGGCCGTCCCCGCCCCGAAGGTCCGGCGCCCCCCTTCCGCCGGTCCCCGCCGCCTCGTCAACCGTGACCTCCGGGTACGGTTGACGAGGCGGTCCTCGCTGGTATCCTGCGCCACTCCGGCCCAGCGATGCCCCTCCTCGTCACCGACAGCGGCGTGCGCCTCGCGTACGCGGATCGCGGCGCCGGCGCGCCGCTGGTGCTGGTCCACGGCTGGTCGCTCTCCTCCGCCGCGTTCGACGACCTCGCCGTGCGGCTCCCCGGTCGCCGCCTGGTGACGCCCGACCTGCGCGGCCACGGCGGCTCCGGCGCGGCGCCCTTCGCGCTGGAGGACCTGGGCCGCGACCTCGCGCTCCTGCTGGATCGGCTCGACCTCCGCGGCGCGGTGCTGGCCGGCTGGTCGCTCGGCGCGCAGGCCGCGCTCGCCGCGCTCCCGGCGGTGCGCGCACGGCTCGCGGGGCTGGTGCTGATCTCCGGGACCCCGCGCTTCACGCTCTGTGACGGATGGCCGCACGGGCTGCCCGCGCAGGCGCTGGAGGTGCTGGCGCACCGGGTCCGCCGCGAACCGGCGCGCGCGGCGGCCCGCTTCTTCGACGGCATGTTCGCGCCCGGCGAGCTCGACCCGGCCGCGCGCGCGCGCACCGGGGCGCTCCGCGCCGCGATCCCCTCGCCCGGCTCCGCCGCGGCGCTCGCCGGGCTGGACGTGCTCGCCGCCGCGGATCTCCGGCCCACGCTCGCCGGCGTCGGGGTGCCCGCGCTGGTGATCCACGGCACGGCCGATCCGATCTGCCCGCCCGGCGCCGGCAGGGCGCTCGCGGCGGGCATCCCCGGCGCGCGCCTCGCCCTGCTCCCCGGCGCCGGCCACGCGCCGCACCTCACCCGCCCGGACGAGGTCGCCGCGCTGCTCCAGGCGTTCCCCGCCGGGGCCGGGGCGGTGGCCGCGTGAACCGCGTCGACAAGCGCCGGGTCCAGGCCGCGTTCTCGCGCTCCGCCGCGGCGTACGACGCGCGCGCCTCGGTGCAGCGCGAGGTGCAGGACCGCGTGCTCGCGCTGGTGGCCGAGGCCGCCCCCGACGCGCGGCGCGTGCTCGACGTCGGCGCCGGCACCGGCGCGCTGCTGGCCCGGCTCGCCGCCGCGCGCCCCGGGCTCCGGCCCGCGGCGGTGGACCTGGCCCCGGGCATGGCGGCGGCGGCGCGCGCGCGCCTGCCCGGCGCCGCGGTGGCGGCCGGCGACGCGGAGGCCCTGCCGTTCGGCGACGCGCGCTTCGACCTGTTCCTCTCCACCTCGGCGTTCCAGTGGCTGCCGCGGCTCGCGCCGGCGTTCGCCGAGGCGCGCCGCGTGCTCGCGCCGGGCGGCGTGCTCGCCGTGGCGCTGTTCGGCGCCCGCACGCTCCACGAGCTGCGCGGCGCCTGGCGCGAGGCCGCCGGCCCGGGCCCGGGCGAGCGCACCCATCGGTTCTTCGACCGCGACGAGGTCGCCGCCGCGCTCGCCGCCGCCGGCCTGCGGGTCCGCGCCGTCGTCGAGGAGGAGCGCCGCGAGCAGCACGCCGACGCGCGCGCGGTGCTGCGCGCGCTGAAGGAGATCGGCGCCACCGCGGCGGTGCCCGGCGCGCGCGGGCTGGGCGGGCGACGCGCCACGCTCGAGCTGCTCCGGCTGTACGAGGCCCGCCACGGTGGCCCCGCCGGCGTGCCCGCCACCTGGCACGTGGTGTACGCGCTCGCGCAGCGCTGACCCACCTGTGGGCGCTGCACCCAGCCCGGTACCCTGCCGCCCGGCGTCCGCCGCGCTACCCTCTCGCGATGTCCCGACCGCGCCCCTTCCCCGCCGCCGTGCTCGCCGCGCTCGCCGTGGCGACGCTCGCGGCCGCGCCGGGGATCGCGGGCGCCGACGCGGCCCGGGACGCCGACCGGGCGGAGGAGGAGGTCGCCGCGCCGGAGCGCGGGGCGGCCCGGCCGCTCCACCGCTCGCCCTGGTACGTGGGCTTCGGCCTGGGCTACGGGACCGGGGCGGTGGGCTCGAGCGTCGACCGACGCAGCTTCCGCGACCTGGTCGGCGGGACCTCCACGTCGCTCGCGGCGCAGCTCGAGGCGGGCGCCACGCTCGGCGCCCGTACCCTGCTCGGCGGCGAGCTGCTGGTGGCCGGCGCCGCCGCGCACCCGGACGATCCGCTGCTCGGCCGCACCACGCGCACCGTCCGCGTCGCGAACCTCGACGCGGTGCTCACGTTCTTCCCGCTCGGCGACGGGCTCTTCTTCCGCGCCGGCGCCGGCGCCTCGCGGCTCTCTCTCTCGGTGAAGTCCGCCTCGGGCAGCGAGGGCGACGCCTGGCTCGGGACGAACGTGCTCGGCGGGATCGGCTACGCGTTCCGGATCGGCCGCCGCTTCAGCCTGAGCATGAAGCTCGACGGCTCGCGCCAGTGGTACCGCGGCGCGGCGGGCCCCGGCGCGTCGCGCTTCTGGGCCGCCTACGGCGGCTTCGCGTGGTACTGAGCGTCCGGTGGGGGCCCGGCGCGCGCGGACCGTCTCCCGGCCACGGGACACCCCCTCGGCGCCGCCCTCGACGTGGGGAGGCGAGAAGGTCGGAGCACCCACCATCCCTGACCGGCTCGCACCCGATAGCGTCGCGTCGCGCGTTCACGGCCCTTTCCGCCCCATGGCGGCCGCGCTAGTGTTCGCTCGAAGCGTCGTTCGATGGTCGAAGGGGGATCCCATCGCTCGCCTGGCCCAGAGACTCGCGCTCGCCGCTCCCGTGACGCCGCAGGCCGAGGCGGACGTCCTCGACCTCGCCGAGCTCGCGGATCGCGACGCGGTCGAGCGCACCCTCGCCGGCGACACCGACGCGTTCGCGGGCGTGGTCCGCCGCCACGCCGGCGGCCTGGTCGGCATGTGCAGCCGCATGGTGAGCGACCCGCGCCTGGGCGAGGAGCTCGCGCAGGAGGCGTTCGCGCGCGCCTACACGCGGCTCGCCTCGTTCCGCGGCGACTGCCGCTTCCGCCACTGGCTCTACCGCATCGCCGTGAACGGCTGCCGCGACTGGCTGAAGGCCGGGGCGCGGGCGGAGCGCGCCAGCGACCTCTCCGGCGACGAGCTGGTCAGCGCGGTGGACCCGGAGCGCGACGCCGCCGCCCGGCAGGCGCTGCTCGCGCTGCAGGGCGCGCTCGCCGCGCTCCCGGCCAAGTACCGCGAGGCGTTCACGCTGTTCCACGTCGAGAACCTTCCCTACGAGGAGATCGAGGCGGCCACCGGCGTGCGCGTCAACGCGCTGAAGGTGCGCGTGCACCGCGCGCGCCTGATGCTGCGCGAGCGCCTCGGCGACCTGCTCGATCCCGACGAGGTGACGCCGTGACGGAGCGCGAGCTCCAGGACCTGCTGGACGGCCGCCCCGGTCCGCTCGCCGCGGAGCGGCTGCTGTCGTCCCTGCCGCCGGAGGAGCGCCAGGCCGCGCTCCGCCTGGTGGCGCTCTCGCGCCTGGCCGGCGCCGGCCCGCGCCCCACGCCGTCCGACGACTTCGTCCGGCGTACCCTCGTGCGCGTGCGCGCCAGCCGCCCGCCGCGGCGGCGGCCGCTGCTCGCCTGGCTGACGGCGCCGCGCCTCTCGCCGCTCGGCGCGCTCGCCGGCGCGGGGGCCGCGGCGTTCCTGGCGCTGGCGGTGGCCCGCTTCCCGGCGCCGCCCCCGCCGGACGCCGCGCGCGCCCCCGAGGCGCGGGTGGTGCGGGCGCGGCTCGCGCTGGCCGCCCCCGACGCGCGGGTGGTGCGCGTCGCCGGCGACTTCAACGGCTGGAAGCCCGAGGTGACGCCGCTCCGGCGCGGCGCCGACGGCGTGTGGACGGTGGAGGTCCCGCTCCGGCCCGGCCGCCGCTACGAGTACATGTTCGTGGTGGACGGCTCGTGGACCACCGACCCGGGCGCGCGCGCCCTCGCCGACGACGGGTTCGGCGGGAAGAACGCGATCCTGGACCTGTAGGCGTGCTCGCGCCGAGCCTCGTCGCCCTCGCGCTGTGCTCGGCCGCGCACGGCGGCAACGGCCGCCTGGTGCTCTCGGCGCGCGCCGGCGCCGGGTGGGCCGGCGACACCTACCTGGGCGCGGACATGGGCGGCGGCGCGTTCGCAGAGCTGGCGCCCTCGGCGCGGCTGGATCTCTCGCTGGCGCCGCGCCTGAAGCTGGACGCCACCGGCGAGGTCTCCCTCGCGCGCTACCAGGCCGGCGGCTTCGGCGCCACGTCCGGGTCCGCCGGGGTCCGTACCCGCTGGCTCGGCGACGGATGGGACGCCTCGCTCGCCGCGGCCGTCGAGCACGCCGCGTTCACCTCCGGCGTGCCGCTCGGCGACCTCGCCGCCGGGCCACAGGTGGACGCCACCACCGCGGCGCTGCTCACGCCGCAGCTCCGGGTGCGGACCGGGCCGGTCGCGCTGCGCGCCGCGGTCACCGGCGCGCTGCGCTCCTCGCGCGCGTCCGGCGACCGGGTGGGCGAGCGCGGGCTCGCGGCGCTCGCCGCCGCGGAGTGGGCGCCGTGCCGGCGCGCGGCGCTGGAGCTGTCGCTCCGGCACGAGCGCGTCGCGAGCGAGGACCCCGCGTTCGAGCTGCGCGCCTGGGGCGGCGCGGCGAGCGCGCTCCTCAACCCCGCCGGCGCGCTGGAGGCGTCGGCGGTCGCGCAGGTGCACCGCGCCGCGCTGCACGGCGGCGTGGACGAGACGGCCTGGCGCGCCACGCTGGACCTCGCCCATCCGGCGGGCCCGGTCTGGCTGGTGGTCTCCGGCGGCTGGGCCCGCAGCGCGACCGGCGGCGCCGGGCGCGCCGTGGCCGACCGCGCGACGGTGTTCGCGGGCGTGCGCGGCAGCGCGCGGGTGCTCTCGTGGTGAGCGGGCGCGGCCGGCTCGCGGCGCTGGCCCTCGCGGCCCTCGCCGGCGCGGGCGCCTGCGCGCCGCGCGCGACCGTCCGCGCGCCCGCGCGGGCATCCACCCAGGGTGAGCGCGCGCCCACCGTGTTCACGTTCCGGGGCCCCGCCGAGGCGGTCGCGCTGCGCGGCACCATGACCGGGTGGGACGCGCTCCCGCTCGAGCGCGAGGGCGATCGCTTCGTGCTCGCGATATCGCTCGCGAGCGGTCGCTACGAGTACCGCTTCGAGGTGCGCCGCGGCGGCGAACTGCGTATCGTGCTCCCGGCGGACGCCGAGCGGGTGGACGACGGCTTCGGGGGCGAGAACGCGGTCCTCCGTGTCCCGTAACCGCGTGCTCCCACGCTCGTCGGGTCGGGTGGTGCGGACGTCGGCAGAACGGAGACACCGTCGGTGATCGTCGCGCTTTTCCTCACCTCGCTCGTCCTCGGCGTCCCCGCGCCGTCGGCGCCGTCCGCGCCGGACCCGGTGCAGGCGGCGGGCGCCGCAGGCGTCCCCGCCGCGCTGGCCCGCGACGTGGCGAGCCGGGCGGGGGCGCGCGGCGTCGCGCCGGAGCGGGCGCTCGCGCCGGTGGTCGCGGCTGCCCGCGCCGGCCTGCCGGGCGAGGTGGTCGCGGCGAAGATCCTCGAGGGCCTGGCCAAGGGCGCCCCGCCGGAGCGCGTGCTCGAGGTCGCCGCGGAGCTGGGCGGCCGCCTCTCGCGCGCGGCGGCGCTGGTGGCGCAGGCGCGCGCCTCCGGGCTGCCGCTCCGCGGCGACCGGACCGCGGCGCTCGCCGACCTGGCCGGCGCGCTCGGCGCGGGCGTGCCGCCGGACGCGGTGCTCCAGCTCGTCGACGCGGCGCGGGGCGCGTCCGGCGGGAGCTGCGAGGCGGTGGTGGCGGCGGCCCGCACGCTCGGTGAGCTGGCACGGCGCGGCGTGCCGGTCCGGGAGACGCTGCCGCTCGGCGCGGCGCTCGCGCAGCGCGCGCCAGCGTCCGCCGGCGAGGTGGCGGCGCTCTACGACGCGTACCGGGCCGAGGGCGGCCGGGACGCGGCGGCGTTCCTGGTCGAGGCCGAGCGCCGCGTCCAGGCCGGCGCGGCGCTGCAGGGCATGGTGGACACGTTCGGCGAGTCGCCCGACCACCTGGTGCGCGCGCGGAGCCGCGCCGCCGACGCCGCCGCCGGCGGCCTGGACAAGGCCTCCGAGCACGTCCGCAGCGCGCGCGAGGGCGTCGGCCCCGGGTCGCCGCCCGGCCTGGAGCGCGTTCCACCCGGCCGCGGGCCGAAGAAGCCCAAGTAGGACCGCCGCCCACCGGTGCGTCGCCTTGTGGTCCCCCGAGGGGGCGGGCTAACATCCCGCCGTGGTCGAGGCCGCCCCTTCCATCCCGACGGACTTCAAGCCGCACCTGTTCGGCAAGTTCTTCCTCCTCCAGCGTCTCGCCATCGGCGGGATGGCGGAGATCTTCCGCGCGCGCGTCCCGGGCGCCGGCGGGTTCGAGAAGGAGCTGGTGGTGAAGCGCATCCTGCCCGCGCGCGCGCAGGATCACGGCTTCATCAAGATGCTGGTGAACGAGGCGAAGCTCACCGTCCAGCTCACCCACTCGAACATCGCCCAGGTCTACGAGTGCGGGAAGATCGACGGGAACTACTTCATCTCGATGGAGCTGGTGAACGGCGTCTCCCTCAAGGAGATGATGCAGGCCTTCGCCCGCGCCGGCGCGCAACTCTCGCCCGAGCAGGCCATCTACATGGTGCTGCAGCTCCTCACCGGGCTCGACTACGCGCACAAGAAGACCGACGCGCAGGGCCAGCCGCTGCAGATCGTCCACTGCGACGTCTCGCCCGACAACGCGCTCGTGTCCTGGGAAGGCGAGATCAAGCTGCTCGACTTCGGCATCGCGCGCGCCGCCACCGGGCTGTCGAACTACAAGGAAGGCATGCTGATGGGGAAGCTCGGGTACGTCGCGCCCGAGCAGGCCTCGCTGGAGCGGCGCTGGGATCACCGGGTGGACCTGTTCGCCGCGGGGATCCTGCTGTACGAGCTGCTCACCAAGCAGAAGCCGTTCCCCAAGGCCACCGACGTCGAGTCGCTCGTCGCCGCGCGCAAGGCGCGGGTGGTGCCGCCGACCTCGATCGACCCGCGCCTGCCCAGGGAGATCGACGCCATCGTGGCGCGGGCGCTCGCCTACGATCCCGACGAGCGCTTCACCGACGCGCGCGCGTTCGCCGGCGCGCTGGTGGACGTGCTCTTCCCGACCCCGCAGTCGTCCATCCAGGACCTGCTCGGCAAGCAGATGCAGCAGGTGTTCGCGGAGAAGATCGCGCGGCAGCGCAGCGCGCGCGCCCACGACCCGCTCATCATGAAGGTGCTCTCCAACCTCGCCGAGAAGCAGCAGGCGCAGGCGGAGTACGAGCGGCTCTCGGCGCCGGCCACCACGCCGCCGGCGGGGCTGCCCGCCGCGGCCGGCTCCGGCGCGTCGCCCTTCGACCCCATCGCGCCGCTGCCCTCGGACGTGCTCCCGGCCGCCGAGCCGGCCCGGCCCCCGCCGCGGAAGGCGCGCAGCCACCGCCCGCCGCCGCGCGAGGGCATCCGGCTGCGCACCGCCGTGCTGGTCGGGCTGGTGCTGGCGGTCGGCGGCGCCGCCGGGCTGCACTACGCCGAGACCTGGCTGCGCACCGGCATCCTGGTGGTCACGTCCGAGCCGCCCGGCGCCGAGGTCACGCTGGATGGCGTCCGCTCCGGCGCGACCACGCCGGCGGTGCTGGAGGGGCTCGTCCTGTCGAGGCCGCACCAGGTCGCGCTGGACGGGCCGGGCGTGCGCGCGGTGACGATGGACCTGGCGCCGGTGCCCGGCACGCTGGTGCGCCGCGTCCACGCCCGGCTCGAGACCGCGCTCGGCGCGGTGACGATCGAGAGCCAGCCGGCGGGCGCCGAGGTGCGCCTGGACGGGCGCGTGGTCGGGCGCGCCCCGGTGACGGTGCTGGGGGTGCGCCTCGACGAGCGCCACCGCGTGGACCTCACCCTCCCCGGCCACGAGATCGACCAGTTCGTGGTGCTGCCGGAGAAGGACGGGACGCGCTTCACCCGCAAGCTCGGCCGCAGCGATCAGCCCGAGCCGCGCGAGAAGGCGATCGGGCCGTAGCCCGGGGGATCGGCGTGCGATGAAGCTCGTCATCGAGGACGCCGAGGGGACGCGGTCGGTGGTGCCGTTCGACGGCGACGAGGTCAGCGTCGGCCGGGCGCCGGAGGGCAACTCCTTCCACATGGCCGATCGCGACGTGTCGCGCCGCCACGCGCGGTTCGTGCGCGCCGGCGGCGCGGTGTTCGTCGAGGACCTGGGCAGCCTCACCGGCACGCGCGTCAACGGCGAGCGGATCTCCGGGCGGCGGCGGCTGCGCGAGGGCGACCTGGTGGAGATCGGCGCCTACGATCTCGCGCTGCTGCCCGACGTGGACGCGGCCGGCGCGGGCGCGCCCCCGCCCATCCCGCACGGCGCGCGCACGCCGGATCCGACCGCCGGCCGCCGCACGCCCGAGCCGGGCACCGCCGCGCCGCCGCCCGGCCGCCCCACCCCGCCCAGCCTGCGGATCCCCGTTCCTGCGGCGGCTGTCGCGCCCGCTGCACCGACCCCGGCCGCGGCGCCTGCCCCCGCGCCGTCCGCGCAGCCCCCGCCGGCCGCCGCCGCGCCGTCGCGGCCCACGCCGCGCCCGTCCGCGCCGGCCCACGCCGCCCCCGCGCCCTTCCCCTCCGCCCCGACCCCCGCCGCGCCCGCGGTGGCGCCGCCCGCCCCGCGCACCTCGCGCACCGGCCGCACCGTGGCGGTCGCGCTCGTCGCGGGAGCGGTGGCGCTCGCGCTCGGCATCGCCGCCGGCTGGACGGTGGGCCGGCTCGGCGCCGCGCCCGCCGCGGAGCCGCCCGGCGCCCCCGCGTCGCGCTGAGGCGCGCCCGCGCCGTCACTCACCGCGGAAGCGGGGCGGCCGCCGCTCGGCGCGCGCCTGCCGCGCCTCGCGCATGTCCGCGCTCTCGAACGCGCGGCGCCGGAGGCCGGCGATCTCCTCGCGCTCCCGCTCGGACAGCCCGCGCTCGTGCATGCCCTCCAGGAGCTGGAGGATCCGCTTCATCCCCTGCACCGCCAGCGGCGCGTTGGCCGCGATCTCGTCGGCCAGCGCGAGCGCCACCGCCTCGGCGCCGGCGGCGGGCGCCACCCGGTTCACCAGCCCCCACGCCAGCGCGGTGGCGGCGTCCACCGGACGGCCGACCAGGAACAGCTCGCGCGTGCGCGCCGCGCCCACCAGGCCGAGGAACCGCCGGATCCCGCCCTCCGGGTAGACCACCCCGAGCTTCGCCGGCGGCAGGCCGAGCAGCGCGCCCTCGCGCGCGACCCGCAGGTCGCACGTGGCCGCGAGCTCCAGCCCGCCGCCGAACGCGCCGCCGTTCAGGAACGCGACCGTCGGGCAGGGGACCGCCGACAGCGCGTCCGCGACGCGCTCCACCGCCTCGTCCGGGCGCAGCCCGGCGCGCGAGGTGCGGCCCATCTCGGCGAGGTCGAACCCGGACGAGAACGCGTCCTCGCCTGCGCCGCGGAGCAGCAGGCAGCGCACCCCGTCCCGCGCGGCGGCGGCGCAGGCCTCCTCGAGCTCGTCCAGGGCGCGGAAGTCGAGCGCGTTCCGCTTCGCGACGTTGTCGACGACGAGGACCCGGACCAGGCCGCGGTCCTCGGTGCGGACGCGCCGGCCGGTCATCCGACGACCAGCAGCACGTCACCCTCGGTGACCGACTGGCCCTCGCGGCAGCGCACCTCCTGCACCGTGCCGCCGTCCTCGGCCTCGAGCGGCATCTCCATCTTCATCGACTCGAGGACCACCAGCACGTCCCCGGGGCTGACCGGGTCCCCGGGCTTCTTCTCGATCCTCACCACGGTGCCGGTGATGTGCGCCGCCACGTTCGCCATCGGTGTCTCCGTCTCGGGCGCCGGACCTGGGGCGCGTGCGGGCCGAAGGTAGCTTGCCCGCCCGGGCCCGGCAACGGGCACGGTGGGCGCCGTCGGCGCCGCGCGCTCCGACCTCGCCCGGCACCCGCCGCGCCCCGCGCGCCCGCCCGGCAGGGCGGCTATCCTCGGGAGGCGGGGTCAACCGTCCTTCCCCGCCGCCACCCCGGGAGCCGCCATGTCCGACGCCGCCGAGCCCAGCCTGCAGGAGCGCTACGCCCCCCGGAACGCCTGCTTCGGCTGCGGCCCGGCCAACGCGAAGGGGCTGCGCGTGCGGAGCTTCGAGCGTGGGGACGAGGTCGTGGCCGAGTGGCAGGCCGAGCCGCACCACGAGGCGTTCGAGGGCATGCTCTCCGGCGGCATCACCGGCACGCTGCTGGACTGTCACTCGAACTGGACCGCGGCGGTGCACCTGATGCGCAAGGCCGGCCTGGACGCGCCGCCCTGCACCGTGACGGCGGACTTCCACGTGCGGCTGCTGCGCCCGACGCCCACCCGCGGCCCGGTCCAGCTGGCGGCGCGGGTGGTGGAGTCCGGCGAGGACCGGGCGGTGGTGGAGGCGACGCTGACCGCGGACGGGAAGCTGCGGGCCACCTGCCGCGGCACGTTCGTGGCGGTGAAGGAGGGCCACCCCGCGTATCACCGCTGGTGAGCGCCGCCGCGCGGCCGCGGCCTGAACGCGAGAGGGCCCGCCGTGGCGGGCCCTCGAGCGCTGGAGGCTTCGTGCTGCTGCCCCCGTTCACCGGCGGGAGGCCGGTTTCGCGTCTGCCCGATCAGTGCCAACCTCGGCGTCCGCCGTCAACGCCTCCCGGCGGGCCTCCTCGCGAGGGGGAGCCGCCTGCAGGTGAGCCGCCCGCCCGTCGAGCAACGATCGGACCGCGCCGGAGAGATCCTGGTAGCTCACCGGCTTGCGCAGGAACAGCGAGACGCCGAGCCCGGAGAGCCGCTCGCGCTCCTGCTCACCCCCTGCGGTGATCACCACCACCGGCAGGTGGGCCAGCGTCGGCTCGGCCCGGATCCGCTCCACCAGCGTGATGCCGGAGACGATGGGCATGAAGACGTCGGTCACCACCACGTCCACGGCCGGCGCGCGCAGCAGCCGGTCGAACGCGGCCGCGCCGTCGCTCGCCACCTCGATGCCGAGGCCCGGGACGTGCTCGGTCTCGGACAGCCGGCGCAGCGCCGCCGCGTACATGGTGGCGACGAGCGCGTTGTCCTCCACGAGGAGGATCCGGAACGACGGGTCCGGGTGGCGCACCCCGGCCACCCGCCGCGCCACGTCGGCGAGCCGCGCGCGGTCCTCGGGGCGATCGTCGGGGACGCGCACCGCCACGCCGGCCGGCGAGCCGTCCGAGCCGTCGCGGCGGCGCACCACCTCGATCTGGAGCTCGACGGGCTCGAGGAGCTGCGGGAACGAGAGCACCAGCGTGACGCGCTCGCCCTCGTCGAACGAGCGCTCGGTGCGGATGAACAGGCCGCCCGCCGAGAGGTTCTCGGTGTAGTCGAGCACGTTCTCGGCGCCCAGGTACTGGACCGCCAGGATCAGCGGGAACCTGGGGTGGGCGCGCCGTTCGTCCATCGCCGCTCCTCGTCCGCGCCGCACGCCGGCGGGACCTCCATGACGCTCGCCTACTGTAGCGCTTCGCCCGCGGGTCCGCGCCTTCCCGGCCGCGCACCACGGTGCACCATGAGGACGCGACGCGCAGAGGGGTGACGCCGTCGGTGCGCCGCGGCGCGGGGGTCGTGCGGGCGGGTGTGCGGCCGTGCGGCGCGCACGCCGGAGGTTGCACCTCCCCTCGCGCCGCCGCTATCGTCGCACGGGCTCGCCCGGGCGAGCGGGAGGCGATCATGGCCGGCATCGAGGGGCGCGTGGCGCTGGTCACCGGCGGTGGGCGCGGCATCGGGCGCGCCATCGCGCTCGCGCTGGCGCGCGCCGGGGCCGACGTGGCGGTGTCGGCCCGCAGCGTGCCGGAGATCGAGGCGGTGTCGGCGGAGGTGGCGGCGCTCGGGCGCCGCACCCTGTTCCTGCCGCTCGACGTCTCGGACCGCGCGCAGCTCGCCGCCGCACCGGCGGCGGTGGCGGCCCGGCTCGGCCCGGTGGACGTGCTCGTCAACAACGCAGGGATCCACGCGAGCGCGCCGCTGCAGCGCATGGACGACGAGACCTGGGACGCGCTCGTCGCGGTGGACCTCACCGCCCCGGTGCTGCTCACCCGAGCGTGCCTGCCCTCGATGTACGACCGCGGCTTCGGCCGCGTGATCAACGTCTCCTCGGTGGCGGGCCGGATCGGCCTGAAGTACGGCTGCGCCTACTCCTCGGCCAAGCACGGGCTCATCGGCTTCACCCGGAGCCTGGCGCTGGAGGCGGCGCGCAAGGGCGTGACGGTGAACGCGATCTGCCCGAGCTGGACGGAGACGCGGATGCTGGACGAGGCGGTCGAGGACATCGCCCGCGCCACCGGTCGCAGCGAGGCGGAGGCGCGCGCGGCGATCCTGAGGGCGAACCCGCTCGGCCGCGCGGCGCTGCCGGAGGAGGTGGCCGACGCGGCGGTGTTCCTCGCGCTGAACGGCGCGGTCACCGGCCAGGCCCTCCACGTCGACGGCGGCGAGGTGATGGCCTGAGAGCACGTGATCCCCTCCCGTCGCCGCGGCGGCCGATCCGCGTCGCATCGCTTCGTTGCTCCTCCCTCACATGCCGACGGGCATGCTCGGTCGTCGCGCCTCGCGCTGCTCGCGGCTCGACCGCCTGGCTCGGTCCGGGGATGGATTCACGCGCTCTGAAGACGGCGCGGCCGGGCGCGCCAGGGGCGCGTCCGGCCGCGGAGGACGCCGCCGCCCGTGCGGGCGGCGGCCCCGGTGCGATCGCTACGGGTTCGCGTTCTGGATGGTGAACTCGACCCGGCGGTTGGCCTCGCGGCCCTTGGCGGTCTTGTTGGACTCGACCGGCTGATCCGGGCCGAAGCCCTTCGCCTCGAGGCGCGACGCGTCCACGCCCTTCGAGACCAGGTAGTCCTTCACGGCCTCGGCGCGCTTCTGCGAGAGCGCCCGGTTCGTCGCGGCGGAGCCGGTGCTGTCGGTGTGGCCCTCGATCGTCACCACGCCCACCTGCGGGTTGGCGGCGACGAGCTTCGCCACGTCGTCGAGCAGCGCGTTGGACTTCGCCTTGATGGTGTCCTTGCCGGTGTCGAAGTAGACCTTCTCCTTGATGTCGATCTTGCCGGCCTTGATCTCGGCGCGCTCCGGGGGGCAGCCCTGGTTCTCGGGGATGCCCGGCTTGTCGGGGCAGCGGTCCTTGTCGTCCGGCACGCCGTCCTTGTCGGAGTCCTTCGGGCAGCCCTGGTTGTCGGTGGCGCCGGGCACGCTCGGGCAGCGATCGAGGCGATCCGGCACGCCGTCACCGTCGGTGTCCTTGTCCGGGCAGCCCTGGTTCTCGGCGACGCCCTTCTCGAGCGGGCAGCGGTCCTGACCGTTGGCGACGCCGTCGCCGTCGTCGTCGAGCGTCGGGCACTGCTCGGGCGTGTGCGACTGGCCGGCCGCGCAGGGATCCGGGGGCGGCGGGGGCGGCGGCGGGGCGGCCTTCTTGCCGCCGGTGAACGCGAAGCCGATCAGGCCGCGGTAGGTGGGCGTGCCGGGGGACTCCATGAAGCCGGGGCCACCCAGGGCGTAGATCTCGCCCTCGCCGAAGCCGTAGCGCACGCCGGCGAGCAGCTCGGCGTTCTGCGACAGGCCGTCGAAGTTGAACGCGCCGCGCGCGGTGAGCTCGGCGCGCAGCTTGCCGGTGGTGGCGACGCCGATGCCGCCGAGCACCTCGTGCGAGAGCTTGTCGCCTGCGGTGAGCTCCACGTCCTTCGTGCGGAACTGGCCGCCCGCGTCCGCCATCACGCGGAGGCCGCCGAAGGTCTTCCCGACCTCGAGGCGCGGCGCGATGATGAAGCCCTTCTCGCCGCCGTAGTCCACCTTGTCGGTCCACGGGAACACGACCTCGACCGCGATCGCGCTCGCGAGCGGCGCGCCGGCGCGCTCGCTGGTGATGCCGTAGCGGAGCATCGCGGAGGGGGCGGCGACGCCGCCCTGCGTCGGGTGGTTGATGGTGGTGTCACCCAGCGGCGACACGTAGTTCTCGGCGTACTGGTAGGCGACGGCCGGCACGTGGATGCCGAGCTCGAGGCGCTTCCAGAGGTTCATCGCCAGGTTGAGGTGGATGGTGGCGCGCTCGCGCAGCAGCTGCGTCTCCTTGGTGCCGTCCGAGAACAGGCCGCGCCCGCGGAGCTCGCCGTTCGTCAGGAGCACCATCGGCGACCGCTCGTAGTGGCCGGTGAGCGCCGCGCGGAACTGGCCTTCCTCGAGCACCTCGCCGTCGCCGAGGACGAGCGAGCCGTGCGCGGTGGGATCGAGGCGAAGACGCTGGCTGTCGATCGCCGGCCGGAAGTTCTGGGCGCTGGCCGTGCTGGCGAGCGCCAGCATGGCTGCCACCGCCAGGAAGCGGATACAGCGTGTCATGTGAAACCCCCTGAAATGGGCGGAGTAGGGTCCCCCTGGGACCTCGAACGGACGGCATTTTGCCACCTCCGGTGGACCCGGCGTCGGGAATTGCTCTACACACCTGAGGGGGGCGCCCCCTTAGGGCCTCCGAGGCAAGCGGTCGCCTTGACGCCCCTGTCGGGCTCTGCGCTAATGATCGATTTCTCGCGCCGCGCCCTCGGGCCTGCGGCGCCGGCCATCCCTCCTGCGAGGCGCGAATGCAGACGAAGTTCCTGCTCGGCGAGAACCAGATCCCCACCCACTGGTACAACGTCATCCCGGACCTCCCGGAGCCGCTGTCCCCGGTGATCCACCCCGCCACCGGCAAGCCGGCCAGCCCGGACGACCTGGTCCGGATCTTCCCGCCGCAGCTCATCGAGCAGGAGGTCTCGACCCAGCGCTGGATCCAGATCCCCGAGCCGGTCCGCGAGATCTACCGGCTGTGGCGGCCGGCCCCGCTGTTCCGCGCCCACCGCCTGGAGAAGGCGCTCGGGACCCCCGCGCACATCTACTACAAGTACGAGGGCGTCTCGCCGGCCGGCTCGCACAAGCCGAACACCGCGGTGCCGCAGGCCTACTACAACAAGCTCGCCGGCACGAAGCGCCTCGCCACCGAGACCGGCGCCGGACAGTGGGGCTCGTCGATCGCGCTCGCGGCGCAGATGTTCGGGCTCGCCTGCACCGTCTACATGGTGAAGGTGTCGTACGGGCAGAAGCCGTACCGCCGCAGCATGATGCAGCTCTGGGGCGCGGAGGTGATCCCCTCGCCCTCCGACCGCACCGCCGCGGGCCGCGGGATCCTGGCCGCGGATCCGGAGAGCCCCGGCTCGCTCGGCGTGGCGATCTCCGAGGCGGTGGAGGACGCGGTCACCCACGAGGACACGCGCTACGCGCTGGGCAGCGTGCTGAACCACGTCTGCCTGCACCAGACCGTGATCGGGCTCGAGGCGAAGGAGCAGCTCAAGCTCGCCGGCGAGTACCCGGACGTCGTCATCGGGTGCCACGGCGGCGGCTCCAACTTCGCCGGCATCGGCTTCCCGTTCCTCGCCGACAAGGCCGCCGGCAAGGACGTCCGCATCCTCGCCATCGAGCCGTCGTCCTGCCCCACGCTGACGAAGGGCGCGTACACGTTCGACTACGGCGACACCGCCAAGATGGCGCCCATCATGCGGATGTACACGCTGGGTCACGACTTCATGCCGCCCGGCATCCACGCCGGCGGCCTGCGCTACCACGGCGCGTCGCCGCTCGTGTCGCAGCTCGTGCACGCGGGCCTGGTGGAGGCGCGCGCGGTGGGGCAGCTCGCCTGCTTCGAGGCGGCGGTGCAGTTCGCCCGGGCCGAGGGGATCATCCCCGCGCCGGAGTCGTCGCACGCGATCCGCGGCGCGGTCGAGGAGGCGCTGCGCGCGAAGGAGGAGGGGAGGGAGCGCGTCATCCTCTTCAACCTCTCCGGCCACGGCCACGTGGACATGACGTCGTACGACCAGTTCCTCTCCGGCAAGCTCGACGACTTCGAGTACCCGGAGGAGAAGGTGCGCGCGTCGCTCGCGCACCTGCCCAAGGTCGAGCTGTAGGCGAGGCCGCCGGGCCGCGCGGGCGCCCGCGCGTGCCCGGTGACGCGTCGCGCGAGCGAGCGCGCGCCGGGAGCACCTTCGGTGCGACGACCCAACCGAGATCGAGCGCCCCGGTGACACCCGCGCAGGCGCCCGGTTAGGTTCATGCGTCCGTCGTTCGACAACTGTCCGTGAACATCACCGCGGCGCGCTCCCCCGCTCGCCGCGACGTCCGGAGGTCCCATGGTCCGCATCGCCGCCCTCGCGGCGCTGCTCGCGCTCGCGAGCGGCCCCGCCCGTGCCCAGGAGACGGTCCGCCTCGGCAACCTCAAGTTCGCCCACTACGGCGCGGTCTCCTACATGAAGGAGCACTGCAAGAAGTTCGGGCTCAACGTGGAGGAGATCGTCTTCCCGAAGGGCATCGACATCTTCCCCGCCATCGTGAAGGGCGAGGTGGACCTCGCCGCCAGCGCCGCCGACGCCGCCATCGCGAACCGCTCCGGCGGCGGCCAGGTCTACGTGGTCGCCGGCTTCGCCAAGGGCGGCGCGCGCCTCGTGTCCGCGGTGGACCAGGCCATCACCAAGGTCGCCGACCTGAAGGGCAAGAAGGTGGGCGTGGCCCGCGGCGGCGCGCAGGAGCTGCTGCTGCTCGCCGAGCTGTCCAAGGCCGGCCTCACCTGGTCGGACAAGCCGGGCAAGGACGTGCAGATCGTCTACATGGCGTTCGCCGACCTCAACCAGGCGCTCATGCAGAAGCAGATCGACGCCATGTGCCAGTCCGAGCCGCAGTCGTCGCAGGCCATCAACAAGGGCTTCGGCAAGGAGGTGCTGAAGCCGTACGACACGCCGCTCGGCGAGCCGGTCCGCGTGATGGTGATGACCGAGAAGCTCTACAAGGAGCGGCCGCAGGTCGCGCAGAAGGTGCTCGACTGCTTCGTGGACGCGACCAAGTACTTCATCGACAACCCGAAGGCCGCCGAGAAGTACGTCGTCGAGCAGATGTTCAAGGGCCAGATCACGCCCGAGGACTACCGGGACGCGATCTCCAACTCCCCGTTCTCCTACGACGTCACCGCCGAGCACATCCAGATCACCACCGACCTGATGGCGAAGTACGGCGTGGGCAAGATGCAGAAGCCCCCCAAGGCCACCGACTGGGTGAAGACCGACCTGCTGCAGCACGCGAAGCAGAAGGCGGGCGTGAAGTAGCGATGAAGGGCGCGCTCCGACTCGCACGGTCGCTGGCCGTGCCGGTGATCTTCCTGGCCGCCTGGGAGGGCGTCTCCCGGGCCGGCTGGGTGTCCCCCATCGTCCTCCCCTCGCCCTCGCAGGTGCTGCTGCGCTGGATCGCCTACGCGCGCCCGCTCGAGCCGTACGCGGGAGGCAACTGGCTGGCCTGGGCGTTCTCCGGCGAGCTCCCGCACGACGCGCTCACCAGCCTGTACCGGGTGGTGGGCGGCTTCGCGGTGGGCGCCGGGCTGGCGCTGCCGCTCGGCCTGCTCATGGGCTCGCGGCCGGTGGTCTACGAGCTGATGAACCCGCTCGTGCAGATCCTCCGGCCCATCCCGCCCATCGCGTACATCCCGCTCGCGATCCTCTGGTTCGGCCTGGGCGACCCGCCGGCGTTCTTCCTCATCTCGCTGGGCGCGTTCTTCCCGGTGCTCATGAACACCATCGCCGGCGTGCGGAACGTGGACGCGATCTACGTCCGCGCCGCCCGCAACCTGGGCGCGTCGGAGTGGACGCTGTTCTGGCGCATCATGGTGCCCGCGGCCATGCCGTACATCCTGGCGGGCGTGCGCATCGGCATCGGCGTCGCGTTCATCGTGGTGATCGTGGCGGAGATGATCGCGGTGAACGCCGGCCTCGGCTACCGCATCCTCGAGGCGCGCGAGTACTTCTGGTCCGACAAGGTGATCGCGGGGATGATCTCGATCGGCATCGCCGGCCTGGGCATCGACCTCGGGATGAGCCGGCTCAACGGGTGGCTCCTTCGGTGGCACCGGGGGATGGAGGGATGAGGATGCCCGCCGAACTCCCCGGCGCCGCCGACGCGGCCATCCGGATCCGCGACGTCCGCAAGGTGTTCACCACCGGCGGGCGCGAGGTGAAGGCGCTCGACGGCATCGACCTCGACATCGCCGAGGGCGAGTTCGTGTGCCTGCTCGGCCCCTCCGGCTGCGGCAAGTCCACGCTGCTCAACGCCATCGCCGGCTTCTCGCCACCCACCGCCGGCACCATCGTGGCGGGCGGCCGGCCGGTGACGGCCCCCGGGCCCGACCGCGCCATGGTCTTCCAGGAGTACGCGCTGTTCCCCTGGATGACCGTGGAGAAGAACGTCGCGTTCGGCCTCGAGATGAAGGGGGCCTCGCGGGCCCAGATCCGCGAGCGGGTGGACGCGCTGCTCGCGAAGCTCAACCTGCGCGACTTCCGCGACCGCTTCCCGAAGGACCTGTCCGGCGGCATGCGCCAGCGCGTGGCCATCGCCCGCGTGCTCGCCATCGACTCGCCCATGCTGCTGATGGACGAGCCGTTCGGCGCGCTCGACGCGCTCACCCGGCGCAACCTGCAGGACGAGCTGCTCCGCATCTGGGCAGAGCTCCGGAAGACCATCGTGTTCGTGACGCACGGGATCGAGGAGTCCATCTACCTCGCAGACCGCGTGGTGGTGATGACCTACCGCCCCGGCACCGTGAAGCGCGACCTGCGCATCACCCTCCCCCGCCCGCGCGACCCCGCCTCGCCCGAGTTCAACGACGTGAAGCGCGAGATCTCCCGGCTGGTGATGGAGGAGCAGCTCCGCCACGAGCAGGCGGAGGCGGCGGCCACCGCCGACTGATCCCGCCGCCGCGGGTCGCGCCCGGCGCGGGCGCTTCCCTGCGGCGCCGCGGGTTCGCATGCATCTCCGGTCGCCGCGCGCGGGGCGGTTCGCGCGCGCGGCCGGAGGTGCCCCGTGACCCTCGCTCGCCTCGCCCTCGCCGCGCTCGCGGCCGCGCTCCTGCCTCGTCTCGCGCACGCCGAGGCGCCGGCGGCCACCCCGGCGGCGCGCCTCGACGAGGCCGCGCTCGTGGCCCTGGCGGTGGCGCTCGCGGTCTCCCCCGCGCCCGCGCTCGACCCGGCCGCCGGCGCCGCCGACCCGGCCGCGGTCGAGCTCGGCGCCACCGTGCGCCTCCGCCAGGTCACGTTCGAGGAGCGCCCGCGGATCCGCGTCACCCTCGCCGGCGCCGGCCCGGCGCGCGCGTGGTGGAAGGTGGAGCGGACGAACCTCCCCGCGGAGGTCGAGCCCGGCGTCGTGTACCGCGACGTGGTGCTGAAGCTGACGCTCGGGGGCCCTGCCGACGCCGTGCAGGCGCTGCTCGACGACGCGGCGCGGCTCGCGCCCGGGGTTCGCATCGAGCCCGCCATGAAGGACCCGGCCCGGGCCACGCCGCCGCCGGCCGCGCTGGCGGCTGCCACGCCGCTCCCTGCGGTGGCCGCCGCCTCGCCCGGGATGCCGGAGGACGCGCCAGCGCCCACGACGCTGGCTGCCGCCGCGGCGCCCCCGGCGGCCGCACTCCCTGCGTCGCCCGCGCCTCCCGGGCCCCCTGCTCCGGCTCCGGCCGCTCCGGCGCCCGCCGCTCCATCCGCCGCTGCTCCGGCGCCGGCCGCGGCGCTCCCCGCGCCCGCGCTCACCCTGCTCGCCGAGGCGCGGACCTCGGAGGGAGAGCGCGTCCAGCGCCTGCTCACCCCCGACGGCCGCGTGCTCGAGCGCGCGCTCGACGCGCACGGGGTGCTGGTCGGCCAGCGGGAGGCGGGCGACCTCTCCACGCTCCCGATCCGGACGCAGCGGCGCGACGAGCGCGGGCAGGTGGTGCAGGTGGTGGACGCGGGGGGCGGCCGCGCGCTGGAGATCCTGCGCGATCCGATGGGCCGCCTCCTGTCCGCCCGCGTCCTGCCCGACGGGCGCTGAAGCGCGACGTCGATCCGCGCGCCCTGCGCGCGGGCGACGCCTCGCCGCGGATGAGACGCGCCTCATCATCGACCTCACCGCTCCACATCCGGACGCGTACGCGCCGCTCGCTCGACGCACGGTCCATGGCGCCACGCGTCACGACGCCATTCACGAAGAGTCAAGGAAGGTGGGTGCCCCAACTGGCCACGCCGCGCCTCTGCCATCCGCCGAAGGACGGGGCTATGGAGATCGAACCTCCTGGAGGTTCGAGCCATGTCCGTCACCCGACGCCAGTTCCTTCAGCTCACCGCCGCCGGCGTGGGCAGCACCGGCCTGGTCGCGCTGGGCTTCTCCCCGGATCGCGTCCTCGCCGACGTCCGCAACTTCAAGCTGTCGCGCACCGCCGAGACGCGGAACACCTGCCCGTACTGCTCGGTGGGCTGCGGCGTCATCCTCTACACGCTGGGCGATCGCTCCAAGAACGCGCACAGCGCGGTGATGCACGTCGAGGGCGATCCCGACCACCCCGTGAACCGCGGCACGCTCTGCCCGAAGGGCGCGTCGTTGCTCGACTTCGTCCAGAGCCCGAACCGCCTGCGCTACCCCGAGTACCGCGCGCCCGGCTCCGACAAGTGGGAGCGCGTCACCTGGGACTGGGCGCTCGACCGGATCGCGCGCCTCATGAAGGACGACCGCGACAAGAACTTCGTCGCGAAGAACGCGGCGGGCGTGACGGTGAACCGCTGGCCCACCGTCGGCCTGCTGGCCGCGAGCGCCTCGTCGAACGAGACCGGCTACATCACCCACAAGGTCTGGCGCGCGCTGGGCGGGGTCGCGATCGACAACCAAGCACGTGTTTGACACGGTCCAACGGTGGCCGGTCTGGCCCCCACGTTCGGCCGTGGCGCGATGACGAACAGCTGGGTCGACATCAAGAACGCCAACCTCGTCCTCGTCATGGGCGGCAACCCCGCCGAGGCGCACCCCTGCGGCTTCAAGTGGGTGGTCGAGGCGAAGGCGCACAACAAGGCGCAGCTCATCGTGGTCGACCCGCGCTTCACGCGGACCGCCGCGGTCGCCGACGTCTTCGCGCAGATCCGCCCGGGCACCGACATCGCGTTCCTGGGCGGCGTCATCCGGCACCTGCTGGAGAAGGACGCGATCCAGAAGCAGTACGTGACCGCGTACACCAACGCCTCGCTCATCGTGAAGGAGGGCTACGGCTTCCAGGACGGCCTGTTCTCCGGGTACGACGAGGCGAAGCACACCTACGACAAGTCGACCTGGTCGTACGAGACCGGACCGGACGGCTTCGCGAGGAGCGACCCGACGCTGCAGGACCCGCGCTGCGTGTACCAGCTCATGAAGAAGCACTACGCGCGCTACACGCCGAAGATGGTGGCGGACATCACCGGCGTGCCCGAGGCCGCGTTCACGCGCATCTGCGACGCGATCGCCACCACCTCCGCGCCGGACCGCACCATGACGGCGCTGTACGCGCTCGGCTGGACGCAGCACTCGGTCGGCTCGCAGAACATCCGCTGCATCGCGATGATCCAGCTGCTGCTCGGCAACGTGGGCATGGCCGGCGGCGGCGTGAACGCGCTGCGCGGCCACTCCAACATCCAGGGGCTGACCGACCTCGGCCTGCTCTCCGACCTGCTGCCCGGCTACCTCACCGTGCCGCGCGACGCGGACACCGACGTCGAGACGTACCTGGCGAAGCGGACCCCGAAGCCGCTCCGGCCCGGCCAGATGAACTACTGGCAGAACTACCCGAAGTTCTACGCGTCGCTCATGAAGGCCTGGTACGGGAAGGCCGCCACCAAGGAGAACGGCTGGGCGTACGACTACCTGCCCAAGCTCGACAAGGTCTACGACATCCTCGCGGTCTTCGACCTGATGCACCAGGGCAAGGTGAACGGGTACCTCTGCCAGGGCTTCAACCCGCTCGCGTCGATCCCGAACAAGCCCAAGCTGCTCGAGTCGCTCTCGAAGCTGAAGTTCCTCGTCACCATCGACCCGCTCGTCACCGAGACCTCGAACTTCTGGCAGAACCACGGCGACCTCAACCCGGTCGAGTCCGCGAAGATCCAGACCGAGGTGTTCCGGCTGCCCTCCAGCTGCTTCGCCGAGGAGGACGGGTCGCTGGTGAACTCCGGGCGCACGCTGCAGTGGCACTGGAAGGCGGCCGAGCCGCCCGGCGAGGCGAAGGGCGACCCCGAGATCGTCGCGGCGCTCTTCACCCGCATCCGGGCGCTCTACGAGAAGGAGGGCGGCGCCTTCGCGGATCCGATCCGCGACCTGACCTGGGACTACAAGATCCCGCGCGCGCCGTCGGCCGAGGAGCTCGCCCGCGAGTTCAACGGCAAGGCGCTCGCGGACGTGAAGGACCCCAAGGCGGATCCGAAGGACCCGAAGGCCCCGCTGCTGGCGAAGGAGGGCGAGCAGCTCGCCACGTTCGCGCACCTGCAGGACGACGGCAGCACCGCGTCCGGCAACTGGCTGTACTGCGGCTCCTTCACGCAGGCCGGCAACCAGATGGCGCGCCGCGACGTCTCCGACCCGAGCGGCCTGGGCGTCACGCCGTCCTGGGGCTGGTCGTGGCCGGCCAACCGCCGCGTGCTCTACAACCGCGCCTCCTGCGATCCGTCCGGGAAGCCGTGGGACAAGAACCGCAAGCTGGTCTGGTGGAACGGCGCGAAGTGGGTCGGGCACGACGTGCCGGACTTCAAGATCGACTCGAAGCCCGAGGAGGGCATGTCGCCCTTCATCATGAACCCGGAGGGCATGGGCCGGCTGTTCGCGCTCGACAAGATGGCCGAGGGGCCGTTCCCCGAGCACTACGAGCCGTTCGAGTCGCCGGCGGCGTCGAACGCGATGCACCCGAAGGTCGGGCCGAACCCGGCCGCGCGCATCTTCCCCGGCGACAAGGCGCAGCTCGGGCTGCCGGGTGAGTTCCCGTACGCCGCGACCACCTACCGCGTGGTGGAGCACTTCCACTTCTGGACCAAGCACGCGCGGATCCCGTCGGTGCTCCAGCCCGAGCTGTTCATCGAGCTGGACGAGGTGCTCGCCGGCAAGAAGGGCATCCGCAGCGGCGACGCCGTCGCGGTCCGCTCGAAGCGCGGCCGCATCGTGGGCAAGGCCGTGGTCACCAAGCGCATCAAGCCCCTGAAGATCGCGGGCCAGGAGGTCCACACCGTCGGGATCCCCATCCACTGGGGGTTCAACGGGCTCACCAAGCCCGGCTACATCTCGAACACCCTCACCCCCTTCGTCGGCGACGCGAACACCCAGACGCCCGAGTTCAAGGCGTTCCTGGTGGACGTGGAGAAGGCCGCGGCGGGGCAGGTCTAGGAGGCGGCCATGGCGTTCCAGTCGCTCGACGTCATCAACCGGTCCGCCTCCACCAGCACGCCGCCGCAGGCGCGCGGCGCGCTGGAGGTGGCGAAGCTCATCGACATCTCCAAGTGCATCGGCTGCAAGGCCTGCCAGTCGGCGTGCATGGAGTGGAACGACCTCCGCGACGAGGTCGGGGTGAACCCCGGGCACTACGACAACCCGGCCGACCTCACCGCGCAGTCGTGGACGGTGATGCGCTTCTACGAGGAGGAGCTCCCCGCGGACAGGGGGCTCGCCTGGCTCATCGTGAAGGACGGCTGCCTGCACTGCGCCGAGCCCGGGTGCCTGAAGGCGTGCCCGGCGCCGGGCGCGATCGTGCAGTACGCGAACGGGATCGTGGACTTCCAGCAGGACCAGTGCATCGGCTGCGGCTACTGCCAGACCGGCTGCCCGTTCAACATCCCGCGCTACTCGATGAAGGACCAGAAGGCGTACAAGTGCACGCTGTGCTCCGACCGCGTCTCGGTCGGGCTCGAGCCGGCGTGCGTCAAGACCTGCCCCACCGGCGCGCTCGCGTTCGGCACCAAGACCGACATGAAGGACCTCGCCGGCGAGCGCCTGGTCGAGCTGAAGGCGCGCGGCTTCGAGAAGGCGGCGCTCTACGATCCGTCCGGCGTGGGCGGCACGCACGTGCTGTTCGTGCTCCCGCACGGCGATCCGGAGCTGTACCGCCTGCCCAAGGACCCGCGGGTGTCGCCGCTGGTGGCGCTGTGGCGCAGCGGCGTCGCCAAGACGCTCGGCGTCCTCACCATGGTCTCGGTCGTGGTGGCCGGGATCTTCCACTACATGAAGGTCGGACCGGTCGAGGTCGACGAGGACCAGAAGGAGAACGGGTCATGATGCCTGCGATGCGGATGCCGCCGGGGAAGGAGGTCGTCCCCCGCTACTCGACCGGCGAGCGCCTCACGCACTGGGCGGTGGCGGTCGCGTACGTGGCCCTGTTCCTGTCCGGCCTCGCCATGTTCCACCCGTTCTTCTACTGGACCAGCGCGCTGTTCGGCAGCGCCGCGTTCATGCGCGTGCTCCACCCGTTCCTCGGCGTGGCGCTGTTCGTGCTGTTCTACGCGTACGCGCTGCGCCTCTGGCGCGACAACATCCTGAGCGACAGCGACCGGAAGTGGATGGGCCAGATGGTCGCGTACATGAACAAGGCGGCCGAGCCCTACGTGGACGGCAAGTACAACGCCGGCCAGAAGCTCATGTACTGGTCGATGATCGTGGTGATCGCCGGCCTGTTCCTCACCGGCATCGTGCTGTGGCGCCCCTACTTCGCGCCCTCCTTCTCGCTCGTCGCGCGCCGCTTCGCGGCGGTGATCCACGCCGGGCTCGCGTTCGTGATGTTCGTGGGCATCGGCATCCACGTGTACGCGGCCTACTGGACCAAGGGCTCGATGCGCGCCATGACCCGGGGCACCGTCTCCGGCGCGTGGGCGCGCTTCCATCACCCGGGCTGGTACGCCCGGATGACCGGCAAGGAGCGGCCGTGACGCGGCGGCGCGGGGCGGCGATCTCGGGGGAGGCCGCGTGAGCACGCTCGTGCAGCTCCCCGGGGTCGAGATCCCGTACCTGCGCCTGCCCGAGCCGGGCCTGCTCTTCACGGGCCGGGCCGCGCGGCTCGAGGCCGTCGCGGCGGAGCGCGGGGGCGATCCGTTCCTCGGCTTCCTGGGACGGCTCGCCGGCGCGCAGCGCGCCGCGACCGCGGCGGTGCCCGGCTTCACGCCGCCGCGCGCGCCGGGCCGCCCCGTGGACCGCGACGCGCTCGCCGCCGATCCGGCGCTCGGCGCGGTGCTCCGTGCGCTCCTCGTGGCGCTCCCCGCGGACGGCCTGCCCGACGCCGCCGCGGAGGCCGTGCGCGGCCTCCGGGACGCCGCGCCGGACGCGCTGCGGCGCATCGCGGGCGGCGTGCTCGCCGGGGCCTCCCGCCCCGAGGACCTGGCCGCGGCGACGTTCGTCGGGGCCGCGCTGCAGGTGCTCGCCACCGTGCGGGCCGCGCGGCTCGACCCGTCCACGGTGGCGCGGGTGGAGGGCGGCTGCCCGGTGTGCGGCTCCCCGCCGGTGGCCGGCGTGGTGCAGGGCGACGATCGCCTCCGCTACCTCACCTGCTCGCTCTGCGCGGCCGAGTGGCACCTCCCGCGGATCCGCTGCGCCGGCTGCCAGGCCACCGCCGGCCTCGCGTATCACCACCTCGAGAACGATCCCGGCGCGCGCGCCGAGACCTGCGCCGCCTGCCAGGGCTACGTGAAGCTGTTCGACCTCGAGAAGCGCCCCGGCTCGGAGCCGTTCGCCGACGACGCGGCCACCCTCGCGCTCGACCTGCTCCTCGGCGAGGCCGGGCACGGGCGCGTCGGCCCGAACCTGTTCCTGCCCGTCGCCGGCTGATCGGGCGCGCGCTACCGCCCGGACTCGACCCAGGCGCGCAGGTGCAGCCGGGCCAGCTCGGCGTGCGCGGCGTGGCCGGCCGCCTCCGCCGCGTCGAGCATCCGCCCCAGCACGTCGTCCATGTCCACCGCCACGTGGCGTTGCCAGCCCGCGCGCAGCGCGAGCGCCCACGCGTCCGCGTGGCGCCCTCCGGCCCGGGCCCGATCGCTCTCGGCGAGGCGGTGCGCGCGCAGCGGCCCCGGCCCGGCCAGCGCCGCGCGCAGCGCAGGATCCGGCGCGGCGCGCCCGCGGGTCGCGCGCAGCCAGGCGGCGGAGATGACGCGCGCGGCGCTCTCGCCCGGGCGCGCCAGGCGGCCGGCGAACGCGAGCGTCCCCCCGAACGCGCCCAGCGCGCCGGCGTACGCGCGGGCCGCCTCCGCGGCGCGCCCGCGCCCCTCCTCGTGCCAGCCCAGCACCGCGCCCGGCCAGGCGAGCTCCGGGCGCCTCTCGAGCGCGGTCCGCGCGGCGGCGGCCGCCGCGGCCCAGTCCTGCGCGAACAGCGCCGTTTCGTCCGCCCCGGTCAGCCGCCGCAGCGCGGCGCGCGCGGCGGCGGGCACGAGCCGTGCGTCGAGCAGCCAGTCCGAGAACGTCTCCCGGGCGACGCCGAGGTCCTGCGCCAGCGCCGCCGCGCCGGTTTCCCGCGCCAGCGCCGCGAGCCCGCTCTCCAGCGCTGCCTCGCACGCCCGGCGCAGGCGCGCCGGCTCGGACGCGAGCCCGGGGGCGAGATCGGTGGGGTGCCAGGCGCCGCCAGGGTGCCAGGCGATCGCCTCCACGGCCCGGCCGCCTGCCCCGAAGCGGATCGCGAGCACCGCGCCGTCGGCGCCGCGCGCGATCGGGAGCGCGTCCGGCAGCAGCTCGCCCCCGCGCACCGCGCCCGCGCCCGGCTCGAGCAGCGCCTCCGGGTCCACCGTCTCGTCGAACGGGCCCAGCCCGCCCGGCAGGAACAGCCCGCGAGGGAGCTGCAGGTGCAGCGCGCGCTCGACGGCGGCCAGGGCGCGGTCCGCGGAGTGCATGCCGGGATGGTAGCCATCCCGGCGGGAGCGCGCTTCTTCTGACGGGGCTGCGCCCCGCCCCACGGAGCGGAGCTCCGCGGGGCCCCACCCTGCTGGCCGGGTCCCCTGCGCCGCCGCGGGCGGCTTCGCCGCGCGCACGGCGGCGCCCCGGCGGGCTCCCTTCGCTCGCCGGGGCTGCGCCCCGCCCCACGGAGCGGAGCTCCGCGGGGCCCCACCCTGCTGGCCGGGTCCCCTGCGCCGCCGCGGGCGGCTTCGCCGCGCGCACGGCGGCGCCCCGGCGGGCTCCCTTCGCTCGCCGGGGCCTCTCCGCGCTACAGCGACCTGGACACCAGCACCACGCCGCAGCCCTGCCAGCTGAACAGCAGGCCCGCGTCGGCGTACTCGCCGGTGGTGGGCATGCCGGGCGCGCGATCGGTCCAGACGCGGCGCAGCTCCAGCGTGCCGCCGGTGACGCAGCCGTTGCCGTCGTGCTCGAGGTCGAGGTCGGCGAGCGTGGCGTAGGCGACGTGCATGCTCGCCTGCGCGGTGTGGATGGTGGCCGCGTTGTCGGACCGGACGCGGCCGATGATGGTCCCCGTGCCGAAGGTCAGGTTGCCGGTGAGGTGCGCGGAGACGTCGAGATCGTACCCGTCCGCCACGCTGTGGAGCGCGCTGGTGACGTCCCAGGCCAGCGTGGCGCCGTCGCGCGCGAACCAGCCGTTCACCGAGAGCTGATCGAGCCCCACGGTGATGGTGCAGCCGGAGTAGGAGATCCGGCCCGCGGTCACGGTCACGCACGTCGGGTCGTCGAAGCCGGTCAGGTCGGCCGCCGGGCGCACCGTGGTGACGGCGCGCTCGATGCCGGCGGCGCGGAGCGCGGTCACCGCGACGGTGGCGCTGCCCCAGGCCTGCGACGCCATCGCGTCCGCGAGCCCGGCCACCGAGGAGCCGTCGCTGCTCGTGCCCGACTGGACCAGCTGCGCGTCGGCCGCGCTGCCCTGCGCCAGGTCCGCTGCGGCCTGCTCCTCGAACGTCGCCGCGCCCGCAGCGCCGTACGTGAACTTGCGGGAGGCGGGATCCGCCGCCTTGTCGTCGCCACCGCAGGCCATCGCCGCCGCGCACAGGGCGGCGATCGTGAGCTTTCGCATGAGAGTCCCCGTCGGCATTCGCCGGTTGGTGAAGCCCATCGCGTAGCACGCGCCCTCGCCGGGAGGGAGCCCCCGAAGCGTGCGGGGACGAACGCCCGACGTCCGCCCACAGGCGGCCAGGTGAGACACGGTGGGTGAACGAGCCTCCGGCCACCGGCGCGGCGGCGCGCCGCGTCAGCCGAGGAACAGATCCGGCATCAGCTCGGCGCCGGGCTCGACCGCGTAGCGCGTGAGATCGGTGATCCCGGCCTCGCGCAGCACCTCGTCGTCGATGAAGAAGTTGCCGGTGCAGCCGCGGGACGGCCGGCGGAGGATCTCCAGGGCAGCGTCGGCGACGATCTCGGGCGTGCGCCCGTGGCGGGCGGTCTCGTCGCCGCCGAGCAGGTTCAGCGCGGCGGTGGCGATCACGGTGCGCGGCCACAGGGCGTTCACCGCGATGCCCTGGTCGCGCAGCTCCTCGGCCATGCCCAGCACGCACATGCTCATCCCGTACTTCGCCATGGTGTAGGCGAGGTGGTTCGCGAACCAGCGCGGCTCCATCGAGAGCGGCGGCGACAGGTTCAGGATGTGCGGGTTCCCGGCGCGGGCGAGGTGGGGGATGCAGGCCTGCGAGGTGGCGAACGTGCCGCGCGCGTTCACCCCGTGCATCAGGTCCCAGCGCTTCATGGGCGTGTCCACCGTCCCGCCGAGGAAGATGGCGCTGGCGTTGTTCACGAGCACGTCGATCCCGCCGAAGCGCTCGACCGCGCGCGCGACGGCCGCCGCGATCTGCGCCTCGTCGCGGATGTCGCACTCCACCGCGAGCGCGCGCCCGCCGGCGCGCTCCATCTCCTCGGCCGCGTCGTGGATCGTCCCCGGCAGCCTCGGGTGCGGGGCCGAGGTCTTCGCGGCCACCACCACATTCGCGCCCTGGCGGGCGGCGGCCACGCCGATGGCGCGCCCGATCCCCCGGCTCGCGCCGGTGATGAAGACGGTCTTGTCCTTGAGTGAAGTCATGGCGGCCTCGGGCTGGGGGTCGAGCCGTTATTCAGGGTCCTGCCACGGCGCGTCAACGGGTCGCTCGGGGCGCCGGTCCGGCCGCGTCCCACCGCGATATCGCTGCGGCCGAAGCGCGCGCCCAGCCTCGCGACGCTCCCACCGGTCGCGTGTGGGACAACGCCCACCCCCACGGCTCCAGATCCGATCCTGAACGCCGGCCCAGGCCCGTCCCGGCGCGCCGGGGCGACCGTTGACTTCCCCGGCCGATGTCCGTAGATCCGAACCGTCCGGTGGGAGAAAGTGGCAAAAAGCGGATCCCGGCGGGAAGATCGGCCAGCCCGTGTTCTTCGGAACCTTCAACCACGCGATCGACGCGAAGGGGCGCACCAGCCTCCCCGCGAAGTTTCGCGAGGCGCTGGCGGCGGCCGGGGAGCCGCGCATCGTGCTGATGCAGTACCCGCACTGGCGGGCCGTGCAGGCGCTCCCGCAGTCGGTCTGGAACGAGCTGGTCAAGAAGGTGATGGAGGCCTCGCCGCTCGACGCGCGGTGGCAGCGCAACGTGCTCAAGTTCGTCTCGAGCGCGCACGAGGTGGACCTCGACGTCCACGGCCGCGTGCTGGTCCCGCCGCCGCTCCGCGAGTGGGCGGGCCTGCAGAAGGACGTCGTCTGGGTGGGGATGGGGCGGACCATCCACCTCTACGACCGGGCGGCCTACGACGAGCAGATGTCCGCGGAGATCCCGGCGGACCAGGTGGTGGACTTCTTCAGGACGGCGTAGCGGGCGAAGGGGAACGGGCAATGTACGAGGCGCGCAACCAGGACGAGGTCACGGTGATCCGCTGCGTGGGCGAGCTCACGCGCGACGAGCTGTCCGCCATCGCGGGGCTGGCGCAGCGCGCCCGCCACGAGGGCCGGATGGTGGTGGTGGACCTGAAGCGCGTCACGCACCTGCACTACGCAGGCGCGGCGCTGCTGAAGGCCATCCCCGGCCTGCGCGCCGCGGGCGCGAGCCGCTACGTGCGCGACCTGGTCCACGCCGGCGGCGCGGGCGGCTACGTGGAGCTGTACGGCGACGTGGAGGAGGCCGTCCGGGCGGCGTGAGCGCGGACTTTCGCCATGAGCCGGTACTCGCGAACGAGATCCTGGAGCTCCTGCGCCCCCGGCCGGGCGAGCTCTTCCTCGACGGCACGCTCGGCGGCGGCGGCCACTCCGGCCTGCTGCTCGAGGCGGGGGCGCGCGTGATCGCCCTCGACAAGGATCCCCGCGCGCTCGCCGCGGCCACCGCCCGGCTCGCCCGCTTCGGCGAGGCGTTCCGCGCGGTGCGCTCCGACTTCCGCGACGCGAAGAACGTGCTCGAGGCGCTCGGCATCGCCGCGGTGGACGGCGCGCTGGTGGACCTGGGCGTCTCCTCGCCCCAGCTCGACGAGGCGGAGCGCGGCTTCTCCTTCTCGCGCCCCGGGCCGCTCGACATGCGCATGGGCGACACCGGCGAGACGCTCGAGGACCTGCTGCGCCGGATCGACGAGCGCGAGCTGGCCCGCATCCTGCGCGAGTACGGCGAGGAGCCGTTCGCGCGGCCGGTGGCGCGCGCCGTCAAGGCGGCGCTGGAGACCGAGGCGCCGCTCGACACCGCGCGCCTCGCCGAGGTGGTCGCCGGCGCGATCCCGCGCAAGGCCTGGCCGCACCGGATCCACCCCGCCACCCGCACGTTCCAGGCGCTGCGGATCGCGGTGAACGACGAGCTCGGCGCGCTGGCCGCGTGGCTGGACGGCCTGCCCGGCGTCCTCGCCCCCGGCGGGCGCGCGGCGGCCATCTCGTTCCACTCGCTCGAGGACCGGATGGTGAAGGAGAAGTTCCGGGCGCTGACGCAGGCCTGCACCTGCCCGCCGGACCTGCCGGTGTGCGCCTGCGGGGCGAAGGCCTCGTTCGCGGCCATCACGCGCAAGGCCGTCAAGGCGTCCGACGAGGAGATCGCGCGCAACCCGCGCGCCCGGAGCGCGCGCCTGCGCGCGGTGGAGAAGCTGCGATGAGCGCCCGCGCCCCCGCGCGCCGCGCCGCGCCGGGCCTCCCCGGCGCCCGGCTGGCCGGCGAGATCGCGCTCGCGGCCGCGCTGCTCGCGGCGCTGGGCGTGTTCCACATCTGGTCGCGCACGCGCGTGGTGGCCGCGGGCTACGCGCTCGGCGAGCTGCAGAAGCAGCACGCCGAGCTGGTGGCCGCGCAGGATCAGCTGCGCATCGAGCTGGAGATGCTGCGCTCCCCCGGGCAGCTGGAGCGGGCGGTGCGCACGAGGCTTTCTGGGCTGGGCATGGCTCCGCCGGACCGCGGTGCGGTGTTGGCGGCAGGCCCGGAGCGTCCGCTAGACGCTCCGGGTAGGGCGGGCGTGGATGGGGTTGGTCACCCTCCTCGGCCGGCGGAGCCATCCCCTTCTGCTGGGCGGGCGGCGGCGGCGGGGCCTGTGGCGGCTCCCGGGGCGGCGTACGCGCTCCGGGGCCCGCTGCGGGCGGGTCGCGCGCCGCCGGGGGAGCCGTAGGCCGTGCGCGCCGGGCCGGACCCCCGCGCCGCGCGCTGGATCGCCATCCGCATCACCGTCTTCGCCGTCCTCCTCGCCGCCGGCCTCGCCGCGGTCGCGGGGCGGGTGTTCTGGCTGCAGGTGCTGCAGCGCGACGCGCTCGCCGGGGAGGCGGTGGACCAGTACCTGCGCGAGCTGGTGCTCCGCCCGCGGCGCGGCGTCATCACCGACCGCAGCGGCGTGCTGCTCGCCGGCAGCGCCGACGCCCAGTCCGCCTACGCCGACCCCAAGCTGCTCGCCGAGCACGACCGCTCCGGCGCCGCGGTCCGCCGCATCGCGCGGATCCTGAAGCAGGACCCGCGGGCGCTGCAGCGGAAGCTCGCGAAGGGCGGGCGCTTCGTGTGGCTGGAGCGGCGCATCCCGCCCGCCGAGGCGGCCGCGCTGCGCAAATGGATCGACGAGGAGCGGGTGCGCGCGGTGCGCCTCGTGCCCGAGACGCGGCGCTACTACCCGAAGCTCGAGCTGGCCGCGCAGGTCCTGGGCGTGGTGGACGACGACGGCGCGGGCCGCGAGGGCGTGGAGCTCGCCGAGGACGAGCTGCTCCGCGGCGAGCCGGCGCGGGTGCCGTCGCTGCGCGACGGGCGCGGGCGGGTGGTGCTCGCCGACGCGCCCTCGCCCGGCCGCGAGCGCGAGGGCGCGCGGGTGGAGCTGACGCTCGACCAGGGCCTGCAGGTGGTGACGGAGCGGGCGCTGGCGCGGGCGGTGACCGGCTCGCGCGCGCTGTCCGGCACCGCCGTCGCGATGGACCCGCGCACCGGCGAGGTGCTGGCGCTCGCCAGCTACCCGGTCGCGAACGCGAACGCGCCGCGCAGCGCGGACGCCATCCGCAACCGCCCGGTGACCGACGCGTTCGAGCCGGGCTCGACCATCAAGACGTTCGTGATCGCGGCGGCGCTCGACCGCGGCGCGGTCGGCCCGAAGGACCCGTTCGACTGCGGCGCCGGGCGCTGGCCGGTGGGCAGCCACGTGATCCACGACACGCACCCGGTGGGCTGGGCGGGCCCGTCGCGCATCCTGGTGGAGAGCTCGAACATCGGGGCGGCGCACGTCGGCGCCCGGCTCGGGCGCGAGGGCGTGCGCGAGGCGCTGCTCGCGTTCGGCTTCGGCGAGCGCCCCGGGATCGGGCTGCCCGGCGAGATCCGCGGGCAGGTGCTGCTGGCCCGGTCCGACATCGCGCTCGCCACCCAGAGCTTCGGCCAGGGCCCCATCACCGCCAGCCCGCTCCAGGTCACGACGGCGATGGCCGCGATCGCGAACGGCGGCGCGCTGGTGCGCCCGCGCCTGGTGAAGCGCGTGCTCGACCCCGCCACCGGGCAGGTGCTGGAGGCGCCCGCCGCCGAGGTGGTCCGGCAGGCGGTGCGCCCGGAGGTCGCCGCGATGGTGGCGCGGTGGCTGGTGGGCGTGGTGGAGGAGCCGAAGGGAACGGGGAAGCGCGCGCGGCTCGACGGCTGGCGCGCCGCCGGCAAGACCGGCACCGCCCAGAAGCCGGACCGGATCTCCGGCGGCTACTCCTCCGACCGGCACTACAGCTCGTTCGTGGGCTTCGCGCCGGCCGAGCAGGCGCGCATCGCCATCGGCGTGTTCATCGACGAGCCGCGGGGCGAGATCTACGGCGGCGAGGTGGCGGCGCCCGCGTTCCGGGAGATCGCCGAGTACGCGCTGCGGATGATGGGCGTGCCGCCGGATCCATCGGCGGTGCGCACGCCCCCGCCCGCCGCGGTCGAGGTGGCGCAGGCGCCGCCCGCGGACGAGCCGCCCGAGCCGCCGGCGGTGGAGTGGGCCGACCGGCGCCAGGCGGCGATGCCCGCAGGCAGCGTGGCGGTCCCGGCGCTCGCCGGGCTCCCCATGCGCGCCGCCATCCGCCGCCTGGAGGAGCTCGACCTCGCCCCCGAGCCGAGCGGCTCTGGCCGGGTGGTCGGCCAGACGCCCGCCGCGGGCAAGGTGGTCGGGCGCGGCTCGCGCGTCCGGGTGACGCTCGCTCCGGCGGGATGATAGAAGGAGGCGCGCCGCCCGTGTCCCGCCGGACACGCCCGCGCGCAAGCGGCCGGACCCGCGGAGGAAAACGAGGCGGACGGCCGTTTGCATGGTATCTCCCGCTGGTAGCGAACAATGAGGCTCTCCACCGTCATCGCCGGCAGCGGCGCCCGCGGCGATCTCGCCGGCGATCCCGAGATCACCCGCGTCACCGGCGACTCGCGGGAGGTGATCCCGGGCGCGGTGTTCTTCGCGCTCCCCGGCGTCCAGCACGACGGCCACGCCTTCGCCGCCGAGGCGGCGCGACGGGGCGCCATCGCCGTGGTCGCCGAGCGGCCGGTCGAGTGCGCGCCCGCGCGGCTGCTGCTCGCCCCGTCCGCGCGCAGGGCCATGGCGCTCGCCGCCGCCAGCTTCCACGGCCGGCCGGCCGAGCGCCTCCGCATGGCCGCGGTCACCGGCACGAACGGGAAGACGACCGTCACCTACCTGGTGGAGGCGTGCGCGCGCGCCGCCGCGGTGCCGGTGGGCGTGCTCGGGACGATCTCGTTCCGCTTCCCCGGCGCGGACCGGCCCGCCAGCCACACCACTCCGGAGTCCACCGCCATCCAGGCGGTGCTGGCGGAGATGGTCGCGGCCGGCGCGAGGGACGCGGTGATGGAGGTCTCGTCGCACGCGCTCGCGCAGGAGCGGGTGGCCGGGATCCGCTTCCAGGCGGCCGGCTTCACGAACCTCACGCGCGACCACCTCGACTACCACCGCGACATGGACGCGTACTTCGCGGCGAAGCGCCGGCTGTTCACCGAGCACCTCGCGCCCGGCGGCACCGCGGTGATCAACGCGCGCGATCCCTGGGGCGCGCGCCTGGCCGACCAGCTCGGGCCGGGGCCGCGCGTCTGGCGCTACGGCGTCCGGGCCGGCGACGCGCTGCGCGCGCTCGAGGTGCGGACCGGCCTCGCCGGCACCAGCGCGACGTTCGAGACGCCGGCCGGCGCCATCGCGATCCGCTCCCCGCTCGTCGGCCAGCACAACCTCGAGAACCTGCTCTGCGCCGCGGGCCTCGCGCTCGGCCTGGGCCTGCCGCCGGAGGCGGTCGCCCGCGGCCTCGCCGCCTCGCACGGCGCGCCGGGCCGGCTGGAGCGGATCGACGGCCGCGGCCTGTCGGTCTTCGTGGACTACGCCCACACCGACGACGCGCTGGCGCGCATGATCGCGGCGCTGCGCGGGCTCTCGCCGCGGCGGCTGATCTGCGTGTTCGGCTGCGGCGGCGACCGGGACCGCGGCAAGCGCCCGCTCATGGGCGCGGCGGCCGCGGCCGCGGACCTCGCCATCGTCACCAGCGACAACCCGCGCACCGAGGACCCGCTCGCCATCATCGCCGACGTGCTGCCCGGCCTGGACCGCGCCGGGAAGCCCTCCCTCGGCGCCGCCCGCGCGCGCGCCGGCGAGGACGGCTACCTGGTCGAGCCGGACCGTCGCGCCGCCATCGCGCTCGCGGTGGAGTGCGCGCGCGAGGGCGACGCGGTGCTCGTCGCCGGCAAGGGGCACGAGGACTACCAGCAGGTGGGCGCCGAGAAGCGCCCCTTCTCCGACCGCGACGAGGCGCGCAAGGCGCTCGGGATCGCATGACCACTCCCCGCTCCACCCCGCAGTTCACGCCCGACGAGCTCGCGGGCGCCACGCGAGGCCGCTGGCTCGGCGCGCCGCCGTCCGCGGTGGCGGGCGTCTCGACCGACACCCGCACGCTCTCCCCCGGGCAGCTCTTCGTGGCGCTGAAGGGCGAGCGCTTCGACGCGCACGATCACCTGGAGGCCGCGGCCGCCGCCGGCGCCGCCGCGCTGGTGGTGTCGGAGGCCTGGGCCGCCGCGCACCCCGCCCCGCCCCGCGCCGCGCTGGCGGTGGCCGACCCGCTCGCCGCCCTCGGCGCCATCGCCCGCCACCACCGCTGCCGCTTCGGCATCCCGGTGATCGGGGTCACCGGCTCGAACGGCAAGACCACCACGCGCGAGATGATCGCGGCGATCCTGGCCACCCGCGGCCCGGTGCTGAAGACCGAGGGCAACCTGAACAACGAGGTGGGCGTCCCGCTCACGCTGTTCGGCCTCGAGGACGCGCACGCGACCGCCGTCATCGAGATGGGGATGAACCACCCCGGGGAGATCGCGCGCCTCGCCGCCATCGCCCAGCCGCAGGTGGGCGTGGTGACGCTGGCGGCCCCCGCCCACCTGGAGGGGCTCGGCACGGTGGACGCGGTGGCCGACGCGAAGGCCGAGCTGTACGAGGGGCTGCCCGCCGGCGGGATCGCGGTGGTGAACGCGGACGACGCGCGCATGCTGAAGCGCGGCGTCGCCTCCGGGCGGCGCATGCTCACCTTCGCCTCCGGCCGCGGCCGCCGCGGCGACGTGGTGGTGCTCGAGGTCGTCTCGCAGTCGGTGGAGGGGCTCCGCTTCGTCCTCGGCGTGGGCAACCGCGAGGTCCCGGTCCACATCCCCGGCCTGGTCGGCGCGCACAACGCCCGCAACGCCGCGGCCGCCGCCTGCGCGGCCATCGCGGTGGGCTGCACCGACCGCGAGATCGCGCAGGGGCTCGCCGCGGTGCGCCCGGTGGGCCGCCGCCTGCGCCTGGAGCGCCTCCCCTCCGGCGTCCAGCTGGTGGACGACTGCTACAACGCGAACCCGGCCTCGATGTCGGCGGCGCTGGACGTCCTGCGCGACCTCGCGGCCGCCCCCGGCGCCCGCGCGTTCGCGGTGCTCGGGGACATGCTCGAGCTGGGCGCGTTCGAGGCGGAGGCGCACCGCGCGCTGGGCGCCGAGGCGGCCGCCGCGGGCGTGGCGGTGCTGGCCGCGTTCGGGCCGCGCGCCCGCGCCACCGCCGAGGCGGCCGGCGCGGCCGGCCTCGCCGAGACCTTCCACACCGAGGACCTGGACCGCCTCGTCGCGTTCGTGCGCGAGCGGCTCCGTCCCACCGACGTCCTGCTCGTGAAGGGGAGCCGCGGCATGAAGCTCGAGCGGCTCGTCGAGGCCCTGCGCTAGATGCTCTACCACCTCCTCTACCCGCTGGCCTACAAGCTCAGCCTCCTCAACGTCCTCCGCTACCCGTCGTTCCGCATCGTGGCGGCGGGCCTCACCGCCATGGTGCTGGGCCTGCTGCTCGGGCCGATCTTCATCGAGCGGATGCGGGTGCTGCAGTACGGCTCGACCAACGTCCGCGAGGACACGCCGGACACGCACAAGAAGAAGGCGGGCACGCCGTCGATGGGCGGCGCGCTGATCCTCGCGTCGGTCGCGATCGCCACCCTGCTGTTCGCGGACCTCGCGAACCGCTTCGTGTGGGCGGCGCTGCTCGTGACGCTGGGCTACGGCGCCATCGGCTTCACCGACGACTGGCTCAAGATCTCGAAGAAGAACTCGAAGGGCCTGGCCGGCAAGAAGAAGCTCGTGCTGCAGGTGCTGGTGGTGGTGGTGGTCTACTACGCCTGCCTGACCGACTGGCGCTTCCACGTCGAGCACCGCTTCCCGTGGGTGTTCGTGGGCAGCTACGTGGACCTCCACGTCACCCTGCCGTTCGTGCCCTCCCGGCTCTTCAACCCGGACCTCGGCTTCCTGTACCTGCCGTTCATGGTGTTCGTGGTGATCGCCACCTCGAACGCGGTGAACCTGACCGACGGCCTGGACGGCCTCGCCATCGGCCCGACCGTCGTGTCGGCCATGACGTTCCTGGCGCTGTCCTACGTGGCGGGCGCCACCATCGCCGGGTTCAGCCTGGCCGAGTACCTGCGGGTGCCGTACATCCCCGGCGCGGAGGAGCTGGGCGTGTTCTGCTCGGCCATCTTCGGCGCGGGCGTGGCGTTCCTCTGGTACAACACCTATCCGGCGTCGGTGTTCATGGGCGACGTGGGCTCGCTCGCCCTGGGGGGCGGCCTCGGCATGATGGCGGTGCTCACCAAGAACGAGTTCGCGAGCGCCATCCTGCACGGCGTCTTCCTGACCGAGACGGTGAGCGTCATCCTCCAGGTCTGGTCGTTCAAGACCACCGGCAAGCGCATCTTCCGGATGGCGCCCATCCACCACCACTACGAGCTGAAGGGGTGGGCGGAGCCGAAGATCATCGTCCGCTTCTGGATCATCTCGGTGATGCTGGCGCTGGTTGCGCTGCTCTCCATCAAGCTGAGGTAGCCGTGGCCGCACCGGACCTGAAGGGCACGAGGGTGACGGTGGTGGGGCTCGCGAAGAGCGGCGTCGCCGCCGCGCGGCTCTGCGCCCGCGAGGGCGCGCGCGTCACCGTCACCGACCGCCGCGGCGAGGCCGAGCTGGGCGGCGCGCTCGCCGCGCTCCCGGCCTCGGTGACCCGCCACCTGGGCGGCCACGACCCCGCCGACTTCACCGGCGCCGAGCTGGTCGTGGCGTCGCCGGGCGTGCCGCTCGCGAACCCGGAGATCCAGGAGGCGCGGCGGCGCGGCGTGGCGGTGTGGGGCGAGGTCGAGCTGGCCGCGCGCTTCCTGGGCGGCCTGCCGATCGTCGGGATCACCGGGACGAACGGCAAGTCGACCACCACCGCGCTCACCGGCGCGCTGCTCGCCCGCGACCGGCGGACGTTCGTGGGCGGCAACCTGGGCACCCCGCTCTCCGAGCTGGTCCTGTCCGGCGAGCCCGCCGACGCCGCGGTGGTCGAGCTGTCCTCCTTCCAGCTGGAGGGGATCGAGCGCTTCCGCGCCCGGGTGGCGGCGGTCCTGAACGTCACCCCCGACCACCTCGACCGCTACCCCGACGTGGACGCGTACGCGGCCGCCAAGGCGCGGCTGTTCGCCACGCAGCAGCCGGACGACGTGGCCGTCGCGAACGCGCGCGACCCGCGGGCGCTCGCCATGGCCGGCGCGTCCCGCGCCGACCTGCACACCTTCGGCTTCGGCGCGCCCACCCCCGCCTCCGCCCGCGACGAGGGCGGCGAGCCCGGGCCCGAGGGCACCGCCATCTGGTTCACGCCGCGCGGGCGCGCGCCCGAGCGCTACCAGCTCCGCAACCGCGCGCTGCGCGGCCGGCACAACCGCGAGAACGCCATGGCCGCCGTGCTCTGCGCGCGCCTCATGGGCGTGCCCGGCGAGGCGGTCCAGGCCGGGCTCGACGCGTTCCCCGGCCTGCACCACCGGCTCGAGCTGGTCGCGGAGGGGCGCGGGGTGGAGTGGGTGAACGACTCCAAGGCCACCAACGTGGACTCCACCTTCGTCGGCCTGGCCGCGTTCCCGTCCGGCGCCCCGCGCGTGGTCCTCATCATGGGCGGCCGCGGCAAGAAGGCGCCCTACGCGCCGCTGCGCCCGCTGTTCGGCGGGCGAGTCAAGGCGCTGCTCACCATCGGGGAGGACGCGCCCGCCATCGAGCGGGAGCTGGGCGACCTCGCGCCCACCGAGCCGTGCGGCGACCTGGCCGACGCGGTCCGCCGGGCGGCGGTCCTCTCGGGGCCGGGCGACGTGGTGCTGCTCTCCCCCGCCTGCGCCAGCTACGATCAGTTCGCGAACTACGAGGAGCGCGGCGAGGCCTTCCGCCGGCTCGCGACGGAGCAGGCGCGATGAGGCTCTTCCGCCACGCCCGGGAGGAACGCGCGCCCGAGGCGCCGCGGGCGGGCGCGCCCGGCTTCGACCCGCTCCTGATCTCGGCGGTGCTGCTGCTCGTGGCGCTCGGCCTGGTGATGGTCTACTCGGCGAGCGCGGTGGAGGCGGGCCGCCGCCTGGGCGACGAGTTCTACTACCTGAAGCGGCAGCTGGTGGCCGTCGCCATCGGCCTGGCCGGCATGGCCGCGGTGCTGCGGGTGGGCTACCGCCGGCTGGCCGCGCTGGCGTACCCGCTGCTCGCGGCCACGCTGGCGGCGCTCGTGCTGGTGAAGCTGGTGGGCCGCACCGCCGGCGGCGCGCAGCGCTGGATCCCGCTCGGCCCGGTGAACCTGCAGCCCGCCGAGCTCGCCAAGGTCGCGCTGGTGCTCTACCTCGCGCACTCGCTCTCGCGGAAGCAGTCCAAGATGCGGATGTTCTCCATCGGCCTGCTGCCGCACCTGCTCGTCACGCTGCTCATGGTGGGCCTGTGCCTGTGGCAGAAGGACCTCGGCACCGGCTTCATCCTGTTCATGGTGCTGTTCGCGATGCTGTTCGCGGCCGGCGCGCGGGTCTCGTACCTGGTGGCGGCGGGGCTGGTGGCCGCGCCCATCGCCTGGCACTTCATCAAGTCCACCGAGTACCGGTACCAGCGGTGGCTCGCGTTCATGAACCCCGAGCAGTACAAGACCACCTTCGGCTTCCAGCTCTGGGAGTCGCTGCTCGGCACCGCGAACGGCGGCTGGCTGGGGCAGGGGCTGGGCCAGGGCAAGGGCAAGCTGTACTTCCTGCCCGCCGCGCACACCGACTTCATCGCCGCGGTGCTGGCGGAGGAGACCGGGCTCATCGGGATGGCGCTCCTGCTCGTGCTCTACGGCGTCGTCCTCTGGCGCGGCACCCGCGCCGCGCTGCGCGCGCCGGACGCGTTCGGCTGCTACGCCGCCCTGGGCGTCACCGCGCTCGTCGGCACGCAGGCGCTCGTCAACCTGGCGGTGGTGTTCGGCCTCGCGCCGACCAAGGGGCTCACCCTGCCCTTCGTATCGTACGGCGGCAGCTCCATCATGACGCTGCTCGCCGCGACCGGCCTGCTGCTGTCGGTGAGCGGCGAGCGCGGCGGCTTCCTGACCCGGGCGCCCGCGGCGGTGCGGGTGGGCGCGCCCATCGGCGGCGCGCCGCGGCTGTCCGCGGCCCGCGCGGAGGACGCGTCATGAGGATGATGGTGGCGGGCGGCGGCACCGGCGGCCACGTGTTCCCCGGCATCGCGCTGGCGGAGGAGGTGGTCACGCGCCACCCCGCCAACGACGTGGTCTTCGTGGGCACCGCCCGCGGCCTGGAGGCCTCGGTGGTCCCGGCCGCCGGCTTCCCCATCGAGCTCATCGAGGTGAAGGGGCTGAAGGGGAAGGGCATCGCGGGCGCGCTGCTCAACCTGCTGCTGCTGCCCCGCGCGTTCCTCCAGTCCTGGCGCATCCTGCGGCGCTGGCGGCCGGACGTGGTGGTGGGCGTGGGCGGCTACGCCAGCGGCCCGGTGGTGCTCACCGCCTGGGCCATGCGCATCCCCACCGCGGTGCAGGAGCAGAACGCGATCGCCGGCCTCACCAACCGGCTCCTCGGGCGCGTCGTGAAGGCGGCGTTCACCGCGTTCCCCGAGGCGGCCCGGCACTTCGCGGCCCGCAAGGTCTACCAGCTCGGCAACCCCATCCGCCGGCGGCTGATGGAGAACTACATGCGGCCCGAGTCGGCGCACGGCCAGCCGCGGCTGCTCGTGTTCGGTGGCTCGCAGGGCGCGCACGCGCTCAACATGCGCGTCATCGAGGCGCTGCCGCACCTCGCCGACCTGCGCGAGCGGATCCAGATCACGCACCAGACCGGCGCGCGCGACCGCGAGTACGTCGAGAAGGGCTACCGCGCCTGCGGGTTCACCCCGGACGTGCGCGAGTTCATCGACGACATGAGCGCGGCGTACGCGGGCTGCGACCTGGTGGTGTGCCGGGCCGGCGCGACCACGCTCGCCGAGCTGACCGTCTGCAAGAAGCCGTCGATCCTGGTCCCCTTCCCCGCCGCCGCCGACAACCACCAGGTGAAGAACGCGCGCAGCCTGGTGGACGCAGGGGCCGCGGTGATGATCGAGGAGCGCGACCTCACCGGCGAGGTGCTGGCGCGCGAGATCCGCGAGATCCTGGACGCGCCGGAGCGCCGCGAGCGGATGGCGCGGGCCGCGGGCCGGCTGGGCAGCCCGCAGGCCGCCAAGGAGATCGCGGACGTGTGCATGGAGCTGGTCCGCCGCCGCTGGGGCTCGCCCTTCGGCCAGGCGCGCGAGCCCGGGCAGAAGCCCGCGCGCCCGCCGGATCCCGCGTCGTAGCGCCCGAGGAGCGTCCCGAGACATGAGCCTCTTCCGTTCCAGGCAGGCCAAGATCCACTTCGTGGGCGTGGGCGGCATCGGCATGAGCGGCATCGCCGAGGTGCTGCTCAACCTCGGCTACACCGTCTCGGGCTCCGACCTGCGCGAGTCCGAGACCACCCGGCGGCTGGCCGGGCTGGGCGGGCGCATCTCCTACGGCCACGCCGCCGAGAACGTGCTGCAGGTGGACGTGGTCGTGATCTCGTCCGCGGTGAAGCGCGACAACCCGGAGGTGCTGGAGGCGCGGCGCCGCAAGATCCCGGTCATCCCGCGCGCCGAGATGCTGGCCGAGCTGATGCGCCTCAAGTACGGCGTCGCCATCGCCGGCTCGCACGGGAAGACCACCACCACCTCGATGGCGGCGCACCTGCTCGCGCACGCCGGCCTCGACCCCACCGCGGTGGTGGGCGGCAAGGTGAACGCGTTCGGCTCGAACGCCAAGCTGGGCAAGGGCGACTACATGGTGGTGGAGGCGGACGAGTCCGACGGCTCGTTCCTGCGCATCCCGCCCACCATCGCCATCGTCACGAACATCGACCCGGAGCACCTCGATCACTGGAAGACCCCGGACGCGCTGCGCCGCGGCTTCGTGGACTTCGTGAACCGGGTGCCGTTCTACGGGCTCGCCATCCTCTGCATCGACCACCCCACCGTGCAGTCGATCCTGCCCGACGTGGAGAAGCGGGCCGTCACCTACGGCGAGAGCCACCAGGCCGACTACCGGGCCGAGGCCATCGAGCTGTCCGGCCACGCGGTCCGCTTCGACGCGTTCCGGCGCGACGAGGCGCTGGGGCGCTTCGAGGTGGCCATGGTGGGCCGCCACAACGCGCTCAACGCGCTCGCGGTGATCGCGCTCGGCGACGAGATGGGCATCCCGCCGCTCGTGACGCGCGAGGCGCTCCGCAGCTTCCAGGGCGTGCAGCGGCGCTTCACGGTCCGCGGCGAGGCGGCGGGCGTGACGGTGGTGGACGACTACGGCCACCACCCGGCCGAGGTGAAGGCCACGCTGCAGGGCGCCCGCGAGGCGTTCAAGCGGCGCGTGGTGTGCCTGTTCCAGCCGCACCGCTACACCCGCACCCGCGACCTCATGGCCGAGTTCGCCACCGCGTTCAACGACGCGGACGTGCTGCTGCTCACCGACATCTACGCCGCCGGCGAGGAGCCCATCCCCGGCGCCACCGCCGCGAACCTCGCCGACGCGATCCGCGCCTGGGGCCACCGCGACGTGACGCTCGTCCCGCGCGCCGAGCTGGCCCGCGCCGCCAGGGAGCGGGTCCGCCCGGGCGACCTGGTCCTCACGCTCGGCGCCGGCGACGTGACCGCCGCCGGCCCGGAGCTGCTGGCGCTGCTCGAGCGATGAGCGCTCCCTCCCCCCGCCCGCGGCGCGGCCCGGCCCGCCCGGCCCCCCGCGCATGACCTGGCGCGACGAGATCGCCCGCCGCGTCCGCGGCGAGCACCTGCGCGACGCGCCGCTCGCGCCGCGCACCGCGGTGCGGGTGGGCGGTCCGGCCGACCTGCTCTGCCGCCCCGCCGACGGCGACGCGCTCTCGGCGCTGCTCCGCGCGGTGCGCGAGCTGGGGGTGCCGCTCTCGGTGCTGGGCGGCGGCGCGAACACGCTGGTCGCGGACGCCGGCGTGCGCGGGGTGGTGCTGCGGCTGCCGCAGGAGTTCCCGGGCGAGTCCACCGACGGTGACACGCTGGTCCTCTCCGCCGGCGCGCCCATCTCGCGGCTGCCGGCGCGGGCGCACGCGCACGGCCTCGTCGGCATGGAGTTCCTGGGCGGGATCCCGGGGACGCTGGGCGGCGCGGCCGCCATGAACGCCGGCACGCGCCTGGGCGAGATGAAGGACGTCGTCACCCGGCTCGAGCTCGCCACCCCCGACGGCACCGGCTTCGTGCCGGCCTCGGCGCTGGGCTACGCCTACCGGACCTGCCGGCTCCCGCCCGGCGCGGTCATCGCCCGCGTCGAGGTGCGGCTCCACCCCGGCGACGTGGCCGCGAGCGAGGCGCTCATGCGCGAGGACCGCGAGCGCCGCCGCGCCACCCAGCCGCTCTACCGGCCCACCTTCGGCTCCACCTTCACGAACCCGCCGGGCGAGTACGCCGGGCGCCTGGTGGAGGCGGTCGGGCTGAAGGGGCACCGCGTCGGCAACGCGATCTGGTCGCCGGTGCACGCGAACTTCGTGACGAACCTGGGCGGCGCCACCGCCCGCGACGTGCTCGCGCTCGTGCGGCTGGCGCGGGCCCGGGTGCAGGAGCGGTTCGGGATCGCGCTCGAGACCGAGGTCCGGCTCCTGGGCGAGTTCCTCGAAGAGGATCTGGAAGGGCTGGACGGGCACGCCGCCGCGGGCGGCGGCCCCGGCGCGGCGAGCGGGGGCGTGCGCCCCCCGGAGGCGACATGAGCACGTGGACGGGCAAGCGGGTGGCGGTGCTGTACGGCGGACGCTCCAGCGAGCGCGAGGTGTCGCTCAGGACCGGCGCCGCCTGCGCCGACGCGCTCCGGCAGAAGGGGCACGAGGTGGTGCTGCTGGACGTGGACCTCGAGGTGGCGGCGCGGCTCCGCGCCGAGCGGGTCGAGGTCGCGTTCGTGGCGCTGCACGGCCGCTTCGGCGAGGACGGCAGCATCCAGGGGCTGCTCGAGTCGATGGCCATCCCGTACACCGGCTCCGGCGTGCTCGCCTCGGCCATGGGCATGGACAAGACCGTGTCGAAGGCGATCTTCCGCTCGCTCGGCCTGGCCGTCGCCGACTACCGCGTGTTCCCGCGCGCCTCGGCCGGCTCGATCGGCGTGGGCGATCTCCCGTTCGGCCTTCCGTGCGTGGTGAAGCCCGCCGGCGAGGGCTCGTCCGTGGGCGTGCACCTCGTGAACGAGGCCGCGGAGCTCGGCCCCGCCTGCCGCGACGCCGCCTCCCACGCCGGCGACGTGATCGTCGAGCGGTACGTCAAGGGCACCGAGGTGGACGTGGCGGTGCTGGACGGGAAGGCGCTCGGGGCGATCGAGATCGTCCCCGCGAACGCGTTCTACGACTACGCCGCGAAGTACACCGCCGGCACCACGAAGTACTTCTACCCGGCGCGCCTCCCCGAGGCGCACGTCCGCGCGGTGATGCAGGCGGCCGAGGCCGCGCACCGCGGGATCGGCTGCAGCGGCGTGACCCGCGTGGACTTCATCGTGGCCGGCGACGGGACGCCGTACATCCTGGAGGTGAACACGCTGCCCGGGATGACCGCGACGTCGCTCGTCCCGAAGATCGCCGCCGGCCTGGGCCTGTCGTTCCCCGACCTGTGCGAGCGGATCCTGGACGGCGCTGCGTTGAAGGCCTGAGCGAGGTCCGCGCCGCCCGTCAGCGGGCGACGTACGCCTTCGCCTCGTGGCACGCCTTCGCGCAGCTCCCGCCGCTGGCGGTGCGCGTGAAGCCGAGCTTCAGCACGTAGCCGCCGCTCCCGTAGGCCACGCTGTCGCGGACGTGCCGCTCCTGCCTGGACGCGTGCGCGTCGTGGCAGGCCCGGCAGGCGAGGCCCCGCTCCCGGTTCACGTGCACCGCGTGCAGGTTCCGGGCGCCGTCCCGGAAGCGGGTGAACGCGGTGGTCTCGGCCTCCGAGACCAGCCGGTCGTTGTGGCAGCCGAAGCAGAGCGCGTAGCTTCGCCGGTCGTAGGGCGCGTACAGCTTGTCGGGCAGGTCCGCCACCAGCAGCCGCGGGTGGTCGCCGCCGTGGGTGCGGTGGCAGGCGGCGCAGTCGCGCTCGCGGACCGGCTCGTGCCAGACCGGGTTCTCCTCCAGCCATCGGCGCATGTTGAGCATCGTCCGCCCGTCCGCCGCCGTCATGCCGTCCTTCGAGTGGCAGCCGACGCACAGCTCGAATGCCGGCGCGATGAGCAGCGCCTCGTGGCGGGCGGCGTGGGGATCGTGGCAGCTCGCGCAGGCCCGCCCCTCGGTCACCGGGGCGTGCTTCATCGGCGCCGCGGCGGCCTGGGCGGCGACCCCGGGGTGGCAGCGGGCGCACAGCTCGGCCACCGGGGCCGCGAGCAGCGACGGGCCGGCGCCGTCGTGCGGGTTGTGGCAGGTGGTGCAGGAGCGGACGGCCGGCGCGTGCTTGAGCTTGCGCGCCATCACCTCGCGCATCTCCTCGTGGCACTCGAGGCACCCGGCGTTCACGCTCGCGTGGCGCAGGGGGCCGGGGCTGGCGCGGTCGGCCGAGCGGTGGCAGGCGCCGCAGTCGCCGGCCGCGTACGGCGCGTGGGTCGAGCGGGCCTGGCCGGGCGGGAGCGGCGCCGTCGCCGCGGCGGCGCGCCGCACCGCGGGCACGGGCGGCGCCGCCGCGGCCGTCCCCGCGGGCGTAGCGCGGGCCGGCCCGGCCGCCCCGGCAGCGATGCTGGCCGCGGCGAGGAATCCCGCCACCTTGGCGCGCCCGTGGTGCATGTGCGTTCGCTCCCGGTGGCCGGCCGGCGCGGGCGACTCCTCCCGCCCGGCTCGGAGCGCTGCGTGCTGCCCGAGATGCTAGCGCATCCTCACCGGAAGACGAGAAGCCGGGCGGTCCGGGATTCGCGGGCGGAAAACTTGCCAGCGGCCGGTGCTGCGGCATCCTGCACCGTCGGGTGATAGCGCCCGGAAGCGCCCTCTGGTTTCATGCACGTGGGCTGCGGTGGGCGGATGTATCCGGGTGGCGGGAGCGGCGGTGGCGCGGGGTCCGAACCGGCGGCGCGTGGACAGGGTTCCGGGGGAGCGGCGGCGACGGCTGGCCCGCGCGATGGCGCTCGCCCTGCCCTCGATCCTCGCGCTCGCGGCCCTGGGCGGCGCCGCGACCCTCGGCTGGCGCGTCGGCTGGAAGAGCGACCTGCTGCGCGTCCGCGAGATCCGGTTCGAGGGGCTCTCGCGCGCGACGCCGCAGGAGCTGCTCGATCTCTCGCCGGTGCAGCCGGGCGACCACCTCCTGTTCGTCGACACCGACGCGATGGCGGCGGCGCTGCGGCGCCACCCCTGGATCGCGTCGGCCCAGGTCCGCCGCACCTTCCCGCCCGCGCTCGAGGTGCAGCTCGCGGAGCGGCGGCCGGCCGCGCTGGTGGACCTGGGCGGCCTGTACCTGGTGGACGACCGCGGCGAGGTGTTCAAGCGCGCGGTCCCGGGCGACGGGCTGGACCTGCCGGTCATCACCGGCATCGAGCGCGAGGCGTGGGCGGAGGGGCGCGGCGAGCTCGCGCCGCTGCTGGGCGGCGCCCTGGCGCTGCTCGGCCGCTGGTCGGCGCGCGGCCTCGACGCGCGCTCGACGATCTCGGAGATCCACGTGGACCCGGAGTACGGGACCACGCTCTGGTCGGACGAGGGGACGGAGATCCGCCTCGGACAGGGAGATCTGGAGGAGAAGCTGACGCGCCTCCACCGCGTCCTCTCGGCGCTCGACGCCGAGGGGGAGCGGGCGGAGGTGCTGCACCTGGACAACCGCCGCCGCCCGGACTGGGTGGCGGTCCGGGTGGCCGGTCGGCGCGGTGAGCCGGACGGACGGTCGTCGTACGCAGCGGGTGGTGGTGGTGGTCCGCAGGGACGCTCGTCGTCGCTGCGGTAGGACGGGTCCGAGAGGGCCCTAGGTGGGCGAAAGCGCGACGGCGCGGTCACGCCCGGAGGTTCAACATGGCGAAGAGCGGGGACATCCTCGTCGGCCTGGACATCGGCACGACGAAGATCTGCGCCATCGTCGGCGAGGTCACCGACGACGGCTCGATCGACATCATCGGCATCGGCTCGCACCCGTCGAAGGGGCTGCGGAAGGGCGTGGTGGTCAACATCGACGCCACCGTCGCCTCGATCAAGCGTGCGATCGAGGAGGCCGAGCACATGGCGGGGTGCGAGATCACCACCGTCTACACCGGCATCGCCGGCGGCCACATCAAGGCGTTCCCCTCGCACGGCGTGGTGGCGGTGAAGGACAAGGAGGTCCGCCAGCAGGACGTGGACCGCGTCATCGACCAGGCCAAGGCGGTCGCCATCCCGCTGGACCGCGAGGTGATCCACGTGCTCCCGCAGGAGTTCGTGGTGGACGACCAGGACGGCGTGAAGGAGCCGGTCGGGATGAGCGGCGTGCGCCTGGAGGCGAAGGCGCTCATCGTCACCGGCGCGGTCTCCTCGGCGCAGAACATCGTCAAGTGCGCGCAGCGCACCGGCCTGAACGTGGCCGACATCGTGCTGCAGCCGCTGGCCTCCTCGCTCGCGACGCTCTCCGAGGACGAGAAGGAGCTGGGCGTGTGCCTGGTGGACGTCGGCGGCGGCACCACCGACATCGCCATCTTCCACAACGGCTCGATCCAGCACACCGCGGTGATCTCGCTCGGCGGCAACCACCTCACCAACGACGTGGCGGTGGGGCTGCGCACGCCCACCCACGAGGCGGAGCGGATCAAGAAGCAGTACGGCTGCGCCATGGCCTCGATGGTGGACAAGACCGAGACCATCGAGGTGCCGAGCGTGGGCGGCGGCCAGCCGCGGGTCCTCTCGCGCCACATCCTCGCCGAGATCGTGGAGCCGCGCGTCGAGGAGATCTTCATGCTGGTGCAGCACGAGATCCAGAAATGCGGGATGGAGGAGATCCTCGCCTCGGGCGTGGTGATCACCGGCGGCTCGACGCTGCTCGCCGGGATGCCCGAGATGGCCGAGGAGGTGCTGGGCGTGCCGGTGCGGCGGGGGCTGCCGCGGGGGATCGGCGGCCTGGTGGACGTGGTGAAGAGCCCGATGTACGCCACCGCGGTCGGCCTGGTGATCTACGGCGCGCACCAGCAGGACGACAGCCCGTACTTCAAGATCCGCGACGAGAACGTGTACCGGAAGGTGAAGGTCCGCATGAAGGAGTGGCTCGGGCAGATCTTCTAGCCGCGGGGGAACCGACCAATGATCGAGTACACCGACAGGCAGGACGCGGCGAAGATCAAGGTGATCGGCGTCGGCGGCGGTGGCGGCAACGCCATCAACACCATGGTGGCGGGTCGCCTCGAGGGCGTGGAGTTCATCGCCGCCAACACCGACGTGCAGGCGCTGGCCGCGAACAAGGCGGGGGTGAAGATCCAGCTCGGCAAGTCCGCCTCGCGCGGGCTGGGCGCGGGCGCGAACCCCGAGGTGGGGCGCACCGCGGCGCTGGAGGAGCGCGAGCAGATCGCCGCGGCGCTCGAGGGCGCCGACATGGTGTTCGTGACCGCCGGCATGGGCGGCGGCACCGGCACCGGCGGCGCGCCGGTGGTGGCCGACATCGCGAAGGCCACCGGGGCGCTCACCGTGGGCGTGGTGACGAAGCCGTTCCTGTTCGAGGGGAACAAGCGGCGCAAGCAGGCCGAGGCCGGCATCGCCGAGCTGGCCGCGGCGGTCGACACGCTCATCGTGATCCCGAACCAGCGGCTGCTCTCGGTGGCGGGCGAGAACATGTCGCTCGCCGACGCGTTCAAGCGCGCCGACGAGGTGCTGCTGAACGCGGTGCAGGGCATCTCCGACCTCATCACCGTGCACGGCATCGTCAACGTGGACTTCGCCGACGTGCGCACCATCATGGGCGGCCAGGGCATGGCGCTCATGGGCACGGGCCGGTCCTCCGGCGAGCAGCGCACGGTCGAGGCGATGCAGGCCGCCATCAGCTCGCCGCTGCTCGAGGACGTCACGCTCGACGGCGCCACCGGCCTGCTGGTGAACATCACCGGCGGCCCGAACCTGACGCTGCACGAGGTGAACGAGGCGGTGTCGATGGCGCAGTCCGCCGCCGACGCCGACGCGAACATCATCTTCGGCTCGGTCATCGACGAGCGGCTGGGCGACGAGGTGAAGATCACCGTCATCGCCACCGGCTTCCAGGCGCGGGAGGAGCGCAGCCGCGCCATCGCCCGGAAGGTCGAGCCGGTGGAGGCGCGGGCGCCGGCGACGGTCCGGCAGGTGCCGCCGCCGCTGCCGGTCGAGGCCACCGCCAAGGCGCCCATCCGGCTGCAGACCCCGGCGGCGCCGGCCCACGCCACCGCGCCCGCGAAGGTGTCGTTCCGCCGCGAGGCGCCGGTGTACCGCCCGGCCGACGAGGACCAGTACGACATCCCGGCGTTCCTGCGCCGGGGCAACCCGCCGCGCGAGTAGTCCTCCCCGGAACCTCGCGCCCCGCGGCGCGCCCGCTCGCCGGGCGCGCCGCGCTTCGTTCCGGGGCCTGCGCTACGGCGCGGGCGGGGGCGGCTCCGGCGGGACCGGGGCGTCGGGCAGGTCCGCCGCCGGCGCGCCGTCGAGCCCGAGCCGCGCCGCGATCGGCACCTGCGCCCGCAGCACCAGCGCGACCAGCTCCGGGAGCGGCAGCCCCACCTCCTCCGCGCCGCGCCGGATGTACTCGCGGTCCACCGAGCGCGCGAACGCCTTGTCCTTCATCCGCTTCACCACCGACTCCACCGGCACGTCGGCGATCCGCCTCGAGGGGCGGACCAGCGCGCAGGCGCCCACGAAGCCGGTCAGCTCGTCGGCCGCCACGATCGCCTTCTCCATGGGCGCCTCGCGCGCGACGCCGGTGTAGAACGCGTGCCCGCCCACCGCCTTCACGATGGGCTCCGGCCAGCCGCGGGCGCGCAGGATCTCCATGCCGCGGAACACGTGGTCCTGCTCGGTCGGGAAGCGCTCGTAGTCGAAGTCGTGGAGCAGGCCCACCAGGCCCCAGGTCTCCAGCCCGGCCGGATCGGCCACGCCGGCGCGCAGCGCCAGGGCGCGCATCGACGCCTCGACCGCCAGCGCGTGGCGGCGGAGCGGCTGGGACGCGGTGTGCTCGCAGAGGAGCGACCAGGCGGCGGCGCGGGACGGGACGGGGGCGGTCATGCGCCGATGGTAGCCGCCGGCCGGTGCGCGCGCACCGGGTCTCCCCGTTCCGGCGCCGCTCCCCGTCCGCGCTCAGCCGAGCTCACCCAGCAGCGCGCCCAGCCGCGCAAGGACCGCCGGCCAGCCCGGCTTCATGCCCTCGAACGCGCGGCGGCCCAGCGGCGAGTCGAGATCGAACCCCTCGTGCGTCAGCGTGAGCCGGGTTCCGGTGCCCTCGGGCGTGAGGCGCCAGGTGATGATCGTGTCGAGGGTCCCCGAGGCGAAGCGGTACCGCAGCAGGCGCTCCGGCTGGACCTCCAGCACCTCGCACGGCTGCTTGCCGAACGGGCCCATGTCGAGATCGAACCGGTGGCCGACGACCGGCCGGACGTCACCCGCGGCCCACCAGCGGGCGTGCAGCTGCGGGTCCGTGAGCGCCCTCCACACCGCCGCGGGCGCGTGCGCGTAGAAGTGCTCCAGGTGGATGCCAGGCGAGGGGGTCATCTCGTTCCTTTCTCGTCGAGGAGGTCCTCGAGCGCGGTGAGGCGCTGCGTCCAGTAACGCTCGAACGTCTCGAGCCAGCGCTCGACCTCCGAGAGCGGGCGCGGATCGAGGTGGTAGTAGCGCTCGCGACCGCGCGGCTCCTCGCGGACGAGCCGGGCCCGCCTGAGGACCTGGAGGTGCTCGGAGACGGCCGGGCGCCCGACCTCGAACGCGCGCGCCAGCTCGTTGACGGCGCGAGGACCCTTGCGGAGCTGCCACAGGATCTCGCGCCGGATCGGGCTCGCGAGCGCGGAGAAGACGTCGACGTGCGGCATGCGTCGACAATATGTCGGAACTTTCCGACGCGTCAACGATCTCCGACGGGTCGCTCCCGGCCGGGCCGGACCCCGGCGCGCGCACGCCGCGCGCCGAGGGAGCTACGCGCCGCGCGCGAGCCTGGGCACCAGGTGCCGGACCGAGGCGTCGTAGCGCCAGCTCGTGCCCATGTGGCCGCCCTCGAACTCCTCGTGCACCACCGGCACGCCGCCCGCGCGCAGCGCCTCCGCGACCATGCGGGCGCCCCAGCGCAGGTGGAACTCGTCGCGGGTGCCGCAGTCGAGGAACACGCTCGCGAGGCGCCGGTAGGCCTCGAGCGCGCGCGGCACGAAGCGGACCGGATCGGCCTCCAGCCAGCGCGACCACACGTCCTCGCGGATCCGGCCGCTGGGCAGCTCGAACGGGAGCGCGAGGCCGAGCGGCGCGGCGGGATCCGCGGCGTAGTGCGCGGCCATCGCGAGCACGTTCAGCACCGGGTGGTCGGCGCCCGCGAGCCTCGTCTCGCGCGCCCGCTGCTTCGCGTCGTCCAGCCACGCGGCCGCGTCGGGCGCGCCGAGCAGCGCCGCCGCCGCCTGGGGGAGGTCGTGCAGGTAGCAGTACTCGAAGTAGGCGTCGCCGGCGTGGCAGCCGAGGTGCGCGAAGACGTCGGGCCGGTCCCGGCCCATGCACAGCGCGCCGTAGCCGCCCGAGCTCTTCCCCACCACGGCGCGCGCCTCGCGCCGCGGGACGGTCCCGAGCCGCGCGTCCACCAGGCGCACCACGTCCTCCGCCACGTAGTCCTGGTAGCGGCCCACCGCGGGCGCGTTGATCCACTGCGTCCCGCCCAGCGCGGTGAAGCCGTCCGGGAACACCGCCACGAACGGCGGGACCTCGCCGGCCGCGACCAGCGCGTCGAGCCGCTCCGGCACGGTGGGCTGGAACGCGCTCACGTTCAGCCAGCCGCGCGCCGAGCCGGCGAAGCCGTGGAGGAAGTAGACCGCGGGCAGCCCGGCCGCGCCGCCCGGCGGCACCCAGCACAGCAGCGGCCGCCGCGCCGGATCGCCGAGCGGGTTCCCGGCCAGCGCCTGCGAGTCGATCTCGAGCTCCAGCAGCGATCCGTGCATGTCGCCTCCGCGTGGTCGAGCGGTAACGCGGCGCCGCTGCGGGGGCAAGCGCAGCCCCCGGGACGCACGAAGGCCGCCCCGGGGGGCGGCCTCCGGCGCTGCGCGCTGGGCTCCGCGCGCTACAGGTCGAACTGGCCGCGCCAGCCGACCTGCAGCCACTCGTGGAACTTCTTGTCGTTGATGCTGCCGCCGCCGGAGATCACGCCGGAGGCGTCGCCCTTGTCGTAGCGGCCGAGGCTCAGCATCAGGAACGGCCCGGTGCGGAGCTGCGGCGCGACGAAGAAGTCCATGCCGGCCTGCAGGTTCAGCCACTCCACGCCCTTCCACTTCATGGTCAGGTTCTCGCCGCCGCCCTCCGCCTTCAGCCGGTTCCACTCGTACCCGATGCCGAGGCCGAGCCACGGCGCGAGGTTGCCGGCGCGCGGCAGCGTGTAGATCCCCTCGACCCCGAGCCGCATCACGTACGCGGAGCAGTCCACCCCGGACACGTCGCACGTCGACTTCAGGTCGCCCCCGGCGCGGGCGAAGCCGTAGGAGAAGTAGGGACCGACCGCGAGGTCCGGCGTCACCCGGAACAGCGCGTCCACCTGGATCGGCACCTGCCCGTCCACCCAGTCGGACATCTTCAGCTTGTCGCCGCCGCCGCCGCCCACGTCCCCGAGCCCCCAGGCATAGCCGAGCCGGAGACCCAGGCTGACCTGCGCGCTCGAGGCGGTCGGCAGCATCAGCGCGGCGAGCACCGCGCCCAGCGTCACGATCCTGCGCATGGCGTTCCCCCTCACGTGATCGGGGTCGCCGCCGGCGCGGAAGTCGCGCCGCGAGCCCCGCTGCCGCGAGATGATACGTGGCGGGGGTCCGCCGGCAACTTCGCGGCAGGGCACGCGATCCGGCGCTGCGACACGCCGCCGCGGCGGCAGCGGCGGCGCTCGGAGCGCGTGAATCCATCCCCGGACCGAGCCAGGCGGTCGAGCCGCGAGCAGCGCGAGGCGCGACGACCGAGCATGCCCGTCGGCATGTGAGGGAGGAGCAACGACGCGATGCGACGCGGATCGGCCGCCGCGGCGACGGGAGGGGATGGGTTCACGTGCTCTCAGCGGCCGCGCGCGAGCACCAGGCCGGTGCGGGCGGTCAGCTCGGTGGTGCGGGCGAGGAGCGACTGCGCCTCCGCGTACAGCGGATCGGCGTCGCCCGCCTCCTCTGCCGGGAGCTCGCCGATGCGCGCGAGCAGGTCGGTCACGCGGAGCAGGTGCTGGTGCGCGAGCAGGAGGTCGCGCCCGAGCCGCGCGCCCTGGCGCGTGAAGATGAGGCCGCTCTGGAACAGCCGCGAGAGGCCGCGCCGGTTCACCTCGTCCACGCCGCGGCAGCGCGCCTGCAGCTCGCGCAGCCGGCGCGACTCGCGCGCCTGCGCGAGGTCCACCACCGTGGACGGGCTCGCGGCGGCGCGGCGCGATCGGGGGAGCGGGGACGGCATCGCGGGGAATCGTAGGCACCCCGCGCCACCACGGTCAACGGGCGCCGGCGCTTGACAGTTCGCGCCGGAGGTGGAGGCCGCGCGCGCTCCCGCGGGGGCGCGCGCCGCGCGTCACGCGAGCGCGCGCGTGGCGAGCTCGGCCACCTTCTCGAGCGCCTTCTCCAGGCCGGCCGGGTCCGAGCCGCCCGCCTGCGCCATGTCCGGCTTGCCGCCGCCGGAGCCGCCCACCAGCTTCGCGGCCTCCTTCACCAGGTCGCCGGCCTTCAGGCGCGCGGTGAGATCGCGGGTCACCGCCACCAGCAGGATCGCCTTGCCGTCCTGCTCGGCGCCGAGCGCCACCACGCCCTTGCCCAGGCGATCGCGCAGCTTGTCGGCGAGCTCGCGCAGCGCCTTGCCGTCGCCGTCCACGCGCGCGGCCAGCACCTTCGCGCCGCCCACGTCCTTCGCCAGCGCGGCGAGGTCGCCGGACTGCGCCGCGGCGGCCTTCGAGCGCGCCTCCTCCAGCGCGCGCTCCAGGTCCTTCACGCGCCGCTGCGTCTGGTCGATCTTCTGCGCGACCTCCAGCGCGCCGGCCTTGAGCAGCGCCGCGGCGCGCCGCAGCTCCTCCGCCTCGCGCTGCTGGACCTCGACCGCGCGCGCGCCGGTGTACGCCACCAGGCGCCGCACGCCCGAGGCGATCGACTCCTCCGAGCCGATCTTGAAGAACGCGATGTCGCCGGACCGGCGCACGTGCGTGCCGCCGCACAGCTCCTTGGAGGGGCCGATGCGGACCACGCGCACCACGTCGCCGTACTTCTCGCCGAAGATCATCATCGCGCCGGCGTGGCGCGCCTCCTCCAGCTTCAGCACCGCGGTCTCGGTCTCGGCGTTCTCCCGGACGAGGTCGTTCACCCGCCGCTCCACCGCGGCCAGCTCCTCCTCGGTGACCGGCTGGAAGTGCGAGAAGTCGAAGCGCAGGTAGTCCGGCGCCACCACCGAGCCGGCCTGCTTCACGTGCTCGCCCAGCACCTCGCGCAGCGCGAACTGCAGCAGGTGCGTGGCGGAGTGGTTCGCGCGCACGAGGTCGCGCCGGCGGTCGTCCACCGCGAGCTCCACCGCGTCGCCCACCGCCACCTCGCCGCGCAGCACCTCGCCCACGTGCGTGACCAGCCCCGGCACCGGGCGCTGCGCGTCGTCCACCCGGATCTCCAGCCCCGGGCCGGTGATGCGGCCCACGTCGCCCACCTGGCCGCCGGACTCGCCGTAGAACGGCGTCGCGTCGGTGACGAGCTCGACCTTGTCGCCCTTGCCGGCGCGCGCCACGCGGGCGCCGTTCGCGAGGATCGCCTTCACCTGCGCGCGGGCCGCCGGCTGCTCGTAGCCGAGGAACTTCACCTCGCCGAGCTCGCGCGCGATCTGCTTGTGCAGGTCGTCGACGCCCTGCTCGCCCGAGCCCTTCCACTCGGAGCGCGCGCGCTGCTCCGCCATGTGGCGGTCGAAGCCCTGCTCGTCCACGTCGAACCCGCGCTCCGCCGCGATGACGCGGGTGAGGTCGAGCGGGAAGCCGAACGTGTCGTAGAGCTGGAACGCCACCTTGCCGTCGATGATCGGCCGCGCCCGGCCCGGCGCCGGGGTGGCGGGCTTGCCGTCGTGGATCGCGTCGGGGACGAGCTTGCGCATCTCGCCCTCGAGGATGGCGAGCCCCTTGTCGAGCGTGCGGCGGAAGGACTCCTCCTCCTGCTGCGCCACCTTCTCGATGAACGCGCGGTTCTCCCGCGTCTCCGGATAGGCCCCGCCCATCTCGTCGATGACGGCCCCGCACACCGCCGCCAGGAACGGCTTCTCCAGCCCGAGCCGCTTCCCGTGCCGGATGGCGCGCCGCATGATCCGGCGGAGCACGTAGCCGCGCCCCTCGTTCGACGGGAGCACGCCGTCGCCCACCAGGAACGTGGTGGCGCGGGCGTGGTCGGCGATGACGCGCATCGAGACGCCGTCGTCGGACGCGGCGTCGTAGCGCTTCCCGGAGAGCCGCTCCACCGCCTGGATGATGCTGCGGAACAGGTCGGTGTCGTAGTTCGAGCGCTTGCCCTGCACGACCGACGCGAGCCGCTCCAGGCCGGCGCCCGTGTCGATGGAGGGCTTGGGCAGCGGCGTGAGCCCGCCGTCCTGGCCGCGCTCGAACTGCATGAACACGAGGTTCCAGATCTCGAGCCAGCGGTCGCAGTCGCAGGCGACGCCCTGGCACTTGCGCCCGGCCAGCTCCTCGGCGCAGGGGATGTCGTTGCCCTGGAAGTAGTGCAGCTCGGAGCAGGGGCCGCACGGGCCGGTGTCGCCCATGGCCCAGAAGTTGTCCTTCGCGCCCAGCTTGTGGATGCGCTCCACCGGCACGCCCTGCGCCTTCCACAGCTCGAACGCCTCCTCGTCCCAGGGCAGCGTCCCCTCGCCCGCGAAGACGGTGGCCGCGAGCCGGTCCTTCGCGATGCCGAGCCACGCCGGGCCGGTGACGAGCTCCCACGCCCAGGCGATCGCGTCGCGCTTGAAGTAGTCGCCGAAGGAGAAGTTCCCCATCATCTCGAAGAACGTGTGGTGACGGGCGGTGAACCCGACGTTCTCGAGGTCGTTGTGCTTTCCGCCGGCGCGCACGCACTTCTGCGCGGTGGTGGCGCGCGAGTAGTCGCGGCGCTCGCGTCCGGTGAACACGTCCTTGAACTGGACCATCCCGGCGTTCGTGAAGAGCAGCGTCGGATCGTTCTGCGGGACGAGCGAGGCGCTCGCCACCCGGCGGTGGCCGTGCTCCTCGAAGTAGCGCTGGAACAGCTCGCGGATCTCGGCGGCGGTCAGGGTCTTCATAGATGGGATCGGCATCAATAACAGAGGTTTGCGCCGGGAGCCACCGCCGCGCGGCCCGCCCGCGTCCCGCGCGTCAGCGACCGGCGGCGTCCACGCCGGGCAGGACCACCCGCCAGGCGCCGTCCTCGCGCACCAGCGTCACCTCGCCCTTCCCGCCGGCCTCGTCCTCCACCGCCACGATCGCGGTCCCGGACGACTCGCGCACCACCACCGCGCTGCGGATCCGCGCGGCCCGGGCGGCGAAGTCGCCCAGCACGAGCTCGCGCCCGCTCGCCGGCACCACCCCGGGCGCCCGGCCTGCCAGCGCCTTCGCCTCGGCGTCGAGCGCCTCGCGCGAGCGCGCCGAGAGCATCGACCAGACGGTGCCGGCGTCGCCGGCGCGCGCCGCGGAGGCGAAGCGGCGGTACTGGTCGGCGGGGCTGGCCGGGGCGCGGCAGGCGGCGAGGGCGAGGGCGCCGGTGACGAGGACGGCGAGGAGCGCAGGGGAGCGGAGGCGTCGCATGGCGCGAGTGTAGCCTCGCGGCCGGCCTCCCGCCTCCCCGGCAGGCGCCGGCCCTGCGGGGCCCGGCTCGCCCGCCGGCGTGCTGCCCGGGGCTGGCCCACCACGCGCCGGGCGCCCAGCTTTTCGTCCGGGAGGAACCACGATGAGGATCCATGCCTTGCTTCTGGGCGTCCCGGCCGCGATCGGGCTCGCCTGCAGCACCCCGAGCTCCCGCTCCAGTGCGCACACGTCGAGCGCGCGCACCAGCCAGCGGGCCAGCGCCGACGCCGCCGCCAGCGCGCCGGCGGCGACCAACCCCGCCGCGCGGGCCGAGGAGGGCGCGCAGGCCGGCGCGACCTCGGACGTGAAGGGCCACGCCAGCGACCAGGTGATCTCCGGGCGGGTGGCGCAGTCCGACGGCAGCACGCTGACCATCCAGTCGGCGGACGGGACGCAGCGCTCGCTCCACGTGGCGGCCCAGACCGTCGTCACCGTGGACGGCCACGACGCGCGGATCTCCGACCTGGCGCCCGGCCAGGACGTGCGCGCCAGCTTCAACGAGGTGGACGGCCGCGAGATCGCCGTGAAGGTCGAGGCGATGGGCGCGGCCGGCACCGGCAGCAGCGGCTACACGCCCGGCACGCCGCCGGGGGCGCACCCGTCGGACGGCTCGCGCAACGACGCCGGGCGTGGCGGGACCACCGGCGCGCCGGAGAGCACCACGCCGCAGGGCTCGAGCCCCGGGACGCGGTACTAGCGACCGGACGACGAGCGGGAGGCGGGGGCGTGGGGGCCTCCGGGCGCATCGGCCCGGGGGCCCTCGCGATCACGGCTTCAGGAGGCGCAGGCGCCACACCGGCTCGCCGCTCGCGAGGTAGCGGCGCTCGCGCGTGGACGGGATCTCGTCGGGCGCGGCCTCCGCGAAGCGGCCCGGGCCGGCGGCGTTGCGGAAGCCGGCCTCCTCGAGGCGGATCACCGCCTCGCGCGCGTAGCGCTCCACGTCGGTGCGGAAGTCGAGCACGCCGCCGGGCGCGAGCAGGCCGAGGAGCAGCGCGGACATCCGATCGTCCACCAGGCGCCGGCGGTGGTGGCGCCGCTTCCACCACGGGTCGGGGAAGTGCACGTGGATCGCCGCGAGCGAGCCCGCGGCGAACAGCCGCGGGGCGAGGAGCCGCGCGTCCCCGTTCAGCACCAGCAGGTTGGAGAGCCCGTGCCGCGCGCCCTTCGCCGCCAGCACCGCGGCGAACTTCCGCCGCTGCTCGATCCCCACCAGCGCCCGGTCGGGGAACGCGCGCGCGAACCCGAGCGCGAAGCCGCCGTGTCCGCAGCCGATCTCCAGCTCGAGGCGGCCGCCGGCCGCGCCGAAGCGGGCGCGCCAGTCGGGCAGGAGGTCGCGCACGATGGGTGCGTCGTCTTCGATGGAGAAGATCATGAGCGGGCCTCTCTTAGCATGGTAAGAAACCTCCGTGCTCCGGCGCCTCCTCCTGCCGGCTCTCCTGGCCGTGGCGCTCGGCGCCGGCGGCTGCCGCGGACGCAGCCCCGGCCCGCCCCCCGAGCGCTTCGTGCCCGCCGCCGTGCGGGCGGTGGTGGTCGTCCCGGAGACCGGGCGCGCCAGCCGCGAGCTGGCGGCCCTGCACGCCGCCGTGTCGGCGTTCCCCGGCGCGACCGCCGTCGCCGAGGCGCGCGGGGCCATCGCGGCCCAGCTCGGCTTCGACCCGCTCGATCCGAAGGGCCTCGCCGAGGCCGGCGTGGACGCGCGCCGCGGGGCGGCGCTCGCGCTGCTCGACGCGGGCGGCGCGCCGCCGCGGGCGCTGCTGGTGCTCCCGGTGGGCGACGCGGCCAGGATGGACGCGTTGCTGGCGCGCCTCGCCCGCGAGCGGCTCGGGGCGGACCTCCGCACCGCCGAGCCGCGCGGGACGTTCTCGACCGTCGCGTTCCGGCGCGCCGCCGGCGAGCCCATCGCGCTCGCCTACCTCGTCACCCAGCGCACCGCGCTCGTGTCGCAGGGGCCGGGCGCGGCCGACCTCGTGGCCGAGGCGGCCGGGCTCGCGCCGGAGCGGGCGCTGGCGGGGGACGCCGCGTTCGGCGCCGCGCGGCGGGCGCTGGGCGACGCGCCGGCCGCGGTCGCCTTCGCGCCGCCGGGCTCGCCGCTCCTCGCGCGCGCGTGGCCGGTGCGAGACGGCCTCGCCCTGGGCCTCTCGGGCGGGCCGGGCGGGCTGCGCGCCAGCGCGGCCGTGCTGCTCGGCGCGCGCGAGCCGTCCTTCCGCGCGCTCGCCGGCGGCGGCGCGGCCGCGGCCCTGCTGGCGCGCCTCCACCCCGAGGCGCAGCTCGCGGCGCGCTGGGACGGCGAGCCCGGCCCGCTCGGCGGCAAGCTCGTCCCGATGCTCTCGCGCGCCGACCGCGCGCGCCTCGCCGCCCGCGGCCTCGACCCGCAGCGCGACGGGTTCGACCTGCTCGCGCCCGGGGTGGCCCTGGCGCTCTCGCTCTCGCCGGGCCTGGAGCTGACCGGGCTCACCGAGGCGACGCTCCGCGCCGATCCGCTGCGGCTCGTGCGCCTCGAGGCGGTGGCGCGCGTGAAGGACCGGGAGCGCGCCCGGGCCGCGTTCGACCGGATCGCCCCGCCCCCGCGGCGCCCGCGCGCCGCCCGCGCCGGCGCCGGGTCGCCCGCCCCGGGCACCTGGCGGATCGCCACGCCGAGCGGCGAGCTGGCCTGGCGGCTCGATGGCGATCGCCTGGCGCTCGCCGGCGGCGCTCCCGGCGCGCTCGACGCGCTGGTGGCGCGGCTCGACGGCGGCGGCGACGGCTTCCGCGCGCCCACGCGCGCCGCCGGGGCGGCGCTGAAAGGCGGGCTGGGGGGCGCGGTGCTCGACGTGCAGCGGCTGGTGGCCGGCGTGCGCGCGCTGCCGGAGGACGCCTTCGGCACCGGGCCGTCCGGGTTCGTGGTCCGGTCGGTGGTGGACCGGTTCCTGGAGCCGGCCGCGCGCCTGTCGGCGGTGTCGCTCGGCGCGCAGCTCGCGGAGGGGGCGCTGGTCCTGGCCGCGGAGGTGGAGGTGATGCCGTCCGCGCCGCAGGTGCGGCCGTGATCCGGCTCGCCGGCGTCACCAAGGCGTTCCGCGACGGCGACCGCCCGGTGCCGGTGCTGCGCGGCATCGACCTGGAGGTGCGGCCGGGCGAGCTGGTCGCGATCGTGGGCCCCTCGGGCTCGGGCAAGTCCACCCTGCTCTACGTCGCCGGCGCGCTCGACCGTGACTTCGCCGGGGAGGTCGAGGTGGCCGGCACGCGGCTCGCCGGGCTCTCGCCCCGCGCGCGGGCCGAGCTGCGGAACCGCGCGGTGGGCTTCGTGTTCCAGTCGTTCAACCTGCTCGCGGGGATGTCGGCCCTCGAGAACGTGATGCTGCCGGGGATGCTCCGCCGCGAGGGCGCGGAGGGCACCGCCGCGGTGCGCGCCCGCGCCGCCGAGGCGCTCGCGTCGGTCGGGCTCGCGGAGAAGGCGCGCGCCACGCCGGCGCACCTCTCCGGCGGCGAGCGCCAGCGTGTGGCCATCGCGCGGGCGCTGCTGGCGCGCCCGCAGGTGCTCCTCGCCGACGAGCCGACCGGCAACCTCGACGCGGTGAGCGGCGACGGCATCATCCGGCTGTTCCAGCGCATGGCCGCCGGCGGGATGACCGTGCTGGTGGTGACGCACGAGGAGCGCGTGTCCGAGGCGGCCTCGCGGGTGCTCCACCTCGAGGACGGGAGGCTCCGGTGAGCGCGCGTGGCGTCCTCTGGATCGCGCGGGCGAACCTGCGCGCCGACCGCAAGGGCGCGCTGCTGAACGCGGCCGCCGCCTGCGTGGGCGCGGCGGCGCTGGTGTTCATCCTGGCGCTCGGCATGGGCGTCTCGCACGCGGCCCGGCGCATGTTCCCGGCGGACGCGCGGCTGGTGGAGGTGGTCCCGGCCGGCGTGGCGCTGGGCGGGGTCCTGGGCGGCGGGCGCCTCGACGACGCGGCGCTGGCGCGGCTCGGGCGCCTCCCCGGCGTCGAGCAGGCCTGGCCGCGGCTCTCGCTGCGCGTGCCGGTGGCGGCGTCCCGGCCGCCCACCGGGCTCGACTACAACTGGCCGCCCGGCATGACCCTCCAGATCCCGGTGGTGGGCGTGGCGCCCGGGCTGGTGCAGGCCGACCTGCGGGCGGGGCGCGCCTTCGCGGACCCGGGCCCGGGCGGCGGCCCGATCCCGGTGCTGCTCTCGCGGCGGCTGCTCGAGGTCTACGACAAGACCATCGCGCCGGCCTGGAACGTGCGGAGGCTGCCGCCGGGCCTGTCCATCGTGGGGCTCCAGCTCCCGGTGCGGGTCGGCTTCTCGATCGTGCCGCAGAAGACCGAGGACCGGGTGTACGAGGCGCGCCTGGAGCTGGCCGGGCTCTCGGATCGCGTGCCGCTCTACCTGATGGCGATGCCGCTCGACACCGTGCGGCGCCTGCACCGCGAGTACGGCAAGCCGGACGCGGGCTACACGCAGGTGACGCTGCTCGCGCGCCGCCCCGACGACGTGCCGGCGGTCATGGCGGCGGTGCGGCGCATGGGCTTCTCGGTGGACGAGGGGGAGCGCTCGGCGGCGGAGCGCGTGGGCACGGTGGTGGCGGTGACCACCGGCGCGCTCGCGCTGCTCGCCGGCGTCCTGTGCGCGCTCGCGGCGCTCGCCATCGCGCAGTCGCTCTCGGCGAGCGTGCGCGGCCGGGCGAAGGAGATCGCGATCCTGGAGGCGGTGGGCGCGGCGCCCGCCGACGTGCGCGCGGTGGTGCTCGCGGAGGCGGCGCTGGTGGGGCTGGTGGGCGGCGCGATCGGCACCGCGCTGGCGGTGGCCGCGGCGCGGGTCACCGACGCGGCCGCGGCCCGCGCGCTCCCGGACTTCCCGTTCCGCCCGGACACCTTCTTCGCGCTGCCGCCCTGGCTCGTCGTGCTCGGCGTCGCGGTGCCGGCGGCGGCGGCGGTGGTGGGCGCGCTCGCGCCGGCGGCGTTCGCGGCGCGGATCGATCCGGCGAGAACGTTGTCGTGATGACCCTTCGACTCCGCCCGCTCGTCCCGACCCTTCGACTCCGGCGAGCCTCCGGCTCGCCTACGCTCAGGGTGAGCGGAAGTCAGAGACGCTCGGGGTGAGCGAGACGACTGGGGCACGGCCGGAGTCGAGGGACGCTCAGGGTGGCCCTTCGACTCCGGCGAGCCTCCGGCTCGATCGCTCATCCCGAGCGTAGCGCGGCCTTCGGGCCGCGCGGAGTCGAGGGACGAACCACGAGCAGCGGTGCCGCCGCCTACCCGCGCCCGGGCCGCACGACGATCATCGCGCCCACCAGCAGCTTGTGGCTGCGGGGGTTCTTGATCCCGTTCCAGCGGCACAGGTCCTGGAGCTCGACGCCGAAGCGCTGCGCGATGGACCAGAGCGTGTCGCCGGCGCGGACCCGCAGCGTCTGGTGCGCGGGCTTCGCGGCGGGCGCGGCGGCGGAGGCGGTCCGCACCGGCGCCTGGGCGGCGGCGCGCTCGGCGGCGGCCGGGCGGCGCGCCTCGGGCTCCGGCGCGCGCGCGGCCACCGCCACCCCGGCGGCGGGCCGCGGGATGATCAGCTCCGTGCCGACGCGCAGCTTCCGCGCGCTCTTCAGGCCGTTCATCTCCAGGATGCCCTGGGCCGGCACGCCGTAGCGCTGCGCGATCCGGCCGATGCTGTCGCCGCGGCGGACCACGTGCCCGGCGAACGTCAGGCGGGTCTTCGCGCGGAGCGCCGGCCACGCCTCGGCGAACGCCTCGGCGCGCTCGGCGGGGATCTTGATCCTGTACGGGCGGGGCGGCGTGCAGGCGCGGCGCAGCTCGGGGTTGAGGTCGATGATCTCCTTCTCGGAGACGCCGGCGGCGCGCGCGATGACGGTGAGCAGCGTGGCGTCCGGGACGTCCACCTCCTCGTACTCCGTCCACGCCTGCCGCTCGATCTCCTCCTGCCGGAACCCGAACGCCTCGTGGTGCTTGGTGATGATGGCGGCCGCCATCAGCTTCGGCACGTAGCCCTTGGTCTCGGCGCGGAGCACCTTCTTGCCGGGGACGTCCGCCATCTCCCAGAAGTCGTCGTACCCCATCCGCTGCGCGGCGAGGACGCGGCCGGCGCCGGCGTTGTAGCCGGCCCACGCCAGCCGCCAGTCGCCGGTCTGCTCGCGCAGCCGCTTCAGGAAGCGCGCGGCGGCGCGGGCGGAGCGCTCCGGATCGCGCCGCTCGTCCACCCAGAAGTCCTGCTTCAGGCCGTAGCTCTTGCCCGTCGCGGCGATGAACTGCCAGGGGCCGGACGCCTTGGCGCGGCTGTAGGCGAAGTTGCCGAAGCCGCTCTCGATCATCGCGAGGAAGACCGTGTCCTGCGGCAGCCCCTCGTCCTTCAGGATCTTGCGGTACCGCTCCATGTACCGGTGCGAGCGCCCGAGCCACTTCACGAAGTGGGCGCGGACGCTGGGCGACTGGAAGAAGCGGACGTACGCGACCACCGCCTCGTTCACGTCGATGGGGATGTCGTACTCGGCCTGGAGCGTGGCGAGATCGTGGTCGATCTCGGGGAGCAGCGGGATCCGCCCGGCGCCCTCGCCCCGCGGCGTGGCGTCGCGGCCCAGCGCGCCCTCCACGCGGTCGCGGATGGGGGACTCGAGCCCGAGCCCGTCGGCGCCCACCGTCCGGCGGCCCTCGGCGCCGTCCTGCACCCGCGACGCCTCCTCGGCCTGGCGCAGGTCCTCCAGCTCCGCCGACTCCTGCTCGATCTCCTCCGCGATGGCGGGCTCGTCGGGCGCGTCCGCGTTCGCGATCGCGTCCTGCACCGACGGCTCCTGGCGGCGCTGCGCCGGCTTCGGCGGCGCCACGATCTGCGCCTCCGGCACCTCCGCGGCGGGCAGGGCCTGGGCGGCGGCCTGGACGGTGACGCCCCGGGAGGCGGGGCCCTGGGGGCTGGCCGGCCCGGCCAGGGCGAGCGCGCAAACGGCTAGGAAGGTCGTGCGGATCTGCCTCATCGCTCCTCGGCTTCTGCTGCGGGGGGCCGGTCCGTTGGCCGGCCGTTCGGATGCCACATCGTACCGGGGCCACCGGGTCGTGCCAAATCGGGCGCCCGGGGGATCTGCTGACTCCTCTCACTGCGGCGGACCGTCCTCCTCCTCGCTTCGGGGGACCGCTGCCTCGCCTGGCCGCCGATCGACCACCCCGATCGCCGGAAGCCTGTGCACCGCCCTCGCGGCAACGTCAGGCCCCTTCGGCGGCCATCCGCGCGGGTGCGCGCAGGGGGCCGCGCGGCTAAAGCACCCCGCCACGGTCGCTCCGGTACCGCCCTGGAACCGCCGGCACCCCCGGGCATTCCGGCGTTCCCCACCGAAATCGGTCCGTGCTACACCCCCGACCCCGCTTGCCGCACGCCTGACCATGCAGATCGGCCCCTACCAGTTCCCCGGCCGCTACTTCCTCGCCCCGCTGGCCGGCGTGTCCGACCGCCCGTTCCGCGCCATCTGCCGGCGCATGGGCGCGAGCTTCGCGTACACCGAGATGGTCTCGGCGCACGGCCTGATGCACGGCGCGCTGCAGACCTCGAGCTACCTCGACCGCGAGCCGGACGAGGACCCGTTCGCGGTACAGATCTTCGCCTCGGAGCCGGAGGTGCTCGCACGCGGGGCCGCGGTCGCGGTCGCGGCGGGCGCCGGCATGATCGACGTCAACATGGCCTGCCCGGTGAAGAAGGTGTGCGGCAGCGGCGCCGGGGCGGCCATGGGGCGCGATCCGCGCAGGGTCGAGGAGGCGGTCCGCGCCATCCGCGCCGCGGTCCCGGTACCGGTCACGGTCAAGATCCGCGCCGGCTGGGACGAGGGCGAGGTGAACTGCGTCGACGTCGCGCGCGCGGCCGAGGCCGGCGGCGCCGCGGCGGTGGCGCTGCACGGGCGCACCCGCAGCCAGCTCTACTCCGGCAAGGCGCGCTGGGAGCTGGTCCGGGCGGTGAAGCAGGCGGTCGCGATCCCGGTGCTCGGCTCGGGGGACGTGTGGACCGCCGCCGACGCCGTGCGCATGCGGGAGGAGACCGGGTGCGACGCGGTGCTGGTGGCGCGCGGCGCCTGCGGCAACCCGTGGATCTTCCGCGAGCTGCGGGCCATCGAGGCCGGCCGCCCGCCGCCCCCGCCGCCCGGCCGCGACGAGTGGGTGGGCACGGTGCTCGAGCACGTCCGCCTCCAGGTGGAGCACCGGGCCCGCATGGCGCCGGGCGAGCCCGCCGAGGCCTCGGAGCGCCACGCCATCCGCGAGCTGCGCAAGCACCTGCTCTGGTACACGCGCGGCCGGCGCGGCGGCGTGCACTTCCGCCGCGACGCGGCCGCGCTGGTGACCGCGGCCGACGTGGCGGCGCAGCTGGAGCGCCACTTCCCCGCGGGCGGCGACAGCTTCGAGCTCGATCCCGGCTTCCGCGCCTCGGAGGACGGCGAGTGAGCGCGCGCGGACCGCACGGCGGCCGGCGGGGATCGGCGCGGTGAAGGCGCTGCTCCTCGAGGGCGCGCCCGACGCGCTCCGGCGCGCCTGCGAGGCGGGGCGGCTGGAGGTGGTCGAGGTGCGCTCGATCCCGGACGGCCGCGCCCGGCTCGCGCGCGAGGCGTTCGCGCTGGTGGACGGCCGCATCACGCGGCCCTGCGCCCTCGACGAGGAGCTGCGCCAGCGGGTGGACGCCTTCTTCGACCGGCTCGAGGGCCAGCCCGCGAGCGGTCTCTACGACGCGGTGATGCGCGAGGTGGAGCGCCCCCTCATCTCGGGCGCGCTGGCCCGGGCCCGGGGCGTGCGCTCCGCCGCCGCGGAGGCGCTCGGCATCGACCGCGGTACGCTGGCCCGCCGCATGCGCGCGCTCGGCCTGGACGAACCATGACCCAGACGCAGTCCCTCGCCCTGTACACCGCCGCCATCCTGGTGGGCGCGCTCACCGGCGGCTCGCTCCCGCTGCTCGGACGCGTGGGCCGCTCCGACATCGGCCTGTCGTTCTCGGCGGGCGTGATGCTCGGCGCCGCGTTCTTCCACATGCTGCCCGAGGCGGTGGAGGAGAGCGGCGCGGGGATCCTGCCGTACGTGCTGGTCGGGTTCCTGCTCCTGTTCCTGCTGGAGCGCTTCGTGCTCGTGCACGTCTGCGCCGAGCCCGGGCCGAACGCGCGGCTCTCGCAGGCCGCCCCGCTTCCGGCCGGGGTGGAGGCCGCCGGCCACGATCACCACGCCCACGCCCACGCGCACGTCGGCGCGGACGGCGCGGTCGCGCTGGAGGAGGACGGCACCGGGTGCGCCGTCCACACCACGCTCGGGCTCGCCGCGTTCGTGGGGATGAGCGCGCACACGCTGGTGGACGGCTTCGCGCTCGGCGCCGCGAGCGGCCACGCCGAGCTCGGGCTGCTCGTGTTCCTCGCCATCCTCGCGCACAAGATCCCGAACTCGTTCTCGCTCTCGGCCATCCTGCGCGCCGAGGGCTACTCGCGCGGCCGGGCGCTCGCGATGAACGCGGCCTTCGCGCTGATGGTGCCGGTCGGCGCCGGCATCTACCTGGTGCTGCGCCAGGTGGTGCGGGTCGAGACGTTCACCGCCGCCGCGCTCGCCGCGAGCGCGGGCACGTTCCTGCACCTGTCGCTCTCGGACATCCTCCCCGACCTGCACCGCCGCGGCGGCTCGAAGTGGGTCCTCTCCGGCGCGCTGCTGTTCGGGCTCGCGGTGATGTGGGGGCTGCGCGCGCTGAACCACGCGCACTGAACGACAGTCCGCGGCCGGCGATCACCTGCGGTGATTGGCGGCCGCGCTGTCGTTCAGCAAGGTTGCCACGGGGCGTGCCGCCCCGCCCCGTCGAGCGGAGCTCGCCGGGGTCCCCACCCCTGCTGCGCGCGGATCACCGCGCGGACGCGAGGGGGCTACGCGATCCGCAGGTGCTCCGCCAGCGCCCGGTCGCCGCGGCGGAACGCGTCGAGCGCGTCGTCGGCGGGGGAGCGGCGCGAGGCGGCGCGCTCCCGGAGCGGCGCGAGCCATACCCGCTCGTCCTCGCCGCGCTGGCCGCAGCAGTGCTGCCGGCACAGGCCGTTCCCGGCCGCGTCGAGCAACGTCGCCGCCACGTCCGCCAGCACCCGGCCGTCGGGCAGCCGCGCCTCCAGCCCCTCGCGGCCGGCGCCGATCATGAGCGCCCGCCGCTCGGCCACCGACAGGCCGCGCACCGTGTCCCAGGCCCAGGCCCGCGCCTCGCGGTCGTAGAGCAGCCCCTTCCAGAACGCGACCAGCGCCTTGGTCATGGCGGCGTCGCAGGCGTCGGCGGCGCGCACCTCCACCACGCCCTTCACCCGCACCTCGGGGAACAGCGTGGTGAGGTGATCCTCCCAGTCCATGAGCGTGGGGCGCTCGCCGGCGATGCCGTCGGCGAGGAACTGCCGGAACGTCCGCCCGCCCGGATCGACGTAGCCGCCGTCGCGGCGGAAGAAGATCATGGGGATGTCGAGCGCCCACTCGGCGTAGCGGCGGTACGGGTCGTCGTCGAACCCCGGCTCGAACGCGAAGCCGAGCAGGCCGGCGCGGGACGGGTCGGTCTCCTCCCACACCGCCACCCGGTACGACTTCCAGCCGACGGGCCGGCCATTCACGATGGGTGAGTTCGCGAACAGCGCCGCCACCGCCGGCTGGACCGCCAGCGCGACCCGGAGCTTCTCGGCCATGTCGCGCGGCCCGGAGAAGTCGAACGAGGCCTGGGCCGAGGCGGTCATGGACATCATGTCCGGCCCGAGCCGGCCCCGGGCGGCCAGGTACGGCCGCATCACCGCGTAGCGGTTCTTCGGCATCCAGGGCGAGCTCGCCGGCGTGCCCCACGGCCGGTAGCCGGCGGCGAGGAACTCGAGCCCGAGGTCGGCCGCGAGCTCGCGGCACTTCTGGAGGTGCCGGTCCAGCTCGGCGGCCACCACGTGCACGTCGGCGAACGGCCGGCCGGACAGCTCGATCTGCCCGCCCGGCTCGATGGAGACGGTGAGCCCCTGGCACTGCGAGGCGATGATCCGCCCGTCCTCCTCGAACGGCTCGTAGCCGTACCGCGAGAACCCGCGCAGCACCGCCGCGACGCCCCGCGGCCCGTCGTACGGGATGGGCTCGAGCGTGCCCGCGACGAGCGCGAGCTTTTCGTGCTCGAGGCCGACCTTCCAGCCGGCGCGAGGCCGCTCGCGCGCCGCGAACCAGCCGGCGAGATCGTCGATCCCGCGCACCGGCGGGCTGTCCTGGACATGGGCGTCGAGCGACATGCGGGCGGAATCTACCCGCGCCCCGCCGGTGGCGCTACCTCGTCTCGCCGCCCGCCGGGCGTGCGTCCGCGCGCGCCGGCGCCGCGGGCTGGAGCAGGTCCTCCAGGAAGAACGCGGACAGCTCCGCGCGCCCGGCGAGACCCGCCTTGCGGTACACGGCGAGCGCCTGCTGCCGCACGGTGCGCTCGCTCGTCCGCCGCAGGTCCGCCACGTCCTTGTGCGCGAGCCCCTTCAGCAGGAGCAGCGCCACCTCGCGCTCCGCCGCCGAGAGGCCCCAGCGGTCGAACTGGTGGTCGATGGCGGCGGCCAGGCCGCGCAGGTGCTCCTGCGACTCGGCGCGGAAGCGGGCCAGGTCGGCCTCGGCGCGCACCAGGTCGCGCTGCAGCGCCCGGGTGCGGCGCCGGGCGAGGGCGAGCTGCGCCCACAGCGCCACCGCCCCGCCGAGCGCCACCGCCATGATCGCGACCTCGAGCGCGATGTGCCCGGGGGAGCCGCCCGCGCGCGCGTCGGAGGCGACGTCGAGCCCCACCAGCACCGTCACGAGGCCCAGGATGGCCGAGGGGACCGCCAGCACCCACGGCCTGGGCGCGTCGGCGTCCGCCGCATGTGCGCCGCCCAGCCCCGCGGATGCGCTCTGCTTTTCCACGTGTGTCATCCGTCGGATGGCGGCCGGCCGGGGGGCCGGACAGGTTGGGCGCGTCCGGCCCGAACCCGCCGGCCCAGGAGCCCGCACGCCATGCCGACCCTACCCCTGCACCCCGCCATCGTCCACGTCCCCCTCGGTCTCGCCTTCGTGCTGCCGCTCGTCGCGGCCGGGCTCGCCGTCGCGCTCTGGCGCGGCGCCCTGCCCCGGCGCAGCTTCGCCGTCGTGGTGGCGCTCCAGGCGATCCTGGTCGGGGGCGGCGTCGTGGCGATGCAGCTCGGCGAGCGCGACGAGAAGCAGGCCGAGACGGTGATCTCGGAGAAGCTCATCGAGGCGCACGAGGAGCGCGCGGAGGTGTTCGTGTGGGCCGCCGGCGCGGTGCTCGCCGTCAGCGCCGCGGTGCTGGTGGTGCCGGCGGCCGCCGCGACCGCGGTGGCCGGGGTCGTGGTGGCGGGCACGGTCGCGGTCGCCGCGCTGGCGGTGTCCGCCGGCCAGGCGGGGGGTGAGCTCGTGTACCGCCACGGGGCGGCGAGCGCCTACCTCCTGCGCAGCGCGCCCGCCGGGGCGATCCCGGCGGTGGACGCGGCACGCGTTCACCGCGAGGCCGAGCACGACGACGAGGACCGCTGAGGGGGCATGGGCCGCCCCCGGGCATGATTCCCGGCCCCGCCGGTTGGATCCCGGTGGGACCTGGGCCGGGCCGATCTGCTTGCGCGGGATCCTGCTGCAACCTATCCTCCCACGATACGTAGGTTTTCCCGCTTGCCTGCCCTACCCTCCCTGCCCAGGCGCCCCATGATCCGCCCCTTCCGGCTGTTCGCCACCCTGGCGGCCTCGCTCGCGCTCGCGCTCGGCGTCACGGCCCGCTTCGTCCGCGCCGAGCCCGAGGCGCCTCCGCCGGCCGTCGCGTTCAAGGGCGCCGCGCCGGTGCCGGCGCGCGCCGGCGGCAACGGCGACTACCAGCTCGAGCGGCTGCCCATCCTGTCGAGGGTGATCCTCCAGGTGAAGGACAACTACGTGGACCCGGGCCGCGTGGATCCGAAGGGCATGGTGGTCGCGGCGCTCGAGGCGGTGGAGAAGACCGTCGCCGAGGTGATGGTGCAGGGCGACGAGAAGTCGCCCCGGCTCACGCTCACGGTGGGCAGCGCCTCCCGCGAGCTCGACATCTCCGGCGTGAAGAGCATCTGGGAGATCCGCACCGTCCTCGGCGAGGCGATGGGCTTCATCCAGCAGCACCTCGTCGCCCACAAGGACCTGCGCGAGATCGAGTACGCCGCGGTGAACGGCCTGCTCCAGACGCTCGACCCGCACACCGTCCTGTTCGACCCGAAGTCGTTCAAGGAGATGAAGCTGCAGACCCGCGGCGAGTTCGGCGGGCTCGGGTTCGTGGTGGCGATGCGCGACAGCAACCTGACCGTGGTCCGGGTGCTCCGGAACACGCCGGCGCAGCGCGCCGGGGTGAAGCCGAAGGACGTGATCGCGCGCATCGAGGAGCAGTCCACCGTCAACATGGACCTGCAGGACGCGGTGGACCGCCTCCGCGGTCGGCCGCAGAGCAAGGTGGCCATCACCATCCAGCGCCCGACCCAGGAGCCGCGGCGGATGGTGCTGACCCGCGAGGTGATCAGCATCGAGACGGTGCCGCAGGCGCAGCTCCTCGACGGCAACGTCGGCTACGTCAAGCTCACCCAGTTCTCCACCAACAGCACCCGCGACCTGGTGCAGGCGCTCCAGCAGCAGCGCGCGCAGGCCGGCGGCAAGCTGCAGGGCCTGGTGCTCGATCTCCGCGGCAACCCGGGCGGCCTGCTCGACCAGGCCATCTCGGTCTCCGACCTGTTCCTCTCGGAGGGCGTGATCGTCAAGACGGTGGGCGAGGGCGACAAGCAGCAGATCCACGAGGTGAAGGAGGCGAGCGCCGAGCCCTCCGACCTCACCGGCCTGCCCATCGTCGTCATCGTCAACAACAGCACCGCCTCCGCCAGCGAGATCGTCGCCGGCGCGCTCAAGAACAACGGGCGCGCGCTGGTGATCGGCCGCCAGAGCTTCGGCAAGGGCTCGGTGCAGGTGCTCTACGACTTCAGCGACCCGAGCCGCCCCGCCGACGAGGCCGCGCTCAAGCTCACCATCGCGCAGTACCTCACCCCGGGTGACGTCTCCATCCAGGAGGTGGGCATCACGCCGGACGTGCTGCTGCTGCCGGGCCGCGCGCTGAAGGAGCAGGTCAACTACTTCGCCCCGCCGCGCTCGATGGGCGAGGCCGACCTCGACCGCCACCTCACCAACCCGGCCGACCGCACCGTCCCCGAGGCGGCCCGCGCCGAGGCGCGCAAGAAGCGCCAGGACAAGCCGCCGCTCGAGCTGCGCTACCTGCTCGACGAGAAGGAGGACCTGGTCGCGAAGCAGCTGAAGAAGGACGCGGCCGCCGAGGCCTCCCCGCACGGCGACGTGACCGAGCTGACGCCGGAGCAGCAGGAGGACGAGGACGCCGACGCCGATCCGGATCGCTTCGTCGAGGACTACCAGATCCGCTTCGCGAAGGACCTGCTGCGCCGCGCGCCCTACCCGGATCGCGCCCGCCAGCTCGAGGCCGCCAAGGCGCTCGTGTCCGAGCGGCACCAGCAGGAGGAGACGCGGCTGCAGAAGCGCCTCGCCGAGCTGGGCGTCGACTGGGCCGACGGCCAGGCCAGCCGCGGCAACCCGCGCGCGGTGGTGACGGTGTCGCCGCCGCCGGGCAAGGAGCTGCGCGCCGGCGAGACGATGCCCTGGACCGTGACGGTCGAGAACCGCGGCGACGCGCCGTTCCGGCGCCTCCGCGCCTGGACCACCGCCGACAAGAACGGGCTGCTCGACCGCCGCGAGTTCGTGTTCGGCGCGGTGCGCCCGGGCGAGAAGCGCACCTGGACGGCCCCGGTGAAGCTGCCGAAGGGCATGGACACCCGCCGCGACGAGGTGACGCTCCACTTCGAGGACGAGGGCGGCAAGGCGCCGCCGGACGTCACCACGGCGGTGGCGGTCACCGAGGTGCAGAAGCCGGTGTTCGCGTTCAGCGCCCAGGTGGACGACGCCAAGGGCGGCAACGGCGACGGGCTCCCGCAGCGGGGCGAGACGTTCAACCTCCGGGTGGACGTGCGCAACGCCGGCCCGGGCGTCTCGGGCGACAAGACCTACGTGCTGCTGAAGAACCTCGGGGACGAGAAGCTCTTCATCAAGAAGGGGCGCGAGGTGATCGGCGCGCTCAAGCCGGGCGAGGTGAAGACCGCCACCATGGAGGTCGAGCTCCGCCGCGGCTCGAAGAGCGACACCTCGCCGGTCCGCGTCACCATCGTGGACGAGAAGATGGACGAGTACGTCTCCGAGAAGCTCGACCTGCCGGTGGCGACGGACGAGCCGGCCCGCACCGCCGCGCACGGCGCGGTGCGCGTGGAGGTCGCGGACGCCCAGCTCCGCACCGGCGCGAGCGCCACCGCCCCGGTGATCGCGGCCGCGCGCAAGGGCGCGGTGCTGCCGGTGGACGCCCGCTTCGGCGAGTTCTACCGGGTCGAGTGGCAGAAGGGGCGCTACGCGTTCGCCGCCGAGGGCGAGGTGAAGCCGCTGAAGGCGGCCGGGACGGCGCGGAGCGGCGCCGTGGTCGAGGTGTGGCAGCGCGAGCCGCCGCGCATCGCGTTCTCGCCCGACCCGCTGAAGGGCGCGCCGGTGGTGGACGGCAACACCTTCAAGCTCCAGGGCACCGCCAGCGTGCCGCCCTCGGCGGATCCGACGGCGCGCCTGCGCGACGTGTTCGTGTTCGTGAACGAGCAGAAGGTCTTCTTCAAGGTCCAGCCGGACACGGCCACCTCCTCGAAGATGGACTTCACCGCCGACCTGCCGCTCAAGCCCGGCAACAACGTCGTCACCGTGTTCGCCCGCGAGGACGACGAGTTCCAGAGCCGCCGGAGCGTGGTGGTGTTCCGCCGCACGCCGCCGGAGGTCGCGGCCGAGGCCGGGCGCGGGCAGGCGCAGCGGAGCAGCGGGCAGTAGGCAGGAGCCACCGCCCTCGCCTCTCCAGGGCCCCGGACCGCTCCCCGCGGCCGGGGCCCTCTCGTCGGAGGCCGGACCGGCGCCGCGGGGAACCTGCTCCCGGGTCCCACCCGGCGACCCGCGATTCGCCCCGCGGGGCCCCCTCCGGTAGAATTCCGCCCCCATGGCGGAGGTGAGACAGCAGCCCGCCCCCGCCCACTCCTCGGAGCCCGGGGCGGGGTCCGGGGCCGGCTTCGAGCTGCGGCTCGAGCGCGGCGGCGCCTCGGTGCGGCTCGCGGATCGCGAGCTGGCGCCGGGGCTCACGCTCGAGTCGCTCACGCTCCGCGTCCCGGACGTCCACTTCCCGTTCGACGCCGGCGCCGGCGCGGCGCAGTTCCGCAGCCGGCTCACCGACCTGCTCGAGCTGCGCGTGGCGCTCACGCCCGCGCCGGTCGAGGCCGCCCTGGCCCGCGCCGGCCTGGGCGCCCTGGGCCTGGAGGACGTCCGGATCGCGTTTCGCGAGGGCTTCGCCGAGCTGGCCGGGCGCATCGCCGCGGGGCCGGCGTTCACGCTGCAGGCGGGGCTCCTGCCGCGCGGCGAGCGGGGCCTGGCGCTCGTGTTCCACTCGCCCCGGCTCTACGGGCCGGCGCCGCTCCCGGCCGCCGCGCTCCCGCACCTGGCGGCGCGGGCGCTGGAGGCGGCCGGCGCCGCGGCCCTGCCGGGCGACCCGCTCGCGCCGCTGCTGCGCGCCGCGCTCGCGCCGCGGGGCTGGAAGCTGCCGCGCCCGCACGGCGCGCGCCTGGCGAAGGCCGCGTTCGCGCCGGGCGTCGCGCGGATCGCCTGGGAGGCGGCGGCCGGGCCGGCCGAGGCGGGCGGCGCGCCGGAGCTGCTCGCCGCCGACGAGGGCGCGCGCGCGTTCGCGCCGGCCTGCGAGGCGCTGGCGCGCGGCGAGCCCGAGCACGCGCGCGAGGCGCTGCTGGCCCAGGGGGCCGCCGCGGCCGCCCACCCGTTCGCGGCCGAGCTGCTGCTCTCGCTCCTGCTCCTCGAGGATCGCTTCCACGACGAGGCGCTCGACCTCGCCGCGGCCTGGCTGCAGCGGCGCCCGGACTTCGCGCCGGCGCTCCTCGCCGAGGCGCTGGTGCGGCAGGCGCGCGGCGAGCCGGCCCGGGCGGCGCGCGCGTACACGGCGCTCGCCGCCGCCGCGGGCGGCCGGGGCGAGGCGTTCGCGGCGCTCGCCGCCGCCGAGGCGGTGTTCGACGTGCCGGGCGCGGACCCGGCCGACGCGCTGCGCGCGGCCGAGGTGGCGCTGGAGGTCCGGCGCGACCACGTGCCCGCGCTCCGGGCGCTCCGCGCGCTCTCGGCCGCCTCGGGGGATCGCGAGGCGCTGGTCCGCGCCGACCGGCGGCTGGTGGCCTACGATCCGGATCCCCAGGAGAAGGCCCGCGCCCACGCCGAGCTGGGCGAGCTGCTGCTGCACAGCGATCCGGCCGCGGCCCGCCTCCACCTCGACCAGGCGCTCCGCCTCGCCCCGGAGGATCCGGCCCCGCTCGCCGCGCTGGCGCGGGCCTGCGCCGCGGCGGGCGAGCCGCTCCGCGCCGTCCGGGCGCTGGACCGGCTGAAGGAGCTCCACCTCGCGCGCGGGGATCGCGCCGCGGCGGCGGATGCGGCGCTGGAGGCGGGCGCCGCCTGGGAGGGACCGCTCGCGCACGCCGAGAACGCGCTCCTGCGCTACCGCGCCGCCGCCGAGCTGGCGCCGGGCCCCGAGGTCCACGCCCGCGCCGCCCGCGCCGCCGAGGCGCTCGGGCACTGGGCCGAGGCGTCCGACTTCCACGCGATGGCGCTCGCCGGCATCGACGCGGCCACGCCGGACGGCGCGGCGCTGGCGGTGCGCACGCGGCTCGCGCTCGCCGAGGTGGCCGAGCGGCGGCTGGGCGATCCGGCCGCGGCGGCGGCGCACCTCGAGGCGGCGGCGACGCTCGCGCCCGGCGACGCGACGGTGCTGGCGCGGCTGGCGGAGCGGCTCCGCGGGCTGGGACGGCCGCCGGCGCTCGCCGCCGCGCTCGACCGGCTCGCCGGGCTGGAGCCGGACCCGGACGCGCGGGCGGCGCTGCTGGCCGAGGCCGGCGCCGCGCTGCGCGCGGCCGGCCAGGACGGCGAGGCGGCCCGCCGCTTCGCCGCGGCGCTGGCGCTCGCGCCGGCCTGCGCCCCGGCCCTCTCCGGCCAGGCCGAGCTCGCCGCGGCGCTCGGCGACGCCGCCGCGGAGCGCGAGGCGCTGGAGCGGCTGCGCGCGCTGACCGCGGACGCGGAGGCCGCCGCCGCGCTCGACGATCGCATCGCCGCGGCCGCGGAGCGCGCCGGCGACCTCGCCGCGGCGCTCGCCGCCGCGTCCTCGGCCCGCGCCGCCCGGCCCGACCCGGCCCGGCTCGCCGCCGAGCTGCGGCTGGCGCGACGGGTGGCGGACGCGAGCACCGTGGCGGAGCTGCTGGCGGAGTCCGCCCGCCTGGCCGCGGCGGCCGGCGACGCGCCCACCGCGGCCGCGGCCTGGCTGGAGCGGGGGCGGTTGCTCGTGCCGGTGGACCCGCCCGCCGCCCTGGCGGCGCTCGCGGAGGCGCGGGCGGCGGCGCCGGGCGACCCGGCGGTGCTGCGCGTGCAGGCGGACGCGGCCGCGCGCGCCGGCGACCCCCGGCTCGCGCTCGGGGCGCTGCGCGCGCTGCTGGCGGGCGGCGCCGCCGACGCCGCCGAGCTCGAGCTGCGCGCGGCGCGGGCGGCGCTGGACGCGGGCGAGCCGTCCGCGGCGCGCGAGCACGCGGAGCGGGCGCACGCGCTCGAGGCCCCCGGCGCGGGCGCGCTGCTCGCGGAGGTGCTCGCGGCCACCGGCGACGACGCGGCGCGGGCGGCGCTCCTCGAGCGGCTCGGGCGCTGGCTGGAGGCCGCCGAGCTGCACGAGCGGGCCGGCGACCTGCCGCGCGCGCTCGCCGCGTGCGAGCGCGCCGCCGACGATCCGGCCACCACCCCGGCCGCGCTGGCCCGCCTCGCCGAGCTGCGGGCGGCGGGCGGCGACGCGCGGGGCGCCTCGCGGGCGCTGCTGCTCCTCGCGCGGCTCACCGGCGGGCGAGACGGCGCCACCCTGGCGCTGCGCGCGCACGGGCTCGATCCGGCCGGCGAGGCGCTCGACCTGGCCGCGCAGCTCGACCCGTCGTTCGCGCCCGCCCGCGCCCGGCGCGCCGCCGGGCGCGTGGCGGAGGACCCGCGCGGCGCGCTCGGCGACGCGGAGGCGGCGCTGGCCGGCGACGCGCTCCCTGCCGCGGAGCGCGCCGGCCTGCTCGCGCTCGCCGCCGGGGCAGCCGCGGCGTGCGGCGACGCCGGGGCGGCGCGCCGGCACCTCGCCGCCTACTGCGAGGCGGTCCCCGGCGACGACGCGGCGCTGGCGCGCCTCGCCGGGCTGCACCGGCGCGCCGGCGATCCGGCCGGGCTGGAGGCGGCGCTCCGCCGGCGGCTCCCGCCGGCGCGCGGCGCGGACGCCGCCGCGGTGCGGGCCGAGCTGGCCGCGCTCCTCGCCGGGCGCGGCGAGGCGGCCGAGGCCGCGCGGCTCGCGGGCGAGGCGCTCGATCGGGATCCGGCCTGCCTCCCGGCGCTCCGCGTGCTCTGCGCGGCCCCCTGCGCCGGCGCGCTCTCCCCGGCGCAGGCGCTCGACCTCCTCGGGCGGCGCGCCGCCCACCCGCTCGCGGACGCCGCCGAGGCCGCCGCCGCGCAGGCCGGGCGCGCGCGGCTGCTGGCCGCCGCCGGCGATCTCGCGGGCGCGCTCGACGCCGCCCGCGCCGCCGCCGGGGCCGGCGACGACGACGCCGCGCTGGAGCTCCGCGCCGACCTGGCGGCCCGCGCCGGGGCGCCCGCCGAGGCGGCCCGCGCGCTGCTCGCCCGGGCGCTCCGGGCGCGCGACCGCGGCGAGCCGGACGCGGGCGACCGGCTCGCCGAGGCCGGGCTGGCGCTGCTCGCCGCCGGTGCGGCCGAGGACGCGGCCGGCGCCGAGGCGGCGCTGCGCGACGCGCTCGCGCTCGCGCCCGGCCGCGAGAGCGCCCGCGCCGCGCTCGCGGCCCTGGCCGAGCGCGCCCGGGCCCGGGGGGACGCCGCCGCCGAGCGGGACGCGCTCGCCGCGCTGGTGCCGCTGCTCCCCACCGGCGCGAAGCCCGCGGCGCTCCTGCGCCGGGCCGCGCTCGCGGCCGCGCTCGGCGACCGCGCCGGCGCGCTCGCCGCTGCCGAGGAGGCCCGCGCGCTCGCCCCGCGGGATCCCGCCGCGGTCGAGGCGGCGCGCGCGCCCGCGGAGGCCGCGGGGGACCTGGGCGCGGTGGCCGACCGGCTGGAGGACCTGGCCGCGCTGGAGCCGGCCTCGGCCGGGCGGCGGCGGCTCGAGCGCGCCGGCCTGCTGGCGCGCCTCGGGCGCACCGTCGAGGCCGACCGCGCCTACGCGGCGGCGCTGGCCGCGCTCCCGCCCGACCGCGGGCTCGCCGAGGAGCACGCGGCCTTCCGGCGCGCGCACCTGCCCGCCCGCCCCGCCGGCGAGCCGCTCGAGGCGTACGCGCGCCGCGCGCCGACGCCGCGCGACGCGGCCCGGGCGCTCCGCGCCGCGGCGGCGCTGGCGCTCTCGCAGGGCGATCTCGCCGGCGCCATCCGCGCCGCGCGCCGCGCCTACGCCCGCACGCAGGACGACCTCGCCTTCGCGGCGCCGCTGCTGGCGCGCGTCCTCTACCTGGGCGGCGCGTCCGGCGAGGCGCTGGTGGTGCACCGGCGCCTGCTCGAGGCCGGCCTCGGCGCGCTCCCGCCCGAGGACGCGCTCGCGCTGGCGCGCCAGCTCGCCGAGCTGGCCGAGGACCGCGGCGAGCGCGCGCTCGCGCTGGCCGCGCTGACCGAGGTCCTGGCCCGCCGTCCGCAGGACCTCGAGGCGGCGGTGCGGCGGCTGGCGCTGGACGACGACCCGGAGCGCGGCGCCCGCGTCGTGCTCGCGGCGGCGGAGGCGGCCCGGTCCGGCGCGGCGCGGGCCGACGCGCTCGGGCGCGCCGCGACGGCGCTGCTCGCCGGCGGCCGGCCCGACCTCGCCCGCGACCTCTACCGGCGGGCCCGCGCCGCCGCCGCGGCCGACCCGGCCCGCAGCGCCGCGCTGGCCGAGGCGCGCGCCGGGGCGCTGGCGCGGGCCGGCGCGCCCGAGGCCGAGCGGCTCGACGCGCTGGGCGAGGCCGCCGACCTCGCGCTCGACGCCGGCGAGCCGGACGCCGCGCGGCGGCTGCTCGCCGACGCGGTGGTGCTGGCCCGCGCCCTCGATCGCCCCGCGGAGGCCGCCCGGCTCTCGCTCCAGCTCGACGCGCTCGCGGCCGCGGCCGGCGACTTCGCCGCGGCGGCCGCGCACGCCCGCGCCGCCGGCGCGCTGCTGCTCGACGCCGGCGATCCGGCCGGCGCCGCCGAGGCGCTGGAGCGCGCGGTGGCCGCCGCGCCGGGCGAGGCGGAGGGCGTGGCGCTGCTGGAGCGCGCCGCGCACGCGCTGGGCGACGCGGGGACGCCGCACCTCGCCCGCGCGCTCGCCGCCCGGGCCGCCGCGGCCGCGCCCGGCCCCGCCCGCGCCGCGGCGCTGGTGGCGCTCGCGGACGTGCACGCGGCCGCCGGGGCCACCGGGCCGGCCGAGGCCGCGCTCCGGGAAGCGCTCGCGCACGACCGCGGGAGCGCCGCCGCCCGGGAGCGGCTCACCGCGATCCTGAGCGCGACCGGCCGCGATCCGGAGGTCGCGCGGATGCTGCTGGAGCGCGCCGAGCGCGAGGCCGACCCGGCGGCGCGCGCCCGCATGCGGCGCGACGCGGTGACCCGGCTGGCCGCCTCGCCGGATCCCGCCGACCGCGCCCGCGCCGCGGAGGCCTGCGCCGCGCTGGCCACCGAGGGGCCGGCCGATCCGGTGGCGCTCCGCGCGGCCGCGGCGCTGCTCCGCGACCTGGGGCGCCGCGAGGAGGCGATCCCGCTGCTCGCCGCGCTGCTGCGCGCCGACCCGGACGACGAGGACGCCGCCCGCGAGCTGGCGCACGCGTACGCGGACCGCCACCTGGAGCGCGCCGAGCTGTTCCTCGGCCGCGCCGCGCACGCGCGCGGGCCGGCGCGCGCCGGCCGGCTGCGCGAGGCCGCGCGGGCGCTGCACGCGGCCGGCGAGGACGGGCGGGCGCGGGCCGCGCTGCGCGACGCGTTCGACGCCTGGCCCGCGGACGACGGCGCGTTCGTGGCGGCGCTGCGCGAGGCGGCCGCCGACCCGGAGCGGCTCGACGGCGTGCTCTCCGCCCGCGCCGCGGCGGTGCCGGCCGAGGCGGCGAGCTGCCACCGCGCGCGCGCCGACGCGCTGCTCGCGTTCGGCGAGGGCGAGCGCGCCGCCGCCGCCTACGAGGCCGCGCTCGCGGCCGCGCCCGGCGACGTGGAGACGCTCGCGGCGCTGGCCGCGTGCCTGGCCGCGACCCGCGGCCCGGCGGCCGCGGCCGAGCTGGACCGCGGCCTGGTGGCGTGGGCCGGGGAGGCGCGCGGCGCCGTGCCCGCCTCCGCCGAGGCGGCGGCGCGCTACCGGCTCGGCCTCTCCGCCTGGGCCGAGGGCCGCGCCTCCGACGGGATCGCGCACCTGGAGCGGGCGCTCGCGCTCGCGCCCGCCGACGAGCGCGCCGGCATCGCCTGGGCGGCGCTGGCGCACGGGCACGCCGCGCTGGGCGACCCGGCGCTGGCGCTCGCCGCCGCCCGCAGCCGCGCCGAGCGCGCGCTCGCGCTGGGCCTGGCCGAGGAGCGCCGGGTGGCGCTGGAGGCCGCCGCGGAGCTGGCCGAGGGGCTCGGCGACGCCGGCCGCGACGCGGCCGAGCTGCTGGAGGCCCTGCTCCAGCTCCGCGCGCGCGACGGCGAGGGGCCGGAGGCGCTCGCGGCGCTGGCCGGGCGCACCGCCGCGGCGCTGGACGCGGCGGGCGAGCCGGCGCGGGCCCGCGACGCGCGCGCGCTCGGCGGCCTGGAGCCGGCCGCGCCGGACGCCGCCCCGCCGCCCGCGGCGCCGCCCGCCGGCGCGCGCGAGGCGGCCCGCGCGGCCGCGGAGCGCGCGCTCTCCTCCGAGGATCCCGCCGAGCGCGCCGAGGCGTTCACCGCCGCGGCCGAGGCGCTGGCCCGCGCCGGCGCGCCCGACGACGAGGTGCGCGGCGCGCTCGAGCTCGCCGCCGGCGCCGACCCGGACGCGCCCGGCCCGTGGCGCGCGCGGGCGCGCCTGGAGGCCGCCTGGGGCGAGCCGCTCGCCGCGGCCCGCGCGCTCCTGTCGGCGTCCATCCGCAGCGACGGCGACGAGGCGTCGCGCAGCGCGCTCGAGGCCGCGCGGCTGTTCGAGGACGCCGGCGCCCACGGCGACGCCGCGCGCGCGTACCGGGCCGCGGTGCTGGCGCGGCCCGGCTGCGTGCCCGCCCGCACCGTGCTCGCGGAGGAGGCGCTCGCCGCGGGCGACCCGGGCGCGGCGGTCGAGCACCTCCGGGCCATCCCCGAGGCCGGGCTCGCGCCCGACGCCCGCACCGCGCACCGCCGGCGCCTCGCCCGCGCCCTGGACGCGGCCGGCCGCGCCGGCGAGGCCGAGGCGCTCTACGCCGAGCTGCTCGCGGCCGACCCCGGCGACCCCGAGGCGTTCGAGCGCGCGGCCGCGCTGGCGCTCGCGCGCGGCGCCCTCGACGCGTGGCTCGATCTGGCCCAGCTCCACGAGCAGGCGCTCGCGGCCTGGGGCCAGACCGCGCGGCGGCGCGATCTGCGCCAGGCCCGCGGCGAGCGCTTCGCCGCGGCCGGGCACCTCGAGGCGGCGCGCGGCGCGTTCCTGTCGGTGCTGGAGCTGGATCCGGTCCACCCGCCCGCGCTGGACGCGCTCGCGGCGCTGGACGGCCGGCGCGACGGGTGGGCGGAGGCCGCCGCGGGCCTCGCGGCCGAGGCCGCCGCCGCCGGAGATCCCGCCGAGGCCGCCGCGCTGCACCTGCGGCGCGCCCGCATCCAGCTCGACCGGCTCGGCGACGAGGACGCCGCGGCCGCGACGCTCCACGACGCGCTCGCGGCGGCGCGCGCCAGCGGCACCGCCGCCGCGCTGCGCGGCGCCGAGGAGGCGGAGGCGCTGCTCGCCGGGATGGGCCGCCCGGCGGCGCCGCCCGCGGCGGAGCCGGACCCGATCGCCCCTCGCGCGCCCGCCGCCGACCCGGTCGCCGAGGTGCTGCGGGCGCAGGCGGCCGCGGCCGAGGGCGTGGCCCGGGCCGAGCTGCTGGAGCGCCTCGCCGGCCACCTCGAGCGCGCCGGCGACGCGCCCGGCGCCGCGGACGCGCTGATCGAGGCGCTCGAGGCCGACCCCGAGCGCGACCTCACCTGGTCCTGGCTCCTGTCGGTGGCCTCCGGCGACGTGACGCGGCTCGCCCGCGCCGAGGCGATCCGCGCCCGGAGCGCCGAGCCCGCCGCCGCCGAGCTGCCGCCGCCCGCCGGGTGGTCGGACGAGGAGATCGCGCTCGCGGCCGAGGGGCCGGGCGCGCTGCCCGCCACGCCCGCGGTGGGCGCCGAGCTCGGGCCGGACCACCCGCTGCCGGTGGCGGAGCTGGCGGCCCGCGGGCGCGCCTGCCTGCAGGCCGCGGAGTGGGAGCCGGCGCGCGCCTGGCTCGCGGAGGCGCTGGCCCGCGACCCCTCGGACCTGACGCTCGCCCGCGACCTCTCGCGCGCCGCCGAGAAGCTGGGCCGCTTCGACGACTACGTGCGCCTGGGCGAGGCCTGCGCCGACGCCATCGCCGCCTACGACCCGCTCGCCGCCGCGGCGCGGCTGCGCCACTTCGCCGAGCTGCTCCGCACCCGGCTCGGCGACCCGGAGCGCGCCGCGGTGATGCTGGAGAAGGCGCTCTCGCTCGTGCCGGACGACTTCGAGGCCCAGCGCGAGCTGCTCGTGGCCCGGGCGGCGCGCCCGGAGACGCAGGCCCGCGCGGCGGAGGGCTGGCTGGAGCTGGCGCGGCGCGATCCCTCCGACGCGACCGCCCTCGCCGAGGCGAGCGCGCTGTGCGCGGCCCTCGCGGCCGCCGAGCGGACCGGCGCGGAGGACTCCGCCCGGCTCGCCGAGCGCGCGCGCCTGGCGGCCTCGCTCGCCGCGTTCGCCGATCCGTCACGGAGCGCGCCCGCCGGGGCGCCGGTCGCCGCGCACCTGCCCGCCGCGCTCCGCGAGCGCGTCGCGGCGCCGGGCGCGAACGGCCCCTGCGCGCGCCTGGTGTCGCTGCTCGCGCCGTGGCTCGAGCCGCTGTTCCCGGCCGACCTCGCCGCGCGCGGCGCCGGGCCCGCCGACCGGCTCGCGCCCGCCGCCGCGCCGGCGCTGCACGCCGCGCTGGAGCGGGCCGCGCGGGCGCTCGAGGCCCGCCCGCACGCGGCGCTCCTCGGCGCCCGCCCCGGGCGCGAGGTGGTCATCGAGAACACCCGCCCGCCCTCGGTGGTGCTGCCGGCCGGGCTCGCCGGCCTGCCCGAGGGCGCGCTCGCGTTCCTGGCCGCCCGCACGCTCGACCTCGTCGAGCACGGCTGGGCGCTGCTCGGGAAGTTCGCGCCGCGCGACGCCGCCATCCTGCTCGAGCTGGCCTGCCGCTTCGGCGGTGGCGCGCCGCCCGCCATGGGCCTCCCCGCCGCGCACGCCGGCGCGTTCCTCGCCGCGCTGGAGCGGACCGTGCCCGGCGAGGTGAGCGCCACCGCGGCCGCGCTGGCCGGCCCGGCCGCGGCGGAGCTCCGCACGCTCGACCCGCGCGCGCTCGCGGCGGCGGTGCGCCGGACCGCGAACCGGGTGGGCCTGCTCCACGCCGGCGACCCCGGCCACGCGCTCCGCACGCTCGCGCTCCTCGACCGGCGCCTCGACGGCGGGCCGCTCGATCCGGTCGAGGCGCTCGCCCTCCCCGACCTCCGCGACCTGGCGCTCCTGGCCCTGTCGGATCCGTTCGTCGAGCTCCGGCTCGCGGTGCTAGGCTAGCCGGCCCCGTGCCTCGCCCTCCGTCCCACCGCGCGCCGCGCGCGCTCTCCCTCGCCGGAGCCGTCCTGCTCGGCGCGCTCGGCCCCACCGCGTGCCGCAGCGACGGCGCCGAGGACTGCCCGGGCGAGGTCGTGGGCGTGTTCGGCCTGCAGGCGCGCCGCGTGGAGGCCTCGACCGCCTGCACGGTCGAGCCGGCGGGCGGCTGGGCCGCGACCGTGCCCGAGACGATCCCCGCCGAGCTCGCCGGCGATCCGGAGGCCGTGTTCCCGGTGACGCTGGCGCAGGACCCGCGCACCGGGGCGGTGGCGCTGTGCACCGGCCGCGACCACGAGGCGGTGCTGCGCGGGGTGCGGAGCGGCGACCACGTCCAGGCCTCGGCGGCGGCCGGCGAGGCCGTGCTGAGCGCGTGCGCCGCCACCTGCACCGCGGCGCTCACCGTCGCGATCGAGGGCGACCTCGCGTTCCCGGCGGGTGGGCCGCCCACGCTGGCGGGGACGCTGGTGGAGACCTACGGGGCGACCGGCGGCGCGTGCGCGCCCTGCGCGCTCCCCTGCACCGCGAGCTACGCGTTCACCGCGGTGGCCCGCTAGGATCCTGGAATGGCGAAGGCGACGAGCAAGGCGCGGCGCGCGGTGGTGCTCCTGTCGGGAGGGCTCGACTCGAGCACCTGCCTGGCGGTGGCGCGCGCCGAGGGGCTGGAGGCGCACTGCCTCTCGGTGGACTACGGGCAGCGGCACAAGGGCGAGCTGGCGCGGGCGCGGCGCATCGCGCGGGCGCTCGGCGCCGCCGGCCACCGCGTGGTGAAGGTGGACCTCTCCGCGTTCGGCGGCTCGGCGCTCACCGACGCGGCCATCGCGGTGCCGAAGGGGCGCAGCGAGGCGCGGATGGCGCGGGACATCCCGGTCACCTACGTGCCGGCCCGCAACACCGTCATGCTCTCGCTCGCGCTCGCCCACGCCGAGGTGATCGGCGCGGAGCAGATCTTCGTGGGCGTGAACGCCATCGACTACTCCGGCTACCCGGACTGCCGGCCGGCCTTCCTGCGGGCGTTCGAGCGCCTGGCGAAGGTCGCCACCCGGGCCGGCGTGGAGGGGCGGCCTCTCCGGATCCGCGCGCCCCTCCTCAGGCTCTCCAAGGCGGGGATCGTCCGGCTGGGCACGAAGCTCCGCGTCCCCTACCGCTTGACCCTCTCGTGCTACGACCCGATCCGCGGCCGCGCCTGCGGCCGGTGCGATGCCTGCCGCCTGCGCCGAAAGGGATTTGCCGAGGCGGGGGTGCAGGACCCAACTCAATACGCGAAGTGACCGGCCGAGGGCCGGCGGAGGACCCGCAAGGATGCCGCAGATCACGAGGAAGTACCCCGGCAAGAACGCCGGTGAGATCTACGAGAAGGTCGACGAGGTGATGGACCGCCTCGCCCAGAAGCTGTCGCTCGACTACCAGAAGGACGGCGGCGCGAAGACCGGCAAGGTCTCGAAGATGGGCGTCAGCGGCGCCTACGCGGTGAAGGACGAGGAGGTCGTCATCGACCTCAAGTTCCCGATGCTGGTCCCGGGCTCGATGCGCCAGAAGGTGCAGGAGGACATCGAGCGGAAGCTGGACGGGCTGTTCGGCTGAGCCGGGGCCCTCCGCGCGCCGGAGGTCCGCGCGTCCTGGGCCGCCCGTCGAAGGACGAGCAGCGCCGCGCGCCCTAGTCCAGCGGCACCACGATCGCCCCGGCGCGCTCGTTCATGCGCTCCACCGCGGCGTAGATCGCCTGCAGGGGCGAATCGCCGGACCCGCTCGCGGACTTGAGCGCGGTCCGGCGCCGCTTCGCGGACGGGCCGGCCACGATGCGGGCGCCGGCGCGCCCGTGCAGCGCGTCCGGCCACACCCGGACCTGCATGCCGGCGCGGTAGAGCGCGAGCAGGACACGTCCCATCTCTGCGGCGACGCGTTCGTCGGCGTAGGTCATCGAGCGTTCCGTGGTGCGATCCCGCCGGGTCCGGCCGCGAGGCATGGCCCCATCCTCCCGGAATCCGGCGTTCGGCTGCGCATCCTAGCGGGGGTGCCTGACAGCGCCAGTTTCCGGCCCCGCCGGTCGGGTGCGGCCGGACCGGCCAGGCCCCAACAGGCCTGTCCCGCCTGGCGCCCCGGCGGCTTCTCGCCCCCGCGCGGCACGGCTACGTTCAGGGTGCATGATCGCGCGCTGGACGAGCTTCGCCGTGGGGCTGGCGCTCCTGCTCGCGCCGCTCGTGCTGGGCTACGGCGAGGTCGGGCCCATCCTGCACGACGTGGCGGTGGGGCTGCTCGTCTGCATCGGCACGGTCGCGGCGATCGAGTGGCCGCCGGCGCGGTACGCGCTCGCGGCGCCGGCCGCGTGGCTGGTGTGGACCGGCCGCGGCGCCACCGAGCCCGCCGCCGGCGTGGCCGAGATGACCGCGGGCGCGGCGCTGCTGGTGCTCGCGTTCGTGCCCGGCGCCCGCGCGGTGCCGCGGCTCGGGCGCGAGGACCGGCCGGACCACGCGCGCGCCTGAGGCCGGGCGCTCCGCCCCCGCTCCGGATCCCGCATCGCGTACAATCCGCCCGTGCCCGCCGCCGCCCCCGTCGCGATCGCCCACGCCGGAGCGCCCGCGCGGTGAGCCCGCCGCGCACTCGCCCTCCCGCCGATCCCACGCGGACCGCGCTCGACGCGCTCGCGGCGCTGCCGCCGGCGGATCAGCTCACGGTGGCCGCCGCGCACCTGGGCGGCGCCCCGCAGGCCGTCCTCGCCGCGCTCGGGCTCCGCGCCGGCTCCGAGCTGGACCCTTCGCCGGAGCGGCTCGACGGCGCGCTGCTCGAGTCGCTCTGCGCGCGCGCGCTGGCCGGCGCGGACGGCGCGGTGTTCACCCCGCCGGCCGAGGCGCGCGCGCTCGCGGCGCTGGGGCTCGCCCACGCGGCGGCGCGGCGCGGCGGGCCGGCGCCGGCGGAGGCTGCGGCGGCGCTGCTCGCGGGGCGGGCGCAGCCGGCGCTCTCGCGCGCGCTCGACGGGCTGGCGGTGCTCGACCCGGCCTGCGGCGGTGGCGCGCTGCTCGCCGCGGCCGAGCGCCTGGCGCGCGGCGTGGGCGCGCGGCTGCGGCTCGCCGGGATCGACCTCGCCCCGCTGGCCGCCCGGGCCGCGGAGGCACGGCTCGCGCTCCTCGGGGCCCGGGCTGCGATCCGCCGCGGCGACGCGCTCGCCGCCCCGTGGCCCGCCGCCGACCTGGTGCTCGCGAACCCGCCGTTCCTGCGCCACGAGCGGCTCGCGGCCGCCGCGAAGGCCCGCGCCGCCGCGGCGAGCGGGCTGGGGCGGCAGGCGGACCTCTCCGCGCACTTCGCGGCGGTGGCGCTGCGGCACGCGCCCGTCGCGGCGCTGGTGTGGCCGCGGGCGCTCGACGTGTCGCGCTCGTCGGAGCCGCTGCTCGCCGACGCGCGGGCGCGCGGCGGGTTCGCGGTGCGCCTGCGCTCGCGCGCGGCCGGCAGCTTCGCCGCCTCGGTGGACACCGCGCTGGTGGTGTGGGCGGAGGGCGCCGCCGAGGCACCGGCCGCCGAGGCCTCGGTGCCGCTCGCCGCGCTCTCCGACGCGGAGCTCTCGGCGCTCGCCCGGGGCGCGGGCGGCCGGCGCGTCCGGCTGCGCCGCCCGCGGGCGGCGGCCCCGCGTGGCGCCACGACCCTGGGCGCGCTCTGCGAGGTGCGCTTCGGCACGAAGAGCGGGTGCAACGCGTTCTTCCACCTCGCCCCGCTCGGCGGCGGCCGCTACGCGTCGCCGCTCGCCGGCGAGGTCCGGCTCGCGCCCGCCGACGTGGTGCCGCTGCTCGCCTCGCTGAAGGAGGCGCGCGCGCCGGAGCTGGCCGACCCGCAGGGCGTCCTGTTCCGCCCGCCGGCCGCGCCCGGCGCCGCCGCACGCCGCTACCTCGCGCTCGGCGAGGCGGCCGGGGTGCACCACCGCCCGAGCTGCGCGGGCCGCGCGCCGTGGTGGCGGCTCGCGCCCGGCCGCGGGCCGGCGCCGCTCCTCTACCCGGCCAAGGTGGGCGCGCGGGCGTTCGCGTTCCTGAACGAGGCGGGGCTGTGGGAGGACAAGAAGTGGCACGCGCTGTTCCCGCGCGCCGGGGCGCCGCCCGCGTGGCAGCTCGCGCTCCTGCTCGCCGCCACGCCCGTCCGGCTGGCGGTGGACGAGGGCGCGCGCCAGCTCACCGGCGCGCAGGCCATCGCCGACGTGGACTGCCGCGTGCTCGCCGCCGCGCCGTTCCCGCCGGCGGACGCGTTCCGCGCCGAGGCCGCCGAGCTCGCCGCGCTGCGGGCCGCGCTGGCCCGGGACCCCGTCACCACCGACCTGCGTGCCACGCTGGACCGGCCGGCCCAGCGGGCGCTCGACCGGCTGGCCGGGCGCCTCCTCGGCGAGACGGCGGCGGCGGTGGAGCGGCAGCGCGACGCGCTCGCGGAGCGGGTGGCGGCTCGCCTCGCGCACGCGGCCGAGGTGCGGCGCCTCCTGCTGCGGGCCGGCTAGTCTCGAGGCGGCTCGCGCGCCGGATCGGAAGCGTCGAGATCCGGCAGGACGTCCCCAGCGCGCCGCGGGAGGGTCGCGACGTAGGTCGTGCCGGCGCGCGTCCGGATGCGCGCGAGCTCCCCGCGATGCTGCAGCATGATCTTGCGCGCGGCCGCGACCCGGAGCGTACCGACCGCGTCGTCGGCGCCGTCGGGTCGCACGCCGCGCTCGAAGAACGTCACGAGCGTGTCGCCCCGGTCGAGCGGGCGCGCGAACTGGACGCGCACCACCACGACGTCGTCGTGCTCCCGCCAGCGCAGCGACACCCGTTCCTCCGCCCGGGTCCGCTTCAGCGCGTCCTCGAGCAGGATCGTCACCGCGTACGCGATCCGGCGCGGATCCCACTCCCCCGTCCCGTCGCGCTCGGCGTCCGGCGCGTACTCGACCGCGCGATCCGGGAACCTCGCCGCGACGTCGTCGAGCGCGCTCTGGCAGAGCTCGGAGAGCGTGGTCGGCTGGAGGTCGAGCGGGAACTCCTCGTGCTCGGTCCCACGGTTCGGGTTCCGGTCGGCGGCCGGGGCCTGGCGGCCGAGGAGCAGCTCGCTCCCCCGGTCCATCGCGCTGGTCTCGATCGTCATGTCGTGCTCCGGAGCTGGGGCCCGCACCGCGGACCTCGTTCGTGTAGGGAAAGGCCGGGCGACGTGAGGAAATTCCGGCCGCCCTTTCGGATGGTGGGCAGCGTCGAGCACGCGGGCCGCGCGGCCACTGCGGGCCCGATCGCGAGCACGGCGCGGGGGGTGCCGTCCGGCACGGCGCTCGCTCCCACGCTCGCCGGCGCCCGCCTGCACGATCCGCCGCGCGCGCCCATGTTTCGCGCGCGAAGGAGCGCACATGGCGCGCGAGCGGCGAAGGGAGCGCGGGCGGCGCACGGTCGGGTACGCGGTGGTCGGCCTCGGGCACATCGCGCAGGCGGCGGTGCTGCCGGCCTTCGAGCACGCGCGGGGCACCTCGCGCCTCGCGGCGCTCGTCTCCGGCGACGCGACCAAGCGGAAGGCGATCGGCAAGCGCCACGGCGTGCCGACGTTCGGGTACGAGGACCTCGACGACGTGTTCGCCCGCGAGGACGTGGACGCCGTCTACATCGCGCTGCCGAACACCGAGCACGCCGCCTGCGCCGTTCGCGCCGCGCGCGCGGGCGTGCACGTCCTCACCGAGAAGCCGATGGCGACCTCCGAGGAGGACTGCCGCGCGATGATCGCCGCCGCCGAGGAGGGCGGCGTGAAGCTGATGGTGGCGTACCGTCTCCACTTCGATCCGGCCACGCTCGAGACGGTCGAGCTGGTGCGGGCCGGGAAGCTCGGCGAGCCGCGCTTCTTCTCGTCCGACTTCTCCTACCAGGTGGAGCCGGGCAACATCCGCACCGACGCGCGCCTGGGCGGAGGCGCGATCTGGGACCTCGGCCCGTACTGCGTGAACGCCGCGCGCTACCTGTTCGGCGCGGAGCCGATCGAGGTCTTCGCGATGGAGGCGCTCGCCCGCGACCGGCGCTTCCACGGCGTGCCCGAGGCCTGGTCGGTCACGCTGCGCTTCCCCGACGAACGGCTGGCGACGCTGACGTGCAGCTTCGGCGCCGCCCCCGTGGACACCTGCCGCCTGGTCGGCACGAAGGGCGACGTGCGCCTCGAGCCGGCGTTCGAGTACGTCGGGAGCCTCGTCCGCCACCTCACCATCGACGAGCGCACCAGGACGAAGAAGTACCCGCCGTCCGACCAGTTCGCGCCGGAGCTGGTCCATTTCTCGCGCTGCGTCCTCGAGGACCGCGAGCCCGAGCCGGACGGCTGGGAGGGGCTCGCCGACGTGCGGATCATCGAGGCCGCGCTCCGCTCCGCGCGGGAGCGCCAGCCGGTGCGGCTCGAGCCGATCGAGCGCCGCCGCCGGCCGCGGGCGGAGCAGGCCATGCACCGCCCGCCGGTGGCGAAGGCCGGCGTCGTGCACGCGCAGGCGCCGTCGCAGTGAGGGCGTCGCCGGGGCGAGCTCGACCAGGCCACCCGCCCGCCATCTCGCGGGCGAGCGGCGTCCAGCGCCTCAGCCCCGCGGCGGCTCGCCCGCCTGGCAGTCCGGGCACGTCCCCACCAGCTCGTGGTGGTGCGCCTCCAGCCGGAACCCGTACCTCGAGGCCACCTCGCGCTGCAGGATCTCGAACGCCTCGAACTCGAACTCGACCACCCTCCCGCAGCGGGAGCAGACCAGGTGGTCGTGGTGGTGCCGCCCGAAGGTGGTCTCGTAGCTGCGGGCGTCGCCGGCCACGATGGCCGGCTCGAGGATGCCCGCCTCGGCGAGCAGCGGCAGGGTCCGGTACACGGTCGCCTTGGACCCGCGGATCCCGCGCTGCTTGAGGTCGGCGATGAGCTCGTCGATGGGATAGTGCCCCTGGCGCGCCAGGGCGGCCTCGACGATGGCGGCGCGGGCCTCGGTGAGGCGGAGGTCCCGCTGGTGCAGGAACCGCTCGAAGCGCTCCAGCGCCTCGCGCGTGCGACCGTCCACGCCTTCCGCGCGTCCCTCGCTCACATCGCCATACCTAGCGAGCGGGGGACCCTCCCGTCAACGCGGCCCCGAAATACCCCCCGCCCGCCCGGGCGTTCACCTGGGCGCGCGCTCGCCTGCGCGTCCACCGCCCGCCCATCCGATAATGCAGCCCACCGTGCCCTCCTCCTCCCGTCCCCTCTTCCCGCCCGCCCTGCTCGCCGCGGCGCTCGCCGCCGCCGTCGTCCCCGCCGCCGCGCTCGCCGCGCCTCCGCCCCCGGTGCCCACCGCCGACGCGCCGTCCCGCGAGGCCGCCCGCGCGCTCACCGCGATCGTGGACGGCTCGCCGCTCGCCGGCGCGCGGGTCGGGATCCTCGTCTCGGCAATCGACACGGGCGAGGTGGTCTACGCGCGCGACCCCGACGTCCTGCTCAACCCGGCGTCCAACGTGAAGCTGGTGACGAGCGCCGCCGCGCTGGCGCGGCTCGGGCCCGAGTACCGATTCGCGACCGAGGTCCTGGCCGAGCCGAAGGGTGGCGCGGCGCGGGCGCTCTACGTGCGGGGCAAGGGCGATCCCTCGATCGTGACCGAGCGGCTCTGGGCCATGGCGGGCGACCTCCAGCACCTCGGCGTGAAGCGCGTCGGCGAGCTGGTGGTGGACGAGGGCTTCTTCGACGGCGAGCGGACCGGGCCCGGCTACGACCAGGAGGAGGGCGATCGCGCGTACCTCGCGCCCGCCGGCGCGCTGTCGCTCAACTTCAACGCGGTGGCGGTGCACGTCGGACCGGGCGACCGGCGCGGCGCGCGCGGCCGGGTGGAGCTCGAGCCCGCCAGCGACTACCTCGAGATCGAGAACCGCACCACCACCGTGCGCGCGGGCTCGCCGCGGCGAGTGATCATCGAGTCGGTCGCGCGCGGCGGCAAGCAGCGGATCGTGGTGAAGGGGCGCGTGCCGCTCGGCAGCCGGGTGCAGCCGCAGTGGCGCCGCATCGAGGACCCGGCGCTCTACCTCGGCCACACGCTGGCGCGGCTGCTCGAGCTGCGCGGGGTGAAGGTTGGGAAGGTGCGCGCCGGCGCGACGCCCGAGGGCGCGCGGCTGGTGCTCGTGGCGCAGTCGGACCCGCTCGGCGAGCTCGTGCGCCGGCTCAACAAGACCTCGAACAACTTCGTGGCCGAGCAGCTCCTGAAGACGCTCGGCGCCGAGGTGAAGGGCGCGCCCGGGACCTGGCCGAAGGGCGTGCAGGTGGTGGAGGAGTTCCTGGCCGAGGCCGGCGTGCCGCGCGGCACGTACGTCATGAAGAACGGCTCGGGCCTGAACGACACGAACCGCTTCAGCGCCCGGCAGCTCGTGACGCTGCTCCGCGCCATGTACGCGCGGTTCCCGCTCCAGCCCGAGTACCTCTCCTCGCTGCCGGTGGCCGGCCGCGACGGCACCATCCGCTGGCGGATGGAGGGCACCGAGGCCGCCGGCCGGCTCCGCGCCAAGACCGGCACGCTCGAGAACGTCACCAGCCTCTCCGGCTACGTGGAGGACGGCGCGCACCGGACGCTCGCGTTCGCGGTGCTGGTGAACGACTACCCGGGCCGCTCCGCCGGCGTGCGCCGCGCCGTCGACGCGCTCGGCGCCGCGCTGGCCGCGAGCGGCGGCCCGCCGGCGGGCCTCGCGGCGGCGGTGGCGCAGGGCAAGGAGCCGGGGCCGGCGGCCGTCGTGCCGGTCGCCGCGACGCTGGACCTCGCGCGCTCGGCGCAGCCGTACTACGCGCTCGCCCGCACCGGCGACCCGCGCAACGAGCCGTTCCTGCGCGGCGCGCTGCGGGCCGAGAGCGACCCCGCGCTCCGGCTCGCCATCGCCGAGGCGGTGTACCTGTCCGACCCCGAGGGCGAGGCGGCGCGGCGGAGCTTCCTCGACCAGGTCACCCCCGACGCGCGCGTCCTCGGGCGGCTCTGGTCGGCCCTGGGGACCGAGGAGCCGCCGCCGGTCGTCCCCTCCCTCGCCGAGCTCGCCGGCGAGGGCGTGCCGGAGGCGCTCGCGAAGCTGGTCGAGCTCGCGCCCGCCGCCGCGCTCGACGGTGCGCTCGCGGCCCGCCTCGCCGAGGCGCTCGCCGGCGTGGCCGCGTCCGCGCCCGACGAGCTCGTCCAGGCGCTCCGGGCCGCGCGGGCGTCCGACGCGGACGCCGCCGTCGGCGCGCTCGGCGCCGGGCTGGCGCGCAGCGACGAGCGCGAGCACCCCTTCCCGCCCGCGCTCGCCGCGCTCGCCGGCCGGCAGGACGAGCTCGGGGCCTACGCCCGCACGCTAGGCCCACGGCTCGAGGAGGCCCGCCACGCCGCCGAGGCGGTCCGCGCCGCGCCGGCGCTCGTGCCCGTCGGCGGGACGGTCGTGCCGGCCTCCGGGCGGTAGGCCGGGGCCCCGGCGTCGCCGATGTCAGGGGGGGCGGCTAGGCTCCAGCCTTCACTCACGACGCCTGCGTCCAGCGCAGGCCACGCAGGGGAGAGCGACGCCATGGTGAACAGGGTCATCCTCGTCGGGAACCTCGGGAAGGATCCGGAGGTCCGGTACACGTCCGGCGGCCAGGCGGTCGCGAACCTCCGCATCGCCACCTCCCGCTCCTGGACCGACAAGCAGTCCGGGCAGCGCAAGGAGGAGACGGAGTGGCACGACGTCGAGGTCTGGGGGAAGCAGGCCGAGCAGTGCGGTGAGTACCTGGCGAAGGGCCGCCAGGTCTACGTCGAGGGCCGGCTCAAGACCGACAAGTGGCAGGACAAGCAGTCCGGCCAGGAGCGCTCGAAGGTGAAGGTGGTCGCCGAGACCGTCCGGTTCCTCGGCGGTGGCGGCGGCGCCGGCCGCGGCGCCGGCGGCCCCGGCCGCCAGCACGGCCCCGACGACGCCCCTCCGGGCGGCTTCGAGGAGCCGGATTCCGGCCCTGGCCCCGGCTTCGGCTCGGGGGGCGGCGCGGGCGGCGGTGGGCCGGACGACATTCCGTTCTAGCCGGCGCGCATCGCGGGCAGCATCGACGGCGCGGGCCACTGGCCTCCGCCGTCTTCCTTTCGAGGCCATGGCGCCCCGCGGGCCCGGAGGTGCGCGCGTGTCGGCGCGGCGCGCATTTCTGGTGTTCGCTCTCCGTGCGATAAGGCTGCATGTCCTTCTGGAAGCGATGGCTGGGCCGAGGCGCGTCCGAGGTGGAGCCTGCCGGCGAGGCGCCGGCGGCGGAGACGCCGGAGTTCCCCTACCCGCTCGTGGCCGTCCCGGGCCGCATCGCGCTGGAGGAGTGGCAGCGCCTGCGCGAGGCCTGGCGGCCGGAGGGCGCGTGCCCGGTGCTGCTCGGCACGCGCGAGCAGGTGGAGTCCGCGCGCGAGGGGCTGGAGGGCGGCGACGCGGCCACGATGCTGAAGGCCGCCGAGGTCCTCGACGCGCGCGAGGCGCTCGATCGCCGGCTGCGCGAGCTGGAGCAGGACTACGCGGAGGATCCGCCGGACGACAACGAGACCGGCCTCTTCGTCCCGCAGGGCGCCTGGCCCGCCGCGCCGTCGCGCGGCCACCAGCTCGGCGCGCACTGCGACATCACCACCGACCTCCCGCATCCGGTCGTGTACCTCGCGCGGATCCCGACCGTGCGCTCGTGGGAGGCCTTCGCCTACCTGAACTACGGTGCGTGGAACGCGTGCCCGGCGACCGAGGAGCACGTCGCGCTGCACCGGCACTGGCACGAGCGCCACGGCTCGGAGGTCTACGCGATCGCCGGAGACGTGGTGGAGTGCTGGGTGCCGCGCCCGCCGGAGGATCGCGAGGGCGCCGAGGCGCTCGCGCGCGAGCAGTGCCTGTACTGCGACGACATCGTGCACCAGGGGACGCAGACGCTGCTGAACCTCGCCGCCGAGCTGAAGGACGCGCACGCGTGGTTCTTCTGGTGGGACTGACCCGCCGTTGCCCCGGTCGACGAGGGAAGACGATGATCAAGCTCACCGAACTGCTCCGCACTCGCGGCTTCAGCGAGTCCAAGTCGACCAAGATCGTTCGTCATCTGGACAGCCGAGTGGACATGAGGATGCTGCGGCGACGCGGGCACTTCGAGTTCTACCAGCGCACCCAGCCGAAGGACGTCTTCAACTGCGAGCAGATCGTCTCGTTCCTGGGCGACGAGAACCGCCGTGCGATCTTCTGCGGCGTGTATTCGGTCGGCGGCAAGCGCGAGGTCACCGCGGACGAGCCGCTGAGCATTCCGATCGGCTACCCGCATCCAGAGCTGCTCGACGGACCAGGGGTCATTTACGATCTCTCGAAAGTCTCAGGGTTCGAGGACCTCGAGGATCGGGTGGTGATCGACTGGGGCGACGCTGCGCTCTCATGGGCCCAGTGGTTCCGGGATCGCGAGGTGGTCGAGGTCCTGCCCACGGGCTACGTGATGGACTGGCCCGGGTACCAGGCCGTGCGGCTCCCGCTCGCCGATCTCCGCGCCATCGTCGCGAGCCCTAGTGCGAACCGCGAATGGGTCCGTCGGCTGAGCTCCGTAGCGGGCGTCTACTGCATCCTCCATGCAAACACCGGTGAACTGTACGTCGGCTCGGCGTCCGGGAAGGAAGGCATCTGGGGAAGGTGGCGCGTCTACGCGGACACGGCGCACGGCGGCAATGTTCGCCTTCGAGCCCGGTGTGAGAACGTTGCCGGCTACGAGGACGATCTTGTGTTCTCGATCCTTCAAGTGCTCCCGATCGGCTCGTCCAAGGACGAGGTCATCGCTGCCGAGACCTGCATGAAGGAGAAACTGGGAGCGCGAGCGTTCGGGCTGTGCGCGAATTGAGGAAGCTCCGCCGCGAGGACGGCCGCCGCCCTCGTTGCCTCCGTGCCTTGTTGGAGCGGGCTGTTCGCTGACGCTGTGCGCCCTGCGAACGCGCGGCGCAGATCGCAAGCTCCATCGAGGCCACGTCCTGCCTGGCGGGCGTGCAGTCGCGAGGCGCGGGTGCACGCACCCATCGGCACCCCGCGCCACACGGGACGACATCCCGCGACTGCGGCCTTGCCGGCGCGCCGCTGGAGTCGCGACCTTGCGTGATAGGCTCGCGCCCTCCCCCGCCACATGGCCACCATCCTCGAGAAGTACGAGCAGATCCTCGCGGCCGACCCCCGGTCGCGCATCTTCGTCGAGCTCGCCCGGGCCTTGCTCGAGCGCGGGCAGCACGCGCGCGCCATCGAGATCTGCCGGCAGGGCCTCGAGCACCACCCGTCCTCCATCCTGGGGCGCGTGATCTGGGGACGGGCGCTCCTCGAGTCGGGTGACACGAAGGACGCGAACGATCAGTTCGAGATCGCCATCGCCGTCGATCCGGGCAGCCCGTACGCGTACAACCTGGTGGGCGAGGCGCTGGTCGCGAAGGGGCTCTTCCGCGAGGCGCTGCCCGTGCTCCTGCGGGCGGTGGAGCTGCAGCCGGCGGACGCCCGCGTGCGCGGCTGGCTGGAGCAGGCGAAGCGCGGCGTGCGCGAGGACGGCGCCGCGCCGGGGGCCGAGGACACGCCCGCGCCGGCGCGCGCCGCCGCGCCGGACGAGGTGACCGAGCCGTACCGGCCGCTCGCCGACGAGCCGCCGAAGGCGGAGATCCCGCCGGAGCTCGAGGCGACCGCGACGTTCGAGCTCCCGCCGCGCGCGGCGCCCCGGCCGCGGACGGCCGCTTCACCCACCGTCGCGCCGGCGCCCCCGGTGCTGGCGCGCGAACCGGGCCGGGCGCCGCCGGCCGACGGCGGCGACGCGGCGCTCGAGGCCGCGCTCGCCTTCGACGTCGCCTACCCGCGGAACGCCGCGCTGCCCGCGGACGAGCCGCTCGATGCGCCCGCGGCGCCGGCCAGCGCCGTCGAGCCCCCGGACGCGGACGAGCCGCTCGGCCGGCCCGCCGAGCCGGCGTCGAGCGCCCCGGCGGCCCCCGCGCCCCCGCGCCCGCCGCCCATCCGCGCCACCCCGCCGCCGCTCGCGCGCGACGAGCTGCCCGCCTCCCTGCTCTCGCTCATCCCCGGTCCGCCGCCCCGCGGCGGCGCGGCGGCCGGCGCTGCGATGGGCGCGCCCGCGGCCCGCGCCCGCCCTGCGACCGCGCCCACCCCCGACGCCGCCGAGGCGGAGCGGATCGCGGCGGAGTACGAGCGCGAGGTGCGCGAGCGGCTCCTCGCCGCGCCGGAGCCGCCGCCCTCCTTCCTGCGCCGCCACCGCCGCGCGGTGCTGGCCGGCGCGGCCGTGTTCGCGCTCCTCGCCGGCGCCGCCGTGTACCTGGTGGTGGACGCGCGCGTCGCCGCCCGCAACGCGGTGGGCGCCGCCGCGCGCGCTCGCGCCGGCCTCGCCCGCGACACCGCCGGCTCGCTCGCCGAGGCGGCGCGGCTGCTCGCCGAGGCGCGCCGCTTCGGCGCCGGGCCGGAGGTCACCTCGCTCGCCGCGCAGGTGGCGGCGGTGCGCGCGGCCGAGTTCGGCGACGACGACGCCCGCGCGCTCGCCTCGGGCCTCATGACCTCCGACGCCGCCGGGGACGGCGCGCTGGCCGCGCGCTGGCTGCTGGCGGAGCAGCCCGGGGAGCGCGCCGCGGCCGAGGCCGCCATCCTCTCCGCGCCGCCCTCCTCCGAGCCGCTGGTCCAGGCGCTCGCCGGCCGGATCCTGGCCGGCCGGGGCGAGCGCGAGGCGAGCCGCGGCCGCCTCGAGATCGCCGCGCACGCGAACCCGCCGCTGCTCCGGGCCCTGTCCGACCTGGGCGACGCCGCGCTCGCGGCCGGCGACGCCGAGGGCGCGCTCGCGACCTACGCCGCGGTGCTCTCGGCGCACGCCACCCACCCGCGCTCGGTGGTGGGCGCCGCCGAGGCGCGCCTGGCGCTGGGGCGCGATCTCGACGCGGCCCGCGCATCGCTCGCGGCGGTGGAGGCCGACGCCGGCAGCGCCCCGCCGCGCGACCTGTGCCTGCGCTTCGAGCTCGCCTCCGCCCGCGTCCTCGCCGCCACCGGCGACGCCGCGGGCGCGGCCGCTCGCCTCGCCCGCGCGGCCCAGGCGCTCGGGGACAGCGCGCCGCTCGCCGCGGCGCTCGCCGACGTGCACCTCGCCGCCCGCGCCTGGGACCGGGCCGAGACCGCCGCCGCCCGCGCGGTGGCGCTCGCGCCGAAGGACGAGGGCGCGAAGGTGCTGCTCGCCCGCGCCCGGATTGGCCGCGGCCGCCTGCTCGAGGCGCTCGCGGCCACCGACGGCGCCGAGGGCCGCGCGGTCCGCGTGCAGCGCGCCATCGCCCGCTACCGGCTGGGCCAGTACGCCGCCGCCCGCGCCGAGCTGGAGCGCACCGCCCGCGACGGCCGCATGCCTGCCGAGGCCGCGGTCTGGTACGCGCTGACCGACGTGGCCCAGGGGCGCGCCGCCCGCGGGCGCACCCTGCTGGAGAAGCTCGCCGCCACCCGCTCGCCGCCGCCGCTCGCGCACGTGGCGCTGGGCCGCGCGCTCGAGGCCGAGGGACGCGCCGACGACGCCGAGAAGGCGTACCAGGACGCGATGACCCGCGAGCCGCGCGCGCCCGAGCCGGCGCTCGCGCTCGGCGACCTCTTACTGCGCCGCGGGCGCGCCACCGACGCGCTCCCGGTCCTCGAGAAGGCGGTCGCGCTCGATCCGGCCGAGCCCGAGGCGCGCCGCGCGCTCGGCGCGGCCCGGCTCGCCGGCGGCGAGCCCTCGGCGGCGCGCGCCGAGCTGGACGCGGTGCTGCTGGCCCGGCCGAAGGACGCCGCGGCGCTGCGCCTGCTCTCCGCGGCCTGGCTGGCGGAGTCGCAGCCGGCGGAGGCGCGCCGCGCCGCCGAGCGCGGCCTCGCCGTCGCGCCGCGCGACCCGGCCCTGCTGCTCGCCGGGGCCCGGGCGGCGCAGGCCGACGGCGATCGCGCCGTCGCCCGCGCCCTCGCCGAGCGCGCCCTGAAGGCGGGAGCCCGGGGCGAGGACGCCGCCGAGGCCCGGCTCCTGGCGGCGACCCAGACGGCGAAGCGCAGGTAGCGCGCGCGGCGCTAGCATCGGGGCCATGGCCCTCGCCCCGGTCCGCGCCGCCGTCTTCGACGCTTACGGAACCCTGTTCGACGTGGCCAGCGCCGCCGCCGAGGCGCGCGGCGCGCTCGGCGACCGCTGGCAGCCGCTCGCCGAGCTGTGGCGATCGAAGCAGCTCCAGTACACCTGGCTCCGCAGCCTGGCCGGCCGCCACGCCGACTTCTGGCAGGTGACCGGCGACGCGGTCGACTTCGCGCTCGAGGCGCTCGGCCTCGCCGACGCGGCGCTGCGCGCGCGGCTGATGGAGTCCTACCGCCACCTCGCCGCGTACCCCGAGGCGAAGGACGTCCTCACGCGCCTGCGCGGCGCCGGCGTGCGCCTGGCGGTGCTCTCGAACGGTGCGCCGGCCATGCTCGCGTCCGCGGCGGAGAGCGCCGGGCTCGCCGGCCTGCTCGAGCAGGTCCTCTCGGTGGAGGACGTGGGCGTGTACAAGCCGCACCCGGCCGTCTACCGGCTGGCCGTGGACCGCCTCGGCGTGCCTGCGGCGGAGATCGTGTTCGTCTCCTCGAACGGCTGGGACGCGTTCGGCGCGAAGGCGTTCGGCTACCAGGTGGCCTGGTGCAACCGCGCCGGCCAGCCCGCGGAGCGGCTCCCCGCCGCCCCCGACGCCGAGATCCGCTCGCTCGCCGAGCTGCCGCCGCTGCTGGGCCTGCCGTAGGGCGCTCGCCCTTCGACAGGCTCAGGGCGAGCGGGTCGGAAGCCGCTCGGGCTCAGGGTGAGCGGAGAGGATCCGCTCGTGGTGAGCCCCGTCGAACCGCGAGCGGATCTGGCCCGACCATCCCGTTGGGTCGCACGCGCGGTGAGGGCTTGCGCGGGCCGGCGGCCTGCTAAACACTGAACCATATGGTTCAGTATACGGAGCGGCTCGACACCACGTTCGCGGCGCTCGCGGATGCGACCCGGCGCGGCGTGCTGGAGCGCCTCGGGCGCGGCGACGCCTCCATCGGCGAGCTGGCGACCGGCTTCGAGATGACGCTCACCGGGATGAAGAAGCACGTGCGGGTCCTGGAGGACGCGGGGCTCGTCACGACGGAGAAGGTCGGTCGCGTTCGGAGCTGCAGGCTCGGCCCGCGCCGGCTGGAGGACGAGCTCGCCTGGATGGCGGGGTATCGCCGGATGCTCGAGGCGCGCCTCGACCGCCTGGACGCGCTCCTGAGGCGCACGAAAGGACGGACCGAATGACGAGCCAGGCCGTGAAGCAGCGCGCCGCGAAGGCGGCGGTGTCCACCCCGACCGATCGCGAGATCCGCGTGGAGCGGATCTTCGACGCTCCGCGCGAGCGCCTGTGGCGAGCGTTCACCGACCCGGCGCTGCTGGCGCAGTGGTGGGGCCGGGGGAACCGCCTGGTGGTGGAGCGCTACGAGCTGGAGAAGGGCGGTCACTGGCGCTTCGTGGAGCACGCCGACGACGGCGTCCACGGGTTCGAGGGGCGGTTTCGCGAGGTGACGCCGCCGGAGCGGCTCGCCATGACGTTCGAGTGGGACGGCATGCCGGGCTACGTGGCGATCGAGACCACCGTCCTCGAGGATCTGGGCGACGGCCGCACCCGCCTCGTCGCGACCACGCTCTTCCACACCACCGAGGAGCGCGACGGCATGCTCGGCGCCATGGGCGAGGGCCTGGACCAGAGCTACGCCGCCCTCGACCGGCTGCTCGCCGGCGGCGCGTGAGCGGGACCGCCGCCCGCTCGCGGTTCGACGGGGCTCACCGCGCGCGGGCCTCTGGATGCTCCGCTCGCCCTGAGCCTGTCGAAGGGCGGGCGGAGGCGGCCCGGCCGGCCTGGCGGCGCGCGAACCGCTCCTTCACCTCGTAGGCGAAGCCGTCGAGGATCTCCGGATCGATGGGATCGCCGTTCGCCGCGAGCGTCAGCGAGAGCAGGCCCTCCCGCGCGGCCGCGTGGTAGAGCTGCGCCTCGGCGAGCCGGGTGGGCATGCAGTCGAGCGGGCCGGCGCAGAGGATCCCGTCCACGCCGCGGTGCCGCCAGGCCTCGAGCGCGAGCCCCATCGCCAGCACCGACTCGTGCTCGAGGTCCTCGCGGAGGTAGCCCTGCGCCTCCCTCGCGACCCGGTGCGGCGGCTCCGGGGCAGGCCAGCCCAGCGGCTCGCCCGCGGCGCGGAACACGAGGTTCACGATGCGCTGGCGCAGCCGGCGCTTCAGGTGGTCGCCCACGCTGCCCTTCAGGCCGCGCCGGAACTGCACCGCCTCGGAGTACTGCAGGTACTCCACCACCGGCTCCAGCCGGACGCGCACGCCGCGCCGCTCCAGCTCGTCGGCCACGTAGCCGTTCGAGGCCGGATCGGAGCGGACGTAGATCTCGCCCACGATCTGCACGGTGGGGTACGGCCGCGGGTCGCGCGCATCCGCCAGCTCGCGTGCGCACCCCGCCACCGCGTCGCGGATCCCCCAGAGCCCGCCGCCGAGCACCTCGCGGAGCACGGTGCGGGCCGACAGGTCCCCCGCAGCGCCCCGCTCGATCGCCTCGAGCAGCCGCGCCGACCCGCGCGCGTGGATGGCGTTTGCCGCGCCGGGCGTCCGCTCGACCGGGCGCGCGTCGCGCAGCGCATCGGCGAGCGCGCCGCGGGCGGAGGCGCCGGCGAGCACGATCGCGCCCAGGCCGGGCGGCACGCCCTCGAAGTAGTCGTGGTCCGGCGGCGACCAGATCTCCACCCGGTCCGAGAGCCCGGCGCGCTCCAGGATCAGGCGGTGGAGCTGGCGGTACATGCCGAACCGGCACGGGCCGCTCGAGCCGGGCATGAAGAAGGTGAACCGGCCCTCCGGCTCGCGGGCGAGGTGCTCGAGGAGCGCGCCCGCGGTGATCGTCATGGGCAGGCACTCCTTACCGCTGGTGTGCCGCCGGCCGAGCCGGATGGTGTCGGCGGTGGCGGGCGGCAGCACCTCCGCGTGCAGGCCGACGCCGCGGAACGCGGCCGCGAGCGCCTCGGCCTCCGGCCCCATGGGCGGCACGAGCACGCGGGTCCCGTCGGCGCGCACGTCGGCGAGCGTCCGCTCGCGGAGCGGCATCGGCTCCGCCGCCGGGCGTCCCTCGGCCCCGCAGCCGCGGAGGTCCTCGCGGACGCAGTGCAGGAACGCCTCGACGCGGGTCTTGGTGCCGGCGTCGGCGGCGTGGCCGTCGGTCTCGACGATCGCGAAGGGCTTGCCGTCGAGCAGCCGCGCGAGGTGGTGCTGCGTGAAGCTGTCCGGGCCGCAGCCGTAGTTGCTGGTGAAGATCGCGTACACGCCCGGCGTCCGGCGGACCCGGTGCGCCGTGCGCAGGATCCGCTGCGTGTAGGACCAGAACGCGCCGGGGACGAGCGGCGTCGCGCCGTCGAGCGGGAAGCAGTCGAGCGGGATCGCCACCGCGCCCTGCTCGCGCAGCAGCGCCGGCACGTTCGCGTTCAGCACCTCGTCGTGGATGGTATAGGTCCGGCCCAGCACCACCACCGCGAGGAGCCCGTCCGCCCGGCAGCGCTCGAGCGCCGCCGCGCCGATCGCCTCGAGCCGCGCGTCGAACGCCCGCTGCGCCTCGCGCGCGGCCTGGTGCGCGCGCCGTGCGGCGGCCCGATCGCGGACGCCCACCCGCGCCGCGAGCGCGTCCATCGACGCGACGAACCGCTCCGAGTCGAGGTAGCCCGCGCCGCCCGCGTTCAGCGTGGGGGCGACCAGCCGCCGCGCGAAGTCCTCGCCCAGGTCGGCGGCGAGCACGTCCGGCGCGCCGTGCACCATCGGGCAGAGCCAGGTGTGGCGCTCGTCGCGGACCCGCGGCAGGTCGCGGATCATCGGGAAGAAGAGGTGCTCGGCCCCGGTCGCGGCGAGCGCGGCCGCGACGCCGTGCACCTGCTGCATGGGCGCGCAGAACGGGACGTTGCAGAGGTCGATCCCCTGCCGCAGCGCCTCGCGGCCACCGGACCCGAGCACCTCCACGCCCAGGCCCAGCGTCCGGAAGAACGTGCCGAAGTACGCGAGGAGCGTCTTCAGCTGGAACGCGTCGGCGAGCGCGACCCGCGGGGCGCCGGCCGGCGCCGTGCCCAGCCCCTCCACCAGCGCGCGCACCGCCGCCTCGCGCTCGCGGAACGGGTCCGGCGCGCCGGCCGGGAGCTTGCGCGCGCGGGTGCCCTGATCGAACAGCGCGCAGGCGCCGCCCCAGGTGAAGGCGCGACGCTCGGTGCCCACCGCGGTGCGGAGCCGCTCGATGCGGCAGCGGTTGCCGGCGCCGCCGCAGCCCTCCGCCGAGCGGCACACGAACGTGTCCTTGCGCTCCACCCGCGCGGCGAGGAAGCGCGAGAGGTCGAGCGCGCCGGCGTGCGCGTCCAGGCCGGCGAGCCCGGCGCGCGCCAGCCGCGCGATCCCGAACGCGCCCACCGTGCCCGGCGACGGCGGGACGATCACCTCGGCGCCGGTCTGGCGCGCCACCGCGGCGGCGAGCGCGTCGGCGCTGAACGGCATGCCCTGGCAGAACACCACCTGGCCCACCGGGCGCGCGCCCTTCACCCGGTTCACGTAGTTCTGCACCACCGACTCGTAGAGCCCCGCCACCACGTGCGCGCGCGGCGCGCCGGCCGCTGCGGCCTGGTCGAGGATCTCGGCCATGAACACCGCGCAGTGCTGGCCGAGCGCGACGCAGCCGTCCGCGCCGATGGCCTCGCGCCCGAGCGCCGCCGCGTCGAGCCCGCCCAGCCGCCGCCCCTGCTCCTCGATGAACGAGCCGGTGCCGGCGCTGCACGCCTCGTTCATGGCGGCGTCCACCACGCGCCCGCCCTCGAGCCGGATGTACTTCGCGTCCTGCCCGCCGATCTCGAAGATGGTGTCGACGCGCGGGTCGTAGGCGCAGGCGCCCTCGGCGTGCGCGGCGATCTCGTTCAGCACGAACACGCGGTCGGTCCCGAAGCAGGACGCGAGCAGGGACCCGACGATCTCGCGCCCGCTGCCGGTCACGCCTGCGCCGACGACCGCGCGCCGCGCGCAGGGGCCCTCCAGGAACGAGGACACGAGCGACTGCGCGGCCCGGACCGGATCGCCGGACGTGCCGGTGTAGGCCTCCCAGGCGGGCATGCCGGCGGCGAGGTCGAGCGCGACCGCCTTCGAGCCGGTGGAGCCGATGTCGAGGCCGAGCAGGATCGGGCCGTCGCCGGCGGGCGGCGGCGGCCGCGGGACGCGGCGGACGCGCGAGAGCGCGCCGGCGAGCGGCGGCAGCGCGTCGAACGACGCGTGCTCGGGGGGGCGGAAAAGGCCCTCGAGCGGCGGCACCGCCTCCGGGCGCGCCGCCGCGAGGAGCGCGCACCCGAGCGCGTCGAGGTACAGCGCCTCGTCGCCCTCGCCGTCGCGCAGGTCGAGCCCGCGGCCGGCGAGCGCCTCGCGGAAGCAGGCCCGCACCCGCCGCGAGCGGCTCACGCCGCCGGTCAGCCACACGTCGCGCGGGCTGCCGGGCCGCACGAACACCAGCACGTTCGCGCAGATCGCGTCGAACAGGCCCGCCAGGATCCGCTCGCGCGCCTCGCCGCGGTTCGCGAGGTGCGTCATGTCGGTCTTGAGGATCACCGGGCAGCGGCCGGAGAGCGGCGCGGCCTCGGCGCCCACCGCGAGCGCGTCGGCCTGCGCCGGCGTGAGCCCGAAGCGCTCCACCAGCTGGCGCAGGAAGTTGCCGGTGCCCTGCGAGCAGCGCGGGTTCTCGCGGTAGCGGTCGCGCCCCTCCGCCTCGTGCACGAGCACCGAGAAGCCGTGCGCGCCGAGGTCCACCACCGTGGCCGGCGCGGCCCCGTGCAGCCGCACGTGGCCGGCGGTGCGCGCCTGCTTGGGCGGGATGCGCGGCAGCTCGAGCCGCCGGCCCAGCCGCCCGGTGGCGCGCGCGCCGGCCACCCCGTCCCAGCCCCATCCCTCCAGCACCTCGCGCACCGCGGCGGCCGGATCGCCGCCGTGCTCCACCAGCGCCCGCCGCGTCCAGGCGAGCGCGCCGCCCTCCCCTTCGACCTCCGCGAGCTTCACCGTCTCGGCACCCGCGTCGATCCCCACGAACCGTTGCATGGCGCGAGTGTCACGCCGATGGGCGGGGAAGGCACGCCCGAAAAGCGGGCACCTGCCGGCGGCCCGGGAGCGTGATCGGGATCAACGCAAGGTCCGGGCGAGCGTGCCGACGCGACCCCGTTCACGGAGCGTCGGCGCGCAGCGCGCGCGACACGCGCTCCACCTCGCGGAGCACGCGCACGACGTTCCCGCCCAGGAGCTTGCGGACGTCCTCGGGCGAGCGGCCGCGGGCGAGGAGCGCCGCGACGAGCTTCGGCAGGTCCGCGTGCGACTCGATCCCGTCCGGCGGGACGATGCCGCCGTCGAGGTCCGACCCGAGGCCGACGTGGTCCACGCCGGCCACCTTCACCAGGTGCTCGACGTGGTCCACGAGCACCGAGAGCGGCGGGCGCGGCAGCGCGTGCGCGACGCGGAGCTCGGCCAGGTAGGGCGCCCACCTCCGCTCGACCGGGTCCGCGCCTTCGAGCGAGCGGGCGAGCGCGGCCACCTCGGGCGCGTGCGCCTGCTCCGCCGCCGCGGCGCGCGCGGCGTATCCCGCGTCGAGGAACACCGAGTGGAAGTTCACGCCCACGACGCCGCCGCCCGCCGCGATGGCGCGCACGAGGTCGTCGGGCAGGTTGCGGCGGTGCTCGGACAGGGCGCGCGCGCAGGAGTGCGTGGCGAGCACCGGCGCGCGGCTCGCGGCGACGGCCTGCGCCGCGGACGCGTCGGAGAGGTGCGAGACGTCCACCGCGATCCCGAGCCGGTTCATCTCGGCGACGGCGGCGCGGCCGAGCGGCGAGAGCCCGCCGTGGCGCGGGGCGTCGGGCTTGCCGGCGTCGGCGAACGCGGTGTGCGCGTTCCAGGTCAGGCCGACGTACCGGACCCCGAGCGCGTGCATCCGCTCCAGCTCCGCGAGGTCCCCGTGGAGGGGCTCGGCGCCCTCCATGCCGAGGAGGACCGCGATCTTCCCCGCGGCCCGGGCCGCGAGCAGCTCGTCCACGCTCCCCGCCATCACGAGGTCGGCGGGGTGGCGGGCCATCTGCGCGCGCACCGCCGCCGCGAGCGCCAGCGCCCGCGCGTGCGCCTCCGCCTCGGGCCGCTCCGGCGGGTGCCACAGCACGAAGAACGCCGCGCCGACGCCGCCGCGCCGCATCGAGTCGAGGCTCACCTGGCCCAGGTCGCGCCGTGGCTCGCCGAGATCGTAGCGCTGCTCGAGGAGCCACTGCGGCGTGTCGAGGTGCAGGTCCACCACCGGCGCGTCGCGGAGGACGTCCTCCGCGGAGCCCGTCGACGCCGCGCGAGTCGTGGTCACGCCGGCGCCCGGGCCGGCGCAGGAGAGGAGCATGGGCATCGCGAGCAGCCACCCGTTCCGCGGCATGCGGCGCCGTCGCGATGCAGGCTACACCCGCCTCCGTCCCGGAGCACGGGACGAACGGGGCCGCTGGCGCCGGGTCCCTTCCGCGTGCCCAGCCCCGCCGAGCCACTCGAGCGCGGTGCGGAGGGTGCGGCCGAGCGGCACCCCCCGTTCCCGGTCGTCGGCGAGCCCGAGCTCCTGCGCGCCCAGGAACACCGCGTACTCGAGCTGCGCGAGCACCGTCGCGTCCTTCCGTCCACGCTCGCGGTGAATGGCCGCGAGGTAGTCGATCCGGCGGGCGTCCACGCGGTCGAGGGCCTCGCGCGCCCTCGCGTCGTGCAGCGCCCAGCCCCGGACCGCCCGGTCGAGCGCGTGATCGAGCCCGACGGCCGCCGCCCCGAGCCGCGCGCTGCGGGCCTCGGCGGTCCCGGGGCCCGACGTCGCCGCGATGACGTCGCCGGTGTGCAGCTCCGTCCACGCGTCGAGGAGCGCGGCGTGGAAGGCGTCCACGTCGCGGAAGTGGTGGTAGAAGGCGCCCTTCGTCCTTCCCATCGCCCCGCAGAGCCGGTCGATCGTCACCGCCTGCGGGCCCTGATCCCGCAGCAGGGCGAGCCCGGCCCGGCACCAGCCGGAGCGGGCGTCGCCGCCGGCGGCTGCGCTGCGCCCCGTCGCGGTCACGCGGCCCTCCAGGCGCCGTCCGGGCCGCGCGCCACCATCGCGGACCGCTTCCCGAACGGCGCGGGCGTGACGTGGCGCCGGGCGTCCCAGACCTCGATCCGCTCCGGCCGGAACCGGACCAGCACGAAGTCCCCGCCCTCGGGGCCCTCCGGCCAGAACGCCCGCCAGAACGGCTTGAACCGCCGCCGTCGCTCGGCGGCGTCCTCGACGATCTCGGCGCGGCCGACGAGGACCGCGCACGCCGCGCGCGCGTCGTCCTCGTAGGCGAGCGTGGCCGCGGGATTCTTGCGGAGCTGCTCGACCTTCCGCGACCCGCCGCTCGTGCCGAGCCACACGGAGAAGTCGTCGTCCGGCGGGAGCGGCTCCAGCACGCGCGCGTGCGCGACCCCGTCGGCCACCGTGGCGAGGAGGCAGTAGCGCTTGCGGCGCATCGTCGAGCGCGCGGCCCGGAGCACGGCGCCGACGCCATCGCGGGCGCGCGCGGTCGCCCAGCGCCGGTAGAGGAGCGCGAGCGAAGCCAGGAGGTGATCGCGGAGCGAGGGGGCCATGCGCGCCTGCATACCATACCGTATGGTATGCGACGCGAGTCCCTCTCGGGCACACGGGCGCCGCGCACGCCTCGGCGGCCGCCGAGGCTCAGCGCATGACGCGGTGGAACCGCACCCGCCTGCGGACACTCCTCAGCTTCAGGGCCGTCATCGTCGCGACGACCGCGAGGAAGGTCGCGCCACCGACCTGGGGCGCGAGCTGGCCCTGCGCATCGAACCGATGGAACAGCTCGGCGGCGGTGAACCCGACCGCCATCGCGGCCACCAGGCCGACGACCGCTCCGACGAGCAGGACCTTGAAGAGCGCCGCGCGGCTGCGATGGCCGCAGCGCGGGCACGGGGCGAGGCGGGAGGCTGCGGCGGCGCCGAGCTCGGCGTCGTACTGCGCGCTGCTGAGCGACACGCCGTTCGCCGTGAGCCCTGCCCCGACGCCGGCGACGATCGCCAGCGCCACCATGCCGCAGCGCGAGCACCGGTAGTCCACGGACTGCTCGCCCGCCTCGACATCGACGCCCACGTGGATCGGGATCATGGAGAGCTCCGTCTGTCAGCGGTAGATGACGGGCGTCCCGGGCAGCCCGGGCGAAGGGACGGGGGCGTTGTGCATCGGGCGGCTGTTCAGCTCCTGCTGCCGCGTCTCCTGGTTCTGTTTCATCAGCTGGGCCACGCGGAACGCGGCGCCCCCGCGGCGGCGCGCGACTCGGGCGTGGCGGCCTCTTTCGGCTCGCACACGCAGCCGGTCGCGGTGCCCATGATGACGATGGCGCCGAGCCGCATCCCGAGCTGGCTGCAGTGAGCCTCGCACTCGGGGCGCGACTCAGGACGGAAGCGGTAGCTCGGACTGAAGGCCGGAACCGTCGTGGTTGAGCAGGCGCAGAGGGAGGCAACGGCGATCGAGGCGACGGCGAGGAGGGCGCGCAACGGTCTTCTCCAGGTGACGTGCTCCCAGAGTACAACCGATTTCACGATGCGTCGCAAGATGCCCCCCCCCTACCGCCTCCACCTCCCCGCCTCGACGAAGCTGTAGTACCCGCCCGCCGCCACGATGACGTGGTCGCGGGCGAGCACGCCGACGAGGTCGGCGGCGGCGCGGAGGCGGGCGGTCAGGTCCACGTCGTCGGGGCTGGGGGTGGGATCGCCGCTCGGGTGGTTGTGGACGAACACGACCCCGTGCGCGCCCTCCCGCACCGCGGGGCGGAGCGCGTCGCGCGGGGAGACGGGGCACTGCGACAGCGAGCCCTCCGCCACCTGGACGGCGCGCAGGAGCCGGCCCCGCACGTCGAGCAGCACCACGTGGAAGCCCTCGCGCTCGGCGTGGGCGGCGTGGCGGAGCAGCTCGTGGACGCTGCGGGGGTCGAGGCAGCGCTCGCCGCGGCGCGGCGGGGACCAGGCGCCGCGGCGCCCCAGCTCGAACGCAGCCGCGAGCGCGGCGGCGCGGGCGACGCCGATGCCGGGCCAGGACGCGAGCGCGTCGGGTGGCGCCCAGGCCAGCTCGGGGAGCGGCAGCGCCTCGACGAGCGAGAGCGCGGCGGCCCGCGCGGAGACGCGGCCGGTGCCGGTGCCGAGCACGAGCGCGAGGAGCTCCGCGTCGGAAAGCGCGCGCGGGCCGGCGGCGAGGAGCCGCTCGCGCGGGCGGTCGGTCGGCGAGGAGGGGGTGGACGACGAGGCGTCGGCGGGCGCGTCGGAGGCGGCGGTCATGGCGGAGGGCGCTGGAGCAACCGCCGTGCCCGGCGGTCGCGCCCGGATGCTGCACGCCTGCGCAGGCGGGGCGCCCAGGCCCGTCCGACGGCGGGCTCGCGCCCGGACCGCGGGTGCGCGGCGCGGCCGGTGCCGACGCGGCCGCCGCGGCGCGGCAAGCTCGCCGGAACCACGGCCCGGTCGAGGCGAGGCCTGGCCGCGGAGTGACCCGGAGGAGCGGGCTCGGGTATCCTCGGCGGCCATGCTCGACCACCGCAAGACCGCCCCCGCCGCGCTCGCCGCGGCAGCCCTCGTCCTCTCCCTGCCCGGCGCGGCCGACGCCTGCACCAGCATCCTGGTCTCGAAGGGCGCGAGCGCGGACGGCTCCACCTTCATCACCTACGCTGCGGACTCGCACGACCTCTACGGCGACCTCCCGCTCCGCCCCGCCGCGCAGCACGCGCCGGGCGCGCAGCGCGAGATCATCGAATGGGACACGGGCAAGTTCCTGGGCCGCATCCCGCAGCCGGCCGTCACCTACCACGTGGTCGGCAACATCAACGAGCACCAGGTCGCCATCGGCGAGACCACCTTCACCGGCCGCAAGGAGCTGCAGGATCCCGAGGGCCGGGTGGACTACGGCTCGCTCATGTACATCGCGCTGGAGCGCGCCCGCACCGCGCGCGAGGCGATCCAGGTGATGACCGACGTCGTGGCCGAGTACGGCTACGCCTCCACCGGCGAGTCCTTCTCCATCTCGGATCCGAACGAGGCCTGGATCCTCGAGATGATCGGCAAGGGGCCGAAGCGGAAGGGCGCGGTGTGGGTGGCCCGCCGCATCCCGGACGGCTACGTGTCGGCGCACGCGAACCACGCCCGCATCCGCCAGTTCCCGCTCGACGAGCCGAAGACCACGCTCTACGCGAAGGACGTCATCTCGTTCGCCCGCGAGAAGGGCTGGTTCAAGGGGAAGGACGCCGAGTTCAGCTTCGCCGACACCTACGCGCCGCTCGACTTCGGCGCGCTGCGCGCCTGCGACGCGCGGGTGTGGAGCGTGTTCCGCCGGGTGGCGCCGGGGCAGCCGCTGCCGTCCTCGATGGTGAAGGGCCAGGACCCGAAGGCCGAGCGCGTGCCGCTGTGGGTGAAGGCAGAGAAGCCGCTCGCGGTGCGCGACGTGATGGCGCTCATGCGCGACCACTTCGAGGGCACCGAGCTCGACCTGTCGAAGGGCGTGGGCGCCGGCCCGTTCTCGCTGCCGTACCGCTGGCGGCCCATGACGTTCAAGGTGGACGACCAGGAGTACCTGAACGGGCGGGCCATCTCGACGCAGCAGACCGGCTTTTCGTTCGTGGCGCAGTCGCGCGCCGCGCTGCCGGCGGCGGTGGGCGGGGTGCTCTGGTTCGGCGTGGACGACACGTACAGCACCGTCTACGTGCCGATGTACTGCTCCATCCACGAGGTGCCGCGCAGCTTCGCGGTGGGCACCGCCGACTTCAAGACGTTCAGCTGGGACTCGGCGTTCTGGGTGTTCAACTTCGTGTCGAACTGGGCCTACTCGCGCTACTCCGACATGATCCAGGACGTGAAGCAGGTGCAGGGCGAGCTGGAAGGCGGGTTCCTCTCGCGGCAGGCGGAGCTGGAGAAGGCCGCCCTGACCCTCTACAAGGACTCGCCCGGCCTGGCCCGCGACTACCTCACCCGCTACTCGGTCAGCCAGGGCGACCTGGTCACGGCGCGCTGGCGCAAGCTGGGCGAGTCGCTGATGGTGAAGTACCTCGACGGCAACGTGCGCGACGCGCAGGGCAACGTCACGCACCCGGACTACCCGGAGGCCTGGCGCCGGCGCATCGCGGCCGAGGACGACGGCATCCTGCGGGTGCCGAAGGAGCCGCAGAAGGTGGCGCAGTAGTCTCCGCGGACCGCTCGCCCTTCGACTCCACCGCTCATCCCGAGCGTAGGCCGGGCCCCTCGACTCCGGGCCGCTCCGCGGCCCTACGCTCGGGGTGAGCGAAGACGACTGGGGCACGGCCGGAGTCGAGGGACGCTCAGGGTGAGCGGATCGAATCCGCTCATCCCGACCCCTCGACTCCGGGCCGCTCCGCGGCCCTACGCTCGGGGTGAGCGGAGGCGACTGGGGCACGGCCGGAGTCGAGGGACGCTCGGGGTGAGCGGGCACCCCCACGGCCGCGCGGAGTCGAGGGAGGAGCTACTTCCCCGCCTGCTTCGGCGCGGCCTTCACCAGCTCCGCCTCGATCTCGATCTTCACCTCGTCGCCGACCACCGGGCCGGCCTCCACCGTCTTCGACCAGTTCAGGCCGTAGTCGCGGCGGTTCACCATGGTGGTCGCGACCAGGCCGCGGCGCTGGCCGCCCGTGGGGTCCTTGATCGCGCTGGTCGGTCCGAGCACCTCGAGCACCACCGGCTTCGTCACGCCCTTCATGGTCAGGTCGCCGGTGACCTTCAGCTTGCCCTCGCCGATCTTCTCCACCCTGGTGGACTTGAAGGTGATGGTCGGGTACTTCGCGACGTCGAAGAAGTCGGGCGACTTGAGGTGCGCGTCGCGATCCGGCACGCGGGTGTTCAGCGTGGTCACGTCGATGGTGGCCTCGACCGACGACCGGGTGACGTCCTTGTCGTCCAGCTTCACCGTGCCGGTGGTCTTGCCGAACTCGCCGCGCACGTTGCTGATGACGAGGTGACGCACCGTGAAGCTGGAGAGGGTGTGCGCCGGGTCGATGGTCCAGGTCTCGGCCTGCGCGTGCGCGAGCGCCGGGACGGCGAGCGCGAGGAGGACGGGGAGGAGTCGCTTCATGGTGCGGTTCCTTTCGGGACGCGCCGGGGGTCCGGACGCGAGGTCCGCCCGGTCGTCTAACCGCGGCGCTGCCGGGGTCAACGAGGGCGCCCCACGGGGGCCGCGCGAATGGCCGCTAGAACCGCGCGCCCAGCCCGCCCATCAGGCCGAGCTGGTCCTCCTGCTCGAACGTCAGCTCGCCGGCGAGGAACATGGGGCCGAGCTCGAGCCGGGCCCCGAGCCCGACCTGGAACCACGCCTTCCAGCCGTCGCGCTTCGCGCTGCCGACGCCGAAGGTGATCGCCGCGTCGAGCCCGCGGTGCGTCTCGAACCGCTGGGAGATCCGCGCCAGGACCACCGGCGTCCACTCGCGCGTCGCGTCCGGCAGGTGCCGGTAGCCGTAGCCTGCGATGCTCAGGTCGAGCGTGGAGAAGGAGTAGCCGGCCTCGCCGCCGAGCCGCGAGCCGGAGCTGCCGTTGCCGCCGGCGTCGATTCCCGCGCCGCCCCAGGCGGTGAGGAAGAAGCGGTTCGGCCTCCCCTCGTCGTCGTGCTCCTCCTCCTCGGGCACGTCGTCCCAGTCGCCGTCCTGCGCGACGGCCAGCGCCGGGAACGCACTTCCGAGCAGGGCGGCGAGGAGGAGGGCGCGCACGCGCGGATGATAGGCGAGCGGCGCGGCGATGGAGGCGGCCCAGTGGGGACCGTCGGGCACGGACGACCCCGCCCGCCCTTCGACAAGCTCAGGGCGAGCGGACTTTCAGGGCAGCTGGGTATCGAGAACTCCGCTCATGCTGAGCCCCGTCGAACCATGAGCGGGGACCGGGTCAGGCGCGCAGGAAGCGCTCCAGCAGCCGGTACCCGCGCTCGAGCGCGGCGAGCTCCACCCACTCGCCGCGCTGGTGCGCCTGCGCGGTGGCGCCGGGGCCGAGGTTGACGGCCGGGATGCCGTGGGCGGCGAGCCGGGCCACGTCGGTCCAGGCCTGCTTCGGCTCGGCGGCGACGCCGGTGCGCTCGAGCAGGCGGCGCACCAGCGGGTGATCGGCGTAGGCGGGGCAGGCCGGGGAGAGATCGGTCAGCTCCACCTCGGCGCCGACCCGCTCGCCGAGCGCGCGCAGCTCGGCCGAGGCCTGCTGCAGCGTGCGGTCGGGCGCGAAGCGGTGGTTCACGTTGAGCGTGCAGCGGTCCGGCACCACGTTGCGCGCGCGGCCGCCCTCGATGCGGGTGACGCTCGTCACCTCGCGGAACACGAGGCCCCCGGAGACCGCCTCGCGCGGCGCGCGGGCGTGCAGCTCGGCGAGCAGCGCGCCGGCCCGGTGCACCGCGTTCTCGCCCTGCCAGGGCCGCGCCGAGTGGGCGGCGCGTCCCTCGAACGTGAACGTCGCGTGGATGGAGCCGACGCAGCCGAGCTGGAGCACGTTGTCGGTCGGCTCCAGGCAGAGGGCGAGCTCGGTGCCGGCGAGCTCGTCCGCCGCGTGGAGCACGTCGGCGAGCTCGTTCTCGAGGTACGGCCCTTCCTCGCGCGCGTAGAACACGAGCAGGAGCTCGCAGAAGCGCTCGGCGCGCGGCAGCCGCTCGGCCACCTCCATCATGAGGGCGAGCCCGCCCTTCATGTCCGAGCTGCCCGGCGCGATGAGCCGCCCGCCCTCGCGGCGCGGCGGCCCGCGATCGTCCTCGTGCACCGGCACGGTGTCGAGGTGGCCGCAGAGCGCCACCCGCGGCCGGCCCTCGCGCGCCGCCTCGGCCCCGGCGCCGGCGTCCACCTGGACCACGAGCGAGTCCTTCACCCGGCGCACGCCGAGCCCGAGCGCCCGCGCCCAGGCCTCGACCTGGTCGCAGAGCGCGCGCTCGTGGCCGATGGGCGAGAGCACGCCACACAGCGCCTCGGTGCGGCGGGCCAGCGCCTCGGCCAGCTCGGCGGTCGCCGGGTCCATGGCCGGCTAGACCTGCACCTCGAAGTCGCGCAGCGCCTGGTTCAGCGAGACCTTCTTGTCGGTCGCGGCGCTGCGGCGGCCCACGATGAGCGCGCAGGGGATGTTGAAGGTGCCGGCCGGATACTGCTTCGGGCGCGTGCCGGGGATCACCACCGAGCGCGGCGGGACGCGGCCCTTGTGGACCACCTGCTGCGCCCCGGTCACGTCGATGATGGGCGTGGACGCGGTGATGACCACGTTCGCGCCGAGCACGCAGTCCTCCTCGACCAGCACGCCCTCGACGAGGATGCAGCGGCTGCCGATGAAGCAGCCGTCCTCGATGATGTTCGGCCGGGCCCCGGGCGGCTCGAGCACGCCGCCGATCCCGACGCCGCCGGCGAGGTGCACGTTCGCGCCGACCTGCGCGCAGGAGCCGACGGTGGCCCAGGTGTCCACCATCGAGTTCGCGCCCACGCGCGCGCCGATGTTCACGAAGCCGGGCATGAGCACCGCGCCCGGCTCGAGGTGCGAGCCGAAGCGGGCGACGCCGCCCGGCACCAGGCGCACGCCGGCCTTCTCGAGATCCTTCTTGAGCGGGATCTTGTCCCGCGTCTGGAACGGCCCGAAGTCGGTCGTCTCCATCCCGGTGATGCCGAAGTAGAGGTTCACCGCCTGCATCAGCCAGGCGTTCACCTGCCACTCGCCGTCCTTCTTCTCCGCCACCCGCAGCTCGCCGCGGTCGAGGCCGTGCAGCGCCTTCACCACCGCCGCCTTGGCCTGCGGGTCCTGCAGCCGGGCCCGATCCTCGAAGGCCCCCTCGATCAGCTTCCGCACGTCGTTCCAGTCGCTCATGGCTCGATCCTCGCCCAGGCCCGGATGGCCTCCTCGCACTCCTCCAGCGTGGGCACCAGCGCCACGCGGACGTATCCTTCTCCTGCGCCGAACGCGATCCCCGGCGCCACCACGATGCCCGCGTCGAGGAGCTGCAGCGCGTAGCTCGAGGAGGTGTGCCCCTCCGGCACGCGGACCCAGAGATACAGGGTGGCGTCCGACGCGTCGACGGCCAGCCCCTTCTCCGCGAAGAAGCGCAGGAACCGGTCGCGCTTGCGCCGGAAGATCTCGCGCCGCTCGGCGGCGTGGGCGTCGTCGGACCAGGCCGCGGTCGCGGCGGCGGCCACGAACTCGGGCTGGGAGACGCCGGGGTGGCTGCGCAGCGCGCGCAGCCCGCGGACGAGGTCCGGGTCGCCGGCCAGGAAGCCGCTGCGGTAGCCCGTCATGCCGCTCCGCTTCGAGCAGGAGTGGATGGCGAGCACGTTCTCGAGTTGCACCTCCAGCATCGAGGCGGGCGGCTCGCCGAAGTAGATGTCGGCGTAGCACTCGTCGGAGGCGACGATGAACCCGTGCTCGAGCGCGGCCGCGCCGACGCGCCGCAGGTAGTCGCGGGGGGCCTCGGCGCCGGTGGGGTTGTGCGGGTAGCTGATCCAGTAGACGAGCGTCTCGCGCAGCACGGCCTCGCCCACGTCCTCCGGCTCGAGCAGGAACCGGCGGCGGGCGGTGAGCGGGACCTTCACCGGCTCGAGCCCCGCGAAGCGCGCCCCCACCTCGTAGGTGGGGTAGCCCGGATCCGGCATCACCACCTTGCGGCGGCGCGGGTCGCCCGCGAACGCGAGCGGCAGGTGGAAGATCGCCTCCTTGGCGCCCGCGCAGGCGAGCACCTGGGCCTCGGGATCCACCGCCACGCCGAAGCGGCGCTGGAGGTACCCGGCCGCCGCGCGGCGGAGCGCCGCGGTGCCGAACGCGCTCGGGTACTGCGACACCTCGGGCACGGCGGCGCGCAGGGCCTCGCGCAGGAACGGCGGCGTCGGCTCCTTGGGATCCCCGAGGCCGAAGTCGAACAGGCGCTTCCCGGCCGCGGCGAGCGCGCGCCGGCGCTCGTCGAGCTCGACGGAGAGGTTCTTCCGGATCTGGCCGAGCACCGGGTTCGTCGGGAGGGTCCGCACGGAACCGTGAACAATATCGAACTCCGGCGGGTCCTGCATTATAAGCGGGCGCATGCTCTCGTACGACGTGGTGGTCATCGGCTCCGGCCCCGCCGGAGAGAACGGCGCCATCCAGGCCGCGCTCCTGGGCAAGAAGGTCGCGCTGGTGGAGAAGGAGGCCGTGCCGGGGGGCGCGAGCGCCAACACCGGCACCATCCCTTCGAAGGCGCTCCGCGAGACCGCCCTCGCCATCCAGCAGGCCCGCAGCCGCGACGCGCACGGCATCGAGGTCCGCGTCTCCGGCACCGTCACCGTCCCCGAGCTGATGGGCCGCCGCGGCCTGGTCACCGCGCGCGAGCACTCCCGCATCCGCAGCGCGCTCAACCACGCCGGCGTCGAGATGTTCCGCGGCATCGCCAGCTTCGTGGACCCGCACACCATCCGCGTTTCGGTGCCGGACGGCGGCCAGCAGGACCTGCACGCCGAGGTGGTGCTGCTCGCCACCGGCACGCGGCCGTTCCACCCGCCGCAGTACTCGATCGACAACGCGCGCGTCTACGACTCCGACTCGATCCTGATGCTCGACCGCATCCCCCGCTCGCTCGCCATCCTGGGCGGCGGCGTGGCCGGCTGCGAGTACGCGTCGATCTTCGCCGCGCTGGGCGTGAAGGTCGCCATCATCGACTCGAAGGACCGCCTGCTCCCCTGGCTCGACGCCGAGCTGTCCCTCGCGATGCAGGACTCCTTCGACGTGCTCGGGATCACCCGGCACCAGGTGACGCGCGCGCTGAAGCTGGAGCGCGGCGAGCGCGACGTGCTCGTGACGCTCGCCGACGAGTCGCGCCTGGTGGCGGAGAAGGTGCTGGTCGCGGCCGGCCGCATCGGCAACGTCGAGGCGCTCAACCTCGCCAACGCCGGGCTGAAGGCCACCGACAAGGGCCTGCTCGACGTGAACTCGCACTACCAGACGGCGGTGCCGCACGTGTACGCGGCGGGCGACCTGGTCGGCTTCCCCGGCCTCGCCTCGAGCTCCATGGAGCAGGGGCGCGTGGCGATGAACCACGCCTGCGGCGGCAACCGCAAGCAGAAGCTGCCCGAGCTGCTGCCGGTGGGCATCTACACCATCCCGGAGATCTCCTCGGTGGGCGAGAGCGAGGAGGCGCTCAAGGCGAAGGGGCGCGACTACGTCATCGGGCGCGCCAGCCTGGTGGAGAACGCCCGCGCGAACCTGGTGGGCGAGGCGGTGGGCTTCCTGAAGGTGCTCGCCGACCCGGCCAACGGCGCGATCCTGGGCGTGCACTGCATCGGCCCGCACGCGTCGGACACGGTGCACCTCGGCCAGGCGGTGATGGCGCTGGGCGGCGACCTCCGCTACTTCGCCGAGACGGTGTTCAACTACCCGACGCTGCAGGAGGCGTACAAGTACGCCGCCTTCGACGCGCTCGACCGCATCCGCGACCGCGGCGGGAACGTCACGCCGATCGACCGCGCCGCCGCGAAGTAGGGCGCTGCTTCTTCGGCGCTGCTCCGCCGCGGATCTTCGGCTTCCGCTCCCCCTTCCCCGCTCGTCCCGAGCGTAGGGCCGCCGTGCGGCGGCCCGGAGTCGAGGGACGCGACCGCTTCGGCGCGGGCTCGTCGAGCTCCGGGTAGTGCCGGAAGATCCCGCTCTCGTTGAACGGGATGCGCCGGTCCGACGCGAGGTACGCGGCGACGCCGGGGCGGGCCGCCACCGCGTCGTGCAGCGCGACCAGGCGCGGGAAGCGCCGCTCGATGCGGCGCATGGCGCGCGGGAACGCGTAGCGGAGCCCCTCGATCACCTGGAAGGTGGAGAGGTCCGGGTAGCTGCACCCAGCGCCCACCAGCCAGCGCCCTCCGCCGGCGGGGTTCGAGTCGAGCGCGCGATCGAGGTAGCGCAGGAACAGCGGGATCCGCTCGCGCCGGAACGCCTCGGCGGCGCGCCCCGCCTCGCGCCGCTGGTCCTCGTAGTAGAGCGAGGTCGCCACCGGGTGGTGCACCGCGTGCACCTCGGCGACCAGGTCCGCGATGGTGAGCTGGAGCTGGTGCGCGCGCAGCCGGCTCGCCTCGTCCGGCGGGACCAGCCCGATCCGCGGCGCGAGCCACTGCAGGATGGCGGCGGTCTGCGCCACCACCACCTCGCCGTGGCGGAGCGCGGGCGGGCCGAGCGGGGTGAGCCACGGCCCGGGCTCCTCGAGGAGCCGCATCACCGCCGCGGCCCCGCCGCCCCCGGCGTCGGGCAGGCGGGCCAGGTCGGCGTAGGGGACGCCCGCGTCCTCGAACGCGAGCCGGATGAACTCGCCGCGGCCCTGCAGGCCCGGCCAGTAGACGAGCTCGTACGCGGGTTCGGTGGCCATGTCCGCAGGCATGCCGGCCGCGGCGGCCCGGGGCAACCGCTCGTCGGGGCGGAAAAAAGCGCGCGGGGCGGCGTGGTGCCCGCCCCGCGTTCCCCATCCCCCCCGCGGCGTCCCTCCCCGCGACAGACCACCGCGCGCGCCGCGACCCCCCGGACGCGGCGCGCGCGTCACTGCATGTGCTTCGGCTCCAGCTGCTCGAGCGGCACCGCGAGCGACTTGCCATTGGGCAGGAGGTTCACGGGAACCGCGGCGCCGGCGGAGGCGAGCTTGAACCGCTCGCAGCGCGCGAAGTCGCCCTCGCAGTAGTAGCCCTGCCACACGCGCAGGGACGACTTCATCGCGAACTGGGCGAACAGCGGGCACGACGCGATGCGGGAGCATCTGGCCATCCGGTCCCTCCGGCGCCCGTCCACGGCGCCTTCCATCGAGCGTGGGGATTGTAGCCCCTCACTCACCCGAAGGGTCCCCCGGACCGTGCGGCGAATGGTCGCCCGACGGCGCGCGTGCGGCGCGACGCCCGCACGCGCAGCGAAGGCCGCGACTTCTCGCGGTGATTGGCGCGTCAACCAAGCCGGGCGCGCGCCTGCGCCAGCGCCGCGTGCACCTGCTCGAGCGCGCGCTTCGCCGAGGCGAGCTCGTCGCGCTCGGCGCGGAGCCGGTCCAGCTCCGCCGCGAGCTGATCGCGCTCGCGGGCCAGCTCGCCCACCGCGGTGCGCAGCCGGGCGCCGTCGGCGGCGCCGGCGCGGAGCTCCTCGGAGAGGCGCTCCACCTCCTTCTCGCGCTCGGCGCGCACGCGCGCCTCCTCGTCGGCGCGGCGGGTGACGTCGTCGAGCAGGCGGGCGCGCTCCTCGTCGAGCGCGGAGAGCGCCTGCGCGCGCCGCACCGACTCGTCGCGCTCCTGCTCCAGCGCGTCCATCTCGCCGAGCAGGTCGGAGAGCACGCCGCGCTTGTCCTCCAGCTCCTTCTCGGCGACGGCGAGCCGCTCGGTCGCCCCGCGCGCCTCGCCGGCGGCGCGGGCCAGCTCCTGCCGCGCCTCGTCGAGGTCGGCGCGGAGCGCCTCCTCGCGCTCGCGCGCGCGCAGGAGCTCGACCTCGAGGTCCTTCACCAGCCCGAGCACGCTCTCGGCGGCGCGGCCCGGATCGGCCGGCACCGGCTCGATGCGCGGCGCGGGCTTCGCGGCCTCGGCCACCCGGCGCTTGATCTTCTGCAGCCGCTCGCGGCGCTCCTGCACGTCGCCCTGCGGCGCGGCCGGCACCTCGGCGGCGGGCGCGATCGACGCGACCGCGGGGGCGGCGGCGCGCGCGACCGGCGCGGCGACCGGCGCCGGCGGCTCGACCGCGGCCACCTGCGCGGCGGCCTCGGCGGCGGCGTGGATCGCGACCCGCCCGCGCTCGCCGGCGGCGCGGGGCTCGGCGGCGGGCGCCACCGGCGACGCGAGCGCCTCGGGCGCGACCGGCTCGGCGGCGACCGGCGCCTCGGCGACGGCGACCGCCTCGGGCGCGGGGGCGACCTCGGCCTCCGGCGCGGGCGCGGCAGGGGCGCCGGCGGCGCGGAGCCGCGGCTTGAGCTTGGGGACGTTCGCGTCGAAGGCCTTGCGCATGTCGGTCACGCTCCCGCGGCGCCGGTGGCCGCGGCGGCGGCCTTGACGCGCCCGAGGATCTCCGTCTGCACCGCCTCGAGATCGGTCGCGCCCTTCGAGTCGGCGTCGTAGCCGAAGATGGGGCAGCCCTCGCTCGACGCCTGCGCGAACTTCGTGCACTGGCGGACCACCGTGTCGAGCAGGTAGTCGGCGTAGTGCTCGCGGAGCGCGCCCAGCGCCTCGCGGGCGATCTTGAACGTCTGGTTGTAGGCGTTCACCACGATGAAGATGTTCTCGAGCTGGTGCGACAGGTCCTGCTCGAGCCCCTGGATCGTCTCGAACAGCAGCCGCAGGCCGTCGTAGGAGAGGAAGTCGGCCAGCACCGGGATGACGAGATCCGTCGCGGCCATGAGCGCGTTCAGGTTGAGCAGCCCGAACGACGGCGGCGCGTCGAGCACGATGAAGTCGTAGCGCCCGGCGGTGCCCTGGAGCGCGTTCCGCAGCCGGAACTCGCGCCCGGCGAGCGGCATCAGCGCGAGGTCGATGGTGCTCATGGCGAGGTTCGCCGGGACCAGCGACAGGTTCGGCATGCCGGTCGGGACGGTGACCTCGTCGATGGGCACCTTGCGGATGAGCACCTCGTGCAGCGTGCGGGTGAAGCTCGAGCCCTCCTGGCCGAGGCACTTGGTGGCGTGGCCCTGGCTGTCGAGGTCGATCATGAGCACGCGGTAGCCGCGCTCGGCGAGGCGGTACGCGTACGACGTCGAGAGGCTGGTCTTGCCGGTGCCGCCCTTGAAGTTGAGGAAGAGCTGGATGCGGTGCGGGTACGGCTCGGGCATCCGCTTCAGCTTCTCGCGCAGGACCGGGAGGTCCGCCATGCCGAAGCCGTCCTTGCGGCCCAGCGCCGACGCCACCTGCTTCTCGGTGGCGCCGACGATCTCGGCGAGGCGCTTCGCGGTGTACCGGACGTTCTCCATCGTGTCCTCTATGCCATGAACCAGCGCGCCCCGCGCTGGACGAGGGCGCCGCGGGCCGCGAGCGCGGCGAGCACGGCGTCGACGCGCGGCTGCGGCGCGCCGAGCACGGCGGAAAGATCCGCGGGGGTGCAGCCGCGGAGCGCGATGCGGACCTCGCCCACGATCCCGGCCTCGAGGCCGGGGTCGGCGGGGGCGGCCTCCACGACGGCGACCGCCACCGCGGCGCGGGCGGCGGGGGCGAGGGGGCGTGCCTCGACCGGCCCGGCACGGGCGGGGGAGGCGGCGGCGGACCGAGCGGGGGCGTGGGGGCGTGCCTCGACGAGCTCGGCACGAGCGGGGGAAGGGGCAGCGTGCCGTGCGGGGGAATCCGCTCGCCCCGAGCCCGTCGAGGGGCGGGCGGGGGCGAGCGCGTCGGCCCCGGCGATCACCGCGTCGCGCAGCGCGGTCGCGTCCATGGCGGCGAGCCGCTCGGCGATGCGCCGCGAGGCGGCCCGGCGCGCGGGCGCGGAGCCGTCGGACGAGATGCGCTCGCCGGACACGCGCGACAGCGACGACGCGGCGGCGCGGCGCACGCTCGCGTCGGGGTGCTCGAGCGCGCGCGCCAGCGCCCCCTGCGCGCGGGCGGTGGGCCGGCCGGACAGGGCCGCCGCGGCCGCGCGGGCCACGCCGCGGTCGGGATCGCCGAGCGCGACCGAGAGCGCCGCCTCGGCGCGCTCGCCGGGCGCGAAGCCGAGCAGGAGCGCCGCCCGGCGACGGACGATGGGGCTCGGATCCGAGAGCGCGCCGGCGAGCCGCGGCTCCGCGTCGCCCGAGGCCACCGCGTTCAGCGCCTCCAGCGCCGCCACCCGCACCGCCGGGCGCGCGTCCTCCAGCGCCCGCTCCGCGAGCGGGGCCGCGAACGGCTCCTTGAACCGGGCCAGCGCCCCGAGCAGCGCCGCCTTCACGTCGCCGTCCTCCTCGCGCCCGAGCGCGGCGGCGAGCAGCGGCGCGGCGGCCTTCGAGCCGAGCGCCTCCAGCGTCCGGACCGCGCGCTGGCGCGTGCGCGCGTCGGGCGCGCGCAGGTCGTCCATGGACCGCTCGTAGAGCACGCGATCGGCGCGGGTGGCGAGCAGCTCCTTCATCCGGTCGGTGTCGCGTCCGGAGAGCCCCACCCGTCCCTCGGCCTCGAACCGGCCGGCGAGCTGCGCCACCGCCTCGGCCCCCTCGCGCGCCTTCGGCACGTGCACGGTGCCGCCCGCGTCCACCCGGACGCCGCCGGCCTCGGCCGCGGCCTTCCACGCCCGCAGCACGTCGATCTCGGCGCGCAGCTCGGCGATGAAGCCGGCCAGGTCCGCACCGCCCTCCTCCGGGCCCGGGGCGCCGTCCGCGCCGGGCGCGCCGCCGATGCGGGCGCGCTCCACCAGCCCGGACAGGAGCCGCTCCCGCTCGCCCTCGAGCAGCCGCACCCGCTCGACGAGGTCGTCGGCCTGCGCCTGCGCGTCGGCCCGGGCCCCGCGCTCGGCCGCGGCGGCCTGCTCCAGCTCCACCTCGCGCCGGTGCGCCTTCGCCGCGTCGGCGCGGGCCCGCTCGGCGGTGGTGCGCGCCGCCGCGAGCTCGGATTCGAGCTGGGAGACGCGGCACTCGAAGAAGACGATCTTCTCGAGCGCGCTCCTGAGGAGCCCCTCCGGATCGATCGCCGCCGCCACTCCGTTGACCTTCGCCCCGTCCGCCATTCACCCGCCCTCGGGCCAACGCGCCGCCCGCCGCCGCGCGCCCGCGAGATCCCGCCTGATCCCGGGATCTTGCGTCGATATCGCAGCATACGGGTTCGGGATCCCGATGGCAAACAACTTGACCCGCGGCCCGTCCCGGTGATCCCGGCCCGGACCGAGGGTCGCGACGACGCCCGGCCCGGCTCAGGCGTGTTCACGCGGCGTGACGTCCTCCAGCCCGTGCGCGCCCGCCCCGCGCTCGGAGCGCCAGAGCAGGAACGAGAACACGAAGCCGGCGCTGGAGAGCACCGCCAGCATCAGCACCACCGGCACCCAGCCCCCCGGTGCAGCGGCGCTGGCGTGCCCGGCGTCCTTCACCTTGCCCATGCCCCAGCTCATGCCCGCCCAGCCCACCTGCTGGCAGAACGTCATGAGCGCGTAGGCGGAGCCGAGCCGCGACCCGGGCACGAGGTAGGTGACCGCCGGCCAGAGCACCGCCGGCACGAGCGCGAAGGCGAGCCCCATCATCGCCATCGCGAGCACCAGCTCGAGCGGCGTCCCCGCCGCCAGCACCGTCCCGAGCAGCGGGAGGCGGACCTCGGGGAGCACCACGCCGGTGTGCCACCAGAGCATGAGGAGGAACGGCGGCACGAGCAGCGCCGAGCCGGCCGCCATCATCAGGGCCCGCTTGCCGAACTTGTCCGCCAGGAGCCCGAACAGCGGCATGCCGATCATCGAGAGCAAGGGGAGCACGCTCTTCAGGCTGCCGGCCGCCTCGTTGGTGAGGCCGCGGTAGTCGATGAAGAACAGGTTCGCGAAGGTGCGGAACGGGAAGATGGTCGCGTAGAACGCGACGCAGAGCCCGACCACCCACCAGTAGGCGCGGTCGAACCGGACCAGGTCGCCGAGCACCAGCTTGTCGGTCGCGACCGTGCCCTTCACGCCGTAGCGCCGCGCCGCGTTCGCCTCCAGGCCGGCGTAGATCACCGCGAACACGAACCAGGCCACGCCCAGCACGCCGGCGAGCAAGAGCGGCGCCTGCCAGCCGCGCTCGAACAGGCCGCCCGCGAAGTTCGGCGACTGGTCGGCGGCGAGCGAGCCGAAGCGGGCGATGAGGAGCTGGATCGCGAGCGCGAAGGAGATCTCCTTGCCCTTGAACCAGCGCCCCACCACCGTGGTCGCGGCCACGATGAACAGCTCCGAGCCGACGCCGAGCACGAAGCGCCCCGCGGCCATGCCGAGCGCGGGAGTGCCCGGCGTGAGCACCGGGCCGAACGCGATGAGCAGCGTGCCGGCCGCGCCGATGGCGCCGAACAGCACCGACGAGCGCGCGGTGCCGAGCCGGTCGATGAGCACGCCGCCGGCGAGCAGCGTGAGCAGCGCCGCGACGTTGTAGGCGGTGTCGAGCAGGCCCACCTGCTCGCCGGTGAACCCGAACGCCTTCTCGAGCAGCGGGGTGACCGGGTAGAGCGCGTCGAAGACGTAGTAGTTGCCGAACATCGCCACGCTGCAGGCGAGCAGCACCAGCCATCGGTAGCCGGCCGGCTGCGGGCGCGGCGAGGGGGCGGCCTCGGTCATGGCCGCGCACATTACCCGAGAGCGCCGCGGAGGTGCGGGCCGAGATCAGGGCTGCGGGGGCGGGCCCGCCGGGAAGGACTCGCCGCGGCTGCGCACGTAGTCCCGCTCGTCCGCAGCCGGCAGCGACTGCGGCTCGGGCACGCCCGGCCGCGGCGCGGCGGACGCGGCGCGCGCGCCGGCCAGCCCCTCGAACAGGTCCCGCGCCTCGGAGGGCGTGGCGGCGGCCGGGAACGCGTGCGGCGTGGGCACGCGCCAGATGTCGGGGATCTCGCCCGCGGCGAGCTGGAGGAGCGCCGCCTCGCTGCGGGCCACCACCAGCGCGCCGCCGCGCTCGCCGCGCACCTCGTCGTAGCGCAGCACCTGCTCCTGCCGGAACAGGATGGGGAAGCCCTTTACCACGCGGAAACCCCACTCGTAGAGCGCGTCCACGCGGCCCAGCGGACGGCCGTCGAGATCGCGGACCGCCTGGCCGATCCGCACGCCGTTGCGATCGTCGGTCATGGCGCCGGAACGGTAACCCCTGGCACCCCCGCCCGGCACGGCCGCGGCGGGGCGGGACTCGCCCGGGGGCCCGCCACTGCGCCCGCCGACCGGCCGGCCGGGCGCGGCGCCGCGGCGGTTACGCGCCGCGCTTCACCCGCGCCGCCCGCACCTTCACCACGCGGCGCGGATCGGCCTCGGCCACGGTGAACACCCAGCCCTTCCAGAAGAACCGGTCGCCGCGCGCCGGGATCGCGCCCGCCAGCGAGGAGACGAACCCGGCCATGGTCTCGAAGCCCTGGTCCTCGGGGACGCCGGCCTGCGCGGCCCGGTTGAACTCCGCCACCGCCGCGGCGCCCTGCACGGTGAACGACCCGTCGGCGTGCTGCTCCACCTCGCGGCCCTCGTCCTCCTCCTCGAACTCGTCCTGGATGTCGCCGACGATCTGCTCGAGCACGTCCTCGATGGTGCAGATGCCCATCACCCCGCCGAACTCGTCCACCACGAACGCCATGTGCAGGTGGCGGCGCTGCATCTCGCGCAGGAGCTGCTCCACCGGCTTCGACCAGGGGACGAAGTGCGCCGGGCGCAGGATGTCCGCGAGCACGATGAGCTCCGGGTGCGCGAGCAGCGGGACGAGGTCGCGCGCGTGGAGCACGCCGGCGATCTGGTCCAGGCTCTCGCGGTACACCGGCATGCGCGAGTGGCCCTCCTCCGAGAGCGTGCGGATGATCTGCGGCACCGGCGTGCCGAGCTCCACCGCCACCACGTCGGTGCGCGGGACCATCACGTCGCGCGCCACCTTCTCGCGGAACTCGAAGACGTTGTGGATGAGCTCGCGGGTCCCCTCCGAGCCGCTGCCGCCGCGCCCGGCGTACTCGGCGAGCGCGCGCTCCATCTCGTCGAGCGGCGGCGGCGGGAGCGAGAAGCGGGCGCGCCGGCCGGCGGACCAGGCCACCGCGCGCGCCAGCGGCCGGAGCAGCTCGCTCAGGCCGCGGAACGGGAGCGCCAGCGCGAGCGCCACGCCCTCGCCGTGCGCGGCGCCGAGGCCCCGGGCCGCGGCGGAGATCGGCAGCGAGACGAGCCCGGCGACGAGCGCCGCCACCAGGCGCGCCGGCCAGGGCGGCAGGCCGGGGACGAGCGCGGGGCCACCGGCGCCGGCCAGCACGCCCGCGAGCAGCGTGCCGAGCGTCGCCGCGGCGCGGAGCGTGAACGCGGTCGCCTCGGCGTCGCCGGCCAGCGCCCCGAGCGCCCGGGCGCGCGCGCCCGCGTCGGGCGGCTGGGCGAGCGCCTGCGCCCGGGGCACGCCCACGGCCACCAGCGCCGCCTCCAGCGCGGCGGCCACTGCCCGCAGCGCCAGGAGCGCCGCGATCCCCGCGACCAGCCACAGGATCTGCGCTGCCGAAGCTCCCTCCATGGACCCCGTACCCTAGCAAAACCGGGGTGAGGCGCACGGGGCGGATTCTGCTATAAACCCGCGCATGGCGAAGAAGGCGCGCGTGTACGTCACGCTGAAGCGCGGGGTGCTGGACCCGCAGGGGTCGGCGGTGAACCGCGCCCTGCACGCGATGGGCTACGGCGAGGTCTCGGACGTCCGGCTGGGCAAGTTCATCGAGGTCGCCCTCGACGAGAAGCTCCCCGAGGCCGAGGCGCGGAAGCGGCTCGAGGAGATGTGCCGCAAGCTGCTCGCCAACACCGTCATCGAGGACTTCCGCATCGAGCTCTAGCTCGGACGGCACCGGACCATGCGCGTCGGCATCCTCACCTTCCCCGGCTCCAACTGCGACCACGACTGCTACCACGTGGTGAAGCACGTCATGGGCGCCGAGGCCCAGTACGTCTGGCACAAGGACCGCCTGCCCGCGAAGCTCGACGCGGTGGTGGTGCCGGGCGGCTTCAGCTACGGCGACTACCTCCGCTGCGGCGCGCTGGCCCGCTTCTCGCCGGTCATCGCCGACCTCGTCACGTTCGCGCAGCAGGGCGGCCCGGTGCTCGGCATCTGCAACGGGTTCCAGATCCTGTGCGAGGCCGGGCTGCTGCCCGGCGTCCTGATGCGGAACGCGTCGCTGAAGTACATCTGCAAGGACGTCACCATCCGCGTCGAGGGGCAGGAGACGCCGGTGACCCGCGGGCTCGCCGGCCAGTCGCTCACCATGCCGATCGCCCACGCGGAGGGGAACTACTTCGCCGACCCGGAGACGCTCGACCGGCTCGAGGGCGAGGGGCGCGTCGTGTTCCGCTACGTCGGCGGCGCGCCGAACGGATCGGCCCGCGACATCGCCGGCATCTCCGGCGGCCCGGCGCGCAACGTGGTCGGCCTCATGCCGCACCCGGACCGCGCCAGCGAGTCGATCCTCGGCCTCGAGGACGGCAAGCGCATGTTCGCGGCGCTGCTCGGCTGAACGGGCGGCGTCGCCCGATCCCGGGGGGCCGAGGACGGACGTTGCCACAGGTCGATCTCACCGGGCCGGCGGGCCGGCTGGAAGCGCTGCTGGAGGAGGTCCCCGGCGCGCGGTTCGCCGCGCTGGTATGCCACCCGCACCCGCGCTTCGGCGGCACCCTCCACAACCACGCCACCTACCGGCTCGCCCGCGCGGTGCGGGCGCAGGGCGGCCACACGCTCCGCTTCAACTACCGCGGCGTGGGGCGGAGCGCGGGCGCGTACGACCGCGGCCCGGGCGAGGTCGAGGACACGCGCGCGGCGCTCGCCTGGCTCGCGGCGCGCCACCCGGACCTGCCGCTCCTCTGCTGCGGCTTCTCCTTCGGCTCGTGGATGACGATCCTGGCGGGCGGTCCGGACCCGCGCGTGCGCGGGCTGCTGCTCGCGGGGCTCGCGCTCCGCTCCGCCGACCTCGACCTGGTGCGCGACGCCGCCGACGCGCGCGCGGTGGAGCGGCCGGCGGCGGTGGTCCAGGCGGAGCGGGACGCGTTCGGCGCGCCCGAGGAGGTCCGCGCGGTGCTCGAGGGCTCGCGCGGCACGCGCCGGCTCGCCGTCGTGCCCGGGACGACGCACCTCTTCACCGAGGACCTCCCCGCGCTGCAGCGCGAGGCGGAGGCGGCGCTCGCCTGGCTCCTCGAGGAGGCGCGCATCCCGTGAGGCTCGACGCCCGGCGGACCGGCGAGGCCATCGCCGCCGCGCGCGGGGAGCTGGCGCGCATCTGGAGGTCGGCGCGCGCCAGCGCGGCCGACGGCCGGCGCGCGCCCGCGGCCGCGCTGGACGGCGTGGTGGAGGGGTTCGTGGGCGCCGTCGGCGACGCGCTCGCGCGCGGCGCGGCGCCGGAGGAGGCCTGGGAGCGGACCACCGGCCTGGTGCGGCTGCAGGCCGGGCCGGACGGCGGCGCGCTCGAGGCGGAGTGGCGCCTGCTCGGCGAGGTGCTCTCGTCGGCCTGCGAGACGCTGGAGGCGGACGCGGACGCGACCGATCGCGTGGCGCAGGCGGTGGACGCGGGGCGCCGCGGGGTCGAGGCGCTGCGCGCCGGCGGGCGCCGGAGGGGCGTGGCGGTGGCGTGGAGGGTGGGGAGGTAGGGCGCGGGCGCGGACTACGCGTGGTGCGCGGCCGGGGCGGACGGGCCGCCGCTCGCGTGCCGGCGGACCATGGCGAGCAGCATCTCGAGGTCGAACGGCTTCTGGATGAAGCCGTCGGCGTCGATGGCGCCGTCGCGGCCCATGGCGGAGAGGATCACCACCGGGATCTCGCTGATGTCCGGATCGCCCTTCTGCGCGGCCCGGAACTCCCAGCCGTTCATCACCGGCATCATGAGGTCGAGCAGGACGAGCTCAGGGTGGAACGCCCGGATCTGAGCGAGCGCCTCCTCGCCGTCGCCGGCCGAGACCACCTGGTGGCCCTCCTCCGCCAGCACCTCGGCGACCGCCTGGCGGATGTCCGACTCGTCGTCGACGATGAGTACGCGGGCCACGGATACACAAGTATCTACGGAGCGCGCAGCCTGCAAATTCGCGTCGGTGGCATGGAGGGGGTCCCAGGGGCCGGTGACCGACCGCGGGGCGGGTCGGCCCACACGGCGCTCAGGTGCCGGCGAGCTGGACGCCCTCGAACACCAGGGTCGGGGTGCGCATGGCGGAGTAGCGGTAGGGGTCGTTCCCCACCGCCACGAGCCGCTTCCAGAGCTCGAGGTGGTTGCCGGAGACGTTCATCTCCCCGACCGGCTCCGCCAGCGCACCGGCGCGCACCCTGAACCCACGCACCCCGAGCGAGAAGTCGCCCGTGGTCCCGTTCGAGTTGCCACCCAGGAAGCCGGTGACGAGCACCCCGTCGCCCAGCTCCGCCAGCAGCGCCGCCTGCGAGCGCTCGCCCAGCTTCCAGGCGAGGTTCGAGGAGCGACCGGTGGTGGGCGGCACGCCGAGCTTCCGGCCGTAGTACGTGTCCACGTAGAGGCTCCGCAGCACGCCGCGCTCGAACACCGGGAACGGCCGCGCCGCGAGCCCCTCGCCGTCGTACAGCCGCGAGCCGAGGCCGCGGCGCACGTGCGGGTCGTCGCGCACGTCGAGCAGCGCGCTGCCCACCTCGGCGCCGACCTTGCCCTCGAGGTACGAGCGCTTCTGCTGGATCGCCGACGCGGAGAGCGGCGCGAACAGCGCGCCCACCAGCCGCCCGGAGGCGCGGTTGTCCACCGCGAGCGCGGTCACCGCCGACTCGCCCTTGCGCGAGCCGATGCGGCCGACCGCCCGCTCGCCCGCCCGCCGCCCGATCACCTCGGGGGACTCGACGTCGGAGCGGTGGCGCGCGCCGGACGAGGCGTACTCCTCCGGGCGCCGGCCGTCGGGGTCCTTCACCGTCACCTCGGCGCCGATCCAGAAGTCGGTGCCGCGCCGGCGGCCCTCGAAGCCGTTGGTGTGGACGAGCGCGCTCTCGCTGAGCGAGTCGGAGACGCTGGTGGACACCGACAGGATCGCGTGCGCGCCGGGCACCGCGCGCGCGGCGGTCTCGATGGCCTCGGCCTGCCGGCGCCGCTCGGCCGCGTCGAGCGCGCCGTGGTGCGGGTCCTCCAGCTCGAGGTCGAGGTCCGCCTGGCCCTGGTACAGGCCGGGATCCGGCAGCCGGCGGTGCGGGTCGGGCGCGAGCGTGCGGGCGAGCGCGACCGAGTCGTCCACGAAGCGCTCCAGCGCCTCGGGGCGCAGGTCGCTCGTGCCCACCGAGACGTAGCGGCCGTCCACGTACAGGTCGAGGCCGAGCCCGCGGGTGGTGGCCTCGCTCACCTTCTCGAGCCGCCCGTCGCGCCACGCCACCTCGACGTGCCGCGCGCGGTAGGCGCCCACCGCGGCCTCGTCCGCGCCCCGGCCCCGCGCCAGCGCGGCGGCGTCGCGCGCGATCTCGAGCAGGTCCTTCACGAGCCCCTCCCGCCGACCGTCATCGAGGCGACGCGCACGGTGGGCAGCCCCTGCGACACCGGCACGCTCTGCCCGTCCTTGCCGCAGGTCCAGCCGCCCTCGTCGATGGCGAGGTCGTCGGACACCATGTCCACCTGCTCGAGCGCCTTCGGGCCGTTGCCGATGATGTTCACGTCCTTCACCGGGCGGGTGAGCTTCCCGTCCTCGATGAGCCAGCCGTTCTTCACGTAGAACGTGAAGTCGCCGGCGCCGATGTTGACCTGGCCGTTCGAGAAGTTCACGCAGTAGATGCCCTTCTTCACCGACTGGATGATCTCCTCGGTCCGGTGGGGGCCGGGGAGCATGTACGTGGAGCGCATGCGCGGGAGCGGCGGGTAGCGGTAGCTCTCGCGCCGGCCGTTGCCGGTGGGGGCGACGCCGTAGTGGCGCGCAGAGATCGCGTCGTGCAGGTAGGTCGCGAGCACGCCGTTCTCGACGAGCTGCGTGGTGCCGGCGGCGTTCCCCTCGTCGTCCACGTTGATGGAGCCGCGCGCGCCCGCGTTGGCGGCGTCGTCCACGATGTTCACGAACGGCTTCGCGATGGGCTTGCCGATCTTGTCGGCGTAGATGGACACGCCCTTGCGGTTGAAGTCGGCCTCCATGCCGTGGCCGATGGCCTCGTGGAGCAGGATGCCGGAGGAGCCGGCCGCGAGCACCACCGGCATCTCGCCGGCCGGCGCGGCGACCGCCTCGAACAGCACCGAGGTGCGGTCCACCGCCTCGCGCACCACGCGGTCGAGCCGCTCGGGCGTGTAGAACTCGAACCCGGCCCGGCCGGCCACGTTGTAGCCGCTCTGCTCGCGCCGCCCCTTCTCCTCGGCGAGCACCGACAGGAAGAGCAGCGTCATGGGCTGGCGGTCCTCGACCACCCGGCCGGACGAGTCGGCGAGCAGCACCGCGCCGTCCTCGTCGCGGAGGAACACGTTCACCTTCTTGACGCGGGGGTCGGCCGAGAAGGCGCGCTCGTTCAGCCCGGCCACGAGCGGCAGCTTCTCCTCGGGCCGCACCTCGCTCCACGGGCGGACGAGCGGGTAGCGGTCGGGCAGGCCGCCCTGCACGTGCAGCCGCTGCGGGCCGGGGCGCGAGGGGCCGTCCGCGATCGCGGCCGCGGTGCGGGCGCACTCGATCAGCGCGGGGAGCGACAGGTCCTCGGTGTAGCCGTAGCCGGTCTGGTCGCCCTTCACCACGCGTACGCCCACCCCGAGCTCGACGCTCGCGTAGGCGCGGTTCACCGCCCCGTCCTCGAGGCCGAGGTCCGAGGACACCCGGTGCTGGAAGAAGACGTCGGCGTGGTCGCCGCCGCGCGAGAGCGCCGCCGAGAGCGTCTCGGCGATCATCCGCTCGGTCACGCCGAAGCGCGCGAAGTAGCCGATGCCCTCTCGCGGGCCGGTCGGGGCCCCCTGTCCGTACTCGCTCATCCGATCCCTTGCTCCGCCGCTCCGGCGGGTCCGAGTGGATAGGTGTAACGCGGATCCGGCCGGGGCGCCCCGCCCCCGTGGCCCGCCGCGCCCGCGCGGGCCCGACGCGGGCGGGAAGCGGACGGGCGCGCGCCGGAGTGCTAATGCTTCGGGAATGCCCGTCGCCACCCTGAACGGAACCGAGATCCACTGGCGCGACGCCGGAAGCGGCTCGAGCGCCGTCGTCTTCCTCCACGCGTTCCCGCTCCACTCCGGGATGTGGACGCGGCAGATCGCCGCGCTGGAGCGGAAGCACCGGGTCATCGCGCTCGACTACCGCGGCCTCGGCAAGAGCGGCACGCCGCCCGAGGCGTCCACGCTGGACCTGCTCGCCGGCGACGTGCGCGCGCTGCTCGCGCACCTGCGGATCGGGCGCGCGGCGGTGGCGGGCCTGTCGATGGGCGGCTACCTCGCGTTCGAGCTGTACCGCCAGGCGCCGGGCCTGTTCCGCGGGGTGGCGTTCTGCGACACCAAGGCCGGCGCGGACGACGAGCCCGGCAAGGCGAACCGCGAGAAGTTCGCGCGCACCGCCCTGGAGAAGGGGCTGGGCTGGGTGGCGGACGAGATGGTGCCGAAGCTGCTCCGGCCCGGCGCGGACGCAGCCGTCGTGAAGGAGGCCCGGCACCTCATCCTCGACGGCACGCCCGCCGGCGTGGCCGCCGCTCAGCGCGGGATGGCGCGGCGGCCGGACTCCGTCCCCACGCTCGCGACCATCGGCTGCCCGGCGCTGGTCGTGGTCGGCGCCGAGGACGGCATGACCCCGCCCGTCGAGGCCAAGAAGATCGCCGCCGGCGTGAAGGGCGCGAAGCTCGTCACCATCCCGGACGCGGGCCACCTCTCGAACATCGAGAACCCCGAGGCGTTCAACGCGGCGCTGACCGCGTTCGTGGACGGGCTGCCGGCGTAGCGAGAGGCGGCGCCATGCGCGGCCGCGCCCGCGGCGCGGCGCAGCCCCGTCATCATGACGGTTCCCGCACCGACTCGGTGAGGCCGGCGACGGCGGCGGCCACCGCGCGCTCGATCTGCGCGCGGATCTCCTCGGTGAGGCCCGCGTCCTCGTCGGCCAGCACGTCGAGCTGCTCGGCCACGTAGGCGGCGAGCGCCGGCTGCACGCTCTCGAGCGGCGGTGGCTCCTTCTCCACCGCGCGGAGCTGGTGGTACTCGACCGCGCCGAGCCGCTCGCCGAACGCCTGGTCGAACATCGCCCAGGCCTCGAACGCGAGGTCCTGCGCGGCCACCGCGGCGGCGTCGGGGAGCGGCGCGGCGTCGAGCCAGGCGGCGAGGTCCGGCTGCGCGTTCTGGAAGCGGTCGCGCCGGCGCTGCAGCTCGCGCGGCGCGGCGGCGGCCAGGTTCTTCCACACCGCCTCGACCAGCTCCGGCTCGAGCACCTCGCCGTCGGCGGCGCCGCGCTCCGGCAGCTCGGGCGGCGCGGCCGGCTCCGGCACCACCTCGGGCGCGTCGTCGAGCGCCCCGAGGCCCGCGGCGAGGCGGGCCCACAGGCCGAACAGGTTCGAGTAGAGCCGGCGCGCCGCCTCGGGCGACTCGAAGCGCGGCTCGTCCTGGAAGATGCCGGGGATGACCGCCGAGCGCGGCTCGCCCGCCGCCTGCGCCTGGGTGAACATGGTCACCACGTCCTCGGCGCGGTTCTTCGAGCCGGCGCGCTCGAGCAGCGCCGAGAGCACCTCCGGACCCTCGTACACCGGCGCGATCCCCGGCGTGGCGTCGTCGCCCTTCCCTCGCCTGCGGCTCATGCATCCTCCGTAGGCCGGTGGATCCGGCCCGAGACGCGGCGCAGCACCGCCCGGGGGACCAGGCGCGACGCGGCCGCGGTGAGCTTGTAGATCGGGTGCGGCACCCACACCACCTCGCGATCGCGGAGCTGCTCGATCGCCTCGAGCGCGGCCGCCTCGGCGGTGAGCATGCCGGGCGGCTTTCCGAACCGGCCGCCGGTGCCGGCCACCTCCCCGAACTCGGTGTCCACCGGCCCGGGACAGAACGCGCCCGCCCACACGCTGCTGCCGCGCAGCTCCTCGGCGAGCCCCTCGGTGAACGAGAGCACGAACGCCTTGGTGGCGCCGTACACCGCCGTGTACGGGGTGGCCTGGAACGCGGCGGCCGAGGCGACGTTCAGGATCGCGCCGCCGCCCGCCGCGCGCAGCTCGGGCAGGAACGCGTGCGAGAGCAGCACCAGCGCCTCGCAGTTGACGCGCAGCATGGCCGCGAGCCGCGCCGGGTCGGCGCGCTCGAAGCGGCCGTACTGGCCGAGGCCGGCGTTGTTGACGAGCAGCCCGGCGCCGCCCAGCCGGCGCGACGCCTCGACCAGCCGCTCCGGCGCGCCCGGCGCGGCGACGTCGAGCGCGAGCGGGTGGATCTCGGCGCGGCCGGCCGCGTGCGCCTCGGCCGCGAGCGAGCGGAGGCGGTCCTCGCGGCGGGCCACCGCCAGGACCGGCCGGCCCCGGCGCGACAGCTCGCGCGCCAGGGCCAGGCCGATGCCGGCGGAGGCGCCGGTGACGACGGCGAGCGGCTCGGGTGCGCCGGGCGGGGCCATGACGGGCGAGTGTAACAACCCCGGGCCGGGAAGGCCCGGGGTCACCCCGACGCGGCGGCGCGACGCACCCGCGCGCCCGGGGCTTCACTCCTCGTCGTCGTCGTCCGCCATCCCGAGGCAGCCCGGGCCGGGGCCGTTCATCATGCCCATGCCGGGCCCCATGCCCGGGCCCATGCCCATGCCCGGGCCGCGGCCGCCGCCCCGCCGGAACTTCATCATGCCCGGGCCCATCCCCGGCCCGAACCGGCCCTGGAACCGCTCCAGGAACAGGACCGCGCGGGCGCGCTTCTCGGGGGAGAGGTCCTTCGTGACGGTCGCGACCACGTCCCGGTCGAGCGACTGCATCTGCGCGCGGGCGTCGAGCGCCGTCTTGATGGCCTGATCGACCTCGCCGGCCGACACCTTCTCGCCCTGGGCGGCGCGGCGCAGCACCTGATGCGCGTCGTGCATTTGCCTGTGGAGCGCGAGCCGCCGGTCGTCGAACTTCGCCACCTGCTGGCCCAGCTTCAGCGCCTGCTCCGGCTCGAGGTCGAGCGCCTCGGCGAGGCCCAGCGTGCGGGTGAGCCGCATGCGCCGTTCCATCCGCTCGGGATCGCCGCGCGGCCCTGCGGCCTGCGCACCCGCCTGGCCTCCGCCCGGGCCCGGACCTGCCCCGCGACCCTGGGCCAGGGCCGCGAGCGGCAACACCACCAGCACTGCGAGGAGCTTCCTCATCGCGTTCCTCCTTGCTCTCTGTCGTTCACCGGTGAAGGACCGTCCTTCACCCACCGTCATACGCGGCGAGCGCCGCGGACTCCTGGTCGCTCGAGGCGGTCTCCTCGAGCGAGAGCACCTCGGTGTCCTGCCACAGCGTGTCGAGGTCCGGCTCCTGCCAGCGCTCCGCCTCGGCCACCTCCGCCGGCGCGGCCGCGCGGCCGGGCAGCCGCTGCCGGACCGCGACCGGCACGATCACGATCGCCGCCGCGGCGGCGATCGCGAGGAGCCCCACCGCCAGGCGGCGGCCGGTGCCGAGCGCGCGGAGCGTCCGCGCGGCGGGGCGGCGCGCCGCGAGGGCCGCCGAGGTGGACTCGGCGAGGCCGTCGAGCGCCCGGAGCTCGAGCTCGCCCGGGGGCGGCAGCCGGGCCGCGGACAGGAGCGCCGCCGCGCGGTCGGCCTCGGCGCGGCAGCCGGCGCAGGCGGACAGGTGCCGCTCCAGCGCGGCCGCCTCGGCGCCCTCCAGCGCGCCGGCGGCGTGCAGCGAGACGGCGAGGGCCTGGTCCCGGCAGGCGGTCACGGCGACGCCTCCTCCCCGGCGAGCGCCTGGAGGCGGCGCACCGCGTGGTGGAAGCTCACCTTGGCGGAGTTCTCGGTGGTGCCGAGCGCGGCGGCGATCTCGGAGAACGGCAGCTCGGCGTCGATGCGCAGCGTGAGCACCTCGCGCTGGCGGCGCGGCAGGGCCAGCACCGCCCGGCGCACCCGCGCCTCGCGCTCGGCGCGGACCGCCGCCTCGTGCGCCGCCGGCGGGGTGGCGACGTCCGCGTCGAGCGCCTCGAGCGGCGCACGCGTCCAGCGGGTCTCGTCGCGCAGGTGGTTCTTGCCCAGGTTCACCGCCACGCGGACCAGCCAGCGGCGGAACGGCACCGCCCCGGCGCCGCCGCGGGCCAGCGTGCGGCGGGCCGCCTCGAACGCGCGCAGGAACGTGCGCTGCGCCAGGTCGCGTGCGTCCTCCGGGGTCCGCGCGTAGCGGCGCACCAGCGCGAGCACCAGCCGCTCGTGGTGGCGGACGACCTCGCCGAACGCCCGGTCGTCGCCGGCCAGGAACGCCGCGACGGCCACCTCGTCGGACACCGGCGCCGCTGCGCCCTGGGGCATCCCGGGGCCGGGGGTCGCCGGCGTGCCGGAGCGCGCACCGCCCGGCACCACCCGGAGCGTCGGCCGCCCTCTCTCGACGTCGTCCGCCATGCGAATCCCCGGGGTCACGCCTGCCAAGACCCCTTGCCCGTCCAGAGGTTAAAGACTAATCCTGCGGCCCGGATTCCAACCGATTCGAAGGGGTTGCCGCATGCTGGACCTCAAGGCCGTCGCCGCCGACTTCGAGAGCTTCGAGCGCCGCCTCGCCCGCCGGGGCGAGGGCGCGGTGCAGGCGCTCGCGCCGGTGAAGCCGCTCGCCGCCCGCCGCCGTGAGCTGAACGTACTGCTGGAGAAGCAGAAGAAGGAACAGGCGGACGCGAACGCGAACATTCGGCAACTGGCCCGCACCGACAAGGACGCGGTGGAGGGCGCCCGCGCCTCGCTGCGCGCGCTCGGCGACGAGGTGAAGAAGACCGAGGCCGCGCTCGGCGAGGTCGAGGCGGAGCTCACCCGCCTGCTCATGCTGGTGCCGAACCCGCCGAGCGACTCGGTGCCGGACGGCAAGGACGAGCACGACAACGTGGTGGTGAGGACCTGGGGCGAGAAGAAGGCCTACGGGTTCACCCCGAAGCCGCACTGGGAGCTGGGCGAGGCGCTGGGCGTGCTGGAGTGGCAGCAGGCCGCGAAGCTGTCCGGCTCGCGCTTCACCATCCTGAAGGGCGCGGCGGCGCGGCTGGAGCGCGCCATCGTCTCCTTCTTCATCGACGTCCACACCTCGCGCGGCTACACCGAGATCCTCCCGCCGTACCTCGTGACCGGCGAGACCATGACCGGCACCGGGCAGCTCCCGAAGTTCGAGGAGGACCTGTTCAAGACCACGAACGAGCCGCCGATGTACCTCATCCCCACGGCGGAGGTCCCGGTCACGAACATGCACCGGGACGAGATCTTCGAGGCGAACGCGATGCCGGTGTCGTACTGCGCGTTCAGCCCGTGCTTCCGCGCCGAGGCCGGCTCGGCCGGCCGCGACACCCGCGGGATCATGCGCCAGCACCAGTTCCACAAGGTGGAGCTGGTGAAGCTCTCCAAGGCGGAGGAGAGCGACGCCGAGCACGAGAAGATGCTCGACGACGCCTGCGAGGTGCTGCGCCGGCTCGGGCTGCACCACCGCGTCTCGCTGCTCTGCACCGGCGACATGGGCTTCTCCTCGGCCAAGACCTACGACATCGAGGTGTGGTGCCCGGGCCAGGGCGCCTACCGCGAGATCAGCTCGGTCTCGAACTGCGAGGACTTCCAGGCCCGCCGCATCCGCGTGCGCTACCGCGGCGAGAACGGCAAGCCGCGCCTCGCGCACACGCTGAACGGCTCGGGCGTGGCGGTGGGCCGCACCATCGTCGCGATCCTGGAGCAGTGCCAGGAGGCGGACGGGACCGTGGTCATCCCCGAGCCGCTCCGCCCGTACATGGGGGGCCTCGAGCGGATCGCCGCCGAGACGTTCCCGCGGGGCGTGGAGCGGTAGGTAGGCCGGGCCCCGAGGCCGGGCCCCTCGGGTCCCGCTCATCCCGAGCGTCCCTCGACTCCGGCCGTGCCCCAATCGTTCCGCTCACTCCGAGCGTCCCTCGACTCCGGCCGTGCCCCAATCGTTCCGCTCACCCCGAGCGTAGGGCCGCGAAGCGGCCCGGAGTCGAGGGGCCCGGCCTACGCTCGGGATGAGCGGATCGGAGTCGAGGGGGCCCGGCGTACGCTCGGGATGAGCGCACGGAAGACGCGCTACAATCCCGGCCGATGGCCCTCTACGCCGCGCGCTGGGAACGTTCGCTCAAGGTGAGCACGGCGCTGTTCGTCGGCCTCACCGGCGCCGGCGCCGCGATCACCGCGTTCGCTGCGCGGCGCCCCGAGACGCCCGACGTCGGCCTGCCGGCGCTGCTCTTCGCCGCGCTCCCGGTGCTCATCGTCGCCACCGCCGTCCTCGTGTGGGCGCTCGCCCCGAGCGGCTTCGAGATCGAGGCCGCGCTCATCCGCGTGGAGCGGCCGCTCCTGCCGATCGAGATCCCGCTCCGCGAGGTGCGCGAGGTGGAGCTGCTCGCGCCGGGCGCGCTCGCCGGCGCCATCCGGCTGCTCGGGACGAGCGGCGCGTTCGGCCACTACGGCCGGTTCCGCTCGCGCACGCTGGGGAAGTTCCGGATGTACGCGACGCGGGGCGACGGCCTCGTGCGCGTCACCACCGAGCGCGACACGTTCGTGCTCTCGCCGGATCCGGCCGAGCCGTTCGTGGAGGAGGTGCTCTCCCGCGCGGCGCGGGCGCGGCGGGTGAAGCCCGGGAGCCGGTTCGCCTCGCCACCGCGCTGAGGCTCAGGCGGCAGCGAGCTCCATCACCACCTCGGCGCCCGCCCCGGTCTCCGCGACGTAGGCCCGCCCCCCGTGGCCGCGCGCGATCTCCGCCACGATCGCGAGCCCCAGGCCCGCGCCCTCCGGGCCGGCGGCCTCGCCGTGGCCGCGCTCGAACGCCTGGAACACCCGCTCGCGGTCGGCCGGCGCGATCCCCGGCCCCTCGTCCTGCACCGCGATGCGGGCCAGGTCGCCGGCGCGCGCGAGCCGGACGGTCACCGGCCGGCCGCGCGGACCGTGGCGGATTGCGTTCGAGAGCAGGTTGTCGAGCGCCTGGCGGACGCCGGCCGCGTCGAACGTCGCCGGCAGCGCCTCCGGTCCCTCCACCTGCACCAGGATCCCCTTCGCCTCGGCCGCGGCGCGGGCCGCCTCGGCGGCCTCGTGCGCCGCCTGGACCAGGTCGCCCGCGGTGCGGTCCCAGGCGCCGCGCCCGGCGGTGGCGAGGTCGAGCAGGCGGGTGGCGAGCCGGGCCAGCCGGTCCACCTCGCGCCGGGTCTCGTCCAGCGTCTCCACCAGCTCCGGCGCCTCGCGGCGGCGGCGCAGCGCGAGGTCGATGGAGGTGCGCATGAGCGTGAGCGGCGTGCGCAGCTCGTGGGCGGCGTCGGCGACCAGCCGGTCCTGCGCCTCTCGCGCGCGCCGCAGCTTCGCCGTCGCGTCCGCCACCACCCGGCCCAGCGCGGCGATCTCGTCGTCGCCCTCGGCCGCGGGCGGGGCCGCCTCGAGGTTGCCCTCGCGCAGCGCCGCCATGTGGCCGGTGAGCGCGTTCACCCGCCGCGCGAGGCGCCGCGCGTGGAACGTCTGGAGCAGGAACAGCCCCGCGCCGAGCAGGAGCGCCATGGCGAAGCCGGCGCGGCGGAACGCGTGGACGGTGTCGTGCACGCCCGCGAGCGAGGCGGAGAGCTCGAGCGCCCAGGGCGCGCCGTCCGGGCTCGAGACCGCCACCGTGAGCACGCGGTCCCGGCCGCCGTGGTCCGCCCGAAGCCGCGTGGCGAGCCGCGGCTCGGGCCCGAGGCCGACGGGCGAGAGGCGGTCGTCCACCAGGCCCGCCGGCGCGTCCTCCGGAAACACCAGGATGCGGGTCCCCGCCGCGTCGTAGAGCGCCGCGGCCGGCGCGAAGCGGGTCAGCGAGCCGCGCAGCGGCGAGGTGGCCATGTGCAGGTGGGGCTTCCCGCCCGGCGCGTCGAACAGCGACACCGCCTCGGCCGCGGCCTGCCCCATGAGCGCGTCGTCGAGCGCGCGCTCCAGGCTGGCGCGGAACAGCTCGCCGGCCGCGAACGCCGCCGCGAGCATGCCCAGGAGCGGCACCACCGCCCCGAGCAGCCAGAGGCGCGCCGCCAGCTTCACGCGGCGCCCCCCGGCGGCACCACCAGCCGGTAGCCCACCCCGCGCACCGACTCGATGCGCACGCCCGGCGCGCCGAGCCGCTCGAGCTTGGTGCGGAGGTAGCCGACGTACACGTCCACCACGTTCGAGTTGCCCTCGAACTCCTGGCCCCACACCGTCTCGATGAGGCGGGTGCGCGAGAGCACCTCGCCGGCGTGGCGGGCCAGCTCGGCCACGAGGCCGTACTCGCGGGCGGTGAGCGTCTCGGACTGCGCGCCCACGATCAGCGCCCGCCGGCGGGCGTCGAGCGTCACCGGCCCGAGCGCCGAGACGTCGGTGGCGCCGCCGCGGCGGTGCAGCGCCTCGATGCGGGCGATGAGCTCGTCGAAGTCGAACGGCTTCACCAGGTAGTCGTCGGCTCCGGCGCGCAGCCCGGTGACCTTCTCGCCGGTCGAGCCGCGGGCGGTGAGCAGCAGCACCGGCGTGCGCAGGCCCCGCGACCGCCACTCGCGCAGCACCGAGATGCCGTCGAGGTCGGGCAGCGACCAGTCGAGCAGCACCACGTCGTAGGCGATGGTGGTCGCCTGCTCGCGGGCCGCGAGGCCCGTGCCGCAGACGTCCACCTGGTGGCCTTCCTCGGCCAGGCCGCGCGCCAGCACGCGCGCGACCCGGTCCTCATCCTCGACCAGCAAGAGCTTCATGCGCGGGCTCCGGGGCTGGTGCCGATGATCCCTCGGCCCGGCGCGCGAGCCAAGGATAGAGCGCCGGGAGCACGAGGAGCGTGAGGATGGTGGAGGTGACGAGGCCGAACGCGACCACCGTGGCGAGCGGGCGCTGCACCTCGGCGCCGACCCCGGTCGCGATGGCCATGGGGATGAAGCCCAGCGCGGCCACGAGCGCCGTCATCAGCACCGGCCGGGCGCGCTCGCGGGCCGCGGTGGCGGCCGCCTCGGCCGGCGAGCGCCCCTCGGCCTCGAGCGCCACCAGCCGGTTCATCAGCACCACGCCGTTCAGCACCGCCACGCCGGAGAGCGCGATGAACCCCACCGCCGCGGAGATCGACACCGGCATGCCGCGGGCCCAGAGCGCGATCATCCCGCCCACCGAGGCGAACGGGACGTTCATGAAGATGACGAGCGCCGGCTTGAGCTTCCGGAACGCGGCGAGCAGCACGCCCACGATGAGCACCAGCACCACCGGGATGACCACGCCGAGCCGCCGCTTCGCCTCGTTCAGCGTCTCGAACGAGCCGCCCCACTCGATGCGGTAGCCGGCCGGCGGGCGCACCTGCGCCGCCACCGCGCGCTCGGCCGCGCCCACCACGCCGCCCAGGTCGGAGCTGCGCACGTTGAAGCCGACCACCAGCCGGCGCTCCGCGTCCTGGCGCGAGACCAGGCTCGGCGCCACCTCGCTCGACACGTCCGCCACGCGCGAGAGCGGCACCAGCGCGCCGCCCGGCGCGGGCAGGCCCAGCGACGGGAGCGTGAACGCGCTCGCCCCGTCGCCCAGGCGCAGCACGATGGGGATGCGGAGCGGGCCGTCGTAGGTGGCGCCCACCTCGACGCCGGTGCGGACCGCCGTGACCGCGTCGAGCACGTCGCGCACCGTGAAGCCCGCCGCCGAGACGTCGAGCGGCCGCGGCCGGACCTCGAGCAGCGACACCGCCGGCGGTGCGTAGATGCGCACGTCCTCGGCGCCCTTCACCTGCTCCACCACGCCCGTCACCTGCTCGGCGAGCGCGCGGAGGTCGGCGAGGTCCTCGCCGTAGACCGAGATGGTCACGTCGGCCACCGAGCCGCCCAGCAGCTCGTTGAAGCGCATCTGGATGGGCTGGGTGAAGGCCGGGTCACCGCCCGGCGCCTCGCGCCCGATCGCGAGCTCCACCTCGCGGATGAGCTGGTCGCGGGTGAGGCCCCTCCGCCACTCCGAGCGCGGCTTCAGCGTCACGAACACGTCCGCCTGCTCGAGCCCCATGATGTCGGTCGCGACCGCCGGGCTGCCCACGCGCGAGACGATGCGCGTCGCCTCCGGCACTTGCGAGAGCACCGCGGCCTCCATGCGCCCCGCCTCGCGCACCGCCGACTCGAGCGAGATGTCCGCCGCGCGGGTGGTCTGGATGACGAGGTCGCCCTCGTCGAGCTGCGGCACGAACTCCGAGCCCGCCGTCAGGAACAGCGCCACGCCCAGCGTGAGCAGCGTCACCGCCCCCGCCGCCACCGCCTTCGGGCGCGCCAGCGTGCGGTCGAGGAGCGGCAGGTAGAGCCGGTCGAGGAGGCGCACCAGCGGCGGCGGGCGGGCCGGGATGTCCTTCGGGCGGAGCAAGAGCGCCGCCGCGGCAGGGATGAACGTGACCGAGAGGACGAGCGAGGTGAGGAGCGCGAACACCACCGTCAGCGCCATCGGGCGGAACATCTTCCCGTCCACCCCGGTGAGCGACAGCACCGGCACGTAGACGAGCAGGATGATGAGCACCGAGAAGAACACCGGCGTCGCCATCGAGCGCGTCACCTCGCGCACGTGCGCCGCCATCTTCTCGCGCCCGCCGCGCCGGTCGGCCGACGCGAAGGTCGCCGCGGCCACGCCGTGGAAGATCGCCTCCACCATCACCACCGCGCCGTCCACCACCAGGCCGAAGTCGATGGCGCCCAGGCTCATCAGGTTGCCCGGGATGCCCAGCAGCACCATGGCGCCCGTCGCGCCCAGCATCGAGAGCGGGATGGCCGAGGCCACCAGCAGGCCCGCGCGGAACGAGCCCAGCATGAGGAACAGCACCGCCACCACCAGCAGGCCGCCCTCCAGCAGGTTCTTGAAGACCGTGCGGAGCGTGCCCTCGACCAGCTTGGAGCGGTCGTAGACGATGTCCACGGTGACGTCGTCCGGGAGCGCCGTGCGCACCTTCGCCATCGCGTCGTGGACGCGGTCCATCACCTCGAGCGCGTTGTCGCCGCGGAGCATCTGCGCCATGAGGTAGACCGTCTCGCCGTGGCCGTTCTTGGTGGCGGCGCCGATGCGCGGCATCGCGCCCACGCGGATGTCCGCCACCTCGGCGAGCCGCACCGGCGGGAGGTTGCCGCCCTGCGGGTGGACGAGCGCATGCGCGAGGTCGGTCGGGTCCTTCGGGAGCGCCACCGCGCGGAGCAGCGACTGCGCCGAGCCCGCCGGCACGCTCGCGCCCGCCGCGGTGCCCGTCGCCTGTTCCAGCGCGCCGCGCAGGTCGGCGAGCGTGAGCCCGCGCTGCGCCATCCGCACCGGATCCGCGCGGACCTCGAGCGTGCGCTGCTCGCCGCCCCAGGTGTTCACCTCCACCACGCCCGGCACGCTGCGGAGCAAGGGCGACACGCGCAGCGTCGCCATCTCCAGCAGCTCCGCCGGCGTGCGGCGGTTGGAGGAGATGGTGAAGTGGAAGATCTCGCCCAGGCCGCCCGTCACCGGGCCCAGCTCAGGCGCCGAGACGCCGTTCGGCAGCGCCACCGTGTCGAGCCGCTCCTTCACCACCTGGCGGGCGCGGTAGGTGTCGGCGCCGTCGTCGAAGACCGCCGTGACCGAGGAGATGCCGTAGCGCGAGAGGCTGCGCTGCTCCACCATGCCCGGCACGCCGCCCAGCGCCGCCTCGATGGGCCGGGTGACGAGCTTCTCCACCTCCTCCGGCGTCAGGCCCGGCGCGCGCGTCAGCACCAGCACCTGGTTGGTGGTGATGTCCGGCATCGCGTCGAACTTGAGGCGCGCGCTGAAGATGGCGCCGACGATCGCCAGGGCCACCGTGAGCGCGACCACCAGCTTGCGGTGGTCCACGCACCACGCCACCAGCCGTCCGATCACGGCTGCTCCTCCGACGCGGCCAGCGCCGCGTCCGCCGCGACCTCGACGCCCGGCTCGACGCCCTTCACGAGCGCGTCCGCGCCGGAAGTGGCGAGCACCTGCACCGGGAGGCGCTGCGGCTTCCCCGCGACGTTGCGCACCACGTAGGCCTGCTTGCCGTCGAGCGCCACCGCGCGCGCCGGCACCGCCGCGGCCGCCTCGCCCATCTTCACCGCGAGGCGCGCCGAGAGGCCCGCCGGCAGCCGCGCGCCGCCGTTCCGGCCTGCGAACCAGGCCGCCGTGGTGCCGTCGCGCGGATCCACCACCGGCGCGCGGCCCAGCAGGTCCACCGGGTGGCGCGTGCCGTCCGGCAGGATGAGCTCGAACTTCGCCGTCGGGGGCGGCGCGTACGCCAGCCGCGCCTCCACCCGCGTCTCGCCGTCGGCGGCGACCCGCGCGATCGGCTCGCCCGCCGCCTCGCGCGTCTCGCCGATGGAGGCCTTCACCTCGTGGACCATGCCCGAGATCGGCGAGCGCAGGCCCACCTGCCCCGAGCCGTCCAGGATGCGCCGCGCGTCCGCCGCGCCGAGGTCCGCCGCGCGGAGCGTCGCGAGCGCGCTCTGCTGGTCCGCGCGCGCCTCGGCGAGCTTCGTCTCCGACTCGAGCAGGTCGGAGAGCTTCACCAGGCCGTCCTTCTTGAGCCCGTCGAGCTGGTCCTTCCGCCGCTGGTAGGCCTCGAGGCGCGTCGTCGCCGCCGCGTAGGCGCCCGCCGCCTGGACCACCTCCGGCATCACCACCTCGGCGATCACCTGGCCCCGGGCCACCTTCTCGCCCGCGCGGACCGAGATCTTCGTGATCCGGGCGCGGAACGGCGGCGTCACTGCGGCCACGCCCTCCGGCGCCGGCAGCACCGTCGCCGGGGCCTCGAGCAGCGAGACGCCCTCCGCCGCGCGGGCGCGGACCCACGGCGTGCGCGCGCTCGTCGCCGCCGCCGGCGTCGTGTCGGCGGCGCCTTGCTGCTGCTCCTTCGCGAGCTTCAGCGAGGCCGGCTCAGTCGGCGAGCCCGCCGCCTGCTGCGCCGGCGCCGGGGCCGGCTCCTTCGAGCAGGCCGCGAAGGCGACGAGCGCGGCGGCGAGGAGGGACGTGCGAGAGGTTCGGTTCACGGCGTGACTCCGGTGCTGCGGGGTTGCGAAGCTTCGGTATCGCGCCCGTCCGGGCTAGGTGATCCGCTCACCCTGAGCGGAGGCGGGGCCGAAGGCACCGCCCAAGTCTGACCGTCCCCCTCACCCTGGGTTCCGCTCACCCTGAGCGTAGGCGGGGCCGAAGGCACCGCCGATGTCTGACCGTCCCGCTCACCCTGAGCTCCGCTCACCCTGAGCGTAGGCGGGGCCGAAGGCACCGCCGAAGTCGAAGGGCGAGCGGCGGCGTCCGGCGCCCCATCCGTCGGCACCAGCGCCACCAGCATCGCGACCTTCGCGCGCGCCCAGGCGTGCGCCGCCCGCGCGCGCAGCTCGCGCGCACGCGCCGCCGCCGCGCTCCGGCGGGCCACCAGGACCTCGACCACGGTCGCGTCGCCCGCGCGCATCGCCGCCTCGCGCAGCCGGGCGCTCTCCGCCGCCGCCGGGACCAGCGTCTTCTCCAGCGCGTCCAGGACCTCGCCCGTGTGCTCCACCTCGTGGAACGCGCGCGCCAGCTCCGTTACCGCGCGGCGCGACGCGTCCTCCGCCTCGCCCGCGCGGCGGGCCGCCGCCGCGTCGAAGGTGGCCGCCTCGCGGTGGCCCCGCTCGAACACCGGGAAGGTGAAGCCGACGATGCCGTAGAGGACGTCGTTCCCCGTCGAGTCTCGCTGCGCGCGCGCGCCCAGCTGGAGATCGAGGCCCCGCGCCGAGCGCGCCTCCGAGGCGCGGGCCCGGTCCGCCTCCGCCGCGAGCTTCTCCGCGCGCGCCGCCGGCAGCGCCGCCGCACGCGCGATGAGCGCCGGCCACGCCGCGCGCTCCGGGACCGTCGCCATCGGCAGCTCGCCCGAGGTCGTCATCGGCAGCGGCGTCGCCCGGCCCACCATCTCCGCCAGGCGGAAGCCCAGGTCCGTCACCTCGCCCTCGACCGAGAGCGACGCCAGCCGCGCCTCCGCCTCGTAGGCGTCCGCGTCCGCCGCGTCCGCGCGGGTCAGCGCGGCGGCCTCCGCCGCGCGGCGGGTGCGGGCCGCGAGCTCCATGGCGAGGCCCAGCTCCTCGCGCGAGAGCTGGAAGGCCGCCTCCGCTGCCCACATGTCCAGCCACGCCTGCGCCGCGTCGAGGCGGCGCGAGAGCGCCACCGCGCGCGCCTCGTCGCGGAGCTGCTGCTCCTCGGTGCGGGCCGCCTTGCGGCGGTTGCCCGAGAGGCCCGCCAGGTTGAAGGACTGCGTGAGGGCTACCTCGCCCTCCAGCCGCGGGTTCGCGTCCCTGGTCGAGAACCCGGGCTGGAGGACGAGTGAGGGGTTGGAGGTGAGCAGGCCAATCTTCGAATTGCCCTCGGATTTGACCGAGACCGCGCGCTCCGCGCCCGCGACCGAGGGCGCCTCCGCCGCGAGCCCCAGCGCCTCGTCGAAGGTGATGGCGTAGACGCGCTCCGGCGCGAGCGGGGCCATCTTGTGAGGTGGCGAGGCGTGGAACTGCGGCGACGTCGAGGCGTTCGCCGGCGCAGTCGCGGGCGGGACGCCAGACACGTCCGGAGCCGACGGTTCGGCGACGACCAGGAGCGAGAGGAGAAGGACCGAGGAGGGCATCATCGCGGGCCGTGTTCTGTCGCGGCCGGCGCGCCGCGGCATGGGTTCCCCGTGAGAAGGCTCTCAGAAAAGGTCCTTTAGAAGCGGCATGTTGTCGCAAACCGAGGCGTGACGCCGGGGTCCGCTCACTCCACCGCTTCAGCCGGGTGCTCACACCCCCGTGTGGCGCTCATTCCCCCGCTGATGGCGAGCGCGGGCCCGCACCACTGGTACGGGTTCGCAGGAGCGGGCCCACTGGTGCGGGCCGGAGCCGAGGCCCCATCCCTGCGCAGCCCCTTCCCCATCCGCTCATGCCGAGCGTAGGCCCGCACCCGAGGTGCGGGCCGGAGTCGAGGCAGGCCCCCTCAGCCCCCGCTCCCCCCGTTCACGGAGCAGGGGGAGCCGGGCGCGAGAGGCGATGCCGCCGCCCCCCACCGCGCCGCCGGCAGGTCTCGGTCCCAGCAGCGGAGGGGGGTTCGTGCTGGGGCCTACGACCCGTCGACACGGAGGTGCCCGCCGGCCTTGCGGGGCGCGCAGCCGGCGGGTGCGACGAGGTGGGGGACGGCAGGCATCGAGGAGGACCGTACGAGAGGGCGCCCGGCCACTGCATGGGAGGCGGATGAGCCCGCTCTCACGCGCCCCGCGCCCCGGCCGCCCGCCCCTGCGTTCTCCGCTTGATCCCCGGACGGCGGTGCCGTATATGGGCGGACTCCGAGCGCCGGACAGGATGCCCCCGGGGCCCGGAAGCAGACGGAACGAGGACGGATTCGCGGTTTTCGGAGGAGTGGCCGAGCGGTTTAAGGCGGCGGTCTTGAAAACCGCAGAGGGTTCACGCCCTCCGAAGGTTCGAATCCTTCCTCCTCCGCCAGGACAGAAGGAGCGGAAGAAGGGTTCTGGAAAGGTGGCCGAGAGGCCGAAGGCGCTGGTTTGCTAAACCAGTATACGGGGTGACCTGTATCGAGGGTTCGAATCCCTCCCTTTCCGCCAATCTCGCAGCACCGCAGGACCCGCAGCGCCGCAGCACCCCGCCCTCCCCGGGCGGCACAACCGAATAGGCTTTGCGCCCTTAGCTCAGTTGGATAGAGCGTCGGACTACGAATCCGAAGGCCAGAGGTTCAAATCCTCTAGGGCGCGCCAGTTTTACGGGCACTTGGCACATCGCCAGGTGCCCGTTTCCGTTTCCGGGGCCGCGTTGGGCCACGGGCGGCGTGCCCCGACTGCAAGTTGGGCCTCCGAGCGTGCAGTGGGGACCTCATACGGTCTCTTGGTAGGATCCGCATATCTGATTGTCAAAATTTGTACAAACACTCAACAATTATCGCTGCCTACGCACCAAATCACTATTCTTCGCCACTCGCGAGGAAGGGCACTCCAGGGCGCCCCAGGAAGCTGTTCGACCACCAACTCCTCTCGCTGCACCTGCCGTCCGGGATCCACCGTGACCTTCGCGCCTACGCTCTCGACCAGAGCCGATCGCTCAACGACATCCTTGTCGAGGTGATCGAGGCTTGGTGGGCCAGACGACGCCTGCGCACGCCCGAGGCGAAGTAATGCCGGCGTCAAGAAGCACTGCCTGTCGATCGAACGTGGGCGTGTCGGCCCCGGGTGGTAGACAGCCTTGAGGTTCCGATGAGTTCCCGAAAGAAGCGCAGGCCAGCGGAGCAGCTCGCCATGAATACGGTTCTTCAATCCACGCCCGACGATTCCCCCAACGGCAGCGGGCTCCACCTTGAGTGGGAGGGGCGACGTGCGTACAGGTCGAAAATCCCGATTCCTCGGGTCCTGGAACCGGATGCACGTTTGTCCAAAGGCGACGGCGACAGCCTCGTAGTGGAGGGAGATAACCTCCAAGTCATGGTGTCGCTTCGCTCACAGTTCAACTCGTCTGTGGACGTGGCCTACATCGACCCTCCGTACAACCGGGGCGGAAATGACTTCCGATACAGCGATGCCCGATACCACGATCCCAACGCCGAAGGGAAAGACGCCGAGTACGTCTCTAACGAAGACGGCGGACGCCATACGAAGTGGCTGAACTACATGGCCCCCAGGCTCGCGATGATTCGTGAGCTGATGAAGGACACGGGAGTGATCTTCGTCTCGATCAACGACATCGAGCTGTTTCGACTCGGCATGTTGATGGATGAGATCTTCGACGAGAAGAATCGAATCGGAATCGTGTGCTGGAAGGGCTCTGCCGACAACAACCCCAGCCGAATCGCTATCGAGCACGAGTACGTTCTCTGCTACGCCAAGCGTGCCAGTGAACTGCCGAAGGTTTGGCGTCCAGTGAACCAGGAACTCAGCCAGTCTCTCATGGAGGAGTTCCGTCGTCTCAAGGACGCCGCGAAGACCCAAGACGATCTCGCCAAGAGCTGGAAAGCGTTCCTCAAGGACAACAAGGCGTCCTTCGAGCGCCTTGGTCGATACACCGCGGTGGATGAGCGTGGTCCCTACCAGGTAGGTTACCGCGTCCACAACACGCATCCCGCTGGATACCGGTACGACATCATTCACCCTGTCACGAAGAAACCGTGCCGGATCCCGAGCAACGGGTACCGCTACACCGAATCGACCATGAAGCGGCTCATCGACGAGGGTCGAATCATCTTCGGCAAGACCCACGAGCAGATCGTTCAGATGAAGGATTACCTGGACGAGTACAGGGATACGCTCCGAAGTGTCGTCTCTCTCGATGCGCGCAAGGGCGCATACACTCTGAAGGCGCTCTTCGGCGACAAATTCGACGGATTCGACTACCCGAAGCCCGTCGAGCTCATCGAACTCCTCGTGGGGGCGGCCGGCGGGAAGGACGCACTGGTGCTCGACGCCTTTGCGGGCAGCGGGACGACCGCCCATGCCGTCATGCGTCTGAACAAGATTGATGGTGGACGGCGACGCTTCATCCTCATCGAGGAGGGAAACGGAAAGGATCGGTACGCCCGGACCCTGATCGTCCCCCGTCTCCGCAAGGCGGCCAAGCGGGACGACCTGAAGTGCGACTTCAGGTTCCTGAAGACTGGTCGAGAGCTCGACCGAGACGCCATTCTCGGCCTCGAGCGCGACAGAATCATCAACGTCATCTGCCAGACCGATCGTACAGGAGTCGGAGGAGGCGGCATCAAGCGGGTTGACCGTGGCAGGTACGTCATCGGACACAACAAACGCGACGAGGCCATCGCTCTCGTCTGGAACGGACGGGCGAACAGCGCGGTCACCGTCAAGATCGTAGACGAGGCGCTCGCTGAGGTGGCCAAGTTCGGCCTCAAGACACCGCTGCGCATCTACGGCACCGTCTGCCGGATCAGCGAAACTCGGAGCTTTACCTTCTGTCAGATCCCGGATGAGATCCTTGCGTCGTTGCACTATGGTCCCTTGGAGATCGAGACCGAGAACGACGAAAGGACATCAGCTTGAGTGTCATCAGGCTGTTCGACTTCCAGGAAGCAGCCGTCGCGCGGGTACTGGATGCGGTGAACGACTGGACGGCGGCATGCGCCGCCCATGGTCCTCCGCGACTCGGAAGACAGCCGATCCCGTTTGTGGGCCTCCTGAAGGCGGTCACGGGAGCTGGCAAGACCCCGATGCTTGCGGCCGTGTGCCAAGGTCTCGGACCGGCAGTCGTACTCTGGACATCGAAGTCCAGCGCTGTCGTTGACCAGACCTACAAGAACTTGCAAGGCAAGTATGCCGGCCTTCTGCCCCCAGGGACCCGAGTCATCCGGGAACGGCCAAGTAGGGGAGATTGGGAGCACCTAATCGCCGCGAAAGCGGGCGTGGACATCTGGGTCACGACCGTTGGCTCCTGGAACGAAGCAGAGGCGGTCGCGGCAGGCGGAAGCGCCGACGCCCGCCTAAACATGCATCGTCCTCACCCGGACTGGGGCGGAAGGCTATCCCCATGGGAGCAGCTGCGGACGCGGCTCAAGCGTTCACTCTGGGTGATCTACGACGAGGGTCACAACCAGACCCCCACTCAGCTTGACCAGTTAGTCCGGCTAGAGCCCATGGGGTTCCTGCTGGCCTCGGCCACGCCCCCGGCTAGTGAGCTATTCGGCAAGCTGAACGAGGCCATCCGCGACGACGATATTTTCGGGCCCATCGCATCCCAGGCGCGCGTATCCATTTCGACGGCGGACGTGGTCAAGGCTCAGCTCCTCAAGCACACGCTCGAGGTTCTGGACTACCAGGCCGAACCCGAAGCGATGCTCGACGAAGTCATCGATCGGTTCAGGCGATTGGAGAAGGCCGTTCACCGCGAGCGCTCCTCGACCTGCCCTCGCGCGGTCTACGTAGTGGAAGAGAGCAACCCGCGGCGTGGATCCACAGAGTTGTCCAGGCCGGTAGCGATCTGGAACCACCTGCGCCGCCGCAAGATCCCGGCCGAAGAGATCGCTCTTTACACTCAGACGAAAGAACTTCCTGAGGATGCCGAGAAGGTTTCATCTCTGAACGCTCTCCAAGATCGGCATCGCCACATCATCTTCAACCGAGCGCTGCAAGAAGGTTGGGACGATCCAGAGGCGTACCTCTGCTATTTCGACGGTGAGACAAACTCGTACACGAGGATCCAGCAAATTATCGGCCGTGTGCTACGGCAACCGATGGGCCGGCACTCGGGAGAGGAGGTTCTCAATACAGCTACCCTCTTCATCCGAGTCCCAAACCGTAAGTACGAGGAGATCATCCGGCAGATCAAGAATGAGTTGAGCCTCTACGCACTTGATGCGGATGATCCATTCGGCGGGTCGGCCATCCGACTGAAGACCCGCGGTGAACCCCTCAAGGCCATTTCTGTTAAGAGCGGTGGCAAGCGATTCTCGGTTCCCAACTACGTTCTTGGGGATGCCCAACTCGCTGGCGCTATCCGCCAGGTGGAGGCGCGAGGCAGAAGCATGTGGGCAGAAGCGGACCTCATCGCGAAGGGAACCAGGCGGTCGCGGACGATCGCCTTGGAAAAGGGAAGTGATCGCGTGAAGTTCGAGGAGTTCGCAAACAACATCCGCACGCCGAACGCCGACTACTTCCGAAGGAAGCTCCTTCTGACGAATCGATGGGCCGCCCACCAGGTACACGCCGATTCGTACGCAGGTCGATCCTTTCACCAGGCGTCTTGCCCTCGGTCGGCGGCACAGGAAGCACTCGCCACCTTGGCAGGAGCCGTGGCAACGGCGTACGAACAGTCAGTGGAGTACCAGAAGAACGAGATCGCCGGCGAACGTTCCTGGCACGTTGCCCCCCATCGGCCATCGGGTGCGGACCTGCTCACGTTCAGGCATGCCACGCACGCCAGCTACTCGCGGAAGTCCTTCAACAAGGATGAGCGCGAATTCGCTGACGCTCTGGATTCCTTCGGCAAGGGAACCTGGTGCCGGAACCCTTCGACCCCTGGAGAGGGATGGGCCTTGCCACTGCCGAGCAAGGTAGGGGACTCCCTCAACTTCTTCCCGGACTATCTTTGGTGGGTGAAGAGGACGTGCTTGGCCATCGATACGACGGGCAGACACATCCTCCAGGCGAAGGTCCGCGGGAAGCTAATGTCCATCGAGGTTCCGATGATCGTCCTCGCAACGCGGGGGAAGGTCGCCCCGGACTTCGCCACGCTACAGGACGACGAGGGTTGGACGTTCGCGCGAGCGCGCCGCGGCATGCCGCCAGTCCCGCAGCATTGCGACACCTTGGACGACCTGGTCAAGGCACTCTACGACCTCGCGTGAGAGTTCCGTGGCCGAACTGGCTCCCCGGGCCTCGTCTTGCCGCCGTTCGGCCTGAAGGCGCCGTATCGCCGTTGAAGTGGACTGGGGAAGCGGATGCCGTTCCCAAACCCGCCTAATGCCTTTTGGAATGTTTGGGAACACCGGTTCTCGGGACCTCTCGCGTTCCTTTCGGCCACCGCCCTACTACCTATACGAAACCGTACTATGTGGCCGCAACGTGCGATGAGGCCCGCGGTAGACTGCGGGTGGCTTACTTCTCAGGCCACTCGTAGCTCACGTCGTGGATGTCATCGAGCTCAACCGCCGAAATGCCGAGGGCAGCGTACTTGTCTGGCTTGAATTCGATTCGGACCGTGCCCTGAACGATGGCGGGACGCGAGACCTCTGCCGCGACGACCCAATCGTTCCAGTTGCCATCCCAGACCGGATAGTCCGCCTGCTCCTCCGCAGAGGCCCCGTAGTACTCATGCTTGTCAATGAAGACGTCTGCATTCAGCGGGTCAACGTGGATGGAAGCGGGCATCATCGCGGCATCCTGTCCCAAGTCCTCAAGGGAATCGACATCTAGCTCCACCGAGACGGTGCCGATTCCACTAACGGAAGCAGTGCAGTCGTCGCTTGGGAACCTTGAGTCATGTACGTCCTTGCCTATGAGATCCCGCAACAGTGCGTCCTGAATCGCCTTCTGGATCACCTTCTGCGAGTCGGCAAGGAGCGCCTTCACCTCTGTGGTCCAGTTCGCGACCTGTTGTTCGGACGTAAGGGTCTTCGCGTGCGCTCGAACCGCACTCTTCACTTCGTCATGTACAACAAAGTCGCCGATACTCTCGTGAGCCACTGCACCCAACTTCTCGGACGCAGTACGCAACAGTTTGTCGCCGCAGACGGCGTGCCACTTACCCTTTTCGGCGGCCATCAATCGCGCCAGCGCTGCAAGGATGAACGAATCCGGTATGTGGTCACGGTTCTTGGGTTGGTCAAAGGGCGGGCCGCCACTGAAGTACGCATCCCACGCCTGCGTCGTGTCCGCTGGGTCGATCTCAACTACAGTAGCCTTGGAGTTGCCCACCCACTCTTGTAGCCCGTTCGCAATGTAGAACTCAGTGGAGTGTTCGTCTTCCTGAAGCACGTCAACGGCGTCCTGTAACGTCGACCGAAGATGATCGTTCATCCAAGCCACGGCCCGTGAGGTTTGAACGACCTTCTTGATGCCTTCCTTGTATTCTTGCGCGCGCCTTGTGGCAGTCTCACGAAGGACCAGGCGATGAAGACACATACGCACGATTCCGTGCTCGGATAGGTCACGAAGTCGCCGCATCGGGCCTGACCGCGGTCCGAATTCGCGCAGGAGCGCCGATGTGTCCACGTACACGTGGAGGTCGCTGGCCATGGCGTCGCATTATGCGTGAACCGACACCGCTAGTCATCCACCAGGGTTCGTCCACCTCAGGGTGGGACGGGGCCACTCCGGGGCCCACAGAACGGGAAGACCGTGCAAGTTTCCCAACTTTGAGGCGCCGGCGTAAGGCATTGGAACCTGGAGACGGCAAGATCAGCCATGAGCTCGTGGGCGCCTACGAATCCGACAGCCAGAGGTTCAAACCCTCTAGGGCGCGTCACCACAGAGGGCGGTTTTTCGCGGGTATTTCCCGGGAACTCCGGCCCTTCCTTTTGCGGGGCTCGTGTCGCCGCATTAGGCCGGAACGCCAACGAACGACCACAACCGCGTAGGCACCGGCTCCTCGAGGTTCCATCGAACCGTGACCGGCCGGTCCCCCTCGCACGACTCGTTGGCGTCCTCCGGCGCGACGTCCGCGAGGAATCGGAACCAGTCGTCTGCGTATGAGAAGATCGCTGCGCCGCCTGTCCCCTTGCCTCCCGTCCAGGCGGCGATCGGGTTCCGCTCGAGAACGGTTCGTAGCGCTCGCTCCGCATTCGCGTCTGGTCCGCGATCCTCGAGCAACCGCGGCTTCCGCGACGCAACGTCACGAACGCGCCGGACGAGCTCCTCGATCCGGAGAACGCGCCCCGTCAACGCGTCGGCGTCGAGCAGCGCCGAGACTACGAGCACCTTGTAGCTCTTGGTCATCTCAGTCGCTTTGACCTGCCCCGCATCACTGGGCGGCTGATGATGCCAGTCCGGTGAGACTGTGAGCCAACTCGTTTGGCGTCCTGTTGTCCAGCGAACTGTGCGGCCTGACCTCGTTGTAGTCGACTCGATACGCCTCGACCTTGCGACGGACGTCATCGAGGCTGATGAACCAGTTCTCGTTCAGGCACTCGTCGCGGAACTTCCCGTTGAAGCTCTCGATGTGCCCGTTCTCGGTCGGCTTGCCCGGCGTGATGAAGTCCAGGCGGACCTGATTGGTATAGGCCCAGGCGTCCACCGCGCTGCTCGTGAACTCCGTCCCGTTGTCGATGCGGATGACCTCGGGCGTGCCGTGGAGCTCGCGGAGGCGCTCCAGCGCGCGCACGACGCGCGCCCCGGTGAGCGAGTGGTCGGCCTCGATGAGCAGGCACTCGCGGGTGAAGGCGTCGATCAAGTTCAGGGTCCGGAACTGGCGTCCGCTTGCGAGCGAGTCCTGCGTGAAGTCCATCGTCCACTGCTGGCGCGGGCGCGTCGGCGGCGGTGGAACCACGCGCAGTGACGACGTGATCCGCTTCCGCCTCTTTCGCCTGACAGCCAGCCCCTCCGAGCGGTACAGCCGGAACACGAGCTTGTGGTTCAGGTGGTGCCCTTCGCGGTCGAGGAGCACATGCAGGCGCCGGTAGCCCCAGCGCGGACGCTGGGCGGCTAGATCCCGCAGGCGTGCCCGGACTTCGGCGCGCTCCGGCCGGCGGCTGCAGTAGTAGAGCGTCGACGGCGCGAGCCCGACGACGCGACAGGCCCGACGCTTCTTCATCGCGAACTTCGCCCCCAGCTCGATTACCGCCGGGCGAAGCGCGGCGGGCCCTACCATTTTTTTCCGAGAAGGTGCTGCAGCGCCTGCTTGTCGAGGGTGAGATCGGCGACCAGGGTTTTGAGCTTCCGGTTCTCATCCTCGAGCGCCTTGAGGCGCTTCACGTCCGAGACCTCCAGCCCGCCGTACTTCGACTTCCACCGGTAGAAGGTCGTCTCGGTGATCCCGACCTTCCGGGTCACGTCCTGGACCTTGGCACCGGCCTCGACCTCGTTCAGCACCTTGATGATCTGCTCTTCGGTGAACTTGCTCTTCCGCATCCGTCCTCCACTGTCAGTAGATGACTGGCAGTCAGATCCGTCCAGTTTTCGGGGGGCAGGTCAGCTTCGAACGCGCGGGGCTGCGCCCGTGCACGATCGAGCGCCCGCTTCTGCGCCTCATCTAGATACCCATCGCGTCGACGAACTCGAGCCAGCTCCCGTGGGTAACGCGCACGGAACGTGGCTCGAAGCCGTCGTGACAGGTCTCCACCGCGCTAGGTGTCGTGTCTCACGACGTTGTTCATTGAGAGGAGATGTTCATCCGGCCGCTTCCGTGGCTGAGTGCAGCTGCCAGGCACACACCCACCCCACGGAGAAGCGAACCGGATGAACGTTCACTCTTCTGCCCGAATCACTCGGGCGGTCGAGCCCTGCTCGTCACCCAGGAGCACTGGTCCGTCGCAAGAGCCGCTGAAGCGGCGGGGATGAGCCCCCGGACGGTCTACAAGTGGCTTCGCCGTTTCGAGGTCGAGGGTGCCGAAGGCCTGCTCGACCGCTCATCGCGGCCGAAGCGGTCGCCCACCGCCATCTCGCCGGGCTGGCAGCAGCTGGTCCTGGAGCTGCGTCGTAGCCGCATGACCGGGGCGGCGATCGCCACACGACTGAAGACTCGATGTCGTGCGGGCCGCACGGCCGCGCGCGCATGAGACAGCATCGCAGGTCGCGTTCGTGCCGCACTTTAGCGCGGCGTGGCGCGAGCCCCCTGCCCGACTCTGTCCGCCCACCAACCGCCGCCCGCATCCATGTCTGCCCGCTCGCCAGTCTCTAGGCGGAAACTAAGCTGGGACGCCGCGCGGTTATCCGGCCAAGCCTTGATCACTCTGACCCGCCGCTCCGCAGCGAACGCGCAACAAAGCCTTCGCTCCGTCCTCCGCCTTGCCCCCACTCACAGTTCCATGTATCGCGCAACCGCCTTGTAGAGGTCGACTTCACCACCGCCCCCCGGCTTGAATCTCTCGGACGTGAAGTCGGAGTCGTTTAGCTGGACGCGCGCCAACGCGTGAGCGAACTCGGGCACCGGAGAGTTAGCGCCTAGCCTCGGGTACAGCTTTTTCAGGACGCGCATCATTGCCCGAAAGCCATTGGTCCGATTCAGAATTGCGCCTCGTTCATCCGAGTCCCACGCTGCGGGCCATCGGGAACGGACAGCATCGAAGAACTTCATCACGATCTCGCCGATGACTACGTCCCGCTGCTGCAGGAACAGCAACCTGAAGGGATACTCTACGCGCTGCAGGTCATCCGGCGGATTCGGGTCGACGCCTCTGAGCAGACGATCTCGATCCCCCATCGGATCGCCTGAGATAAAGGACATGAGCGACTCGACAAACGTTGCCTGCGTAAGCCGTTCGCCCACACGCCCCGGCGTCGCTGTTCCGAGTCTTTTGATTTTCCGAAAGAACGGACTCTTAGGCGTCTGGTCGAGCGCCACCGCGATGTTGTGGCAGGTCCTTTGCGGGCTCCTGGCTTTTGAGAGCTCGGCCAGGTCGTACGCCAAACTCTTATTTACTTTTGTCTGCGCAAGATTCACCGTCGAGAAGATATACGCCTGGTCCTCGACATCGATGTCGACAAACACGCTGACATTCACATCGAAGGGAGGTCCTTGGTAATCCATGAGACCAGCAATCCTGTGTTGCCCGTCGAGCACTCGCGCAATGTTGCGATAGTATATTGGCTCTAAACCATTGCCAGGTTCGGGATCGTTCTTCAACGTAAGCACGGAGCGGCTCGGGTCGTACTCAGCGGATCGCGCGTCTACCGCCAGGATGACGGAGGTCGGAAAACACGCATCGAACGTCTTCACATACGCCTGCAGCTCGCTGACTCGCTGCGGGTTTAGTGGACGCTGGATCCCAAGATAGGTCTCAACGTCGCGTTCCTTTAGCATCCTGCGCACATCGAAATGCGCAATCTTGCACAAGCGCTCCGAAGGCATCACCCCCGCAAAGAATTGCCCGATGGGCTGTCGAACAGGGATAGCGGGGAACTCAAACCGAATGCTGCCTTCAGGAGTATTTGTGAGCACTGTCATTCACCGTCCCCGACGTGGCGCTGAAACTCGCGGACAAAATTCGTCTCGGGCGCGCGTAGCGTTCGCTCAGACACCTCCGGGAGACGTAGGCGGTGGTACAACATTGAAACATACCGCAACAGCAGCGCAAGAAGGCTGAGCGCCACGGAAAGCGCAAACACAAAGGGAACGTCCCTGATGGTGTTTGCTTTCAATAAAGCGAACAGCGCTCCGCAGATAACTACGGTCAACACGCCGATCGTCGACAGCGGCAGCTTGTGCGGAAATATCCGCGCGCCGTCCGGATCATGAAGCATCAAGTATAGAGTAGGCGCTAACGTTGAAATCGTGAACACGAGGAGCTCACCGTTTCGGAAAGTTGCCACGGTGGTGATAAGAATGCTCTTCTCTTGGACGTCGCTGGTCGCGTACCCAATTAACCCACCCAGCCAGAACGGTAGAGTCGACCACAAGAGCAGATAGAGCATTTCGTGGAAGGCGGATTCCGCGATTTTGCCCGAAACTTGAGACAAGCTGCCAATGACCCAAGCCCGCGCGAGTAGGCTCTGTTTCGGCGCTTGCCCTGCAGATGGTGCTTTCGCCAACGACGTCCTCCTCGCTTGATCGAAATCTATCCGCCTCGGTGTCCTTCAGCGTCGCCTCGACCGCGTGTAGAGGCGAGCGGTTGCTTCGGCACCGCGGTCATGCCGCTCATTGTTCGAACACCCGATCGTTGTGCCAACGCAACAGGGCAGGATCTGGTCGATCTCGAGCGCTCGCCGGCAGCTGGATCATGCGTCCCTGCAGGGCATAGTACGTCTTGCCGTTCTCGAACTCCTGCCGGAGCCGCGAACTCACCTCGAATCTGAACTCGGGCGTGACCGTCACGTATCCGCGATCGAGCAGCCAATGAATGTCGGCCCGTAGCAGGAGGCCGTTGCGGACTTCGTGTGGGCCGCCCTCGGCGTAGCCTCGAATGTGAGCGACATCGAGGACCGGTAGCGAATGTTCGCCGCTCACAGCACAGGCGCCGCGGTACGCCTGCGTCACGGCCACCCGGAACGTCCCCTGCCCCAGGCGCGGGTGCATGAGCTGAGGCGATCCGTAGCGCGTCCCGTCCTCGACCTCAGCCCACTGCGCTACCCCCTCGGCCGCGAGCGGGGCTCGTTGGCCACGAAGCCGATCCAGACACGCCTCCCAGATTCGGCGACCCTCGCCCTGGGCGACGTCATAGCCGGCGCCACGCACGATGTTCCTGGAGAAGTTGGCGGGCTCCTCGACCCAGTCTTCCTCCGCGAAGAACACCGGCTGGGAGATCATGAGGCAGCCGACCTTGTACTGCTTCGCCGGGTCTAGGATCTGGCCGCGGCGATACTTCTCGATGCGATTGCACATGGCGCCGAAGTCCGCGGAGCCGTTTCGCTCGCCGAACGCTTCCCAGGCGAGTTTCGCGGTCACGATCTCATGTCGCGCGAAGAGCCCGAAGCCGCCGATGACGTAGTGCGGCTTCTTGAGACGGAAGAAGAACGGCTCACCCGGCGCGAGCGCCCGAAAGGCAGTGCCGCCCGAGGGCTGCCAGAAGTTCACGTCCTCGAGTGGCTGTCGTGTCGCGAGGAACGAGAACCAGTCGAAGTCGGTGTTGGCGACGAATCCCCGCACCGGCGCATTGTAGCTCCGGGAGTGAAGGAACGCGATCGCGGACCGCGCCCTACCCCGCCCGCAGCGTCGCGTACGCCTCGAAGAACGCCGGCGGGATCGGCGCCTCCAGCTCCCAGGTGATGCTCATGGGCCGGCTGCCCTGGTGCGAGCGATAGCGGACGGTTCCGAGGAACGTGAACTGGTCGTCCACGGTGGGCCGCGCGAACAGGTAGAAGCGCCAGCCCTGCCGGTGCCCGTCGATGTAGGCCTGTCCGGTGGGTGAGCTCTCGCTGGTCGTGCTCTGCGATTGCCAGTGAAACAGCGTCGGCGAGATGGCGTAGTCCTCGTACGACGTCGTCGGCGAGAAGCGACCGCTGGTGGACTTGTCGATGGTGACGAAGAAGAGCTGCACCTTCTGGTCCGTCATCCGGTGCACGCCCTCCATCGAGAAGACGCGCTTCTCGACGGTGGACTTCCCGACGGCGGCGAAGACCTCCTCGCGTGCGTAGGTGCGGTGAACGGCGAGCGGCCACTCGGGCGGGACATCGGCCACGCGGGCGCCGACGGCGACCCGCTCGTCGAGCACGGCGCAGAGCTGGGCCAGCTCCTCGCGCAGCGGCGCGCTCGAGCGCACCGGCGCGAGCAGCTCCTCGATCGACGAACCGGAGCCGCTGAAGAGCCGGAGCGCGAGCATCAGCAGGCGTCGGCGGGTTCGCTCGTCGCTGGCGTCCAGCCGCGCCGTCGGCTCGACGGCGAGCCGACGATACAGCCGCAGCCGCTCGGGCTCGTCGATGTGCGTGAGGTTCCCCATCCGCCGGGACGTGCGCTCCTCCCCCTCGGGCCCTGCGGCGGGCAGGAGCCCGGCGGCGCGGCGCAGCGTCGTCCAGCCTCGGACGCTGCTCGAGTAGACGTCGTCCAGCTCGCGGCCGGTCGCGTCCAGGAACTCGCCGAGCGTGATCCGGGGCCGCTCCCGCGCGAGCGCCTTCAGCTCCTGCGCGAGCCGACCCTGGCCGCCGCGGATCGCCTGCCTCAGGTTGTCGAGCACGATCTCGCGTGCGACGCGCTCGAGCTGGAGATGACATCCGGAGGGCAGCGTCGGGAACCCGCCCTGGACCGCGCGCTGGAGGTGGCCGCGCGGGATGCCGGTCATCGCGGTGAGCTTTCGATCGAACCGATACTCCGCCCGCTGCTGGCCGATGAAGTCGAGGACGAGCGCCTGCGTCTTCCCGGGGTGGAGGCGGAGCCCGCGACCGAGCTGCTGCAGGAACAGGGTCGCGCTCTCGGTGGGCCGGAGCAGGAGCAGCGTGTCGACGAACGGCAGGTCGACGCCCTCGTTGTAGAGGTCGCAGGTGAACAGGAACGCGACCTCGCCGCGCTCGAGCTTGCGCGGCGCCTCGTCGCGCTCGTCGGCATCGGTCGCGCCGTGGATGACGAGCGACGGGATGCCGGCCTCGGTGAACCGGCGCGCCATGAACTCCGCGTGCGCGACCGAGACGCAGAAGCCGAGGCCTCGCGCGGTCTCGGGGTGGCCGTGGAGCTCCCTCAGCTTCGAGACGACCAGGCGCGCCCGCTCGTCGTTGCCGGTGTAGACCTTGTCGAGGCCGCCGAGGTCGTACCCGCCTCGCCGCCACTCCACGCCTTCCAGCGAGACGCCGTCGGCGACGCCGTAGTACTCGAACGGCGCGAGGAGCTGCTTCTCGAGCGCGTGCCACAGCCGGATGTCCGCGGCGACGTGGTGATCGAACCAGCCGAGGACGTCGAGCCCGTCGGCGCGCTCGGGGGTCGCGGTGAGCCCGAGCAGGATCTTCGGCGCCACCGCCTCGAGCAGCAGCCCATACGTCTTCGCGGCGGCGTGGTGGAACTCGTCCACGATGACCGTGTGCCAGTAGTCGCGGCCGAGCGCCGCGGGGAGGTCCTTGCGGTCGAGGCTCTGGATGGTCGCGAACAGGTGCTCGTACGATGCGGGCGTCGAGCCGCCCTTGAGGAGCTCGCCGAAGCTGTGGTCGCGCAGGACGTTCCGGAACGCGTGCAGGGCCTGCTCGAGGATCTCCTCGCGGTGCGCGACGAAGAGCAGGCGCGGCCGGACGCCGTCCTTCACCTGGGCCGCGTAGTCGAACGCGGCGATCATGGTCTTGCCGGTCCCGGTCGCGGCGACGACCAGGTTCTTCCAGCGGCCGTGCTCCTCGCGCTCGACGCGGAGCTTCTCCAGGATGGCCCGCTGGTACTCGTACGGGCGCAGGTCGAAGAAGAACGGCGTCGCGGCCCCGCGCTCCCCTCGCTCCGACGACAGCGCCGCCTTCAGCCTGCGCACCGCGTCCGGCTGGTCGGGGTGGTACGGCTCGAACTCGCCGTCCTCCCAGAGCGAGGCGAACGCGCCCCGGAACTTCTCGACGATGGCGCGCGACTCGACCTCGCTCGCCTTCAGGTTCCACTCGATGCCGTCGGACAGCGCGGCGGACGAGACGTTCGCCGAGCCGACGTACACCGAGCTGAACCCGGTCGCCCGCTGGAACAGCCACGCCTTCGCGTGCAGCCGGGTCCGGCGCGCGTCGAACGAGACGCGGACCTCGGCGCCGGGCAGCCGCGCGATCGCGTCCAGCGCCTCGCGGTCGGTCGCGCCCATGTACGTGGTGGTGAGGACCCTCAGCCGCTTCCCGACCCGCGCGAACACCTCGAACGCGCTCCGGAGCCGCCGCCAGCCGTGCCACTTGATGAAGGACACGAGCATGTCGACCGAGTCCGCGCTGTCGATCTCGGCGGCGATCTCCGCGCCGAGGCGGGGCTCGTTCCGGGCGTGGGTGAGGAGCGTCGAGACGCCGAGCGGAACGGTGGGCCGGGCGGGCGCGGTGGGCGGTGGGTGGATGGCGAGGAGCAGCTCGGGAGGGATGACGAGCGAGGTCCCCTGGAGCGCCTCCGCGTCCACCTTCGTCCTGAGGACGCCCAGCAGCTCGTTCACGATCTCGGCCTGGCTCGCCGGACCGCCGTCCTTCGGGAGCGCCCGCAGCGTCCGCTCGAGCTCGGCCGCGAAGTATCGCGCGAGGCGCTCGTGCGCGGCGGCGGCGTCCAGCGGCTGCCGGACGGCGCGCTCGGAGGCGGCGAGCCCCGCGAGCGCGTCCGTCGTGGAGGTGCTGAGGAGGAGGTCGTAGACGCCGGCGGGGAGGCGCTTCGTCATCGACCGGCGAGGCTAGCACGAAGCGTGCACCGCGCCCTGCGACCCCGGTCGCCTTCGACGTCGGACGAGCGGCCGCCGGTCGAGACCTGGCGCCACCCCCTCCGGAGGGGCGGGATCTCGCGGACGCGACGCGTGGACACTCTGGCCTGATCTCGTCATATTATGACTACCTGCCCTGAGGTACTCCACAGGTGGGGAGCCCGTGACCCTCGACCTCACGAAAGCGCTGTTTCAATCCCGGACACGCACCGCGTTACTGCAGGCGGTGCTCCGTGACGGCGTCGCCGATTCGCTGAGCGGCCTCGCCAGGCGTACTGGCCTTTCGCAGCACGCGGTCGCGGTCGAGGTGCAGAACCTGGCGGGCGCAGGCCTGGTGAGGGTTGAGTCGGTCGGGGGCGCAGACGTGGTCCAGGCCAACCGCGATCACCCCGCGCTCAGACCGCTCGTGCAGCTGCTCTCCATTGCGGCCGCGAGGCCGCTGCGTCGGGACGACCCGGGGCTGCGGGCGTCGCTCGCCCATTTCGCCGGACCGGCGCGGACGGGGAAGCGGCGGGCACACCCCACGCTCGAGACCACGCTGGCAAGGGGCCTTGCCGCCGCCAGGCGCGAGCCGCCGCTGCTGACGTCGGTCGCGCTCGCGCTCCTGAGGAATCGGCGCGCGGTCGACTGGGCCGGCCTCGAGGAGGAGGCGCGCAGGCTCAAGGTGAAGCACGAGCTCGTGACGGTGGTCGAGCTGGTGGCCGAGGTCTCCGGGCGCGCGGAGCTGAGGGCGCACGTCGCTGACCTGAAGGACCGTCGGCGAAGGGCGGTCTCGTTCGTCGTGGACGACTCCACCAGGGCCGCGCTCGAGGCAGCGCTGCCCGCGTCTGGCCTGAGCCTCGCCGCCACGAGGGCGGCCGCCGCGGAACGTCAGCGCCTGCGGAGGATGGGACCCGCCGCGCGCGCCCTTCTCGCGCTGGAGCTCGGCGAGCGGTCGCGCGCCCTGCGGAGGGCGCGCCCATGACCGGATTCAGCGCCCGCACGGTCAGGTCCTTCGAGGTGGCGCGCGAGGCCTTCCGGCTGCTCACTGCGAACGGCATCCAGACCGCGATCGTGGGGTCCGTGGCCGTCGCGGTGCACGGTTATCCACGGGCGACGCGCGACCTGGACCTCGGTGTGGCGGTGGTCGCGTTCAAGGTCCTCCAGCCCGCCGCTGCCGAGCTCCGGAAGCTTGGATACGACGTCCACGCCAGCGAGCCCTCGGTCGACGATCCGGTGGGCGGGATCATCACGGTCTCGGGAGACGACTTCGACCCCATCGAGATCGTGAACCTGCGAAGCCCCGGCGGGCGATACGGGCGGGTCGCGCGCGAGGCCATCGCGTCCGCGCAGCAGCTCGCTGAGCTGGGTCTGCCCGTCGTCGATCTCCCGCACCTCGTCGCCCTGAAGCTCGTGGCCGGCTCCAGGAAGGACGAGCTCGACGTCCTCGAGCTCCTTCGCGCGAACCCGGAGAAGGTCGACGACGTCGTCGCCGCGTGCGGGAAGTACCGCCTGAGAAAGCACCTGGAGCGCGTGCTCGCGACGCCGGACTGAGTCGGCTGACGGCGGACCGCGCCCCTACCCCGCCCGCAGCGTCCCCGGAGCGCGAAGCGCTGGGTCGGGAGCGCTCGCGAATGAGGACGAGCGGGAGCGCCCCCGCCTCAGCTCCGCGCCCCCCGTGCGGCATAGGCGCTCGCGGCCGTGCGCCGCCGGACCAAGGTGTTGAAGACGAGCGACGGGATGCAGAAGTGCGTGACGCCCACGATCCCCGCGACCGCGGTCAGCGACGCGCCGAGCGCGTAGCCCAGGGCCATCGCGCCCTCGCGGAACGCGAGCCCGGTCGCGAGGAGCCAGACCGCCGCCAGGCCGCACGCGAACCGGCGCTGGATCGCGTGGTGCGGCAGCGGCCGCGTCCGGGTGAGGTGCCGGACGAGGTGGTTGTACATGAGGTCGAAAGGATGGAACGGGAGCGCGGCACCGAGCGCCGCGATCACGGCGAGCGTCCAGAGCACGGCGGGGGACGCCAGGATCGTCCCGGTCGCCATGACGAGCGCGCAGACCGCGGGCGACCATCTCATCCAGGGACCGAGCTCGGTGAGGGTGGCGTCGTCGAGGCCGAGGAAGCCCTGCGCCTCGAGACGGCAGCGTGTGATGGACAGTGACTGCATGGCCTGCCTCCTTCTCCTTCTGCTACATCGGGCCGCCCGCGGGCCCCTCCGGGCGGGCGGGGCCCCGCGAGCGACCGGAGGCCCTCGCTCAGTGGACCGAGGGCGGCGGGCTGGCGAACAGATAGGGGCGCGCGTCCACCCACTGCCATCCGCTCCCGCTCCGCTGCGCGAGCATGACGACGTGCAGCTTCAGCGTGCCCCTGGAGCCGCTCGGCAGCCTGGCGTTCTGGAGCTCGTGGTCGAGATCCAGCAACGCGAGGTCGCCCCCGAGGCGCCGCACCGACTGGATCGAGAACTTGGAGGTCGTGCCCTCGAGCACGGTCTCGCAGTCGTGGCGGTAGGTCGTCTCCACGCCGGACCGTCCCCGCCCGATCTCGCCCATCGGCGAGATCAGCGTCCCGTTCTCGGTCCAGCAGGCCGCCACCTGCTTCGCGTCGAACCGGTTGAACGCGTCGTTGAACTTGCGGAGTGAGGTCTCGAGCGACGGCTCCGCGCTGGTGTCCGGCGTCCCCACTGCTTGCGTCGATTCCATGGATCGCCTCCGTGAGAATGGCGCCGACGTGCTGGCGCCGACCTCCCCGTGGTCGAGGGCGCGATCCGGCGCAACGCCCTCGGGCCGCCAACGTGGGGCTCAAGCGGAGGTTGACCTCCGCGCGTCATCCCGCGTTCGTCGTGAGGTCGGGCCGGCCGCTCGACAGGCGGGCCGCTGCGGTCCCGCCTCAGTTCCTCCGCGCGAACGGGACCGGCGGCGTACGCCTCGAGGACCGCGCGCCTCGCGCTCGAGGAGCTGCGCCTCGGGGGTGGCGCGAGTGCCGGGGTGCTTCGCGAGCTCCTGGTAGATCACCGGGTCGTCGAAGCCTGCCCGCGCGGCGTCGTCGATGCCGGCGCCGTGGAACACGCAGTCGATGCGCGCCCAGCAGATGGCTGCGAGGCACATGGGGCACGGCTCGCCGCTCGTGTGGAGCTCGCGCCGCCCTACCGACCCTTCCAGGTTTCGGCGCCTTGTCACATCCCGAAGCCCTGCGCCGTCCGAGCGCGGACAGGAGGAGACATGTTCGGATCGGTAAGAAACAGTAGGGCTTCACGGCTGTGGTCGCGGGTCGCTTGCCCGGCCGCCGCGGCGCGGGTCGGGGCCGTCGTGCTCGCCGCACCGGCAGCCGCATGGGCCTCGGACCCGCAGGCCAGGGTCGCGGCGTACGCGCTCACGCCGCAGCGGCTCACGGCGCAGATCGGCATCCTGCTGGCGCTGATCGGCGCGATCGCCGGCTGGCGGGCCCTGGCCCGCGCAGCAGCTCGTGCGGGCGCGGGTGACGGGCGGCGCGGGGCGATCGTGGCCCTGGTGATGGGGCTCATTGGGCTCGTGATCGGCGGCCAGGTGGTGGCCGGCGCGAAGGGCGGCCTCGGCACGGGCCAGGGGTTGGCTGGAGCGGTCGTGGCGGTCGTGGTGGGACTCATCGGCATGGCCCTCGGTGGGTTGGCGCTGGCTCGTACGCGGCGCCGCATACCCGGCCGCGAGATGACATGAGCTCGATGAGCACGACCTCGAATCCGGCGGAGCGCTTCGAGCCGCACCGCGGCCGCCTGCTCGGCCTCGCCTACCGCATGCTCGGCTCGATGGCCGACGCCACCGACGCGGTGCAGGAGACCTACCTGCGCTGGCACGCGGCCGAGCGCGAGGAGGTGGAGGACGCGCGCGCGTTCCTCATCACCACGACGACGCGCATCTGCCTCGACCTGCTGACCTCAGCGCGCGCACGGCGCGAGGCGTACGTCGGTCCATGGCTCCCGGAGCCGGTCCTCGACACGGCGGCGCTCGCGCCGGACGCGCACACCGAGCTCGCCGAGGATCTGTCGGTCGCGTTGCTCCTGACGCTCGACCGGCTGTCGCCGCTCGAGCGCAGCGCCTTCCTGCTGCACGACGTGTTCGACCTGTCGTTCGCCGAGATCGCCCGGGCGCTGGAGCGAAGCGAGGCTGCGTGCCGGCAGCTCGCCTCCCGCGCCCGGGCGCGCGTTCGCGCGGCACGACCGCGCGTCGCGACCGAGCCGGCGGCGCCTCCAGGCACGGTGGACTCGAAGCACGCGCAGCTCATGGCCGCGTTCGCGGCCGCGGCGCAGGCGGGCGACGTGGATGCGCTGATGCGGCTGCTCGCGGCGGACGTGCGCGTGGTGACGGACGGCGGCGGCAAGGTGCCGGCGGCGCTGGACGTGGTCGAGGGCGCCGACCGCGCGGCGCGCTTCCTGGTCGGGGCCACGCGCAAGCGCCCGGGCCAGTGGTGGCGCGAGGACTTCACGGTGCGCTTCGCGATCGTGAACGGCCTGCCGGGCGTGGTGGTGGACGGCTCGGACGGACCGGTGCAGACGTCGGCGTTCGAGATCGAGGACGGCGTCATCCGGGCGCTCTACGTCGTCCGGAATCCGGACAAGCTGCGGCACCTGGCGGGCGCGGCTGCGCCGGGCACCTGATGACCGACGGCGGCGGCGACCGGGGCGCCTGGATCCGGGCGGACCTCACGACGCCGCCCGCTCCGTGGTGAGCGCGCCCCCGACCACCACCCGCCCGCCGGCCGCGGCCGGGATGCGCGGCCCGGGGGTGAGAATGCCGGCGAGGTTGAGCGGATCGGCGGCGCACACCTCCAGCGGCGCGTCCTCGGCCGCCTCCCGCCGCGTGGCGCGGAGGGCGTCCACGGCCTCGGGCGCGGCGAACTGCTCGCCGCTGAAGCCGGAGACGAACCGGCCACCGCGGATCTCCCCGCGGGCCTCGAGCGTGCGGTAGACGCGGACGAGGTCGCGCCAGGGCGGCGGGCGCGCCTCGCGGGCGAGGAGGTCGCGGAAGACGACGCCGTAGCGGCGGAGGTACTGCCGGGCGAGCGGCTCGAGCGTGGCCTCGGGCAAGGCGTCTGCTTCTGCGCCGGGCGCGGGCGGGCCGGCGCGCAGGAGCGCCCAGCGGCCGCCGGCGGCGGCGGGGCGCGTGCGATGGCCGGGCGGCGGCGAGACGAGCGCGCGCAGGCCGGCGAAGCCGTCGCAGGCGACGCGCCCGCCGGAGACGAGCTCCCAGAGCGCCTCCTCGGCCTCGCCGGCTTCGGTCCGGACGGCCTGGGCGAGCTCGCCGAGGAACGACGCGCCTCGGCGGGCGAGCACCTCGACCAGCTCGGCGGCGATGGTGCCGAGGGGCGGCGGCTCGGCGCCGGCGGCGGTGGCCTCGAGCAGCCAGGGCAGGTCCTCGCGCAGCGCGAGCGTCACGGGCGCGGAGCGGGTGGGCGCGCCGCGGCGCCTCGGGGGCAGGCCGTCCTGCGGCGGCGCGACGTGCAGGCGGCCCCAGGCGACCTCGCCGGACGCGCACAGCGCGTCGAGGAGGCGCGGCTCGTAGGCCTGGACGCGGGCGGGCAGGAGGTCGCGCTCCCAGGCGCCGGCGGCGGCGTGGAAGCCCTGGAGCTGGCCGATCACCTCCAGCAGGCCGGACGTGCCGTGGAGCCGCGTGCCGGGCGCGGCGTGCTGCCAGCGCGCGAGGAAGCGCAGGAACACGGCGGTGCTGACGGGCTCGATCTCGCGGCGGAGCCGGCCGATGGTCAGCCGATGGATGCGCGCGAGCACGCCGCGCTCGCACCAGTGGGGCGTGTCGGGGCTCCAGGGCTCGCCGGGCAGGAACGTGCCGCGGAGCACCCTGCCCTCGGCCTCGAGGGCGGCGAGGGCGGCCTCCGTGGCGGCGAGCGGGAGGGCGGTGCGCGCGGCGAGGCGGGCGGCGGTGACGGGGCCGAGGTGGGTCATCCAGCCGCGGAGGACGGCGAGCATGGGGTCGGGGGCGGGCGCGGGGGCCGCTCGCCCTTCGACTCCGGCCGCGTTGCGGCCTACGCTCAGGGTGAGCGGATGGGCTGAATCGAGAGCAAGCGGGGTCGAGCGGGTCAGGGTGAGCGGATTGACTGAATCGAGCGGGAGCGCGCCGAGCCGTTCGGTCGCCACCCACCACGTCCGTTCACCGTCCGTCACCGTCCGCGCCCGGCCGGCGGCGGCGAGCGCGTCGAGCCAGGGCGCCCACGCGGCGGCCTCGCCCGCGGGCAAGAGCACGAGGTCGAGCAGCGCGTCGTGGACCTCGTCGGCGTCGCGCGGCGCGGGCCAGACCTGCGACGCGACCTCCTCGATGGCGGCGGGATCGAGCGCGCCGGCGGCGGCCGCCTCGGCGGGCGGGAGCGCGCGGCGCACGGCGACGGCGCGGGCGCGGCGCTCCTCGAGCGGCGCGTCGTCGAGGTAGGCCCAGGGCCGCGCGTTCAGCAGCTCGTGCGCGAGCGGCGACGGCTCGGGCGTGTCCACGGCGACGAGCCGGATCTCCCCGGCGGCGATGCGCTCGAGCACGCCCCGGAGCGCGCCGGCGTCCATGGCCTCGCCGAGGCAGTCGCGGAGCGTCTCGCGGACGAGCGGGTGATCGGGCACCTCGATCGGCCCGCCGGGCGCGTTGTCCTGGCAGGCGGTCTGCGCGGGGAACACCGCGGAGAGGAGATCGTCGGCGCGCATCCGCGCGATGGGCGGCGGCATGCGCTTGCCCTTGAACAGGCGCGGGATGGCGAGCGCGCGCGTCGCGTTCCAGCGCCAGCGCACGCCGAACATGGGCGCCTGGAGGACGGCCTGGGTGAGCACCTCGTCCAGCGTCGCGGGCGTGACGTACGAGAAGATCGACTCGAGCGGGAACGCGTGCTGCGGGCCGAGCGAGAGGAGCACGCCCTCGTCGGTGGCGGCGGCCTGGAGCTCGAAGTCGAACGTGCGACAGAAGCGCTTGCGGAGCGCGAGCCCGAGCGCGCGGTTGGTGCGAGCGCCGAGCGGCGCGTGGACGACGAGCTGCATCCCGCCGGCCTCGTCGAAGAAGCGCTCGGCGACGAGCGTGTGCTGCGTGGGGAGCGCGCCGAGCATGGCGCGGCCGGCGGCGAGGTACTCGACGACCTGCCGCGCGCCGGCCGCGGGGAGCGCGGCCTCGGCCTCGAGCCAGGCGGCCGCGGCGGCGGGGTCGGCGAGGCGGGGCTCGAGCTCCTCGCGCAGCGCGGAGACCTCGGCCGACAGGGCCCCGCTGCGCCCGGGCGCCTCGCCGTTCCAGAACGGGACCCCGGGCGGCGCGCCGTGGGCATCCTCGACCCGCACGACGCCGGCCTCGACGCGGCGGATGCGCCACGACGTCGTCCCGAGCAGGAAGATGTCGCCGGCGATGCTCTCCACCGCGAAGTCCTCGTCGAGCTGCCCGACCACCGCGCCCTCGGGCTCCGCGACCACGGCGTACTGCGCGGTGTCGGGGATGGTCCCGCCGCCGGTGAGCGCGGCGATGCGCGCGCCGCGCCGGCCGGTCACGCGCCGGTTCACGCCGTCGCGGTGGAGGAGCGCGGAGGCGCGGCCGCGGGAGGTCGCGATGCCCTCGGAGAGCATCTGCACCACCGCGTCGAAGTCCTCGCGCGCGAGCGCGCGGTAGGGCCAGGCGCGGCGACACAGCTCGAACAGCCGGTCCTCGTGGATGGCGCCGCAGGCGGCCTCGGCGACGACCTGCTGCGCGAGCACGTCGAGCGGCGCGTCGCGGACGGCGACGGGCTCGAGCCGCGCGCGCCGCAGGCCGCGCACGAGCGCGGCGCACTCGACGAGCTCGTCGCGGCTCATGGGGAACAGGCGCCCCTTGGGCGTGCCGCCCTTCACGTGCGCGGCGCGGCCGATGCGCTGGAGGCCGGTGGCGAGGGCGCCGGGCGAGCCGAGCTGGACCACCACGTCCACGTCACCCACGTCGATGCCGAGCTCGAGCGAGGCGGTCGCGACCACGGCCTTGAGGGCCCCGGCCTTCAGCCGCTCCTCGGCGGCGAGCCGGCGCGTCCGCGAGAGGCTGCCGTGGTGCGCGGCCACCTCGCCCTCCCCGAGGCGCTCGGCGAGCGCGTGCGCGGCCCGCTCGGCGAGCCGACGCGTCCCGACGAACACGAGCGTCGAGCGGTGCGCGCGGACGATCTCGGCCACGCGATCGTAGGTCTCGGCCCACAGCTCCTTCGAGGCGACCGACGAGAGCTCGTCGCGCGGGACCTCGATGGCGAGGTCGAAGGCGCGCCGCCGGCCCACCTCGACGATCGAGCAGCGCGGCCGGCCGGTGCGGCCGACGCGCGGGGCGCCGACCAGGAACCGCGCCACCTCGGCGACCGGCTCCACGGTGGCGGAGAGGCCGATGCGCTGCGGCCGCCGCCGGGCCAGCGCCTCGAGCCGCTCGAGCGAGAGCGCGAGGTGCGCGCCGCGCCTGTCCCCGGCGAGCGCGTGGATCTCGTCCACGATCACGGTCTCGACGCCCTCGAGCGTCTCGCGGCCGCGCTCGCCGGTGAGGAGGAGGTACAGCGACTCGGGCGTGGTGACGAGGAGGTGCGGCGGGCGCAAGAGCAGGCTGCGGCGAGCGGACGCGGTCGTGTCGCCGGTCCGGACCGCGACGCGCAGCTCGGGCGGCGCGAGGCCGGCCTCGAGCGCGGCGGCGCGGATCTCGGCGAGCGGCGCCTCGAGGTTCCGGGCGATGTCGTTCCCGAGCGCGCGGAGCGGCGAGACGTAGACGACGCGCGTCCGGTCCTCGAGCCGGCCGGCGAGGCCGTCCTGGAGGAGCCCGTCGATGGCGGAGAGGAACGCGGCGAGCGTCTTGCCGGACCCGGTGGGCGCGGAGACGAGCACGTCGCGGCGGAGGGCGATCTGGGGCCAGGCGAGCGACTGCGGCTCGGTGGGGTCGCCGAAGCGGCCGGCGAACCAGGCGCGGACGACCGGGTGGAAGGTGTCGAGCACGCCGCGGATCTAAGGGGGCGCGGGCGGACCCGCCGCCGGGCGGTGGACCGGGCCCCGAGCGAGCGGGCGCCCGCTGGTGGGGCAGGATCGCCACGGCCGCGCTGGCGCGGCGGAGGATGCGTGCCGCGTTCACTCGACGTCCGGGATCAAAGGCTCCTTGTCCGCCCGCCTGCTACGGTGTCCTTCCACGCGGGCCCGGGCGGTGCCGGCGTGTCGGTCCCCGGGCGTACCATCGGTCTCAGAGGCGCGCGTGAACGTCACCGTCATCGACACGCTGGGCGAGTGGGCGGACGCGGTCGCGGCGCTGCCGGCGACGGGCCCGCTGCCGTCGCGCACGGCGCTCGTCCCCTCGGAGCGCCACGCGCACGCGCTGCGGCGGGAGCTGGCGTGGACGGGGCGCGCCGGGGTGCTCGCGGGGACGCGGTTCCTCGGGCCGCTCACGGCGGCCATCGAGGTGCTCCAGGCCGCGGGCGTCGCGTTCACGCCGGGCGAGGGCGCCCTCCGCCCTGCCCGGCTCCTGGCGCTCTTCCAGGAGGATCTGCCGCTCGAGCACTTCGACCTCGAGCTGCTCCGCACGACGCGCGGCTGGGACGAGGCGTTCGCGAGCGCCATCGGCGACCTCGAGGCGGCGGGCCTCGGCCCGCGGGACCTCCCGGCGGAGCCGGCCGCCGCGCGCGACCTGGCGCGGCTCTGGTCGCGCGCCGAGGCGGGCGCGGGGACCTCCTTCTCCTCCGCACGGATCTTCCACGAGGCCGCGGCGCTGCTCGCCCGCGACCCGTGCGCGTGGCCGTTCCTCGGTCCGACGCTCGCGCTCGCGACCGGGCACGAGGACGCGGTGCACGCGGGCTTCCTCCGGGCCATCCCGGACGTGCGGCTCGCGGTTCAGACGGCGCGGCCGATAGGGGAGCGGCACCTGGAGCGGGTGGCGCGGCTCTTCGGCACCGACGTGCGGAGCGCGCTCGCCGCTCGGGGTCCGACGGGCTCACCGCGCGCGGAGAAGTCGACCGAGCGCGACCTCCTCGCGACCTACCTGCTCACCGACGCAGCGGTGCTCGCCGATCCGGCGCGCCCGCGCAGCGGCGGGCCGGACGGCACGGTGGACCTCGAGGAGCACGCGGGCGTGGAGGCGGAGCTGGAGGCGACCGCGCTGTGGGTCGCGCGCCAGGTGCTCGAGGCGCGGCGGCCGCTCGAGGAGATCGCGATCCTCGTGCCGGCGCAGGATCCGCTGGCGGGGCTCGTCGCCGATCGGCTGGCGCGACTGCCGTTCGACGGTGGGCCGCTCCCGGTGTTCGTCGCGGGCGGCCTCCCGGCCATCTCGACCGCGGCGGGCGCCCGCATCCTCGCGGTCCTGCGCGCGCTCCGCTCGCACCTCTCCGCCGAGACGCTGGCGCCGGTGCTGCCCGCGCTCCGCCTCGACGGGATCGCCGGCGGCGACCGCACGCACCTCACGCACGGCGAGGCGATGGAGCTCGCCTTCGGCCTGGGGATCGTCGGCGGCAACCCGGCCCACCCGGCCGGCGCGCTCGCCTGGTCGGAGCGGGCCGCGGCGCGGGCCGGCGAGCTGGCGGCCGCGCTCGCGCAGGTGCACGCGGACGACGACTCCGCGGAGCGGGAGCGCTGGCGGCTCGAGCGCACGCTGAAGAGCCTGCGCGCGATCCGGCCGGCGCTCGACGCGCTGGTGGGCGTCGCCCGCAAGATCGTGGACGGCGCGCCGCTCGCAGCCGTCGCGGACGTGCTCGGGGGCTTCCTGGCGCGCTGGCTGCTCGCGCCGGGAGAGGGCGCCGCGCTCCCGGCTCGCCTCGCGGAGGCCCTCGCGCCGGCGTGCGCGGGGACGCTCGGGAAGGCGCTCTCGGGCGACGACGCGCTGCAGGTCATCGAGGACCAGCTGCTCGGCCTGCGCGTGGCGCACGGCCGGTTCGGCGAGCCGGCGGTGTACGTCGGCACGGTGGCCGGCGCGGCGGGGCTCGGGTTCGGCGCGGTGCGGATCGTGGGGCTCTGCGAGGGCGTGCTCCCGTCGCAGCCGCGCGAGGATCCGGTGGTGCCGGGCGCGCTCCGCGAGCAGCTCGAGCGCGGCGCACCGGGCCGCGTGGTCCCGCGTGCCGAGGATCGGGTGGCCGCCCAGGTGCACGCGCTCGTGGCCGCGGTGCAGGGCGCCCGCGACGCGGTCGCGCTCTCCGCCCCGCGCGTCGATCTCGCCCGCACCGAGCGCGAGCCGGGCGCCATCTTCATCGACGCCGCCGCCGCGCTCGCACGCCCGCACGCCGGCACCGGCGAGCCCGCCGAGGCGGTCCCGGACGGCGCCGCCCTCCGCCGCGACGCGTTCCGGCCCGCGGCGAGCGCCGCCGCGCGGTTCCGCGACGCGCACCCGATCTCCGACGCGAGCTGGCTCGACCGCGTCGCCCGCACCGCCGCGGCGCTCCCGCCGGAGTGGACGGGCGCGCCGGTGGTGGACCTCGCCCGGCTCGCCGCGCTCCGCACGCCCACCGGCCCGCTCGGCCCCTCGGACGGCATCTTCGACGGCGGCGGCCCGTTCCCGCCGGTCCCGGGCATCGCCCCGGAGCGGCCCATCTCCGCCTCCGCGCTCGGCCAGCTCCTGCAGTGCCCACGCCTGTTCCTGATGCGCCGCATCCTCGGCTGGGACGAGCCCGCCGGCGCGCCCTCGCTCCGCGAGCTCGACCCGCTCTCGTTCGGGAGCCTGCTCCACCGCGTGGTGGAGCTGTTCTACCGCGAGCACGGGGACGCGTTCTCGCGCCGCGAGGGCACGCTCGGGAAGTGGCAGCTGCGTGCGCGCGCGGTCGCGGATCGCGCGTTCGAAGGGCTCCTCTCCGAGGTCCCGCTCGTCGGCGAGGGCGTCCGCCAGAAGGAGCGCGAGCGGCTGCACGACGCGCTCCGCGAGTTCCTCGCCTACGACTGGGAGGGAGGGCCGCGCCGGTTCGTCGGCGTGGAGCTGCCGTTCGGCACCCCCGAGGCGCCGCTCTCGGTGGACGCGGACGGCCAGACGCTGCACGTCCACGGCTACATCGATCGCGTGGACGCCGAGGACGGCGTGACGCTGGTGCGCGATCTCAAGTCGGGCAAGGCGCACCCGCGCGCCGGGAAGGAGGCCGGCCCCACGCCGCTCCGCGACGTGCAGCTCGGCCTGTACCAGCTCGCGGCGCGCAAGCTCGCGAAGGCGTGGAGGACGCCGGTGAAGGTCCAGGGCGCCTACGCGTACGCGAGCGGCCGGGGCGAGGTGGAGGAGCGCGCGTTCCGCGCCGACGCGGGCGCGCTCGAGCAGGCCACGGCCGAGTGGCTCGCGACTGCGGCGCACCTCCTCGCTGCACGGTGGTTCCCGCCCAGCGCCGACGAGGGCGACTGCACCTACTGCCCGTTCCACGTGGTCTGCGGCAGCGGCGCGACCCGGCGCGCCCGCGAGGCGCTCGCGGACGTCGAGGACGGGCCGCTCGCGCGCTTCCGCGCGCTGAAGCTGGACGAGGGGGACGAGGAATGAGCCCGCGGAAGCCCGCACCGGACCAGGCCGACCGCGAACGGGCCATCCACGCCCGCGACGAGAACGTCATTGCCGACGCCGGCGCCGGGACGGGCAAGACCACGCTGCTCGTGGCGCGGCTGGTGGAGCGGGTCGCGCCCGAGGACGACGGGCCCGCGCTCCCGCTCGGGCGCATCGCGGCGGTCACCTTCACGCGCAAGGCGGCCGGCGAGCTGCGGCTCCGCATCCGCGAGGCGCTCCTGCGCGCGCTCGCGCGGGCCGACCTCACGGAGCTCCGGCGCCGGCGCCTCGCCGACGCGCTCTCCGCGCTCGACACCGCGCACGTGGGCACCATCCACGCGTTCGCCGATCGGCTGCTGCGGCTCCGGCCGGTCGAGGCGCGGCTCTCGCCGTCGTACGACATCGTGGAGGACGACGCGCCGCTGGTGGACGAGGCGTTCGCGGCGTTCCTGCACGCGGTCGAGGCGGGGACGCTCGCGGACGAGCTGCCCGGACTCGACCCGAAGCTCGCGGCGGCGGCGCAGGCGGCGTTCCTCGACGCGCTGCGCGCCGGCGTCCGCGCCGAGCGGCGCGTGCACGACCACGGCGTCGTCCCCGGGCTCGACTGCCTCATCGAGGCGCTGGTGCACACGCGCGACGTCCCGCCGGTCGTCCCGGCGGCGCGAAGGCCGGACCTCGGGAAGTTCCGCGACCTCGCGGACGAGCTCCTCGGCTACGCCGCGGACTCGAGCGGCGAGGGCGCCGGATCGCGGTGGGTGGCCGCCACGCGGCGGCGGATCGAGCGGATCCGCGACCAGGAGGACCCGGTCCTCGTCCTGAAGGAGCTCTTGCGGTGCGCGCCGCACCGCAAGCTCGGGATGAAGGCGGACTTCCCGGGCGACCCCGCGGGCTGGGCGCTCTACAAGGCGTTCCTCGGCGACGACGGCAAGAAGGCGCTCCGCGAGGGCTCGCTGCGCGACGACCTGCTCCGCCCGTTCGCCCGCTGGCTCGCGCGCCGGCTCGTCGCCGCCGCGCCCGCGGTGGTGGCGATGTACGAGCGGGTGAAGGCGCGCCACCGCGCGGTGGATCAGCTCGACCTGCTGCTCGAGCTGCGCGACCTGTTACAGCGCGATCGCGCCGTCCGCGCGGAGTACCAGGCGCTGTTCGACCACGTGATGGTGGACGAGTTCCAGGACACCGATCCGCTCCAGGCCGAGGTGGTCCTGTACCTCTGCGAGCAGGGCGCGGTGGCCGGGGACTGGCGCGACGTCCGGCTCGTGCCGGGCAAGCTCACCATCGTGGGCGATCCCAAGCAGTCGATCTACCGCTTCCGCCGCGCCGACATCGGCGTGTACGCGGCGGTGCGGGCCATCGTCGAGCGCGGCCCGCACGTGGTGGCGAAGCTGAAGGCCAACTTCCGCTGCGAGCCGGCGCTGGTCCGGTGGCTGAACGGGACGTTCGACGGCGTGCTCGGGAAGGCGGCCGCCGACGCGCCGGTGTTCGACCCGGAGGCCGGGACGGTGGCGAACGAGCCGCTGCTCGCGGGCCGCGACGGCGGCGCGCCCTCCGCCGTCCAGGTCCTGCCGCTCGCGGCGGAGTCCGGCAAGAAGCCCGAGCTGCGGGCCACCGAGGCGACGGCGCTCGCGGCGTGGCTCCGCTGGCTGGTCGAGGGGAAGCGGCGAACCATCGTGGACCCGGCGACGGGCGCGCTGCGGCCCGCCGGCTACGGTGACGTCTCCGTGCTCGTCACCGCCACGGCCAACCTGCCGCTCCTCTTCCCGGAGCTGGACCGCCTGGGCGTGCCGTACGCGGCGCGGGGCGGGACGCTGTTCCTCGAGGATCCGCTCCACCAGCAGTTCCTGCTCGGCCTGCGGGCGCTCGCGGACCGCGACGACGGGATCGCGCAGGCGGCGCTGCTGCGGCCGCCGTTCTTCGCGGTGGATCACGACGACCTCGCCCGGGCCCGCGCCGCCGATCCGGCGTCCACGCACGCGGGCGTGCTCCGCGCGCGCGCGGCGCAGGCGATGGTTCGCGAGCTCCGCCGGACCCGGCTCGATCGCCCGCCGGGCGCGACCGCCCGGGACCTGCTCGAGCGGACCGCGTTCGGCCGCGCGGCCGCGCTCGGCCCGAACGGCGCGCAGCGGCTCGACGCGCTCCGCGAGCTGTGCCTCGTGCTCGACGCGGTCGCCGCCGAGGGGCTCGACTACGACGCAACCACCGCGCGGCTGCGCGCCTGGGTGGACGACGCGGTCCAGCTCGATCCGCCGAGGCCGGTCGGGACCGACGCGGTGCAGATCCTCACCGTGCACCAGGCGAAGGGGCTCGAGTTCCCCGTCGTCGTCCTCTGGGACGGGTGCGCGAACCTGGCCGCCCGCGACGTGCGCGCGCCGTTCGTGGTGGACCGGACCGGCGAGGCCTGGGCGGTCGCGCTCGACGGGCTCGAGTGGGAGGAGCCGGAGGGCGGCGAGGTGGCCGGCCGCGAGAAGCGCTACCTCGACGCCGAGCGGCTGCGCCTCGTCTACGTGGCCGCGACCCGCGCGCGCGACCTGCTGGTCCTGCCGGTCGCGGGCGAGCCGGACCCGGAGTGGATCACCGGCCGGCTCGTCTCCGGCGAGGCGGCCGCGCCGGTGGAGACGCTCGATCCGTACCTGGTCGGCGCGGAGCCGGCGTGGGCCGGCGAGCTCCCCGCCCCCGCGCCGCGGCCTCCGACCGACGGCTCCGCGCTCGCCGCCGAGGTGAGGGCCGCCTGGCAGTCCGCGAGCGCGGACGCGACCCGGCCGCGGTTCGCGCCGGCGTCCGTCACCGGCGAGGCGCACGCGCTCGTCGAGGCGGCGGAGCGGCCCGGCGAGGCGGGCGCACCCAGGCCGGAGCGTACCAGCCGCCACGGCCGCGTGTTTGGCGACACGGTCCACCTGGCCATCGGGCTCGTGCTGCGCGACCCGGCGCTCGCGCCCGCTGCCGCCGTCGCGCGGGCGGCCGGCGCGACCGGCCTCTCCGAGCGACGCGCCGAGGCGGCCGACGACGTGGCCCGGGCGCTCGCCGCGCTCGAGCAGGCGGGGCTGCGCCGCGCACCCGGGCCCGACCTGCAGCTCGAGTACCCGGTGGCGCTCGCGGGGGACGGGAAGCTCGTCCAGGGCTACGTGGACCTGCTCGGCGTCCGCGGCGGCCGCGTGGTCGTCGTCGACTTCAAGACCGACGCGCCGCCCGCCGGCGACGTGCACGCGTCGCACGCGGCCTACGTCGAGCAGGTGCGGGGCTACGCGCGGATCCTGGTCGCCCTGGGCGTGGCGCGGGAGGGCGCGGTGGACGCGGGGCTCCTGTTCACCGCCGACGGCGGGCTCCGCTGGGTGTGAGGCCCCGCGCCGGGATCAGTGCAGCGTGTGCTCGTCGTGGGCGAGCTCGGACTCGAGCACCATCTCGACGAGGTAGCCGTCCACCCGGTCGGGCACCTTCTCGACCACCTCGGGCGAGAGCCAGCGCACCACCACCTCGAGCTCGACGCCCTGTCCGCGCACCTCGACCGGGCGCGCCTTCACGAACCACGGCTCGCCGGGGAGCACCGCCAGCTGGAGCGCGTTGCACGCGGTGCAGGCGATCTCCCACTCCTTCGGATCGAGGCGCCCGTCCGGCAGGTAGGGCGTCTGCGGGCGTTCGGCCATGGCGTCGCGGAGGGCGCGAGGGCGGCGGGGCATGCGCTCACCCATACCCCGCGCATCCGACATCGCCTCCCGCGCGCACGCCGCTTGCTGAGGGACCTCTCCACCGACGGGCCGTGGCTCCGGTTGCGGCCTTCGGCGCCGGCGGTGGGTCCACCGCGCGGCGAGACGGTCCGCGCGGCGGACCATCCCCGAACCCCCGGAGGCCGTCATGACCGAACTGGAAGCCCTCCTCGCCGAGCTCGAACGCTGCGCCGGCCCCGACGACCCGCGCGCCGTCCAGGTCCTGTCGCGCATGCTCGACCGGCTCCTGCGCGCTCCGATCGCCGACTGCGCGCTCTGCGCGTGGCAGGACCTCGCCAGGATCGCGGGCGCGATCCGCGCCTCGGGTGGGACCGTCACCGCCGAGCAGCAGGCGGGGATCGACGCGGCCTTCGAGGAGGGCGCGAAGCTGCTCGTCCCGTTCGATCCCTCCGCCGTCCCCTCTCCCGCCTCGCTGCCAGCGCGGGTCGCCCGCGCCCTGCGGCCCGGCCGCAACGACCCCTGCCGGTGCGGCAGCGGCCGGAAGTACAAGCGATGCCACCTCGCCGAGGACGAGCGGGCGGCGCACTGACCGGCCGGCGTTCACGGTGGGTGACCGTCCGTCCCGCGGACGCCCTGCCGGCGGTGTGGGTCCAATGCGCAGCGTTCGCGCGCGGCCCCGCGAGCCACCCACCGCGCCCCTGGTTTCCCGGTGGTTCGCGACGCACCCGCGGGGATCATGTGACTGACATCCGCGGCGGCGTGTCTTACTCGTGTTGGCGCTGGGCCACTGGACCCGAGGTGCATCGGTGAACGTCCCCCTCACGCAGCGCTTCATCTCCGCCGTGGCGAAGGCGCACGAGCTTCACGCGAGCCAGGAGCGGCCCGGCTCGGGCGCGCCGTACCTCACGCACCTGCTGGGCGCGGCGGCGAACGTGCTGCACTTCGGGGGCGACGAGGACCAGGCCATCGCCGCGCTGCTGCACGGCGTGGCCGCCGACGGCGACGCGCGGGCGACGCTCGAGACGATCCGCGAGGCGTTCGGCGCCCGCGTGGCGGACCTGGTGGCGGGCTGCCGCGACGCGTTCGACAGCGCCGAGCCGGCCTGGCGCGCGCGCAAGGAGGCCTACCTCGCGCGCCTCGCCACCACGCCGCGCGACGTGCTGCTGGTGGCGGCGGCCGACAAGCTCGACGACGCGCGCGCCATCGTCACCGACCTGCGCACGCGCGGTTCGCAGGCCTGGTCGCACCTGCCCGGCGGCCGCAGCGGCTCGCTCTGGTACTACACCGCGCTCGCGGCCACCCTGGCGCGCGCCGGCGTCGGCAGCATCGCGGTCGCGCTCGAGGCCACGCTCGACGAGATGGCGAACGCGGCGGTCGACTGCGAGGTGGACGACCGCGTCGCGCTCGCCGAGCAGTTCGGCTGCCTGGCGCTGTCGGCCGTGCAGGCCTGAGGGCGCGGCCGCTCGCCCTTCGACGAGCCGCCCGGCGCGCCGGCGCGGATACCCCCGTATCGCCGCGGCGAGGACGACCGCGCGCCGGCATCTACCGCTCCGCCCGCCGGATCGCCCGGCGGCATCGCGGAGGCCGGCCATGGCGGACGTCGTCTATCGCCCGGAGATCCACATCGAGCGCCTCCCGGGCTCGGTGCGGAAGGCCCATCTGCCCGCCGAGCAGGCGCCGGTGATCTTCGGGACGCACGGCGCGGTCGCGGAGCACTACGGGCGCGCACCAGGCACGTACGAGCCGCACGCGACCACGCTCGACTACGTGATCGCGGCGGCCGGTGGTTGACTGCTGGGGACCTTCGGAGGCGCGCTGGAGGCGCGCCACATTCCCGCGACCGACGACCGGCTGACCGTGACCGTCACCGGAGAGGTGGAGCTGGAGGGCAAGGTGCTCGTGATCCGGCGCATCCACGCGCGGCTGGAGCTGCGCGCGACGCCGGAGCACGCGGCGACGGCGCAGCGGGTGCACGGCTTCTATCACGAGGCCTGTCCGGTCTACCGGAGCCTCTCCCCGGCCATCGCCATCACCTCGGAGCTGGTGCTGCTGCCCGAGACGGCGTGAAGCACGGCGGGCGCCCGCGCCGCCCCGCGCGCACCCGGCATTGACTTTCCGCGCAATCTGGGGCAATGTTCCTGTTCGTTCGATGACGTTTGGCCCGATTCCATCAAGACGAGGCGAGGGCGGCGGCCCTGAGACCCTCGGCCAGCTCCCGGTCGGCATCGACCGGGGTTGTGGCAATGCCGCCTGCGATGGAGGACCCATGACGACCCCCGAGAAGACGACGTAATCGCAGGGCCCTGGCGCGTCCGCGGGGTGGCTCCGGCCGCCCGGTGACCCGCCGCGCCCGCCGTCGCCCCTCGCGGGCGAGCGGCCGGACGTGTCCGCCCGCCGGGTAGGCTGATCCTGCCCGGCGGCCCACGCGATCAATCCAAACCTATCCGCCCGCATCGCGGGCGGCGCGGGACCCATTGCGTCCCGGGAAAGGAGCGAACCATGCAGCCCTACACGCTGGGCGTCGCCGGCCTGCTCGCGATGGCCTGCGACTGCATCCGCCGCGGCGACCTCGACGGCGCCGCGGCCGCCATCGCGCGCGCCCGCGCGCTCCACCGTCCGGCGCGCGCAACGCGGCGCGGCGCCGAGGAAGCGGGGACTCGATGACCGCGAAGGAGACGACGAACCGGATCCTGGGCGAGCTGCGCCGCGCCTACCAGCTGGCGGAGGAGCAGCGCGCGCCGGAGGCGCTCGAGATCTACCGCGGCCTGATCGCCGAGGCGCGCCAGGCGGGCCTCGACTCGGCGCACCTGCACTGGGCCTGCGCGGTGGCGGCCGACTACACGGGGGAGCTGGAGATGGCGTTCGAGCAGATCACCACCGCGATCGCGAAGGACCCGCTGGCGCCGCCGTTCCGCCACTCCTTCGACCTCATCAGCCGCCACCTCCGCGCGGCGCTCGCCGACCCGGAGCGCGACGCGGACGATCCGTCCACGCCGCGCCTCTACGCGCTGCTGCAGCGCTCGGACGAGGCGGACGTGGGGGCGCACCTCGCCATGGCGCGCTTCCACCTGGCGAAGGGCCACGCGGCGGAGGCGCGGGCGATGCTCGACGCGGTGACCTTGCTCCACCCCGCGGCGCGCGAGGCGTGGGAGCTGCTGGGCCGCGTGGCCCGCGAGGCGGGCGACGCCGCGACCGCGGAGCGGGCGCGCCTCGAGGCGTCCGCGCTCGGCGACGGCGAGCTGCCGTTCGCGATCCCGGGGCCGGCGTCGGCGTGAGCGGGCACCCGACCTCGCCTCCGCTGTCCGTGCTTCCCCCTCCTCGGGGTCGGCCCGCGCGCCGGCTGCGACATTCCGTGCTGGTACGCTCGGAGCACCCCGAGTGGCCGTCGTTTCGACGCAGAGTGATCCTGCTAGCGTCGCCGCGATCCACGGGCAGCAAAGGGGGAGACCATGGCGACGAGGAAGAAGGCGCGGGCCACGCGGAGGGCGTCGCGCAGGGCGAAGGTCCCGACCCGCGGGTTGCACCCGGTGTTCGGCCCCATCCCCGACCCGGGCCCGGAGGCGCTGGCCGGCAGCATCGCGGGCCTGCGCGGGCCCTGGGCCGGAGGCTGGCACTTCGGACCGGTGGCGGACCCGGGCCCGGGCTTCGGGAGCTGGCGCGACTCGCTGTTCGGCCGCATCGATCGCGGCGCGCTCGACGCCGCCGCGCTGAAGCAGATGGCCGACCTGCGGGTGCGCCGGATCCGCGCCGCGGCGAAGGCGATGCAGGAGCAGCTCGAGCTCACCGAGGAGGAGTTCAAGCTCCTGGCGCGCTTCCCGGACAAGCTGCAGATCGATCCGGCCCGGCTCCCGCCGCACCTCGATCCCGGCGACCCGCCGCCCGAGCTGCGCCCCATCGACTTCCTCCGGTTCGTCCGTGACCACCGCGTCGCGGCGCTGAAGCAGACCATCGAGTACCTGAACGCCTCGGCGGTCGCGATCGAGGCGGCGCGGTAGCTCGACGAGGCGGGGCAGCGGCGGGCGAGCCGCTCCTGCCCCGCCGCGCGGAGGCGGCGATGGCGGGCTGCGACGTCGTCCTGGTCGGCTACGAGGACGAGGAGAACCTCGGCCTGCGGTACCTCGCCGCCTACCTCGCGCAGGCGGGCGTGACGGTGGACCTCGCGCCCTACCGCGCGGGCGTCCGCCGGGAGCTGCTCGCCTACCTGCGCGCGCGCCGTCCCCGGCTGGTGGGGTTCTCGCTCATCTTCCAGGGGATGCTCCCGGACTTCGCCGACCTCGTCGCGTACCTTCGCGCGAACGGCGTCGCCGCCCACTTCACCATGGGCGGCCACTTCCCCAGCCTCGCCTGGGAGCGCACGCTGGCGCTGGTCCCGGGGCTGGACACGGTGGTCCGCCACGAGGGCGAGCTCACGCTGCTCGAGCTGGTGCGCGCGCTCGACCAGCCGGCGCGCTGGCGCGCGATCCCCGGCCTCGCGTTCCGCGACCACGGCGTCCCCGCCGCGACGCCGGCGCGGCCGCTCGTCCCGACGCTCGACGCGCTGCCGTTCCCCGTGCGCCGGCGCGAGACGCTCGCCGCCCGCGGCGTGGGCATCGCCTCGCTGGTGGCGAGCCGCGGCTGCTACTACGACTGCTCGTTCTGCTCGGTCCAGACGTTCTACGGCGAGCCGCCGGGTCCGCGCCGGCGCACCCGCTCGCCGGGCAACGTGGCGGACGAGATGCAGGCGCTGCACGACGGCAAGGGCGTGCGGGTCTTCATCTTCAAGGACGACGACCTCGCCACCCGCGGCCCGCGGGCGCGCGGGTGGATCGAGGCGTTCGCGCGCGAGCTGGAGGTGCGACGGCTCGGCCGGCGCATCGCCTGGCGCATCTCCTGCCGCGTGGACGACCTCGACGCGGACCTGCTCCGCCGGCTCCGGGGGGTCGGGCTGACGTGGGTGTACCTCGGCATCGAGTCGGGCTCGGAGCAGGGCCTGCGCACGTGCAACAAGCGCTTCACGGTGGACGCCGTCCGGCGCGGGGTCGCGCTGCTGCGCCGCCTCCGGCTGGCGTTCGACTACGGCTTCATGCTGCTCGACCCGGACTCCACCTTCGCGTCGGTGCGGGAGAGCGTGGGCTTCCTCGAGGACCTGGGCCGCCGCGGCGACGCCTCGGTCCACTTCACCAAGATGTTCCCGTACGTCGGGACCGCGATCGCGGCGCGGCTCGCGGCGGAGGGCCGGCTCGCGGGCACCGACGCGGCGCCGGACTACGCGTTCCGGGACCCGCGGCTGGACCTGCTCCAGGGGTTCCTGTCGGAGGCGTTCCACGAGCGCAACTTCGGGCCGACCGGCCTGGTGAGCGCGAGCCGCATGGCCGCGTTCGACCTCGAGCTCGCGACCCGTTTCGGCGGCGGCGCGAGCGACGGCACCCGCGCCTACCGCGCCTCGATCCGCGCGCTCACGGCGGAGGGGAACGCGATCGCGATCTCGGCGGTGCGGCGCGCGCTCGACGTGCTCGAGGCCCGCTCGGTGGACGGGTGCGTCGCCGCCTGGCCGGCGCTGCTCGAGCTGGCCCGCCGCGCCCGCGAGGCGGACCTCGACCTCGCAGGCCGGCTGCGCGAGGTCATGGCCGACAACGGCCACGACGCGCCGCGGCCCCGCGCGCTCCTCAGCGCGAAGCGCCCGGCCCGGCGGCGCCCGGCGGCGAGGCGGGTCCGGCCGCCCGAGGGCCGTGCATCAGCTCGAGCACGGCGCGGTACAGGCGCTGGCGCGCGTCGTGGCGCTGGCTGGCGCGGGTGATGTACCGGACCACGACCTCCATGCCGTTCGCGGCAGGCACCACCTGGATGCCGGGCACGGCCGAGAAGCTCTGCACGGCGTAGCGCGAGGTGGTCTTCCGCCACTCGCTCTCCGCCGCCTTGGCGTTCGCCTCGGTCTCCTTCTCGACCAGGTGCTGCACGCCGTCGATGACGGGGTACGGGTCGCGGCCGAGCGGGACCAGCAGCCGCAGCTCGTCCCACATCCACTGGCCGGAGGTGGAGAAGTTGAAGTAGTGGCCCTCGATGGCGAACGAGTTCACGAACGACACGCGGCGGCCGGTGGGGTGGCCGGCGTCGTTCCAGCTCCCGGTCTCGAGCAGCACGGTGTGGAAGAGCCCGATCTCCACCACCTCGCCGCCCACGCCCTTGATCTCCACCCAGTCGCCCACGCGGATGCCGTTTCGGCCCATGAGGATGAACCAGCCGAAGAAGGCGACGATGAAGTCCTTCAGCGCGACGGTGAGGCCGGCGCCGGCGAGGCCGAGGACGGTGGTGGCCTGCCCGGGCGCGCCGAACACCACGAAGAGCGCCACGAGCACGGTGACCACGTTCACGCCCAGGCGCGCCACGGTGCGCACGGTCTCGACCCGCAGCCGCTCCTTCGCGCGCTTGCGGAAGAAGCGGTCCACCGCCTCGCCGAGCCCGAACCCGGCCGCCACCACCGCGAGCAGGCCCAGCAGGCCCCACAGCAGCCGGTGCAGCGCGGCGCGGACGTGGCCGTGCACCACCTCGCGCCACTGGCCGTAGGTGTCGGAGAGCTCGTTCAGGTCCTGCAGGCGTCGGCCGATGGTGGCGAGGCGGCGCTGGTCGTCGCTGAAGCGCTGGAGCGCCTTCACCGCCTCGGCCTTCGCGGCGCGATCCGCTGCGGCCGCCTCGCCGGCGGCCACCCGCGCGGCGGACGCCTTCGCGGCCTCGCGCTCCTCGGCCTCGCGCTTCTTCCGCGCCACGAGGTCGTCGCGGCGCTTCGCGAGCCGCTGCGCGCGATCCTGGATGTCGGCCTGCGCGGCCGCGAGCTGCGCCGCCTTGGCGCGGTGCCAGCTCCACCCCCGCCAGCGCGAGAGCAGGCTGGGCGCGGTCGCGGGCGCCGCCGCGACCGGCGGCCGCGGCTCCTTCTGCGCGGCGTCGTACACCTCGCGCAGGCGGCGGATGCGCACCTGCGGATCGCCGCCGGCGCGCTGGAGCTGATCGGTCGCGGAAGCGAGCTCGTTGTTCTCGAGCTCCAGCTCGGCCCGCGCGACCTCGAGCTGGTCCTCGAGCTCCACCGGCTCGCGCTCCGGCGCGGCCTTCACCCTCGCCTCGAGCGCCGCCACCCGCCCCTCGGCCGCGTCCACCGCCGCCTGCGCCCGGGCCCGCGCGTCGGCGAGCGCCTTCAGCTCCGGCGTCTGCTCGGGCACGCTCTCGGCGGCGTCGCGCATCGCCACCGCGAACGCGAGGTCGATGGCGTGGTCGGCGAGCCGCTCGGCCTGGCGCGAGAGCTCCTGCTCCTCGGGCGTGCTCGCGAACGCGGAGAGCTGCTTCGCGGTGAGGAGCGGCCGCATGTCCACGAGCCGCGTGCGGCGCGGCCGCTGGCCGCCCGGGCCCTGGCCCGGCGCGCCGGCGGGTGCGTTGCCGGCTCCGCCACCGCGGGCGCTCCCCTGCCCGGGCGCGCCGCCGCCGGCCGACGGCGCACCGGCCGCGCCTGCGTCGGGCGCGCCGCGATCGCGCGTGAGGAAGAGCCCGGCGCCGACCGCGCCGAGCAGGAGCACCAGCAGGATCACCGTCACCGTTCGCGAGACGTTCACGGCGCGGCAGCACAGCACGAACTCGGGGCGGCGCCAAGGTGGGCCGGCGTGGGCCTCGTCCGCGCGACGAGTCGGCGCGGCGCCGGGCCGCCGGGCGAGGGCCGCAGCGCCCCCTCACCGCCCCCGCGGCTCGAGCTTCAGCTCCACCCAGCCCCGCACCGAGCTCACCTGCCAGATCCGCTCGGCGCGCGAGAGGTCACCCAGCGTGAGCGCCGCCTCCTCCAGCTCGCCGGCCTCGAGGAGGTGCGCGCGGAACGTGCCGGGCAGGAGCCCGGCGGACGCAGGCGGGGTGAGCCTGCGGCCGCCGCGCTCCAGCACCAGGTTGCCGGTGCTGGTCTCGGTGAGCTCGCCGCGCTCGTTCCAGAGGATCACCTCGTCGGACTCCGGGTGGCAGGCGCGGGCGCGCTCGAACGGCTCGCGCCGCGAGGTCTTGAACCGGAGGAAGGCGTCGGCGGAGTCCACCGGGTCGGGGGCGAGCGCGGCGCCGAGCGGCCGCGAGGACGGGAGGGGCAGCGCCTCCACCGCGAGGCGCCCATCGGCCGCGAGCTCGAGGCGGACCTTGCGCGAGCCCTCGAGCCCGGCCACCGCGCCCTCGAGCGCCGCCCGGACCGCGGCCGGATCGAAGGGATGGCCGAACCGCGCCGCGGCGCCGGCGAGCCGCGCGAGGTGCCGGTCGAGCAGGAACCAGCCGCCCGCCGGCTCCCACCGCAGCGCCTCCAGCAGCAGGAGCCCGCTCACCTCGCCACCTCGTGCCAGCTCGCGACGGCGCGGATGAGGTTGCGCGCCTTCAGCTCCGCCTCGCCGTGCTCCGCCTCGGGCACGGAGTCGGCCACGATGCCGCCGCCGGCGTGCAGGTGCACGTGGCCGCCCGCGACGACGATCGTGCGGATGGCGACGTTCAGGTCCGCGGTGCCCTGGAAGCCGAGGTAGCCGATGCTGCCGGTGTACACGCCCCGCGCGACCGGCTCCAGCTCGTCCACGATCTCCATGGCGCGGATCTTGGGCGCGCCGGTGATCGAGGCGGCGGGGAACGCGGCGCGCAGGAGGTCGCAGACGCCGCGTCCGGGCGCGAGCCGGCCGCGCACGGTCGCGACGAGGTGGTGGACCGAGGGGTGGCGCTCGACCTCGGGGAACGCGTCCACCCGCACCGAGCCGGGCGCGCACACGCGCCCGAGGTCGTTCCGCGCCACGTCCACGATCATGGCCAGCTCGGCGCGGTCCTTCGCGCTCGCGAGCAGCGCCGCCCGCAGGCGCGCGTCCTCCTCCGGCGTCGCCCCGCGTGGCGCGGTCCCCTTGATCGGCCGCGTCTCCACCTCGGCGCCGTCCACCCGCAGGAAGCGCTCCGGGGAGGCGCACGACACCTGCACGGCGTCGAAGCCGAGCCAGGCCGCGAAGGGCGCCGGGTTGAGCCGCATGAGGCGGCGGTGGAGCGCCCAGGGATCGCGCCCGCGCGCCGGCGCGAACCACCGCCCGGTGAAGTTCACCTGGTACGCGTCGCCGGCGGCGACGTGGTCCTGGATGCGCCGCACCGCCGCGAGGTACGCGTCGCGCGTCAGGTCGCGCGAGAGCGGCTCGTCCGGCGCCGCGTCGTCCGGCGCCGCGTCGTCGGGCGCGGTGCCCCGCCGCGCAGCCTCGAGCACCGCGCGCCGGACCTCGCCGAGGGGCGCGCGGCCCGGGAGGTCGGGCGAGGCGAGGCAGGCGAGGTACGCCCGGCCCGCGCCGCGATCGAGCACGAGCACGCGATCGTAGAGGCCGAGCACGGCGTCCGGGGCGCCGCTCGCGTCGCGCGCGGCGCGTGGCAGGCGCTCCAGCTCACCCGCGAGCCCGTACCCGAGGTAACCGGCGGCCCCGCCCACGAACGGCGCGGGAAGCCCGCCCGCGTCCACCTCGAGGCGGTGCGCCGCGAGGAGCCGTTCGACGACGTCGAGCACCTTGCCGCGGAGGGTGGCCCGCTCGCCGGTCCAGCGTCGCAGCTCGACCTGGCCGTCGCGCGCCACCAGCGTCGCGAACGGATCGAAGCAGGCGAACGAGAACCGCCCCAGGCGGCCGTCCACCGCGCGGCTGTCGAGGAGCACGAGCCCGGGCCTGCGCCGGAGCGCGTCCACGCACCGCTCGAAGCCCTCGACGCCGAGCTCGAGCGCCTCGACCGCCGCCTGGAAGGTCACCGCGCGCGGGGCGAGCATCGCGGCGTTCTACGCCGTCCCGAGGCCGGCCCACCAGCCGAGCCCGCACCTGGGACGCGGCCCACCGGGCGCGCGGCCGGTTCAGGCCGCCGGCGCGCCGAGCACGCGCAGGTAGGACAGCCCGTCCATGCGCTCCACCTCGAAGTAGCCGTGGCGCGCGCCCCACTCCGCCCACTCGACCGCGGCGCCGCGGACCCACACCACCGATCGATCGGAGCCGCGCAGGAGGCGGCGCTGCTTGCGGCACCAGGCGAGGCGTCCGAGCGGCCCGAACACGGGGTCGATCAGCTGCTCGCGCAGCGCCGTCAGGACCGCCTTCAGCGTGCCGCCCTTCGACGCGTCTCGTCCCGGATCCGGAACCATGTCTGGTCGCTTCCTGCCGGCGCCGCCGTGGTCGCGCACCCGCCGCGCACCGCGCGCCCTGGGGCGCGCAGCGGCTCGTCGTGGCACGAAGGGTGGCGCGGGTGAGTTCCGCCGTGTCGCTCACGGCGTCCTGGAGGCCGGCGAGCTGCGCCGGCTGACACCGGTATACCACCGGGAGCGCCCCGGCGCTCGCCGCGCCGGCGGCGGTCATCTCAGGGCGACGGGTCGACATCTCCCCGTCCTTCGATTACATCCACCGAGAGCCTCCCGCCTCGGGAGGACCAGGGCGCACGGTCCGATCGGCGCCGCGCCGCCCACTCCCCGACAACCGATTGAAGGTCCGCACACGGACCTCCGCACGGCGAAGGCCCGCAGCGCGCACGCGCGGACACCGTCCGCGCGCGCTCGTTCGTCGCCGCGCCGCGCACGCAAGAGAGGCAACGCGCATGAGCTTCAAGGATCTCGAGAAGAGAAACACCCAGCCTCACGTGGACACGCCGGCCCAGGCGGAGGCGAGGGCGGCCGCCGCGGCCGACGTGAAGACGAAGGCCGACGCCAAGGCGGCGAAGAACGCCGCGCAGCGCGAGAAGGGCGCGAACGACGCGTCGAAGGGCGCGGCCGCCGCGCCGCCGGCCAAGGAGACGAAGGCCGCTCCGAAGGCGAAGTGAAGTAGCGTCCGGGGTCGTGGCGGCGCCCGTCCGCCACGACCGCTCCACCCGCTCCCGCGCGCCGGGCCCCTCGCCTCGCGGTCGAGCCCGACGCTCCGTCCGACCGATTCTCGAGTCGCGTCGTGTCGCCGCATCGTCACCTCACCGGAATGGTCGCGCCCCGATCGGCGGCGATCTTCTCCGGAATGCGGCGCCTGTCTCGTGGTTCAACGACATGCGTTCCGGCACTGCGAGCGGAGACCTCCCCGCGAGCGGGCGCGCCCACCCTCACCCCACGGGAGCCACCATGGAAGACCACCGTGAAACCGCGCAGCCGAAGGTGCTGCTGGTCGAGGACGACGACGACCTGCGCGTCGCCATGGCGGGCTGCCTCGCGGGCGCGGGCTTCGACGTGACGCTGGTCGCGACGGGGGCGGACGCGGTGCGCGCGGCGCTGCGCGATCACCCGCAGGTCATGGTCATCGACGTGATGCTGCCGGACTCGGGCGGGCTCGGGGTCGCGGAGGCGCTGCACCGCTACCCGGAGCTGGAGCAGGTGCCGGTGCTGTTCACCACCGGCCTCGCCGCCCCGGCGGTGAAGGCGCTGCTCGCGCCGGCGCCGGTGCTGTTCAAGCCGTTCGGCCGGCGCCAGCTCGTGAGCGCGGTGCGGAGCGCGGTGCAGCGGCGGCCGCCGGCTTCCCAGGCGCCGGCGGCCGCGCCCTGACTACGGCACGAGCTGCACCACGTCGTGCGTGTCCTTGCCGAGGTCGGACGCGCGGGTGAAGAGCGGGACGGTGTCGTTGGAGAGCCAGAGCGGCAGCAGGTTGAGGTCGTTCCACTCGCCCGGGACCCCGCTCGCGCCGCCGGGCCACGCCGACTCGGCCCGCTTCACCGCGCCGCGCGAGAGCTCGACCACCAGCCGGTTGGACGGGCCGCTCGAGAACATGAACGCGTTCGCGGACGCGGCGCGCGCGCCGTGCGAGGACGCGTCCACCACGCCGAAGCCGCCGTCGGTGGGGATGCCGGGGAGCCCGGGGAGCGGCGCCGGGAACGCGCCGAACGCGGTCGGCACGCTGAACGGCCCGCCCATCGGGTGCGCGAAGACGATCCGGTGGAGCTTGCCCCAGCGCCAGTCCTCCGGGTTGGTCGAGCCGCCGAACGCGGCGGCGAAGTCCGGGCCGGAGAGGAGCGCCAGCGCGTCGGCGAGGCTCTTCAGGAGCACGAGATCGCGCCGGTCGGCCGGGCTCGCCTCGAGGCCCGGTACCGCGAAGAAGTCGATCCCGGAGGCGCCGACGCCCTGCTGCGCGTCGAAGCGGTCGAGCAGGTTGCGGAGCGCGGTCATGGCCTGCTGGCTGGGCGGGAGCGGCATCGTGCCGAGCTTCGAGTCGATGACGTTGCGGATCGCCTGGCCGCGCCAGGTCGAGTAGATGGTGGCGGCGACGCTCGCGTCCACCTCGGCCTGCGGGGGCGGCGAGAGCTTCCCGGGCGGATCGTCGGAGTCCCAGCCCTCCGGGATCCCGGTGGGCGTCGAGCCGTCCCAGGCGGCGAGCCGGGCCACCGCGTCCGCGACCGCGGCGTCGGCGCCCAGCGCCGCGAGCGGCGCCGGCGCGCCCTCGCGCCGCGCGTGCTCCAGCGCCGCGGTGAGGTACGGCACCAGCACCTCCGCGTCGAGCAGCGTCACGTCGGCCTGGATGGACTGCATCTGCTCGAACGTCATCTTCCCCGCGGCGAGCACGTCCTTCACGCGCCGGGTGATGCGGCCGGCGCGGAACCCGGCGTCGAAGCCGGGCGCGAGGTAGTAGATGCCGCCGCCCGGGCGCAGCTTCGTGAGCGGCGCGTTCTCGAGCGTCAGGCCGGCGGGGTCGTTGTTCGCGTTGACGGCGAAGCCGGCGGGCGGGTTGACGACGTGCGGGAGCTCCTCGAGCGGCACCACCTCGTACGGCAGCACCTGGAGCGGCTGCGGGTGCTGCACCGGCAGCCACTCGTTGCCGCCGGTGCCGTCGCGGATGAAGAACGGCGGCAGGCCGTCCACGGTCCCCTGCTGCAGGTCCTCGCGCACCGGCACGGCGGAGTGGGTGAAGTAGGCGATGTTGCCGGCGTCGTCGGCGTAGCAGAAGTTCTGCGACCCGACGTCGAAGTGGCGCATGGCGGTGACGAAGTCGTCGATCCCGGTCGCCAGGTCGTAGCCGAGGAACGCGTCCAGCTCGCGCGTGCCGGAGAAGCCGGTGTACTGGACCGAGAGCGCCACGCCGGTGGTCGGGTCGAGCTGGATGATGGGGCCCTGGTTGCGCCGCGGCACCACCAGCGTGGCGGCGGGGATGCCGTTGCCGGGCGGCACCGGGACGAGGTCGTTCATCGCCGCATCGCCGATCACGTTCGCGAGGTACGCCTCGGGGTACGGGATCACCGGCTCGAGCGCGCCCTGGTACACGGTGGCGAGCCCGCTCGGCGACGTCGGATCGGGCACCACCTGCTCCTGGAAGACGTCGGTCACGTCGAACGGGTCCACGGTCGCGCCCCAGGCCAGGTGGCGGTTGTGCCCGACCACCACCGACGGCACGCCGGCGAAGCTGTTGCCGATGACGTCGAACGGACCGGCCTGCAGGTGCACCGGATAGAAGGTGGACGGCGCGCCGAGCGCGAGGTGCGGGTCGCTCGCGAGCATGGGGCTGCCGCCGGCGGTGTACGCGCCCGCGATCACCCACTGGTTGGAGCCGTCGCGCTCCTCGCGATCGGTGAGCCGGCTCAGGAACGCGTCGCCCTTCACCCGGCCGAGGAACTCGGCCGCGAGCGCGACGGCGCGCGGGTGCAGCCGTTCCGTGCTCGGCGCGGCGGCCCGGGCCGTCGCCGCGGCGGCGGGCGAGGGCGCGAGCGCGTCCGGCACGGTGGAGGCGGAGTCGAACGGCGCCGAGCGCCACAGGTCCTCGAAGAACAGCGCCGCGCCGTCGAAGCCCAGGGCGGCCCCGGCCTGCTGGTAGGTCGCGAGCGCCACGGTCCGCTCGACGTCGTCCACGTCGAACGAGAGGCCGAACGCGATGAGCTTGGCGGCGAGCAGCGAGTCCTGCACGGTCCAGGGCTCGAAGGTGGTGAGCTCGAGCGCGGCGTACTCGGGCGGCAAGGGGTGCGTCTCCGCCCAGGCGTTCACGCCGTCCGCGTACGCCTCCAGCGCGGCCACGGCGCGCGTCGAGAGGAGCGGCAGGCTGCGCGCCGCGGCCCGCGCCAGGCCGAACGTGCGGAGCTGCACGTCGCCGGGGAGCGCGCCGGGCCCGAGCAGCTCGGCGAGCCGGCCGGCGGCGCGGCGGCGGGTGACGTCCATCTGGAAGAGGCGATCCTGCGCGTGCACCCAGCCCTGCAGCAGGAACAGGTCGTGCTCGTCGGCGGCGCGCAGGTGCGCGATGCCGGCGCCGTCGCGCGTGATCGTCGCGGCGCCGTGCAGCCCGGGCAGCCGCCCCGGCGCGGTGCCGCCGCGGGCGGCGGAGGCGGCCGACGCGGTCGGTGTGGAGGACGAGGAGCAGGACGTGAGCCCTGCGAGGACGGCGAGCGAGGCGGCGACGAGGGCGGCGCGCATGCGGGCTCCGGTGTGGGCCTGAGGGTCACACCGATGTCGCGCCTTGGACCCACATGGTCAACGTCGCCGCAGGGGTGGCCACACCAAGGCCGGGGCGTTCGCGGACATCCGGTGTGGCGGCCGGCCGGCCACGCCCCGGAGCCGTTCCCGCCTGCGGGCGAGGAGGCAGGAGGTCCGCCTGGCCGCGGCCGGCGATCACCTCCCCTGCTCACGGTGAGAAGAAGGCCCGGGGCGGTCCGTGCCGCCGCCCCGGGCCCGTGCCGCCTAGAACCGGTGCGCGACGCCCACGTCGAGCGTCCACGCGGTGAACGTGGTCTCGTACGCGGCGATCCCCTGCGCGAGGTTCGACCCGGCCTGCTTGCCCTCGGGCGCGTAGGTCCCGCCCACGCTCACCGAGGTGCGGCCGAGCTCGAGGCCCACGCCCGCCGTGACGTGGTGCTCGAGCACCGCCGGGAACGCCAGGTTCTCGAGCGCGCGGTCCGCGTTGAGCGGGCTCTTGCCGTAGTCGTAGCCGGCGCGGAGCTTCAGCCAGCTCGCCGCGGCGTACTCGGCGCCGACCTTCAGCACCCACTGATCCGACCAGTCGAGGTCGAGCTGCATCCCGCCGGTGAGCGCCGGGTCGGTCTGGAGGCGCGGCTGGTTGCGGCCGTTGGTCTGCGACCAGCGGATCCACTGCACGTCGGCGGCGACGGCCAGCCCGGTCACCGGCCGCAGGCCCACGCCGAACGTCAGGAGGTCGGGCTGATCGAGCTCCAGCTTCTCCACGCCGGGGCCCACGTTCGCGGTCGCGCCGGTGGCCGGGTCCACCACGATGGTGTGCGCCGGGACCTCGTACTCGAAGTCCTGGAACCAGCCGCGGCTCTCGTAAGCGACGCCGGCGGTGAGCCACCCGACGGGCCGCCAGGTGGCGCCGACGGTGAACCCGCCGCCGTACGAGATGGCGCCGTCGCGCGGCTGCAGCCCGAGCCCGCCGCCGGCGGAGTACTCGAGCGTCGCGTACATGATGTTGGCGGTCACGCCCAGCGAGAGCTCGGGCGTCACGCGGTACGACACGCCGGGCGCGAGCCGGAGCTGGGAGTACGACGTGTACAGGCGGCCGCCCAGCAGGTCCTGCGGGTAGTCCACGCCGAGGCCGGCGATGCCGTAGCCCCCGAGGCCGAAGGTGAGCCGGTCGCCGAGCGGGACCACCAGGCCGAAGCCGGGGATGAGCGTGGGGCGGCGCGAGGAGGTCTGCTCCTGCCCGGAGGCGGCGCCGACCGCGCGGTAGCGCACGTCCGCGTCGAGGATGGTGATCCCGAAGTCCACCCGGCCGTCCACCAGCGACAGGCCCGCCGGGTTCGTGATCACGGTGGCCGAGTCGAGCGGGAGGCCCACCGAGGCGCCGCCCATCGCGCTCTGCACCGGCCCGAAGCCGATCATGCGCATGCCGTTCACCGCCCCTGCCTGCGACGCCCACAGCGCGAGCGCCGCGGCGACGATCCACCTCTTGCCGGTCATCGTTGACTCTCCCTGGTTGGTCGAACCCCGGGCGCGCCCCTGCGGGGAACGTGCCGACCCTCCTGGTGGGACCGGAGGGTCCGCACTCCGGGTCACCGTGACCTTGCCCCGGGCCGGTCCCGGGTTCGCGCAGGGTGCGTGTCACCCAGCGTAAACGACCGTCACTGGGGGTCTTTCCGGTCCGCGGTGACTCCCCGGCTTCCGGGTGACGGCGCCGCGGACCCAGGGTCAACCGCGAGGACCCCCGAAATCGGGATGCTCCGATGTGCCGCGAGGTCGCCTCGCCTCCGCGCGGCTCGCACAGGCCGCCGCGGGGCGAGGACCCGCGCGAGGTGCCCTGCGCGCAGCCGCGCCGGCGGGGGACGTGCGCCGGTGATCCGGGTCAAGCAACGCGCCGGCGACGTGCCCGCCGCGCGGGCATGCCGCGTCCCACGGGTCGGGGGCGCGCCGATTGCACCCGGCGTCACCTGAACGGTCGGTCCGAGTCGTCCGGCGCCGCCGCCCCCGCGCGGCGCAGAGGGTGGGAGATCATCAGATGTCGACACTTCGCAACGCGAAGATCGCCACGCGCCTCACGGCGAGCTTCAGCCTGTACATGGTCATCGCGGTCTTCGTGGCGGTCGCGCTGCTGTACGCCCTCGCCCGGGTGACCGATCGCGTGGCGGCGGTCTCGGCCGCCGCGCTCGATCGCGACGTCCTCGCCCAGCGCGCCGCGCTCGCCACCGGTGACGCCGGCGGCCTGCTCGCGGAGGCGACCGCGGCCCCCGACGACGCGCGCCGGGCGGCGCCGCTCTCGCACCTCGACCGCCTCCTCGACGAGGACGCGGCCGCGGCGCGCGCGCTCGGGGCGATGTCGCTCGACGCGGAGGAGCGCGGGCTGCTCGGCCAGGCGGAGGCCGCCGGCGCCCGGCTCCGGGACGCGGCGACGCGCGCCCGGCGCTCGCTGGGCCAGCCGGACGACCCGGTGCGCGCGACCGACCTGCAGCAGGTGATCTCGGCGCGCGCGGACCTGCAGGGCGCCTGGCAGCGCCTGGCGGGGCTCGAGACCGAGCGCGTGCGGGAGGCGGCCGCCGCCGCCCAGGCCGACGCGGCCGTGGTGCGGCTCTGGATCTACGCGGGCCTGACGCTCGCCGGCACGCTCGTGATCCTCGCGAGCGTGACGCTCACCCGCAGCATCACCGTCCCGCTGCGCGCGACGGTGGTCCACGCCGAGCGCATCGCGCGCGGCGACCTGCGCGAGGAGGTCGAGGTGACCGGCCGCGACGAGATCGGTCAGCTCGAGCAGGCGATGCAGGCCATGACCGAGAAGCTGGCCGAGGTCATCGGCGAGGTGCGCGGGAGCACCGACGCGCTCACCTCGGCCTCGCAGCAGCTCTCCGCCACGGCGCAGAACGTGTCGCAGGGCACCGGCGAGCAGGCCGCGTCGGTGGAGGAGACCACCTCCTCGCTGGAGGAGATGAGCGCGTCGATCACGCAGAACGCCGAGAACAGCCGGCAGACCGAGACGATGGCCCTGGAGGGCGCCCGCAACGCGCAGGAGAGCGGCGAGGCGGTGCAGCGCAGCGTGGAGGCGATGCGCACCATCGCCGAGAAGATCTCCATCATCGAGGAGATCGCCTACCAGACGAACCTGCTCGCGCTGAACGCGGCCATCGAGGCGGCGCGCGCCGGCGAGCACGGTCGCGGGTTCGCGGTGGTCGCCACCGAGGTCCGCAAGCTGGCGGAGCGGGCGCAGAAGTCCGCCGGGGAGATCGGCGCGCTGGCCGGCTCGTCGGTGGAGGTCGCCGAGCGCTCCGGCGCGCTCATCGCCGAGCTGGTGCCGGCCATCCGCAAGACCTCCGACCTGGTGCAGGAGGTGGCGGCGGCCTCGCGCGAGCAGTCCACCGGCGTCCGCCAGGTCACGAAGGCGATGGGCGTGGTGGACCAGGTCACGCAGCGGAACGCCTCCGCCGCCGAGGAGCTGTCGTCCACCGCCGAGGAGATGTCCTCGCAGGCCGAGGCGCTCCAGCAGCTGGTGGCGTTCTTCCGGGTGCGCGAGGCCCACGCCCCGGCCCGCCCGCGCCCGGCCCTGGCCGCGCCGCGGCTGCCGCCGCCCGCGCCGATGGCCGCCGCCGCGCGGGCCCCGGGTGCGCCGGGCCGGGCGAACGGCAAGCCGGATGGGACGGTGGAGAAGGAGTTCAGGCGCTTCTGAGCGGATCGACGGGCGCGTCCGAGGTCACCGCCACCAGCAGGTAGGGCCCGGCCGCCCCGATCCACGCCCGGAGCGCGGCGCGGACCGGGCCCTCCAGCGCCAGCGCGAACCGGCGCGCGCGCAGCCCGCCCAGCCGCTCCGGCGGCGCGGGCGGGCCGATGGAGAGGCGCACCGCGCGCAGCGGGACGGTGAGCCCGGTCCCGAGCCACTTCACCACCGCCTCCTTCGCGCCGAACGCGGCGCACGCGGCGAAGCCGGCGCGCGGCTCGCCCAGCGCCCGCTCGAACGCGCGCAGCTCCTCCGGCCAGAACGCCTCGCGGCGGAACGCGCCGTCGAGCGCCTCCACCCGCACCAGGTCGAGCCCCACCGGCGCGCCGAACGCCGCCGCGGCCGCCACGCCCTCGGTGTGCGTGATCGAGACGTACGCCGGGAGGCGCGCGCCGCGGGCGTCGAGCGCCACCGGCTGCGCCGTCCCGGCCCCGGCGTCGCGCAGCACCGCCGCGCACGCGCCCGGCGCCCGCAGCAGCCGGTCCACGGCGGCCCGCGCCGCGGCGCGCCCGGCCGCGAACTCGAACCGGCGCCGCGCGGTGGCCGCCGGCGGGAGCAGTGCGCGCTCCGCCGCGGGGAGCCCCGCCAGCGCCGCCTCCGCCCCGGCCACCGGGCGGAAGGCGATCACCGGCGCGCCGTCCCCCGCGGCCGCGGTCATGCGGCGACCTCGACCGCGGCGATGCGGCGGAGCTCCAGCCCGGTCACCTCGAGCAGCTCCTCGCCGTCCTCGCCCGCGACCACGAGGTCGTAGAACACGCGCGGTGCGTCCTCCGCGGTCCGGCGCGCCTCGACCCGGGCCCGCTCGCCGGCGCGGAGCGCGCGCCCGGCGCGGAGCCGCTCGACGGCGATGGGCACGCACACCCACCCCTCGCCGTAGCCCTCCAGGCTGCCCGCCACCTGGAACGCGGCGTCGAGCAGCAGCGGGTCGACCCGGAACGCCGGCGCGCGCACGCCCGGGATCGCCGCGCGCAGGTCGGCCGGCTCCACCGTCGCCCGCGCCGCGCCGCCCAGCAGCTCCAGCCAGCGCACGCGGCAGAACAGCGGGCCGAGCTCCACCGGATCGCGAGACAGCCGGTAGAACGAGCGGGCCCGCACCAGCCCGTCGCTGTCCGGCAGCGCGTGCCGCGGCGAGGCCGGCGCCGCCGCCTCGAGGCGCACCACCGCGCGCGCGTGGACGCGCTCGTTCCCGGCGGGCAGCGCGATGGGCAGGCTCGAGACGAGCCGCACCGCGAGGACGCCGCCCTCCCCGGGCTCGACCACCGCGCGCACGTCGAGCGCGGCGCGCGCGAGCGCCACCGGCGCCTCGATGCGGAAGCCGGTCACCTCCGCGACGCGCTCGCCGGGCCGCCCCAGCGCCGCCGCCTCCGCGAGCAGCTCCAGCGCGAACGCGCCCGGGAGGATGGGCCGGCCGTCCACCCGGTGCTGCGCCAGGAACGGCGCGTCGGCCCGGAGCCGCGCCCGCGCCACGAGGCCGCCGCCCGGACGCGGCTCGGCCGCGTCCACCAGCGGCGAGGCGCTGCGCACCAGCGGCACCCCGCCGTCGTCGAGCAGCGCCACCGGGCGCGCGCCGTCGGCGGACGCGCCCAGGAACGGCCAGGCGTGCAGCATGCGCTCGGAGGCGAGCAGCGTCTCCGGCGCGTCGCCCGAGCGCAGCTCGGAGACGAACCAGTAGCGCCCCTCCTCGGGCGAGATGGAGGTGACGCCCATGGCGTCGAGCCCGGCGGCGATGTCCGGGTTCGAGGCCGCCCAGCCGATCTCGCGCCAGGCCGGCCAGTCGATGGTGACGCAGTGGACCGCCCGCCCGCGCCGCGCCATCCACGCCGGCAGCAGCGCGGCCACGAGCGCGTTCGCGCCGGCGTAGTCGGTCTGCCCGCGGTTGCCGAAGCGCGCCACCCCGGAGCCGAACGCCACCACCGCGCGGAGCGGGTCGGCGCGCGTCGCGTCGAGGAGATGCAGGAGGCCGGCCACCTTGGAGTCGAGCACCCGCGCGACGTCCGCGGCGGTCTTGCCGGGCACGCTGGCGGACCGCTCCACCATGGCCCCGTGGCCCAGGACGGTGATGGGGCCGAGCCGTGCGCGGACGTCGTCGACCACCGCCCGCACCGAGGCCGGGTCGGTCACGTCGCACACCGCGTACTCGAGCGCGAGCCCCTCCTTGCGCGTGCGCTCCAGGTTGCGGTGCAGCTCGCGATCCCGCGCCAGCGCGTCCATCTCGCGCGCGAAGCGGACCGGGGTGAGCCCGGGCTCGCCGCGGCGGCGGACGATCTCGCGTCGCCGGAGCTCGGCGAAGGCGCGGTCGTCCAGGGCGAGGTGCGGGAGCGCCGGATCCGGGGGCGGCGTGCGGCCGGTGACGACCACCTTCGCCCCGAGCCGCGCGACGGCGCAGGCGCACTCGAACACCACGCCGCGCCCGCCGCCGGAGAAGAGGAGGACGTCGCCCGGGCCGATCTCGCGCCGCACCGGCGCCCCGGCGTCGAGCGCCGCCTGTCGCAGCGCCACCACCGTCCGGCGGCCGGCGGCGAAGCCCACCTGCACGCGCTCGTTCCCGTCCTCCAGCTCGGCGACGAGCGCGCGCGCCAGGTCGGCGGCGTCCACCGCTGGTGCGAAGTCGAGCGCCTTCACCAGCGCCCCTGGCACCTCCTGCTTCAGCGCCAGCGCGAGGCCGTGCTGGAACGCGCCCGAGGGATCCGCGGCCGGCGCGCCCAGGCCGAGCGTGCCGCCCAGCGAGGTCACGGCCACGTACGCGCCGGGCCGCGCCGGGGTGGAGGCGAGGAGCGCGTCGTAGATCCGGCGCACCAGCGCATAGGACGTCTCGGCGGCCGCGCGGGCCGCGCCGGCGATCGCGCCGCCGTCCAGGGAGAGGTCGAGCCGCGCCGGCGCGCCGAACGCGGTGAGGTCCACCAGCACCTCGGGCGCGCCGAGCGACGCGACCGCGGCGTCCACCGCCTCCGGGGTCGAGGACAGGGCCTCGGCGCCGCGGGACCGCAGCGCCTCCGCCACGACCTCCGCCGCGCCGCCGGCCGCGCCGACCACCAGCGCGCGCCGGCCCGCGAGCGGTAGGCGCGGGGACCGCGCCGGGAGCGCCACCGGCACGGCCTCGGGCACCAGCCGGTCGGCGGCGAGGCCGTCGCCGGGCGGGATCACCACGGGCCCCGCCGCGGCAGCGGAGGGCGCCGCCTCCTCCAGGATCACGTGGTGGTTCACCCCGGCCATGCCGAACGTGCTCACCGCCGCGCGGCGCGGGTGGCCGGCGACGGGCCAGGGGCGGGCCTCGGTGGCGAGCTCCGCCGGGATGGCCTCGAGGCGCAGCTCGGCGTCGAGATCGCGGGTGGCGTTGGAGGGCGGCAGCACGCGGCGGTGCAGCGCCAGGCAGGCGCGCACCAGCGCGATGAGCCCGGCCGCGCTGGTGGTGTGGCCGACCTGCGACTTGGAGGCGGAGAGCACGAGCGGGGTCGCGCGCGGCAGACCGCCGTACACCGCGGCGTAGGTGGCGACCTCGGTGCGGTCGCCGAGGCGGGTGGCGGGGCCGTGCGACTCGAGCAGGTCCACCGTCTCGGGCCGCACCCGCGCATGGGCGAGCGCCCGGCGCAGCGCGAGCTGCTGGCCGCTCGTGCTGGGCGAGTAGATCGACAGCCCGCGACCGTCGCTGGAGATCCCGTGGCCGCGGACCACCGCGTAGATGCGGTCGCCGTCGGCCCGGGCGTCGGCGAGGCGCTTCAGCGCCACCGCGCCGGCCCCCTCCGCCGGCACGAAGCCCTCGGCGTCCACGTGGAACGGCAGGCCGCCGCGCGGCGACAGCGCGCCGAGCAGCCCGAGCGCCACGTAGTACTCGGGCACCAGGTTGTAGGCGACGCCGCCGGCCAGCGCGACGTCGACCTCCCCGCGCGCCAGCGCCTCGCAGGCGGCCGCCACCGCCGCGAGCGAGGAGGCGCAGGCCGCGTCCACCGTGAGCGGGATGCCGCCGAGCCCGAAGGCGGCGGCCACCCGCGCGGTGAGCGCGTAACCGGAGGTGGCGGCGAGCGCCTGGGGCCAGCGCGCCTCGCCGCGCGCGTCGAACACGGCGCGGGCGCGGGCCACCACCCCGGCGATGCAGGGCTCGTCGAGCCCCGCCTCGCGCATCGCGTCCTCGGCGAGCGCGAGCGTGTTCCCGAACGCGACGCGGGTCTCGACCGCCGCCTCGCGGGCGCGGAGCGAGAGCTGCCCGAACACCGCCTGGCCGCGCAGGCCGCGCGCGCGGGCGGCCTCCCAGCCCGCATCGGCGAGCGCCTGCTCCGCGGCGAGCAGCGAGATGGGCACCGCGCCGTCGAGCGCCGGCGCCTCCGCGGGATCGATCCCGTAGCGCTCGGGCTGGAACGGCGGCGGCGACACCGGGGCGGCGAGCCGGGTGCGGAACGCGTGCGCCAGCTCGGCGTTCGCGCCCACCAGCGCGTCCACGTCGAAGCGCGAGCGCGGCAGGTCGAGCACCGGGTCGGCGTGGTCGAGCACGTTGCGCCAGTAGGTGTCCACGTCGTTCGCGCCCGGGACCACCAGGCCCACGCCCACGACGGCGTAGCCCTGCTCGTCGCGCCGGGGCCGCGGGCGCGGCGCCGGGGCGGCCGGCCGGGGCGCGCCCGGCGCGGCCAGCACCGCGTGGTAGGCGACCGGCTCGGGGCCGCCGTCGCTCACGCCGATGCGGCGCGGCGCCCCGGCGGTCGCGGGCGCCGGCGCGGACGCGGGCCAGGCGCCCCGGTGCAGCGCGAGCGCGGCCTCCACGAGCGCCACCATCCCGGTGGCGCCCTGGAGGAAGCCGGTCGAGGGCACGCACGAGCCGGTGGGCACGGGGGCCTTCCGCGCACGGTAGGCGGCGGCGAGCCCGGCCGCCTCGCCGGCGTCGCTGGCGAGGCCGGCGGCGCGCGAGACCACCGCGTCCACCTCGGCCGGCCCGATGCCCTCCACCGCGGCACGGGCCGCCCGCTCCACGCAGCGCGCCAGCGCGCCCGCGTCGCGGGCGCCCGGCTCGGCGGCGGCGCCCAGCCGCTCCACCAGCGCGTACACCCGCGCGCCGGCGACGTCGTCCTCGCGCCGGAGCACCAGCGCGGCCGCGCCCTCCCCCGGCAGCGTGCCCGCCGCCTCGGGGTCGAACGGGCGCGGGACGTCGTCGGCCAGCTCGCCGCGGTGCGCGAGGGAGAGCAGCACCGACGGCGTCACCAGCGGCGACACCGCGCACACCACCGCAACGTCGCACTCGCCGCGCCGGAGCGCCTCGATCGACTCGGAGAGCGCCGCCAGCGACGACGCGCTGCCCACGTCCACCGCCGCGTGGCCGCCGCGGAAGTCGAACAGGTTCGCGGCCCGGCCGGCCACGATGCTCGACGAGGTGAAGAGCGAGTCCGGCTCGATGGCCGGGCAGGCCAGGTCCACCACGCGATCCAGGATGGCGAGCGCCAGCTCGCGGCGGTCCGGCGCCTCGCGCGCCAGCGCGTCGCCGATGGGGATGGCGAGCCGGTTGCGGCGGATGCGCCGCATCGGATCGGTGCGCGGGTCGGGACCGAGCGTGGTGGCCGCGATGCGGATCTGTCCGCGCTCCACCGGCGCGGCGCCGGGCTTCATGCCGGCGTCGGCGAGCGCCTCGGCCATGGTCTGCAGCGCGAGCTTCTCGGCGAGGTGCAGCCGCTCCACCTGGAGCGGCGGGACGCGGAGCGCGCGCCAGTCGAGCGGCACGTCGTCGAGGAGCGCCGCGCGCGGCGCCCGCCCGCCCAGCAGCGCGCCCGCCTCCGGGCCGAACGCCACCGGATCGAAGCGCGCCGCCGGCACGCGCGCGAACGGCGCCGGCCGGCGCGCCGAGAGCCGCGCCCAGAGCGCGTCCAGGCCGGAGGCGCCGGCGAGCCGGCACCCCATCCCCACCACCGCGATGCGGGCGCCCTGGCTCACGCCACGCCCTCGCTGGCCCGCCCGTCGCGGACGCGCCGGCTGTAGCGCCGCCAGGCGCGCTCGGCCGCCTCGCCGATGGGGCCGGCGGCGGCGCCGGTCGCGACCGTTCGGCCGCACACGCCGCGCAGCTCGGCCACCAGCGCGTCCCCCGCCACCACCGTCACGTCGGCGCGCCACAGCCCGCCCTCCGGCGCGACCATCTTCACGTGGATCCCGAACGCGTCGCCGGCCGCGGGCGCCGCGTGCACGCGCACCTTCTCCACCGAGCAGACCGCGTGCGGCGCCCCGGTCACCCCGAGCCAGGCGAACGACGCGAGCTCGCTCGCCGCGGCGAGCGCGGCCGCCAGCCGCTCCACCTCGTCGCCGTCGCCCGCGTCGGCCCCGCCGGCCGCGACCATGAAGCCGTCGGAGCGCGCCCAGGCGAGCACGCCGTCGGCCGCGCCGAGGACCGGCGCGAGCGCGTCGCGCAGCTCCGCCCCGCTCGCGGCCCGGCCGCGCCGCTCCGGCGCGATGGCGCGCAGGATCTCGGCGGGCGCCGCGGCGGCCGGCCCGGGCGCGCCCACCCGCACCGTGGCCTCGGCCTCGCTCTCGCCCAGGATGGCGCGCAGCCGGAGCGCGCCGTCGCTGGCGTGCGCCACGTCGACGAGCGGCTCGCGCGCCGGCGCCGCCTCGCCGGAGGCGCGCAGCTCCAGGTGGGCGACCTCGCGGACGCCCTCGCCGGCCGCGCCGAGCAGCGCCTCCAGCAGGCGACGCGAGGCGGCCACCGCCGGCCCGCGCGCGTCATTCACCACCGGTGTAGCGACGGCGGCCGCGGCGTGCGGGGCCACGGCGAGCGGCGTGGCGGTGGGCCGGGGGGCGCCGCCGCCGGGCGGGCGGGGGCCGCCGCCGGGACCGTCCGGATCGGCGGGCGCGAGCCGGCGGGCGAGCGCGTCGGCCGCCTTGCGGATGGTGTTCGCGTCGCGGAGCTTGAAGCCGGGATCGGGCGGCAGGCCGAAGCGCTCGCGCGCGGCGGCGAGCACCGCCACCTGCTTCACCGTGTCGATGCCCAGCTCGGCCTCGAGGTCGAGGTCGGCGTCGAGCATCTCCGCCGGGTAGCCCGTCCGCTTCACCAGCTCCTCCACGATGGCGGCGCCCACCTGCTCGCGGGCAGCCTCGAGCGTGAGGCGAGGGGCGGCGCGGCCGAGCGCGTTCGGGGGTGGCGGCGGGGGCGCCGAGGAGACCGCAGGCGCCGGCGCGGCGACGACCTTCGGCGGGGGCGGGGCAACGGTCGGGGCAGCGGTCGGGGCGACGGGCGCGACGACGGGCGCCACATGGACGCGGCTGGCGAGCCACGCGGTCGCCTTCGCGATGGTGTTCGCGTCGCGGAGCTTGAACGCCGGATCCGGCGGCACGCCGAGGCGCTCGCGGACCGCGGCCAGCACCGCCACCTGCTTCACCGTGTCGATGCCGAGCTCGGCCTCCAGGTCCAGCTCGGGGTCGAGCATCTCCTCGGGGTAGCCGGTGCGCCGGGCGTACTCCGCGACGAGCGCGCGTCGGACCTCGTCGGCGCCGACCGCGGGCGCCGCGGCGGCCACCGGCTCGGCGGCGGGCGCGGCCACGGGAGCGGTGGCCGGTGCGGGAGCGGGCTCGGGTGCGGCCACCGCCTGGGCGACCGCGACCGGCTCCTGCCCGGCCGGCGCTGCGACCGGCGCGGGCGCTGGGGCGGCGACGGCGACGGACGCCGCGAGCGCCGGCTGCTCCGGCACGGTCCCGGTGAGCACGCCGTCGATGAGGTCGCGGATCCCGCGCAGCAGCGTCGCCACGTAGGCCGGCATCGCCTCCGGCGACGGGGCCGCGCCCGCGCCCTGCGGCGCGGAGCGGATCTCGGGAATGCTGCGGGACGGGGTGCTCATCGCAGTGTCCTCCTCCAGGACTCCAGCGCCGTGGACGAACAGGCAGGCGAGCGCGCGCTGGAGCTGCTCGACCTCGCCGACCTTCGGGTGGAGCGTGGCGTGCGCGACGTGCGGGCGATCCCCGAGGATCTGCCCGACGAAGGTGGTGAGCGGCCACTTGGGCCCGCACTCCACGAAGAGCCGCACGCCGCGCGCGTGGAGCGCGTCCACCGCCGGCCGGAGCCGCACCGGCTCGACGAACTGGCTGGCGAGGTGCTCGGGAAAGCGCTCCGGCGAGACCTCGGCGAGGCTCCGCCCGGTGACGGTGGAGACGATCTCCACCTCCGGCGCGCGGAACGGGATGGTGCGGAGCAGGCGCAGGTAGCGCGGCTGCGCCGCGGCGATGAGCTGCGAGTGGTAGCCGTGCGAGACCGCCAGCACGGTCGCCTCGACGCCCTCGTCCGACGCCCGGCGGAGCAGCTCGGGCATGGCGCGGCGGTCGCAGGAGACGATGCAGGCGCCGGGCCCGTTGTCGGCGGCGAGCGCGGCGTAGCCGGGGAGCCCGGCCGTGAACCGCGCGGCCCGCTCGGCGCCGCAGGTGAGCGCGACCATCTGGCCGGGGTCGTCGCGGGTGAGCGCCAGCACCGAGAGCGTCCGCTCGCGGACCACCGCGAGCCCGTCCTCGAGCGACATGGCGCCGGCCGCCACCAGCGCGGCCAGCTCGCCCGCGCTCTGGCCCATGAGCGCGCGCGGCGCGAGGCCGTGGCGCACGAGCAGCCGGTGCAGCGCCACGTTCACCACGAACACCGCGCAGTGGATGTCCTCGTCGCTCTGCGCGTAGGCGTCCGGCCGGTCGGTGAAGAACGACGGCCGCAGCGGGCGCCCGCACAGCGCCTGGTAGGCGCGGTCGGCGTCGTCGAGCGTCCGGCCCAGCGACGGGAACGCGGCGAGCGCGTCGCGGAGCATGTTCGGGTACTGCGGCCCCTGGCCCGGGAACGTCACCGCCACCTGCGCCGGTTTCCGCGCATCCGCCGCGTGCACGCCCTGGGCCCGGAGCAGCCCGAGGTCGAGCCCGACGCGCACCGCGCGGGAGAGGTGCGCGGCGCGCGCGGCGAGCGCCGCGGGATCCGCCGCCACCACCGCGGCCCGGAACGGCGCCTCCGCCGCCGCCCGGCGCGAGGCCCGGAGCGCCGCGAGGTAGTCCTCGGGGCCCGCGTCGCGGAGCGCGCTCGCGAGCCGCTCCAGCGCCTCGGCGCAGCCGGCCGCGTCCTCCGCGCCCGCGGCGGCGATGGCGAGCGGCCGCGCCGCGAGGGACGAGGCGGCGAGCGCCGGGGCCGGGGCCGCCTTCTGGACCGGAGGAGGCTGCACGACCGGGGCGACGCGGGCCGGCGCGGCGGGGCGGTACTCCTCCACCAGCGCGTGCACGTTCGTGCCGCCCAGGCCGAAGCCGGACACGCCTGCCCGCCGGGGCGCGCCGTCGGGCGCGGTCCAGCGCTCGGCGCGCGTGACCACCTCGACCGGGCCGGCGCCGAAGTCGATGGCCGGGTTGGGCCGCTCGACCTCGAGCGACGGCGGCAGCAGGCCCTCGCGCACGGCCAGCACCGCCTTCAGCAGCGCCGGGGCGCCGGCCGCGCCGAGCAGGTGGCCGATGTTGGACTTCACCGAGCCGATGCGGAGCGGCCGGGCCCGTCCGCGCCCGTACGCGCGCACGCAGGCCTCCACCTCGGTCCGGTCGCCGAGGGCGGTGCCGGTGCCGTGGCACTCCACGTAGTCCACCAGCGCGGGATCGATCCCGCCCGCCTCCAGCGCGCGCCGCATGGCGAGCGCCTCGCCTTCCAGCGACGGCGCGAACACCGACTTGCCCTTGCCGTCGCTGGACGCGCCCACCGCGCGGACGAGCGCGTGGACGCGCTGCCCGTCGCGCTCGGCGTCGGCGAGGCGGCGCAGCACCAGGACGCCCGCGCCCTCGCCCGGCACGAACCCGTCGGCGCGCGCGTCGAACGGCGTGCTCCCGGTGGCGGAGAGCGCGTTGAAGCGGCAGCAGCCCACGTAGAACTCGGGCTGCATGTCGGCCCACACGCCGCCCACCAGCGCCGTGTCGCAGGTGCCGTCGCGGAGCGCCTGCACCGCTGCCTGGAGCGCGGCGAGCGTCGAGGCGCAGGCCGACTCGACGGTGAGCTGCGGGCCGCGCAGGTCGAAGCGGCGCGCGATGCGCGCGGCCATGACGCTGCCGAGCCACCCGGGCAGCGAGTCCTCCGCGAGCGGGGGCAGCTCGCCCTCCACCCGCGCCCGCGCGGCGTCGAGCAGCGCCCTGGCCTGCGCGCCGGTGAGCCCGGCGGCCGGCGCCGCGGCCTCCACCTCGGCGGCGAGGCGCGCCAGGTGGAAGCGCACCTCGGCGAGGAGCTTGCGCCCCTGGCACGCCATGAAGCCGAGGAACACGCCGGTGCGGCCGCGATCCCAGGCGCCGCGCTCGAGGCCGGCGTCGGCCACCGCCTCCTCGGCCACGCGCAGCGCGAGGAGGTGCGCCGGGTCCACCGCCTCGCGCGCGGCGGGCGGGATGCGCCAGCGCGCGTCGGCGAGCGCGGGCGCGTCGGTGAAGCCGCCCAGGCGCGTGTAGCTGCGCTCCAGCCGCGCGGCGTCGGGGTGGCAATAGCGCGACGCGTCCCAGCGGCTCGCCGGGACGTCGCGGATCGACGACCGCCCGTCCTGCAGCGCGCGCCAGAACGCCGGCACGTCCTCGGCGCCGGGGAGCATCGCGCCCAGGCCGATCACCGCCAGCGGCGCGGCCTCTGCCGGTGCGCGCCACGCCCCGGCGGCCGCGGGCGCGGGCGAAGGGGCCGCCAGCACCGCGTGGTAGGCGAGGCCGCCCAGCGACACCGCGCTCACCGCGGCGCGCGCGGCGTCGCAGCCGGCGCGCGGCCGGAGCGGCGCGGGCGCGCGCGGCACCTCGAACGCGGTCTCCTCGAGGCGGAGGTCCGGGTGCGGGCGGGAGAACCCGGCCTGCGGCGGGACCACCCCGTGCTGCAGCGCCAGCACCGTGCGCAGCATGCCCACCGCGGCGCTCGCGCCGCGCAGGTGGCCGACCTGCGCCTTGGCCGAGCCGATGGCGACCGGCCCGGGGACGCCGCGATAGCCCTGCGCGAGCGCGGCGAGCTCGCTCGCGTCGCCGCGCGGCGTGCCGGTGGCGTGGCACTCCACGAAGCCGACCGTGGCGGGATCGACCGCGCCCTCCTCGTGCGCCCGCCGGATCGCGAGCGCGAGGCCGTCCGGGCGCGGCGCGAGCGGCGAGGCCGCGGCGCCGTCGCAGGCGCCGGCCACGCCGAGCACCACCGCCAGGATGCGATCGCCGTCACGGAGCGCGTCGTCGAGCCGCTTGGCGGCGAACATGACCGCGCCCTCGCCGGGCAGCGTCCCGTCGGCGGCGGCGTCGAACGGGCGCGGCCGGCCGGCGGAGAGCACGCCCATGCGCGAGAGCGCCACCAGCTCGGCCGGCGAGAGGAGCTCGCTCGCGGCGCCGAACAGCGCGCAGTCCACCGTCCCGTCGCGCAGCGCGCGCGCCGCCACGTCGAGCGCGGCCAGCCCCGAGGCGAAGCCGGCGTCCACCGCGGCGTGCGGCCCGCGCAGGTCGAGCAGCATGCCCACGCGCCCGGCCGCGATGCTGCCGGCCGAGTTCACCACCGGCTCCTCGCTGGCCGGCCGCAGCCGGGCCTCCAGCGAGGCGCGCGCCGACGCGAGCGCCGCCTCGGCCGCCGCGACGGGCACGCCCGCCTCGCCGGCGGCCTCGCGCACCGCCGACGCGAGCGCGTCGAGCCGGACGCGGAGCCCGGTGTCCGGCCGCCAGCCGAGGCCCGTCGCGCCGAGCCACACGCCGGTGCGCTCGCGCGGCAGCGCCTTCACCGCGGCCAGCGCCTGGCGCCCCGCCTCCAGCACCTGGAGTTGCGCGGGGTTCATCGCGTCGGCGTCGGCCGGCGGCATCCGGAAGGCGCGCCAGTCGGGCCGGAACCCGGTCACCTGGGCCGCGGCCGGGAGCCGGCCGAGCCCGAGCCGCTCCCAGTCCCACGCCCCGCCCGCGAGCGGCTCGAACGCGTCGCGCCCGGCCTGCATCGCGTCCCAGAACGCCTCGACGCTGCCTGCGCCCGGAAGCACACACCCGACGCCGATGAGGGCGATCGGGACCCTGGGTGTTCCCCGCTGCTCCGAAGTGGTCACGCCGGAGAGGGTGGCGGATAACGTCACTTTTCGTCAATAGGGGTGGTGCAATTATCCACGAATTGCGACATGCACAAACGAATAGGTGAATATTTTGCGTGCGGGGCTGCCCGCGAAGCGCGCACGCGCGCACCCGGGTTGCGCAGACACCATGCGGTTTCCGGAAATTGACTGGGTGTGATGCGACTCCGGGTCCGTTGAGACTCCGGGTGCGTTCGCCTCGATCGCGCCCCTCGTGGTCCACGACGACCCTATTGACTGTCGGCGTGTGTTCTCGGGGGGGCGGGCGCCGTCCACCGCGCGCGACCGCGGCCGGGGCGGTGGACGGGCCGCCGGGGAACGGCCTCACGCGGCCGCGGACGCGGCGGACGTCGCTGCCCTGGGCTCGTGGAGGCCGACGCGGTTCCCCTCGCTGTCGATCAGGATCGCGAAGCGGCCGTGCGGGCCGATGTCGGTGACCGGCACGATCACCTTCCCGCCCGCGGCCTCGACCCGGCGGAGGCAGCGCTCGAGCGAGCCGCGGGTATCGAGGTACACGATGGGGCCGTCCGTCCCGGGCCGTGCGTGCTCGCTCTTCACGATGGCGCCGCCGGTGCCCTTCCCCTCCGAGTACGGGAAGAACGCCATCGGCATCCGGCCGCTGGTGTCCACCTTCAGCTCGGTCCCCAGGACGGCCTCGTAGAAGCTGCGGGCGCGGTCGAAGTCGATCGCGGGCAGCTCGAACCAGTTGATCGCGGTGCTCATGTGTCTCTCCCTCGGAGGTGCGGCGGTGCATCCGCCGGACGCGAGGGGAAGATGCTTGCGGGCGATGTCAGCGTTATGTCAGGTTTCGAGCACGCTCCCCGCCCGGAGCCCTGCCAGCCGGGGACGCAGCCAGAGGCAGCCGAGATGGACCGCCAGGCCCGCCTGTTCGCCATCGCCGAGTACCTGCGCGGCCGCCGCACCGGCGTGACCGCCGCGCAGATCGCCGAACGTTTCGGGGTGACGCTCCGCACCGTCTACCGGGACCTCGACGCGCTCCGCTCGGCCGATCTGCCGCTCCGCGCCGAGCAAGGGCGCGGCGGCGGCTACGCGCTCGACCGGCACTACGCGCTGCCGCCCATCAACCTGAGCGCGCGCGAGGCGGCGGTGCTCGTCGCGCTCGGCGCCTACGCGGCGCGCATGCGCCTGCTGCCGTTCGCCGAGACGCTGGAGGCGGCGCTCGACAAGGTGCGCGGGGCGCTGTCCGCCTCGGCGCAGCGCGAGCTCCTGAAGGTGCTCGACGGACTGCAGTTCGTGGGCGTGCCGGCCCTGCCCTCGCCGGCGGCCGTGCGGCGCGCCGTGGAGGAGGCGTGGTTCGGCGGGACGGCGCTGCGGGTTCGCTACCGCCGCGCCGACGAGAGCACCAGCGAGCGCACCGTGAAGGTGGCCGGTGTGATCATGGAGCGCCACGCCACGCTGGTGCACTGCGTGGACGTGGACACCGGCGAGGCGCGCCACTACCGGCTCGACCGCATCGACGTGGCGACCCCGGTGACCTCCGCGCCCGCGAGTCCGGGCGGCGGGCGCCGGTGAGGCTCAGCGCGGCGCCTCGGCGGAGTCGCGCCGGCGCAGGATCACCACCGAGCCGACCAGCACCAGGATGAGCACGGTGAGCAGGCCCAGCTCGCTCATGACGTGCCGGAACTTCTCGTCGCTGGTGGGCGACTGCGCGCCGAATTCCGCGGTGATGACGAGGATGCGCCGGATCGCGGCGATGAGCGCGACGAGCAGGAACGGCTCCGGAACGAGCAGGTGGTCGCGGAACGACACCTTCACCGTGTAGAGGAGCTCGACGATCATCATCGCGAGCAGGATCCGGTCGAGGAGCTGCACGATGATCTGCAGGTCGAGGTCGCGGCCCAGCGCGCCGAGCAGGTCCACGCCTCCGTGGAAGAGCAGCGCCGCGCAGGCCAGCGTCAGCAGGATGCCCAGCGCGACGTAGATGAAGTCCTGGACCCAGGTGATCCCGACCGAGACCCATTCCCGCGCCTGCTTGTTCAAGTTCCCTCCTTCGCGCCACGGGTCATCCTGCGCGGCCGCCCCGATCGCCTTCCGGGCGTCCGGGCGTGCGCCGGACTATATTAATGAACGCGCAGCCCGGCGCCCCTCGCGCCGAGGACCCGCGCCGCCGCCGGCTGGCGGCGGCCCACCGCGCCACCTTCTGCACCGGGACCCGCGCGCCTCGCGCGGAGGCGGCCTCGTGCGATCGCGTGTGCGCCGACGAAGGAGCGTATCGATGGACCTCGAGAAGGGGATGCTGGTGCAGCACGCGTCGCTGGGGATCGGGAAGGTCGTGGCGGTGGAGCGCGACGCCGTGCACGTCTACTTCGCGGGCGGCGACGGCCGCGTGGCTGCGAAGCTGAAGCTGCCGACCGCGCTCCCGTTCCTCTCGCCCGCCGCGGGCGCGAACGCGTGGCTCGCCGCGCTCCCCGCGTTCCGGCTCGATCCGGACACCGGGCGCTACGAGGTCGCGGACGGCCGCATCACGCACGCGGAGGCGCTGGAGCGCTACCGCGCGGCCTCGTCCGATGCGACCGACGCCGAGGCCGGCGCGGAGCCCGCGAAGGTGAAGCGCGACCGCGCCTGGAAGTGGCGCCGCGCCCACGAGGCCTGGGAGCAGGAGCTCGGCGGCGGCGAGGGCGAGCGGCTGCTCGCCGCGGGGGACGTGGGCGCGCTCGTCGCCCGCGCCGTGAAGGTCGAGCACCACGTGCGCCCGCTGCTGCCGGCGGCGGAGCGCCCGGCCTTCGCGGCCGCGCTCTCGGATCCCGCCTCCGCGGGCGAGCTGTTCGCGGCGCTGTTCGCCCTGCTCGCGGCGCCGAAGCCGGAGCAGGCCGCGTTCGAGCGCCTCGCCGCCGCGGTGGGGGCCCTGCCCGCCCCGGCCACGCTCGAGTCGCGCTGGCAGGTGCTCACGCTGCTTCCGTTCGTGGCCCGCCCGGACGTCCACATGCTCCTCGAGCCGCGCACCACCTGCGCCGCGGCGCTCCGGCTGGGGATCGAGCTCGCGTACACCCCCGAGCCGAGCTGGGCCACCTACGCCGCGCTGCTCGGCGCCTCGGGTCGGCTGCTGGCGCAGCTCGCGCCGCTCGGCGCGCGCGACCACGTGGACGTCGAGACGTTCTTCCACGCGAACGTCAAGGCGCCGCCGCGCGCCCCGCGCGCGCCCCAGCCCCGGCGCACGCCGCGCCTCCCCACCGCGGTGGCCTGAGGCGCCGCCCCTTCGCGTGGCGCCCTGCTGCGGCGCACGCCGGCTGCCTGAGTCTCCCGGTCGCAGCCCTCTCAGGTGCATGCCCCGCGGCGCGCGCGGGAGCACCTAAGCTGGACGCCCGCCGCGCGGCGCCTGCCGCCGGCGCGCGTGCCAGCCACCGGAGGGCCTCATGATCCGCGCGGACATCCTCGACCAGTTCCCCGACCTGTTCGGCCGCAAGCGCGTCAACGGCCGCGAGCTCGACGTGGACGCGACCATCGAGACGCTCACCCGCGAGCTCGAGCCGGACATCGAGGCCGCGCTGACCGCGCGCGGCGCGCTGCTCCGCTCGCCCGAGCCGGTGGCCACGAAGTACGCGTGGCCGCACTGGAACGAGGCGTTCGAGGATCCCGTGGGCGGGAGCGCCTGGACGTTCCGCCAGATCGTCCAGGGCATGATCGACAACTTCCTCGGCAAGGAGAGCCCGCTGCGCTGGCGGCTCAACGACGAGGTGCCGATCCCCGAGCACGTCCACCCGTCGCGCAACCCGGGCCTGGAGCTGACCGGGCCCTGGCACCCGCTCGACATGGCGTTCAACGCGCTCAACAGCCCGGCGCCGATGAACATGCCGGACTTCGAGGACGCCTCGCCGCCGCACTTCCGCCCCGACGGCGCGCCCGCGCGCGAGCCGGTGGGCGTGTTCGCGGCGCTCAAGAACGCGAAGGATATCTTCGAGGGGCGCTGGTCCGACCGCGCCTACGAGGTCGAGAAGAAGGGGAAGGTCCGCAGCTACCGGATCACGACGCCGCAGGCGAAGTGGCCCACGCGCCTGGCGCGCCCGCCCAGCCTGCACGTGCGCTATGACCACGTCACCGTGGACGGCCGGCCCGCGCCGGGCCTGGTGGTGGTGGCGACGCTCTGGACGCTGAACGGCTACGACCCGCTCACCCGCGTCGGCAGCGGCGCGTACTTCTACATCCCGAAGCTGCAGACGCCGCGCGAGGCGCTCATCGTGGAGCGGCTGCTGTCGCGCCTGGAGGGGATGATCGGCGTGCCCGCCGGCACGCTCAAGGCGAAGATGCTCTACGAGGAGGGGAACGCCGGCCGCCAGCTTCCCGCCATCGTCTGGACGCTGCGGCGGCGGCTGCTCGGCACGAACGTCGGCCGCTGGGACTACCTCGGCAGCCTCATCGAGATGTGGAAGGACGATCCGCAGGGCGTCTTCCCCGACCCGCAGACCGTGGGCATGGCGACGCCCGGGATGCTCGCCTACCAGCGCTACAACGCGCTCCTCATGCTCATGGCCGGCATGAAGGACGGCGAGCTGACCCACGCCGCGCCCATCGGCGGCATGGCCGCGGTGATGATCTACCAGGGCGGCGATCCCTACGGCCGCGCGCGCTACAACCCGCTCGCGCTCCGCGCCATGGTGATCGACAAGCTGCGCGAGCGGTTGCTGGGCCTGTTCTTCGTGCCCGACGCGCCGCTCCGGCCCGGCGAGCTCCCCACGCTCGACGCGATCCTCTCCGGCAAGGTCCGCGGCACGCTCCACGACGCCTACCGGCAGAGCTGGGTGGCGAGCCCGGAGCCCGAGTACGTGGGTGCCGGCAACGGCCCGCTCCGCGCGCGGGTGGGCGCGCTGCAGGAGCTGCTCGACGCGCCGGTGGAGCTGGTGGACGCGGGCGGGAAGCCGGTGCCCACGGTGGCGAGCGGGCTCTCAGACGCCGAGCGGGCCGTGTTCCACGCGCGCGGCCTGGTGGACGCGAACGGGCGCATCACGCCGTTCGTGCTGGCGCGCGAGCACGTGGACGCGCCGGAGAAGCTCCTCGACCGGGCGCGCTGGGAGGCGATCTACCGGGTGCCCGAGGGCGACGTCACCATCGAGCACGTCCAGCACGCGTTCTACATGGCGGCGAACTACGGGTTCCAGATCCTGAACGGCAACTTCGCCGCCGCCATCGACGACTACGAGCTGAAGCTCCGCTTCATGAACGACCTCGCCACCTACCGCATCAACGTGTCCTGGCTGTGGGCGCTCCTGCGTCACCAGGCGCCCGTCACGAAGGACGGCCACCTGCTCCGCGCCACGCTCACCGGGGACGGCGTGGTGCTCGGCAAGCCCGCCGAGCCGGTGAAGGCCGGGACGCACCTCGATCGCGCGCTGTTCGAGAAGGTGTACACGTTCCACGGTGAGTGGACGGACGCGTTCTTCGCCGAGCAGGACCGCCGCGGCGAGCCCGCGCGCTTCGACCGCTCCAAGGCGCCCGTCATCATGGAGCTGCTGCACCGGCAGCTCCTCTCCCCGCGCTACATTCAGCACAGCGCCCGCGCGCTGTTCGTGATCGGCGCCGCCCGCCCCGAGGACCGCGCCGGCCTGCTCGACGCCATGTTCGACCTCGAGCGCGCCGACGTCGCCGCGCGGGTGGAGAAGGGCGCGCTTCCGAAGGGCGCGCTGGAGGCGCACGACTACGTGAACGACGTGTTCGGGGGGTAGGGCGAGGACGCCGGGTTCGATTCCCGGCGCCTCCACTCGCACGCCCCGCCGCCTCACCGCGCCATCAGCGCAAACACGCCCCAGCCCAGGTATTCGCGGGTGAACGTCGCGTAGCGCTCGGGCGCGACGGTCAGTTCGGCCCGGACCTCCTTCGCGAAGTCATCGCCGGCGTTCGCCTCGAGCCATCGGCGCATCGTGAGCCACTTCGCTACCTCGTACCGGTCCCAACTGCCCGGGTCGGCCAGCACCATCTCGACCACGTCGTAGCGGAGGTTGCCGAAGGACGCGAGGAGGTCCCGGAGCAGGAGGAAGTCCGAGGTGGAGGCGGCGTGGCATCCCCTGGCGACCTCCTCGGTCGGCGGCATTTTCAGCCAGTACGGCTCGCCGACGAGGATGGTCCCTCCCGTGCGGAGGCTCCTGGCCAGGAGCTCGATGGTGCCGGCGACGCCGCCGCCGATCCAGGTGGCGCCGAGACACGCTGCCACACCGACCTTCTCGCCGGCGACGTGGCCGGCCGCGTCGCCGTGGATGAACTCGACCCGATCGGCGACTCCCAGTTCGGCGGCGCGGCGCCTCGCCTGCTCGGTGAACAGCTGGCTCATGTCGATGCCGGTGCCGCGGATCCCGTGATCGCGCGCCCACGTGCACAGCATCTCGCCCGAGCCGCTGCCGAGATCGAGCACCCGCGTCCCCGGCTCCAGCCGGAGCGCCGCGCCGAGCGCGGCGAGCTTCTCCGGCGTGAACGGGTTGTGGATGCGATGCGCGCTCTCGCTGACGTTGAAGATCCGTGGGATGTCCACTGCAGTGCTCCTTTCGCGCGCTGGATGCGCTAGCCTCGCGTGAGGGTGTACCGGGGCTCGGCCGAGCGGTACCCCGCATCATGATGCCGCAGCCTGCACCATCCAGGGACCCGGGATGAGGCTACGTGTCAGCGATCGCGCGCCGGACGTCGCGCTGGAAGGCGTCGATGGGGGCCGGCTCGAGTGCAGCAGGCCTGGCGCACCGGCGGTGGTGCTGTTCACGCGCTACGCGGGCTGCCCGGTCTGCCAGCTCGAGGTCGCGCGGATCGCGAGCGCGATGCCCGAGTTCCGTGCCCGTTCGTGCGGGGTCTGGATGGTGTTCCAATCGACCGCGGAGCACCTCCGGGCGGCCATGGCAGAGTGGAAGCCGGGCTTCGCGGCCGTAGCGGACCCGACGGCGCACCTGTACGAGGCGTTCGGGGTCGAGGCGAGCGTGGCGGGATATCTCGCTCCCGGCTCGCTGCTCGCGCTGGTGCGCGCGACGATGGCCGGCAAACGCCACGGCCGGTTCGAGGGCCGGGAGACGCAACTGCCGGCGGGGTTCGTGCTCGACCCGACCGGACGGATCGCCCTCGCACACTACGGCCGCAGCGTCGGGGACGACGCTCCGGTCTCCGCACTGCTCGGCGCCCTGGACTCGTTGAACAACGGCGCAGACCAGCGCGTTCGCCCGGTGCCGTGAAGGCGATCCTCCAAGGCGCGGCACGGCCGCAGCGACGCCGCGTCTCGTCTCGCGCCGTCATCGCGACCTCGATCGCGCTCGGGCTGGCCGGCTGGGCGGTCGCCGCGGCGGTGCGCGCCGGTTCGGGCGCGCCGTCGCAGCGAGGAGGCCTTCCGTTCACCGCGGCGGTCGTCGCCGGACTCGTGGCGCACGAGCTGCTCCATGCGCTCGCGTTCCTCGCCGCCGGAGCCAGGGTTTCCGAGCTCCGCTTCGGGGTGCGGCTCCGGCGCGGCGTCGCCCATGTCGCGTGCGCACGCGCGGTGAGCGCGCGGGGCTTCCGGTTCGTCGCGATCGTGCCGGGGGTGGCGCTCGGCCTGGCGCCACTCGTCGCCGGCGTGGCGACTCGCTCTTACCTGGTCACGCTCTTCGGCGCGATGCTCCTCGCGGCCGCCGGAGGGGATCTCATGCTCGTGTGGGCGGTCCGGGACGTCGGCCCGAACGCGTCTATCGGTGACGACCCGGCGGACCCGAACGTCATCCTCGTCGCGAACGAGCGTCGCTGACGCGCGCGGCGGTCGCGGGATGGACGCTCGCGCTCACCGCGCTCCGCGCGCCGCCCAGTCACCGCACCGCGCGCAGCCGCCCGCCGCCGCCCCAGCGCGCGGCGAGCGACGACTCGCGCGCCACGATCTCGGCGGTGTCCCGGGCGATCATGAACTCCTCGTTCGTCGGGATGACGGCGGCCATGGGGCTGGTGCTGCGCGTGATCCGGCCGCCCTGCCCGCGCCCGTGGGCCTCGTTCGCCTTCGGATCGAGCGCGAAGCCCGCGAACGAGAGCAGCCCGATGATCTGCGCGCGCACCTTGGCCTGGTTCTCGCCGATGCCGCCGGTGAACACGAGGGCGTCCACGCGGCCGAGCGACACGAACATGCCCGCCGCGGCCTTCGAGACGGAGTAGCAGAACTTGTCGATCGCGAGCCGGGCGCGCTCGTTCCCCGAGTCCGCCGCCCGCTCCAGCGTCAGCATGTCCTTCGAGACGCCGGAGATGCCGAGCAGGCCCGAGCCCTCGTTCAGCTTCTCCATCACCTCGTCCATGCTGCAGCTCAGCTGCTTCTTCATGTGCGCGATGATCGACGGGTCGATGTTACCGCTGCGCGTGTCCATGACCACGCCCTCGAGCGGCGTGAGGCCCATGGTCGTGTCCAGGCTCTGCCCGTTGCGCACCGCCGCGAGCGAGCACCCCTTGCCGAGGTGCGCGGTCACGATGGCGTGATCGTCCGGGTCCAGGCCGAGCTGCTTCACGGCCAGCTCCGAGACGTAGCGGTGGCTGGTGCCGTGGAAGCCGTAGCGCCGGACCTCGTGCTCGAGGAACCACGCGTAGGGGACCGCGTAGAGGTACGACCGCGGCGGCATGGTCTGGTGGAAGGCGGTGTCGAAGACCGCCACCTGGGGCAGCTCGGGGAGGAACTCGTGCGCCACCTCGATGCCGCGCACGTTCCAGGGGTTGTGGAGCGGGCCGAGCGGGATGCACTCCTTGATCTTGGTGATCACCTCCGGGGTGATCAGGATCGAGGTGGAGAACTTCGCGCCGCCGTGCACGACGCGGTGTCCGATGCCCAGCAGCCCGCCCAGGAGGCCGAGCTCGCGGAGGAGCTCGTGCACGGTGCGCAGCGCGGCGTCGATCGACTCGCCCGCGACGGTCCGCCGCTCCGAGCGGCCCTCGTGCTGGAGCTCGAGGGCCGACTGCCCGCTCCCGAGGGGCTCGATCTTCCCGGCGACGTGGACGTGGCCGTCGGTGGCATGGACGACGGCGAACTTGGTACAGGCGCTGCCGCAGTTGAGGACGAGGACGTTCATCGGGTGGGGACCGTGGGCGGAAGGTCGAGCCCTTATACAGCATCCCTTCCGGGTCGGGATCGCACGAGCCCCCCCTCGATCGGCTCCGCATCCTCCCGACGCACGCGTGCCCTACTCCTCGGAGCGACCGCCCGACTCCCGGTTGCGCTCGTAGCGCCGCGTCTGCGGGAACGGCGGCAGCCAGGCCTCGCGACGGATGGTCCAGAGCTCGTAGGTCGGCGTCAGCTGGTCCGGCGCGTCGAGGCAGCCCAGGTTCACGCCCATCTCGTCGTCGAAGAGCCCGAACACGGGCGAGCCGCAGCGCGGACAGAAGGACCTCCCGGCGAACGTGCGCGACTCGCCGGTGATGGTCACCGCCTCCGCCGGGAAGATCGCCGACGCGTGGAACAGCGCGCCGTGGTTCTTGCGGCAGTCGAGGCAGTGGCAGATGCCGACGCGGTACGGGCGGCCGGTCGCCACGAATCGAAGGTCACCACACAGACAGCCGCCGGTGAATCGTTCCATCTGCGCCTCCTCTGGAATCCGCGCTCGCTCGTTGCTTCTAGCCGGCCGACTCTGGCGAGGCGAGGTGACGGCCGCACGCCGTTCTACCGGCCGCTACCTCGCGCGTGGCCCGTGCCGTCGCGTCTCGGTTGGGGCCGGATCGATGGTCCGTGCCCGCCCGCCGGGTCGAGTGCATGGGGGTTGGTCTCCCCTCGAGGAGGACGCGCGTATGCCCAAGATCGTCGTGAACGCATTCCTCACCCTGGACGGCGTCATGCAGGCTCCGGGCGCTCCGGACGAGGACCGTGAAGGTGGCTTCGTGCACGGAGGCTGGATGGCCCCCTACTCCGACGACGTCCTGGACCGGATCGTCGGCGACGGGTTCGCGGACGCCGACGGCTTCCTGCTCGGGCGCAAGACCTACGACATCTTCGCGAGCTACTGGCCGAAGTTCACCGACCCCGGCAACCCCGTCGCGAGCTCGCTCAACGCGCTGCCGAAGTACGTCGTGTCGCGCGGCCTCGACCGCGTGGGCTGGAACAACTCCCACCTGATCAAGGGCGACGTGGTCGCCGAGCTCCGCACGCTGCGGCGGCAGCCCGGCCGCACCGTGCAGACCTGGGGCAGCGCGGAGCTGCTCCAGACGCTGCTCCAGCACGATCTCGTCGACGAGTACCGGTTGTTCGTCTTCCCGGTGCTGCTCGGCTCCGGCAAGCGCCTCTTCGCCGGCGGCACGGCGCCGGCGGCGCTGAGGCGCGTCGAGACCGTCAGCGGCCCGAAGGGCGGGACGTACCTGCGCCTCGAGCGCGCCGGGAAGCCGGAGTACGGGCGGATGGACGCGTAGGTCTACCTCGTCAGCACCACGTGCATCGCGCGCTCGGTCGCGACGTGCTCGGTGCAGCGGTAGCCGAGGGCGGCCGTGTCGAGGCCGGCGAGGAGGTGCTCGCCGCGGCCGAGGAGGACGGGCGAGATGGCGAGGTGGACCTCGTCCACGAGCCCGGCGGCGAGGTACTCGCGGACAGTCGCGACGCCGCCGCCGAGGCGGACGTCCTTCCCACCCGCCGCCTCCTTCGCGCGGTCGAGCGCGGCGTGGATGCCTTCGGTCACGAAGTGGAAGGTGGTCCCGCCCTGCATCTCGAGCGGCGGGCGGGCGTGGTGCGTGAGCACGAAGACGGGCACGTGATAGACGGGGTTCTCTCCCCACCACCCCTTCCAGCCGTCGTCGGGCCACGGGCCGCGCGACGGCGCGAACATGTTGCGACCGAGGATCCAGGCGCCGACGTTCTCGAAGCTGCGCACGGCCAGGTCGTCGTCCACGCCGCGCCGGCCCTCGTCGGCCCCCGGCCCCGCGCCGTCGCCGTGCATCCTCCGGAACGTCCGCGTGTCGAGCACCCAGCGGTGCAGCGCCATGCCTCCGACGCCGAGCGGGTTCTCGAGGCTCTGGTCCGGGCCGGCGCCGTAGCCGTCGATCGAGATCGAGAACGCATTCACACGAAGCTTCGACATGGTTCGATTCCTCTCGCGCAGGCCGCGCCCGCGGCAGCAGGGACCCCCGTCATCGGATCGAGCGACGCACGAGGCGAGCCGGAGGATACGTGGTGACGTGGGCCACCCCACGCGTAGGACGGACGCCGCCGGCCGGCACCGTCCCGATGGGGTGAAGACGGATCGACGGCTCGAACGTCACGTCGCCGCCTCGCGTGCCTCTGGATGGCTTCCGGAGGCCTGCCGCACCGCGCGCCGGGCGTTATCCTACGGACCTTCTTGCACGGGCACCGATGAGGCGGCGGAGCGGATGACGAACGCGATCGAGACGGCGGGCCTGGTGAAGCACTTCGGCGCGACGCACGCGCTGAACGGCGTGGACCTCGCCATCCGGCGGGGCTCGGTGTACGGGCTGCTGGGCCCGAACGGCGCCGGCAAGACCACGACCATCCGCATCCTCGCCACCCTGCTGCGCCCGACCGCCGGCCGCGCCATGGTGCTCGGCCACGACGTGGCCCACGAGCCGGCCGCGGTGCGCAGCAAGGTGAGCCTGACCGGCCAGTTCGCCTCGGTGGACGAGGACCTCTCCGGCCAGGAGAACCTGGTGCTGGTGGGGCGGCTGCTGGGCCTCGCCTGGCGCGACGCGCGGCGGCGCGCGACGGAGCTGCTCGACGCGTTCGGCCTCGGCGACATGGCGGGCCGGCAGGTGCAGACCTACTCGGGCGGCGAGCGGCGGCGCATCGACATCGCGGCGAGCCTGGTGACCGTCCCGGAGATCCTGTTCCTCGACGAGCCCACCACCGGGCTCGATCCGCGCAGCCGCACGCAGGTCTGGGACCTGGTGCGCCGCATCGCGGCCGGGGGCACGACCGTGCTCCTCACCACCCAGTACCTCGACGAGGCGGACCGGCTGGCGGAGCGCATGGCGGTGATCGATCACGGCCGCGTCATCGCGGAGGGGACGAGCCGCGAGCTGAAGGCGTCGGTCGGGTCGAACGCGCTCCGGCTGCGGCTCGCCGACGCGGGCCAGCGCCTGGCGGCGCAGCAGGTGATCACGCGCGTGCTGGGCGATGGGGTGATGCCCGGGTCGGAGCCGGCGGAGGTGGCGGCGCGGCTCGAGAAGGCGGCGCAGGCGGGCGCGGTCCTCACGGCGCTCAGCGAGGGCGGGATCGAGATCGCGGAGGTGACGGTGGGCAACCCGAGCCTGGACGAGGTGTTCCTGGCGCTCACCGGCCGGCCGGCGGAGCGGGACGAGTCCGAGGGCGGCGGCGAGAAGGAGGCGAGCCGATGAACGCGGTCCACGAGGCGCTCGCGATCCGCGCGCGGCCGCGGCCGGCCTCGGCGGCGTCGGCGGTGCTGACGCTGGCGTGGCGGGCGATGCTGAAGATCAAGCACGTCCCCTTCCAGCTGTTCGACGTGACCGTCACGCCGATCATGTTCACCTTGCTGTTCACGTTCATCTTCGGCGGCGCGCTGGCCGGCTCGCCGCGCCAGTACGTGCAGTACCTCGTGCCCGGCGTGCTGGTGCAGACGGTGCTGTTCATCACCGTCTACACCGGCGTGGGGCTGAACTCGGACATCCGCAAGGGCCTGTACGACCGCTTCCGGTCGCTGCCCATGTGGCAGCCGGCGCCGCTGCTCGGGGCGCTCGCGGGCGACGTGTTCCGCTACTCGGTGGCCGGGGCGGTGATCCTGGTGGTCGGGTTCATCCTCGGCTTCCGGCCGCAGGGCGGGGCGCCGGGCGTCCTCGCCGCGATGGCGCTGGTGCTGGTGTTCAGCTTCGCGCTCTCGTGGCTGTGGATCGTGGTGGGCATGCTGGTGCGCACGCCCGAGTCGGTCATGACCACGAGCTTCGTGTTCCTGATGCCGCTCACGTTCGCGAGCGACATCTTCGTCGGCCTGGGGACGATGCCCGGCTGGCTCCAGGGCGTCGTCCGGCACAACCCGGTGACGCACCTCGCGAACGCGTCGCGCGACCTCATGCACGGCCGGCCGGCCGGCGCGGACGTGTCCTGGACGCTGCTCGCGTCGCTCGTGATCGTGGCCGCGGTGGCGCCGCTCGCGATGCGGCTCTACCGGAAGGAGCGGTAGCGCCCCCGCTCGGCCTCGACGGGCTCGGGGGGCGCGGGGGCCGGGGGCGCGCCTACCGCGCGATGGGCTTGTAGCGGAGGCGCTTCGGCTTCGCGCCCTCCTCGCCCAGGCGGCGCCGCTTGTCGGCCTCGTACTCCTGGTAGTTCCCGGTGAAGAACGTCCACTGCGAGTCGCCCTCGGCCGCCAGGATGTGCGTGGCGATGCGGTCGAGGAACCAGCGGTCGTGGGAGATGACGAACACGCAGCCGGCGTACTCGAGCAGCGCGTCCTCCAGCGCCCGGAGCGTCTCGACGTCGAGGTCGTTCGACGGCTCGTCGAGCAGCAGCACGTTCGCGCCGGTCATGAGCGTCTTGGCGAGGTGGAGCCGGCCGCGCTCGCCGCCGGACAGCGTGCCCACCACCTTCTGCTGGTCGGCGCCCTTGAAGTTGAAGCGCCCGATGTAGGCGCGGCTGGGCATCTCGAACTTGCCCACCTGCACCTGGTCGTGGCCGCCGGAGATCTCCTCGAACACGGTCAAGTCCGAGGACAGGTTCTCGCGGCTCTGGTCCACGAACGCGAGCTTCACCGACGGGCCGATCTCCACCGCGCCGGAGTCCGGCTGCTCGGCGCCGGTGATCATCTTGAACAGCGTGGACTTGCCCGCGCCGTTCGGGCCGATGATGCCGACGATGGCGCCGGGCGGCACGATGAACGACAGCTTGTCCATGAGCAGCCGGTCGCCGAAGCCCTTCGAGACGTCCTTGAACTCGATCACCTTCTGCCCGAGCCGCTCGGCCACCGGGATGAAGATCTCCTGCGTCTCGTTGCGCTTCTGGTACTCGACGGTGGACATCTCCTCGAACCGCGACAGGCGGGCCTTGCTCTTCGCCTGCCGCGCCTTCGGGTTCTGGCGCACCCACTCCAGCTCCTGCTTCATCGCCTTGATGCGGGCGCTCTCCTGCTTCGCCTCGACCTCGAGCCGCTGCTCCTTCTGATCGAGCCAGCTCGAGTAGTTGCCCTTCCACGGGATCCCGCGGCCGCGGTCCAGCTCCAGGATCCACTCGGCGGCGTTGTCGAGGAAGTAGCGGTCGTGCGTCACCGCCACCACCGTCCCCGGGAACCGGGTGAGGAACTGCTCCAGCCACTCCACCGACTCGGCGTCGAGGTGGTTGGTGGGCTCGTCGAGCAGCAGCATGTCGGGCTTCGAGAGCAGCAGCTTGCAGAGCGCCACCCGGCGCTTCTCGCCGCCGGACAGGTGCTTGATGACCGCGTCCCAGGGCGGCAGCCGCAGCGCGTCGGCGGCGATCTCGAGCGCGTTGCCGGTGTCCGCGCCCGCGTTCGCGATGATCGCCTCGAGGCGCGCCTGCTCCTCGGCGAGCTTCTCCATGTCGGCGTCCGGCTCGGCGTAGGCGGCGTAGATCGCCTCCAGCCGCTTCTGCGCGTCTGCCACCTCGCCCTGCGCCGACTCGACCTCCTCGCGGACGGTGCGCTCGCCGTCCAGCTGCGGCTCCTGCGGGAGGTAGCCGATGCGGATGCCGGCCTGGCGGGTGACCTCGCCCTCGTACTCCTCGTCCACGCCGGCCATGATCCGGAGCACGGTGGACTTGCCGGCGCCGTTCAGGCCAAGCAGGCCGATCTTGGCGCCGTGGAAGAACGAGAGCGAGATGTCCTTGATGATCTGCCGCTTGGGCGGGACGATCTTGCTCACGCGGAGCATCGACATGACGTACGGGGGCATTTCGCGCGTTCTCTCGGGAAGGGGGAAGGCGCGGGAATCTACCCGAAAACCGGCCTGCGCGCCGCGCCATGCGCGCCGCGCGCTCGAGGCCCGAGACGGCGAGAGGGCCGGCGGGGCGGCGCTCGCCCCTGCCGGCCCTCCGCGCCCTCGGCCTCGCGCCCGGGTCAGGTCCGCTGGTGCTGCTGCTCCCACTGCCGCGCGAACTCGGCGCCGGCCCGCCGGACCTCCTCGTCGCTCAGGTCCTTCACGTGCGTGGCGAACGACCAGGAGTAGCCGAACGGATCGGCGACGCCGGCGCAGCGGTCGCCCCAGAACATGTCGGCCGGCTCCATCCTCGAGGTGGCGCCGGCCTGCGTGGCCTTCCGGTAGGCCGCGTCCGCGTCCTCGGTCCAGAGCCAGAACGTGGTGGGCGCGGGGTGCTCCGGGCTCGGCGCCGCCGTGCTCATGCCGGGCATCTCGTCGTTCAGGTAGAAGGTCGAGTCGCCGATCTTGAGCTCGGCGTGCCAGATCAGCTTCCCGTCCGGCGACGGCATTCGCATCAGCTCCTGCGCACCGAGCGCCTTCTTGTAGAACTCGATGGCCTTCGCGCAGTCGCGCAGCACCAGGTTCGGCGTGAGCGTGTGCGCTCCCTGCGGGATGGGCTTCGTCGTGGCCATGACCGTCCTCCTCGAGTGCACTGCGGGTTCCGCCGCCGTGTAAGGCGCGACCGGGGTCGCGATCGAGCCCGAGATGGGCCCGGCGCCGTGACGTGGGTCGGATGGGCCGTAAGCGCCGGTTCGGCCACCGGACCCGCCGCGCGCCCGGTGGGTCGCCTCCCTCGGACCTGCGCGCCAGCGTGCCGCGCGTCCGATTGGCGCACCGGATTGCACGCGTCGTTTACACCGGATCGTCTCCCCCGAGCGGAGATACCGTGCTCGCCGAGGGGAGATCACCATGGCTCGTCGGGCCGTCGCCCTGGGCGCCGTCCGCTCGCCGTGCTGGAGCCTCGTCGCCGCCGCGCTCGCGCTGCTCGGACCGTCCGGCCCGGCGACCGCCACCGAGCTCGACCTCGGGGTCGCGGACCTCGAGCTCCGCCTGGACACCACGCTCCGCTACAACCTCGGCCTCCGCACCGACGCCGTGAGCCGCCGGCTCGGCGACAACCCCGCCTTCACCGCGGGCGAGAACAGCGTCTCGCAGGGCGACCTCACCACGAGCCGGCTCGACGTGCTCGCCGAGCTCGACGCCTCCTGGCGGCACCGGTTCGGCGTCCGCGTCACCGCGGCCGGCTGGTACGACCAGGCCTACGTCCACGAGCGCGCCACCCGCAGCCCGCGGCTCGTCGCGCAGGGCATCCCCGGCTCGTACCTGAACGACGACTTCAGCCAGGTGGTCCGCCGCCGCTACCACGGCCCGTGGGGCGAGCTGCTCGACGCGTTCGCGTTCGCGCAGCTCCGGGCCGGCGGCGTCCCGGTGTCGCTGAAGGCGGGCCGCCACACCGTCTACTGGGGCGAGTCGCTCATGCAGGCGGGGCTCACCCACTCGGTGGCCTACGCGCAGATGCCACTCGATCTCCAGAAGGCGTTCGCGAACCCGGGGGCCGAGCCGAAGGAGCTGTTCCGCCCGCTCGCCAGCGTCTCCGCGCAGGCGCAGCTCGCGCCCACCCTCTCGCTCGCCGCCCAGGTGTTCCTCGAGTGGCAGCCGTTCCTGTACCCGGAGGGCGGCACGTTCCTCGGCGCCTCCGACGCCACCTACGACGGGCCGGACGGCCTGTACCGGAACGGCGCGTACCTGGTGAACGGCGGCGTGAACTGGCCGCGCCAGGCGGGCGACGCCGGCGTGGCGCTGCGCTGGGCGCCGGCCTGGCTCGACGGCACGCTCGGGCTCTACTACCGGCGCTTCACCGACAAGTTCGCGGCGGTGCTGCTCACCCGGAACCCGGGCGCGCAGGGGCCGCTCAGCCCCGAATACCCGTCGCCGTTCCGCTACCAGCAGTACTACGGCGCCGACGTGGACCTCCTCGGCGTGAGCCTGGCGAAGCAGGTGCTCGGGGTGAGCGTGGGCGCCGAGGCGTCGTGGCGCCACGGCATGCCGCTCGTCGCGCAGTCGCCCGGCTTCGCGGTCGCGCCGGCGCCGCCGCTCCAGGCCGCGCTGTTCCCGCACGGCCTCCCGCGCAAGATCGGCAGCTCCTACCAGGCGCGCGGCGACACGCTGCACGGCCTCGTCAACCTGCTGGGCGTCGTCCCCGGGGGCGAGGCCTTCTCCAGCGCGGCCTGGGCGCTCGAGCTCACCTTCAGCCGCCGGCTCCGGGTGACCGACAACGAGGATCTGTTCTACGGCGAGGGCTACGGCGTGTGCCGGCCGGATCCGGCGCTGGTGCAGGCGGGGCTCGCCCGCACCCGCCACGACGGCTGCGCCACCCGCGGGCACGTCGGCCTCGGCGCGAGCCTCACGCCCACCTGGTTCCGGGTGGCCTCGGGCGCGGACCTGTACGTGCCGGTGACGGTCTCGTGGACCGTCCGCGGCAACTCGCCGGTCGGCCAGGGCGGCAACCAGGCCTCGGGGAGCTGGACCGCCGGCGCCGGCCTCGACCTGCGGAGCCGCTACCGCGTCGAGCTGCGCTACGCGGACTGGTTCGGGAAGACGAGCGGGGGCGCCACGATCGACACGGCGAACGGGCTGCCCGCGCTCCTGAAGAGCCGCGGGAACGTGACGCTCACCGCGAAGACGACGTTCTAGACGCTCGAGGAGGATGCCATGACGGTGCGTGAACGGGCGTGCGCGGCGCTGCTGGCGGCGGTGCTCCCTGCGGCCGTCCCGGCGCTCTCGCCGGAGGAGGCGCGGCAGCTCGGCTCGACGCTCACCGCGCTGGGCGCGGAGCGGGTGGGCAACGCGGACGGGACCATCCCGGCGTACACCGGCGGCCTCACCACCCCGCCGCCCGGCTTCGTCGCGGGCAGCGGCAGCCGCCCGGATCCTTTCGCCGCGGAGCGCCCGCTCCTCTCCATCGACGCCGCCAGCGCGGCCCGCCACGCCGACCGGCTCTCGGAGGGCGCGAAGGCGCTCCTGGCGCGCTACCCCGGCTTCCGGATGGACGTGTACCCGACCCACCGCACCGCCGCGTTCCCGGCGTTCGTGACCGAGCAGACCGTGCGCGCCGCCACCTCCGCCCGCACCACCCACGGCGGCGTCTCGCTCGCCGGCGTGCACGCGGCCTACCCGTTCCCCATCCCGAAGACCGGCAACGAGGCGATGTGGAACCACCTGGTGCGGTTCAACGGGCGCTGCCTCCACAAGCGGATCTCCGCCTACCGCATGGAGGCGTCGGGCCGGCTCACGCACGCCAGCACCGCCCGCGTGATCGAGGACTACCCGTACTGGACCGAGCGGACCGCGTCACCGAACGTGTACTTCCGGTTCCGGATCCAGTACGAGGCCCCTGCGCGCCGCGCCGGCGAGGGCTTCATCCTGGTGGACCCGATCGACTACCTGGAGCGCGGCCGCCGCTCCTGGCAGTACCTGCCCGGCCAGCGGCGCGTGCGCCTCGCGCCCGACCTCGCCTACGACACCCCGAACGCCGCCACCTCCGGCGCGCAGACCTTCGACGACGCGCTGCTGTTCAACGGCGCCATGGACCGCTTCGACTTCACGCTGGTGGGGAAGAAGGAGATCTACGTCCCGTACAACGTCTACCGCGCCGCCTACCAGGCGCGGCCGGAGGAGCTGTTCCGGAAGCACTTCGTGAACCCGGACCTGTTCCGCTGGGAGCTGCACCGGGTGTGGGTGGTGGACGCGCGGCTGAAGCCGGGCAAGCGCCACGTGTACGCGCGGCGGGTGTTCTACCTCGACGAGGACAGCTGGGCGATCCTGACCAGCGACCAGTACGACGCCCGCGGGCAGCTCTGGCGCGTGGGGATCGCGTTCATGGCGCCGAGCTACGACGTGCCGGCCATGTGGGCCGACGCGTTCCTGCACTACGACCTCGCCACCGGCGGCTACGGCATCAACAGCTGGCCCGGCAAGGACGGCTGGATCCGCACCGGCGCCTGCCCGGGCGACGCCGAGTGGTCGCCGGACGCGCTCGCGGGATCGGGCCTGCGCTGATGCGCCGCCGGGCCCACGTCGCGGCGCTGGGCCTGCTCCTCGCGGCGTCCCCCGCCGCCGCGGCGGGGTTCGTGGATCCGCTCGACCAGCCCGCCGGCCCGAGCGCGCTCGCGGCGCGGCGGCCGCTGCTGTCGGTGGCCCGCGCGGGCGAGCGCCTGGTGGCGGTCGGCGAGCGCGGGCTGGCGGTCCTCTCCGACGACGGCGGCGCGCGCTGGACGCAGGCGGCGGTGCCGGTGAGCGAGGACCTCACCGCGGTGCGCTTCGCGTCGCCGCGGCTCGGCTGGGCGGTGGGCCACGGCGGCGTGGTGCTCGCGAGCGAGGACGGCGGCGCGCGCTGGGAGCGACGCCTCGACGGGCGCGGGCTGGCGCGGCTCCTCGACGCGTGGGCGCGGGACGGCGCCGGCCGGATCGCGCCGGCCGCGCTGGCGCAGGCGCGCGACCTCGCGGCGCGCGGCCCGGACCAGCCGCTCCTCGACGTGTGGCTGGACGCCGCCGGCCGCGAGGGCTTCGCGGTGGGCGCGTTCGGCCTCGCGCTCGCCACCCGCGACGGCGGGCGGACCTGGACGCCCTGGCTCGACCGGCTCGAGAACCCGCGCGCGCTGCACCTGCACGCGCTCCTCGAAGCCCGCGGGGCGCTGTACCTCGCCGGCGAGCAGGGCCTGCTCCTGCGGCTCGACCGCGCCGCCGGGCGCTTCCGGGCGGTGGCCATCCCGTACGCGGGCACCCTGTTCGGCCTCGCCGCCGACGGGCGCGCGCTGCTCGCGTTCGGGCTGCGCGGGACGGTGCTGCGCAGCGTGGACGGCGGGCCCTGGCGCAAGGTCGCGTCCGGCGTGGAGGCGGCGCTCACCGGCGGCGCGGCGCTGCCCGACGGGCGGCTGGCGCTCGCGGCCGCCTCCGGCGAGCTGCTCGTGTCGGCGGACGGCGGCGCCACCTTCGAGCGCGTCTCGGCGCCGGGCGCGGTGCTCGCGCCCGCCTTCGCGATCGCGCCGGCGGGTCCGGGCGCGCTGGCGGTGGCCGGCGCCGAGGGCGTGCGGGTGGTGGCGCTGCCGCGCCCGCGCGAGGCGCCGTGAGGCGGGCGAGCGCGCGCGCGCCGGGGCACGAGCGCCCCGACGCAGCCGGTCCTGCGACGGGGAACGCGTCCTCGCGCGGCGCGCCCGGGCCGTTCGATCCCGCCGAGGGGAGCTGGCTGGAGCGGCTGGTGTTCGGGCACCGCGCCGCGGTGGTGATCCTGACCGCGCTCGTGACGCTCGCGCTCGGGGCCGCGGCCGCCACCCGCCACGTGGTGAGCGCCGACCTGGACCGGATCACGCCCGGCTCCCACCCGTTCGTGCAGGCCGCCCGCGCCCGCGCCGACCGGCTGCGCGGCCTCGGCAACACCCTCCTCGTGGTGGTCGAGAACCCGCGCGGCGACGTCTGGGATCGCGCCTACCTGGAGGCGCTCCGCGACGCGAGCGACACGCTGTTCCTCATGCCCGGCGTGGATCGCCCCTGGGTGAAGTCGCTCTGGACGCCGTCGGTCCGCTGGACCGAGGTGACCGAGGAGGGCTTCCGGGGTGGCCCGGTGATGCCGGACGCGGCCGACGGCTCGCCGGAGGCCATCGCGGCGCTGCGCCGGAACGTGCGGCGGGCCGGGCTGACGGGGACGCTGGTCGCGCTCGACGAGCGATCCAGCGCGGTGCAGGTGCCGCTGCTGGATCGCGATCCGGTCACCGGCGCCGGCCTCGACTACCGTGCGCTCTCGGCGGAGCTGGAGGCGCTGCGGCGGCGCCTCGAGGGGCCGGCCGGCGACGGGCCGGTGCGCGTGCGCATCGTCGGCTTCGCGAAGCGGGTGGGCGCGATCCTCGACGGCACCGTGGCGGTGGGCGCCTGGTTCGGCGTGGCCGCCGCCATCGCGGCCGCCATCCTGTGGCTCTCCTCGCGCTGCCTCCGGAGCACGGCGCTGGTGCTCGCCTGCTCGGGCGTGGCGCTGGTGTGGCAGCTCGGCATCGTCTCGCTGCTGGGCGTGCCGCTCGATCCGTTCTCGGTGCTGGTGCCGTTCCTGATCTTCGCCATGGGGGTGTCCCACGGCACGCAGAAGATGAACGGCGTGCTGCAGGACGTGGGGCGCGGCGCCGACCGGCGGCTCGCGGCTCGCCGCACCTTCCGCCGGCTCTTCCCGGCCGGGCTCACCGCGCTCCTCACCGACGCGGTCGGGTTCTCGGTGCTCGCGCTGGTGGACGTCCCGGCCATCCGGCAGCTCTCCCTCGCCGCCACGGTGGGCGTGGGCGTGCTCATCGTCACGAACCTGGTGCTGCTGCCGGTGCTGCTCTCGTACACCGGGGTGAGCGGCGCGGCGGCGCTGCGGAGCCTCCGCGGCGAGGCCGGCGGCGCGGGGCCCTGGGGCGCCTGGCGGCTGGTGGACCGCTTCACCGAGCCGCGCTGGGCGGCGGGGATCCTGGCCGTGGCCGCGGTGCTCGTCGGGATCGGGCTCGCCGCCGGGCGCGGGGTGCCGGTCGGCTCGACCCAGCCCGGCGCGCCGGAGCTGCGCGCCGACGCCCGCTACAACCAGGACGACGCCTACCTCGCGGCCCACTACGGCGCGTCGAGCGACGTGTTCGCGGTGATGGTGGAGACGCCGCCCGAGGGCTGCACCTCCTGGGAGACGCTCGTCGAGGCCGACCGGCTGGGCTGGGCGCTGCGGCAGGTCCCGGGCGTGCAGGCCACCGCCTCGCTCGCCGACGCGGTCCGGCAGATCACGGCGGGCTCGTTCGAGGGCTGCCCGAAGTGGCTGACGCTCTCGCGCGACCCGCGGATCCTGGGGGGCGCGGCCGAGGCGGCTGGGACGCGCAACCCCGACCTGTTCGACCCGGAGTGCACGGTCATGCCGGTGCTCGCGTACCTCTCCGACCACCGCGCCGACACGCTCGACCGCGTGGTGGCCGCCGCCGAGGCGTTCGCGCGCGACCACGCCTCGCCGGGCCGCGCCTTCCTGCTCGCAGCGGGGAGCGCGGGCGTGGAGGCCGCCACCAACCTCGCCGTCCGCGAGGCGCAGCCGCGCATGACCGCCTGCGTGTTCGCGGCGGTGGTGGCGCTCTGCCTGCTGGTCTTCCGGAGCTGGCGGGCGGTGGTGGTGACGGTGGTGCCGCTCGCCACCACCGCGGTGCTGTGCCGGGCGGTGATGGCGTGGCTGGGCATCGGCATGACCCTCGCCACGCTGCCGGTCATCGCGCTCGGCGTGGGCATCCCGGACTTCGCGCTCTACCTGCTCTCGGTCCAGCTCGCGCACCAGCGCGCGGGCGCGCCGCTCGGCGAGGCGCACCGGCGCGCGCTCCGCTTCACCGGGCGGCCGGTGGTGCTGGTGGCCGTGACGCTCGCGGCGGGCGTCGTCACCTGGGCGTTCTCGCCGCTCCGCCTCCAGGCCGACATGGGCATCCTGCTCACCTTCATGTTCCTCGGGAACATGGTCGCCGCGGTGGCGCTCGTGCCGGCGCTCTCCCGGCTCCTCCTCCGGGAGGTCCCCGCCCGATGACCGCCCTGCCGGACAGCGCCACGGGTTCCCGGAGCGTGAACGTCACCGACCTCGTGGACGCGGGGCGGCTCGGGCGCTTCCACCTGGGCGCGTTCGCGGTGCTGGGCGGCTGCCTGGTGATGGACGGGTTCGACCTGCAGGCCATGGGCTACGCCGCGCCGGCGCTGGCGCGCGACTGGGGGCTGCCCATCGCCCGCCTCGGCCCGGTGTTCGGCGCCGGCCTGCTGGGCCTGTTCCTCGGCTCGATCCTGGCCGGCATGGCGGCCGACCGGATCGGCCGCCGCCCGGTGCTGATCGGCTCGACCGCGGCGTTCGGGGTCTTCACGCTCGCCACCGCGGCCGCCGGCTCCATGCCCTCGCTGCTCGCGGCCCGGTTCCTGGCCGGCCTCGGCCTCGGCGCCATCATGCCGAACGCCACCGCGCTGGTGGGCGAGTACGCGCCGCGCCGGAACCGCGTCGCGACCATGATGATCGTGACGAACGGCTTCATGGTGGGCGCGGTCGCGGCCGGCGCGCTGTCCGCCTGGCTCGTCCCCGCGTACGGCTGGCGCGCGCCGTTCTGGATCGGCGGCGCCATCCCGCTCGTCCTGCTCCCGCCCATGGCGCGCTGGCTGCCCGAGTCGCTGCAGCTCCTGGCGGTCTCCGGGCGCCGGCCGGCGGAGCTGGCGCGCTGGCTGCGGCACGCCGCGCCGGGCGCACCGGTGGGCCCGGGCGTCCGCTACACCGTGCGCGAGGCTCCGCGCCGCGGGTTCGTGCTCGTGGAGCTGCTCCGCGGCGGGCGCGCCGCCGCGACGGTCCTGCTCTGGCTCGCGAACTTCGCGAACATGATCGTCATCTACGCGGTGGCGAGCTGGCTGCCCACGCTCGTGCGCGAGGCGGGCTTCTCCACCGCGACCGCGGTCTGGGCCGGCACCGCGGTGCAGCTCGGCGGGCTCGTCGGCACGGTGGTGCTGGGCCTCGTGCTCCAGCGGCTCGGCTTCGTGCCGGTGCTGGCGAGCTGCTTCGCGACGGCCGCGGCGTGCCTGCTCGTGCTGGGCCGCCCCGGCCTCCCGCTCCCGGCGCTCCTCACCGTCGCGTTCGTGGTGGGCTGGGCGGTGCAGGGCGGCCAGCCCGGCCTCAACGCGCTCGCCGCCACGTTCTACCCGACCGACCTCCGCTCCACCGGCATCGGCGCCGGGCTCGGCGTGGGCCGGCTGGGCGGCTTCCTCGGCCCGCTGGTGGCGGGCGCGATCCTGGCGCGCGGCGGCGGCGCGCAGGGCGTGTTCCAGGCCGCCGCGGTGCCGGCGGTCGCCTCCGCGCTCGTCATGCTCGCGCTGCGCCGGGCGGCCCCGGGCGTGGGCGCGCGCGCGCCGGAAGGCCACGCGCCGGCCGCCGGACGATGAAGGCGCTTCCCGGCGCCTCCGCTCCCGGCTCGGTGGATTCACGGTGAGTGGATCCCGGCCCAGCGCAGCGCCTTCGCCGCGGCCGGCGATGTCCGCCGCGGGTGCTAGCCTCGGGGCGTACGGGCGCGCCGCATGCGCCCGGGGGAGCCCCGATGAACGCCCTCGTCCCGATCCTCGTCGCCGCGCTCGCGGTCGCCGCCGCGGTGGCGGCGCTGGTGGCGCTGGTGCCGCCGCGCGTGGCCGCGACGGTGCGCGCGCTGCTCGCCGACCGGCTCGACGCGGTCGAGCGCGCGCAGGAGCGGCTGGAGCGGACGCTGCGCGAGGAGCTGGGGCGCGGGCGCGCCGAGGCGGCGCAGGGGACGCAGCGGCTCCGCGAGGAGGTCCGCGCCTCGCTGGGCGAGTCGCTCGGCCGGATGGGCGAGGCCACCGAGCGCCGGCTCGACGCGCTGCGCGCCACGGTGGAGCAGCGGCTGAAGGTGCTGCAGGAGGAGAACGGCGCGCGCCTCGAGCAGATGCGCGCCACCGTGGACGAGAAGCTGCAGGGCACGCTCGAGAAGCGCCTGGGCGAGTCGTTCCGGCTGGTGAGCGAGCGCCTCGAGGCGGTGCAGCGCGGCCTGGGCGAGATGCAGACGCTCGCGAACGGGGTGGGCGACCTGAAGCGCGTGCTCGCGAACGTGAAGGTGCGCGGCACGTTCGGCGAGGTGCAGCTCGAGGCGCTGCTCGAGCAGCTCCTCGCGCCGGAGCAGCTCGCGAAGAACGTCGCTACGCGCCCCGGCTCGGGGGAGCGGGTCGAGTTCGCGATCCGGCTCCCCGGCCACGACGGGGCGCGCACCGAGGTGCTGCTGCCCATCGACGCGAAGTTCCCCATCGAGGACTACCAGCGCCTGGTGGACGCGTCGGAGCGCGGCGACGCCGCCCGCGTCGAGGAGGTGAGCCGCGCGCTGGAGGTGCGCGTCCGCGGCTGCGCCCGCGACATCCACGACAAGTACATCGCGCCGCCCGGCACCACCGACTTCGCGCTGCTGTACCTGCCCACCGAGGGGCTCTACGCCGAGGTGGTCCGCCGCCCCGGCCTCACCGAGGCGCTGCAGCGCGACCTCCAGGTGGTGGTGGCCGGGCCGACCACGCTCGCCGCGCTGCTCAACAGCCTGCAGATGGGCTTCCGCACGCTCGCCATCCAGAAGCGCTCGAGCGAGGTGTGGCAGGTGCTCGGCGCGGTGAAGACCGAGTTCGGCAAGTTCGGGCAGGTGATCGAGAAGGTGGACCGGAAGCTCCAGGAGGCCTCCACCACGCTCGGCACGGTCGCGACGCGCAGCCGCGCCATCCAGCGGCGGCTCCGCGACGTGGAGGCGCTCCCGGCCGTCGACGCCGCGGCGCACCTGCCCGCGATCGACCCCGCGCTCGAGCCGGTGGAGGACGACGTGCCGGCGTAGGCCGGCCCCTGTCCACCCGCGCGCGACGATGTCCCCATGCCGGCCGCGTCCACGCCGCGCCTGATACGCACCCTCGGTCACGCGCTCGTCCGCGGACGCTCCGCGCGGATCCGCGTCGCGGACGGGCTGCCCGCCGGCGCGGCGCCGCACGGGCCGGTGGACGTGCTCGCGCTCGCGTTCGACGGTGCGTGGCGCGTGGCCGCCCGGGAGCGCCCCGCCACGCTGCGCGTCCTCGCGCTCGACCGCATCGCCGCAGCCCGCGCGACCTGCCGCCGCGCCGGCCCACCGCCGCCGGACTTCGACCCGCTCGACTTCACGCGCTGCGCCTGGCTCGACGGGAGCGGCCCGGCCCGCACCGTCACCGTGCGGCTCCCCGCCGCGCTCGCCCCGCTCGCGCCGGCGCTGCTGCCCGGCGCCCGCTGCGTCCCCGGATCCGGGGACGGTGCCGTGCTCTGCCACGTGCGCACCTCGCGCCCGGACCTGCTCTCGGCGCTCACCGCCTCCCTCGGCGCCGGCCCCGCGCTAGACTGCGAGTCCATGCCGACCGCAACGACCCGGCCGCCCGCGGCCCGGACGAGCGCCCAGGCCCGGCTGCTCGGCCTCGCCACCTTCATCCTGGCGCAGCCCGGCCCGGTGTCGCGCCGGCGCATCTACGAGGCGTTCCCGGACGACTACGCCGGGAGCGCCGACGCGAAGGAGAAGAAGTTCTCGCGCGACAAGCGCGACCTCGAGCGGCTCGGCTTCGTGCTCGACCGCGAGGACGTGCCGGGCGGCGACGACCAGGTCGGCTACTTCATCGACCCGCGCGCCTCGGCGCTGCCGCCGCTGGAGCTCGCGCCGGAGGAGGCCGCGGTGGTGTGGACCGCGGGCGTGTCGGCGCTGCGCGCCTCGGATCACCCGCTACGCGACGAGCTGGAGAGCGCGCTGCGCAAGCTCCTGGTGGGCGCGAAGGGGCTCCCGCCGCGCGCCGCGGCCGTGGAGGAGCTGGCGGCGGACGGCGCGCCGGCCTCGGGCGCGCTGCTCGACAAGCTGGTGGACGCGTGGGAGCGCCGCCGCACCGTGACGCTCGAGTACCTGCGCATCGCCACCGGCGAGGTGGTCCGGCGCGACGTGGACGTGTACGGCTGGGGCCGCCGCCGGGGCGAGTGGATCTTCGCCGGCCACTGCCACCTGCGCGACGCCGAGCGCGTGTTCTACCTCTCGCGCGTGCGCGCGCTGAAGGTGAACGCGCGCCGGCGCGACCCGTACCGGATCCCGGCGACCTTCGACGTCCGGCGCTGGACCCGCCAGCAGATCTGGGACTACGACGTCCACCCGCCGCGCGAGGCGGTGATCCGCTTCCGCGGCTCGCTGGCGCGCGTGGCCGGCCAGCTCCTGCCCGCGGCGCGGCTGCGCCCCGACGCGGAGGGTGGGCGGGTGGCGCGGCTCGAGGTGCGGAACCTGCGCGGCCTGGTGCGCCAGGCGCTGGCCTGGGGTCCCGAGGCGGAGCTGCTCGAGCCGGCCGAGGGCCGGGCCATGGCGCGCGAGATGCTCGCCACGCTCGCCGCCGCGCTGGACGGGAGGTCGCCGTGAGCGAGCCGTATCTCAGGTCGCTCCGGCGGCTGCTCCTGCTGGTCCCGGTGGCGGTGCGCGCCGCGCGGCAGGGGCGCGGCGTCCCGCTCGATCGCGCCGTCGAGGTGACCGGCGCGCGCAGCGTGGCCGAGCTGGCCGCGGACGTCGAGAGCATCCGCTCGCTGTGGGTCGATCCGGAGCGCGCCGAGGACCTGGTCTCGCTGTACGTCGAGGACGGCGAGGTTCACCTCGTGTACGCGCACGAGCTGGGCCGGCCGGTGGCGCTGTCGCTCTCCGAGGGCGCGGTGCTGCTCGCCGCGCTCGCGCCGTTCGAGGAGACCGCCGGCAAGCCGGTGCGCGAGGCCAGCCGCAAGCTGCGCAAGGCCATCCCCGAGCCGCTCCGCCCCGAGGCCGAGCAGCTGGTGCGCGGCCTCGACGTGGTGCTCGCGCCCACCGGGCCCTGGGCCGGCGCGCTCGAGCAGGCCATCGCCGCGCGCGTCGAGGTGGTGCTCGACTACCGCGCGGTCGGCGACGGGGCGGTGGCGCGCCGCACGGTGGAGCCGCGCGCGCTGTTCCACCGCGACGGCCAGTGGTACCTGGCCGCCTGGAACGTGGAGAAGGCGCACGAGCACCTGTACCGGCTCGACCGGATCGCCGCGGTGACCACCGGGGCGCGGGTCTTCGGCCCGCACCGCGTCTCCCTGGCCCGCTACGCGGGGCGGCTCTACTTCGAGTCCGGCGCGGAGCGCGAGGTGACGCTCCGGCTCACCGGCGTGGCGGCCCGGGTGGCGCGCTCGAACCCGGCGCTGCGCATCCGCGAGCGCGACGACGGCTCGGTGTCGCTCGCGCAGCGGGTCACGCCCGGCAACTACCTCGCCGGCGCGGTGCTGGGCTGGGGCGGCGAGGCGACCGTGGAGGGCCCGCCGGACGTCCGCGAGGCGCTCCGGGCGCGGGTGGCCGAGCTGGCGGCGCGCTACGCCGGCTAGGCCGGCGGCAGCGTCGCCAGCGCCTCCTCGATCCGCGCGCGCACCAGGTCGCGGAGCTTCGGCGCGTCCTCCGGCTTCAGGCCCTCGACGCTCACCGGCGCGAGGATCCGCGCGGTCCCGCGGCAGGGGCGCACCCACGGGCCGCCCTTCGGCATGCCGTGCGCCGTGCCGGACACCGCCACCGGCAGCACCGGGACGCCCGCCTCGATGGCCAGGCGGAACGCGCCGGACTTGAACGGGAGCATGCGCCCCTTGGCGCTGCGCGTGCCCTCCGGGAACATCATCACGTTCATGCCGCGCGCGAGGTAGCCCTTCGCCTTGCCGAGCGCCTCGCCGCCGCTCTCCGCGTCGCCGCGGCGCACCGGGATGTCGCCCGTCATGCGCAGCATGGTGCCGACCCAGGGGATCTTGAACAGCTCCTCCTTGGCGACCCACTTCATCTCCCGCGGCATCCGCGAGAGCAGCAGGATGTCGAGCATCGACTGGTGGTTCGCGACCACCACGTACGGGCCGGCACCGGGCCAGCGGCCCTCGAGCTTGAGCCGCCAGGGCGGGAACGTCTTGGTGATGGCGACGCCCACGAAGCGCAGGAAGCGGCCGGCCACCACGCGGTTCCGGTCGAACGCGACGGTGAGCGCGAGGAGCACCGCCTGGATCGGCAGCGCCAGGGCGAGGATCAGGAGGACGAAGACGTAGCCGACGGCGGCGATCGGCACGTAGAGGGAGCGCGAGAGCTGGGGCACGGAGACCGCATCCTGCCGGGCGGACGTCATCGGATGGTCACCGGGCCGGAGAGATGCCCGCCGGCGCGGGCGGACGGCGGGGACGGGCGGGCCAGCTTCGGCCGGGCCAGGTGGTGGTCCGTGCGCGACTGGAACACCGCCGCGGCGGCCAGCACGCGCGCCTCCTCCAGCGGCGCGCCCACGAGCTGCATCGACACCGGCAGCCCGTCCACGAGGCCCATGGGCAGCGCCACCGCCGGCAGGCCGGCCAGGTTGCCGGCCGCGCCGAGGAGGTCCGGGAACGCGAACATCGCGTCGAAGTTCTCGGTCACGCGCGGCGGCGGGTACGGGAGGTTCGGCGCGAGCACGAGATCGTACCGCGCGAAGAAGCCGGCCAGCGCGCGCTGCACCTCGCCGCGCACGCGCATGGCGCGGACGTAGTCGGACGGGTTGCCCTTCGGCAGGTAGTCGTCCGGCTTGCGGGTGGCGTGGGAGCGGTCGGCGAGCTCGCGGGTGCGGCCGGAGCGGATCAGCTCCTCGAACGCGGTGGCCGCCTCCGCCTCGATGAAGAACGACGCGAGCGGCTCGTAGGGCAGGTCGGGCAGCGCCGCCGGGGTGAGGATGGCGCCGGCGTCGCGCAGCACCGCCTGTGCCGCCTCGTACGCGGCGCGCGCGCCGGGCGCGACCGCCGGCTTCTCCGGGAACCCGAGCACCGCGACGCGCAGGCCGCGCGGGATCCCGCCCCGGACCTTGCCGTTGCCGAGCCCCGGCGGCGGCGCGATCGAGGTCGGGTCGCGCGGGTCGACGCCGGAGAGCACGCCGAGCACGAGCGCGCAGTCCTCCGCGGTCCGCGCCATGGGGCCGAGCTTGTCGAGCGTGTACGAGAGCGCCATGGCGCCGGCGCGGGAGAGCACGCCGTACGTGGGACGCAGGCCGGTGACGCCGCAGAACGCGGCCGGACAGGTGATGGAGCCCCAGGTCTCCGAGCCGATCGCGAACGGCACCAGCCCGGCGGCCACGGCGGCGCCCGCCCCGGAGGACGAGCCGCCCGCCCAGCGCGTCGGATCCCAGGGCGTGCGGCAGGGCCCGTTCAGCGCCGCCTCGCCGGTGTGGTAGCCGAGGCCGCCGGCCAGCTCGATCATGGACAGCTTCCCGAGCAGCACGCCGCCCGCCTCGGCGAGCCGCCGGGCGACGGTCGCGTCGCGCTCGGGCGCCCGGTCCGCGTACGGGCGCGCGCCGAACGTCGTCCGGATCCCGGCGGTGTCCACCAGGTCCTTCAGGCCGTAGGGGACGCCGTGGAGCGGCCCGCGCCAGCGGCCGGCGACGAGGTCGGCCTCGGCGGCGCGCGCGTCGGCGAGCGCGCGATCGCGGGTCACGGTCACGAAGCAGCCCAGCGCAGGGCCGAGCGCGTCGATGCGCGCGAGGTACGCCTCGGCGAGCTCCACCGGGGAGAGCTCGCGCGCCTGGATGCGGCGCGAGAGCGCCGCCACGCCGGAGAACAGGACGTCGTCGTCGAGGGCCATGGGCTACTCGCGCGGGCGCGCCGGGGCGGCGCGGAAGACGAAGGCCGGCTCGGCGTCGGCCCGGAGCGGGAACGCCCGGATGGCACCCGTGGCCTCGTCGGGCGCGGGGGCCGGCGCCGGCGGGGCGGCCGCCGCGGCAGGCGAGGACGCGGGGCCGCCGGAGCGCGCGGTGGCGCACCCGGCCGCGACGGCGGCGGGCGCGAGCGCGAGCACGCGCAGGAAGTCGCGGCGGGGGGTGCCCTGCGGACGTCGTGGGGAGCTGGGCATGCGGCTGTCTCTAGCAGATTTCGGGGGCGCGGCGGGGCGGCGGTGCCCGGTCGGGCGGGGGGGCGGAGACGGCCTGGCCGCGCGGGCCGCGCCGGGGCAGGATCCCGGGGTGCCGGAGCTGCCGGACATCGAGGTGTACGTCGAGGCGCTCGCGGCGCGGGTGCTGGGTCAGCCGCTGGAGCGCATCCGGCTGGGGAACCCCTTCCTGCTCCGCTCCGCAGACCCGCCGCTCGCGGAGGCGGAGGGGCGGCGCGTCGCCGCGGTGCGCCGGCAGGGCAAGCGCCTCGTCCTGGCGCTCGACGGCGACCTCCACCTGGCGCTGCACCTCATGATCGCGGGCCGGCTGCACTGGAAGGACCCCGGCGCGCGGCTCCCGGGGAAGGCGGGGCTGGCGGCGTTCGACTTCCCCAACGGCACGCTGGTCCTCACCGAGGCCGGCACGAAGCGGCGCGCCGCGCTCCACCTGGTGCGCGGCGCCGCGGCGCTCGCCGCGCTGGACCGCGGCGGCATCGAGCCGCTCGACGTGGACCTCGCCGCGTTCGCCGCCGCGCTCCGGCGCGAGAACCACACGCTGAAGCGCGCGCTGACGGATCCCTCGCTCTTCTCCGGCATCGGCAACGCCTACTCGGACGAGATCCTGCACCGGGCCCGCCTGTCGCCGGTCGCGCTGACGTCGCGGCTCGGCGACGCAGAGGTGGCGCGCCTGTTCGAGGCCACGCGCGAGGTGCTGACCGGCTGGACGGCGCGGCTCCGCGAGGAGGCGGGGAGCGGCTTCCCCGAGGGCGTCACCGCGTTCCGCGAGGGAATGGCCGTGCACGGACGGCACCGCCAGCCGTGCCCGGTGTGCGGCACCGCGGTGCAGCGGATCGTGCGCGCGGAGAACGAGGTGAACTACTGCCCGCGCTGCCAGACCGGCGGGCAGATCCTCTCGGACCGCTCCCTCGCCCGCCTGCTGAAGCACGACTGGCCACGGACGGTGGACGAGCTGGAGCGCAACCCGGCGCTCGGCCTCCGGCCCGCGCCGGGGCCGGCCGGGCCGCGATCCAGGGGGCCGCCGCGCCGTTCGTCGCGCTGACGCCCCGCGCCTGCGTCGAGTCCCACGCGCACGGTGCCACGCGCGCGACGCACCCGTGGACCGGAAGGCGACGGCCCGTCCGTGCGGAAGTGCCTGCAATCTGGTGGGGGCGGCTGCGCCCGAGACGCACTGCGGCAATGTGTCGGCGCACCTCGGGCGATGCGGGGTGCGGCATATTGCAAAAGATGCACCAATTGATCTGCGTCTCATTGACAGCGGATTTATTTTGGGATTTCCTCTTCGCCCCAATTCAAGCTCGTCGACTCCTACCGCCGCACCGAGGAGATCATGGCCTCCGACTTCACGCCCCCGCAGAACCCGCCCTCGTCGCCCGTTCCCAAGAAGAAGATCCGCCGGGAGGACGCGCTCGCGTACCACTCGTCCGGCCGCAGGGGGAAGATCGAGGTCGTCCCCACCAAGCCGTGCGCCACCGCGCGCGATCTCGCGCTCGCCTACAGCCCGGGCGTGGCCGAGCCGTGCCTCGAGATCGAGAAGGATCCCGACGCTTCGTACCTCTACACGGCGCGTGGAAACCTGGTCGCGGTGGTCTCCAACGGGACCGCGGTGCTCGGCCTCGGCAACATCGGGCCCGCCGCCGGCAAGCCGGTGATGGAGGGCAAGGGCGTCCTCTTCAAGAAGTTCGCCGACGTGGACGTGTTCGACATCAACGTGGACGCGCTCGAGATCGACAAGTTCTGCACGGTGGTGAAGGCGCTCGAGCCCACCTTCGGCGGCATCAACCTCGAGGACATCAAGGCGCCGGAGTGCTTCGTCATCGAGGCGCGCCTGAAGAAGGAGATGCAGATCCCGGTCTTCCACGACGACCAGCACGGCACCGCCATCATCTCCGGCGCGGCCCTGCTGAACGCGCTGGAGCTGGCCGGCAAGAAGATCGGCGACGTGCGCGTGGTGGTCTCCGGCGCCGGCGCGTCCGCCATCGCCTGCACCAAGTTCTACCTGACGCTCGGCGTGCGGCGCGAGAACGTCGTCATGGTGGACACGAAGGGCGTCATCTACCGCGGGCGCACCGAGGGCATGAACGAGTGGAAGGCGGAGTTCGCGGCCGACACCAAGGCCCGCACGCTCGCCGACGCGCTGAAGGGCGCGGACGTGCTGCTGGGCTGCTCCACCAAGGGGATGGTCGCGCAGGAGATGGTCCGCTCGATGGCGAAGGACCCCATCGTCTTCGCGCTCGCCAACCCGGATCCCGAGATCGACTACCCGGAGGCGAAGGCCGCGCGCGAGGACGTCATCATGGCGACCGGGCGCTCCGACTTCCCGAACCAGGTCAACAACGTCCTCGGCTTCCCGTACATCTTCCGCGGCGCGCTCGACGTCCGCGCCAAGGCCATCACCGAGGACATGAAGATGGCGGCGGCGAAGGCGCTCGCCGAGCTGGCCAAGCAGGACGTGCCGGACTCGGTGTCGCGCGCCTACGCCGGCGAGAAGTTCCGCTTCGGCCGCGACTACATCATCCCGAAGCCGCTCGACCCGCGCGTGCTGCTCTGGGTCGCCCCGGCCGTGGCACAGGCCGCCATCGACGGCGGCGTGGCCCGCGTGAAGCTCGACATGGACGAGTACCGCGACCGGCTGCGCAAGATGCAGAGCCGCTCGCACCAGGTGATGGGCTCCATCTTCACCAAGGCGAAGAAGAAGCTCGCCCGGATCGTGTTCCCGGAGGGCCACCACCCGAAGATCCAGCAGGCCGCCGAGATCCTCCGCGAGGAGGCGATCTGCGAGCCGGTGCTGCTCGGGCCGGTGGAGGCGATCCGCCGCTCCATCGCGGACCAGCGGCTCGACGACCTCGACGGCGTGACCATCATCGACCCGATGGACAGCCCCGAGTTCGCGCGCTACGTGGCGCGGTACTGGGAGCTGCGCCAGCGCCGCGGCATCACGGTGGAGGAGGCGCGCCGCCGCATCCGCACGCGCAACTACTTCGGCGCGGTCATGCTCGAGCTGGGCGAGGTGGACGGGCTCGTCACCGGCCTCACCAGCGGCTACGCCGACGCGGTCCGCCCCTCGCTCGAGGTGGTGCGCACCCGCGCCGGCAAGCGCGCGGCCGGCGTGTACATCGTGGTCACGAAGCACGACTTCAAGTTCTTCGCCGACTGCACCGTGAACATCGACCCGGACGCCGACGAGCTGGCCGAGATCGCCATCACCACCAGCGACCTGGCCCGCTACTTCGAGGTGACGCCGCGGGTGGCGATGCTCTCCTACTCGACGTTCGGGTCCGCCGGCGGCGGCAGCCCGCAGAAGATGCGCGACGCCGCGGCGCTGGTCCGCCAGCGCCGTCCGGACCTGGAGGTCGAGGGCGAGATCCAGGTCGCGATCGCGACCAACGGCGACGTCCGCGTGCCCGAGTTCCCGTTCTCGACGCTCAAGGAGGACGCGAACGTGTTCGTCTTCCCGAACCTCGACTCGGCCAACATCGCCTACCAGCTGCTCGAGAACGTGGGCGGCGCCGAGGTCATCGGGCCGGTGCTGCTCGGCATGCACAAGCCGGTGAACTGCCTGCAGATGGGCTGCTCGGTGCAGTCGATCGTGAACCTGGCCGCGATCACGGCGCTGCGCGCGCAGGGCGATCAGTTCCTGTTCTGATCTGACGGGGCTGCGCGCCGCCCCACCCTGCTGCGCGGGCCCCGTGACCTCGTGCGCCCGCCTTGGCGGGCTCGCACGAGGTCCCCGCGGGCGCGGCTTCGCCGCGCGCTCGAGAGCACATTGACAGGCGGGGGAGGGCCGGACCACCCTCCCCCGCCATGTCCCGCGCCGCCCCCCGCCCGCTCCGCCTCGCGCTCGCCGGCTTCGGCAACGTCGGCCGGACCTTCGCCGAGCTGCTCCCTGGTCCGTACGGCCGCGCGCTCCGCGCCGAGGGCGCGGCGCCTGTCGTCACCGCCATCTTCACGAACCGTCACGGGGCCGCGATCGATCCGCGCGGGCTGCCGCTCCGGCGCGCGCTGCGGCTGGTGCGCGCCGGCGGCTCGCTCGACGCGCTCCACCGCGGGCCGCCGGTCGCCTCGGCGCTCGACCTCGTCCGCCGCGCGCCGGCCGACGTGCTGGTGGAGCTGACCCCCCTCGCGCCCACCACCGGCGAGCCGGCCATCTCGCTGGCCCGCGCCGCGCTGGGGCGCGGGCTGCACGTGGTGACCGCGAACAAGGGGCCGGTGGCGCACGCCCGCGCGCGGCTGGCGCGCCTCGCGGCACGGAACGGCGTGCGCTTCCTGCACGAGGGCGCCGTGCTCGACGGGACGCCGGTGTTCAACCTGGTGGAGCGTTGCCTGCCCGGCGCGCGGATCCTCGGCTTCCGCGGCCTGCTCAACAGCACCACCACCCGCGTCCTCGCCGGCATGGAGGCCGGGGCGAGCTTCGAGGCGGCGCTCGCCGACGCGCAGCGCGCCGGCGTGGCGGAGGCCGACCCGCGGCACGACCTCGAGGGCTGGGACGCGGCGGTGAAGGCCTGCGCGCTCGCGAACGCGCTCATGGGCGCGGACGTGCGGCCCGCCGCCGTCGAGCGCCGGGGCATCACCGGCCTCGGCCCCGAGGACGTCCGCGCCGCCCGCGGGCGCGGGGCGGTGCTCCGCCTCGTCGCCCGGGCGCGGCGCGACGGCCGCGCGGTGCGGGTGAGCGTGGGGCCGGAGGAGGTCGCGGACGGCGACGTGCTCGTCTCGCGGGGCGCCGACGGCGTGCTCGTGCTCGAGACCGACCTCATGCGCGAGATCGGCATCTGGGAGGGCGCCGGCGGGGTGGACCAGACCGCCTACGCGATCCTGTCCGACCTGGTGGCGATCGCCCGCGGGCGCCGGCGCCGCTGATCGCGCCGGCTCAGCAGCGCGGCGCAGGACCGCCGGGGCCCTCGCCGTCCTGCGGCTCGCCGTCCTGCGTGCCGGCCCCGGACCGGGGCCGCTGCGGCACCGCTCAGGTAGGCACGCCCATGCGCGGCAGGATCACGAACTGCATCAGGAACCAGAGCGCGGCGACGGCGGCGAAGGCGAGGAGATCGTTCATGTGGACCGTCGTGGGAGCCGGGGCCCCGCCGAAAGGGTTCACTCCCCCGCCCGTAGTTCGACGCGCTCACCACGCGCGGGGCCGGGATGGCTGGCTCACACGAGCGGGACTCCCGACCGCTCGTCCTGAGGGCGGCGGAGGGCGAGCCCCTTACCCGACCTGCTCCAGCACGCGCGCCAGCCGCGCGCGCACCTCGCTCGCGATCGGCGCCAGCTCCGGCCGCGCGGCGGCGATGGTCTGCATGGGGTCGACGGAGGTCACCACCGCCTTGCCGTCGTCGCCCTCGTACACCACCACGTTGCAGGGGAGCATGACGCCCAGGTCCACCACGGCCGAGAGCGCCTGGTGCGCGAGCGTGGGGTTGCAGGCGCCGAGGATCCTGTACTTGCGGAAGTCCAGGCCGAGCTTGGCCTTCAGCGTCTCCTTCACGTCGATCTGCGTCAGGATCCCGAAGCCCTCCGCCTTGAGCAGCTCCGGCAGCTTCTCCAGCGCCTGCTCGTAGGTCCAGGACGACGGCTTCTTCATTCCGAGCTGGGACATCGTCTCGATTCTCCTTTCGCGGTGCGAGCCTCCCACCCCGGCGCCGGTTCGTCCGCGCCCCCGAAGGAATCCCGCGCTCGCGGCGTGGCTCTGACGACCGAGAGGCCGATCGCCGGCCGGGAGGACGCCCATGGGGAAGCGAGCACTGGTGCTGGGCGGCGGCTTCGCCGGCCTGGAGAGCGCGGTCCGGCTGCGCGCGCGCGGCTTCGAGGTCACGCTGGTCTCCGACCGGCCCTACCTGTTCATCCACCCCACCTCGATCTGGATCCCGACCGGCGAGCTGGCGTTCGACGACGCCTGCCTGGACCTCGCCGGCGTGGCCGCGCGCCGCGGGTTCGAGCTGCGCGTCGGGAAGGTCGAGGAGATCGAGGGCGCCTCCCGGCGGGCGAAGGTGGACGGGCGCCGGCTCGCCGCCGACCACCTGGTGGTCGCGCTCGGCGCCTCCCGGCTCCGGCCGGAGGGGGTCGAGCACACGGTGACGCTCGGCGGGGACCCCGCCGCCGCCACCTCGTTCCGCATGGCGCTGGAGGCGCTGCTCGCGCGAGGCCGCGGGCGCATCGCGGTCGGCTTCGGCGGGAACCCCAAGGCGCCCTCGGCGGTGCGCGGGGGCCCGGCGTTCGAGGTGGGGTTCAACCTCGACGCGCTCCTGCGCCGGCGCGGCCTGCGCGACCGGTTCGAGCTGACGTTCTTCGCGCCCATGGCGCGGCCCGGCGAGCGCATGGGCGCGAAGGCGGTGGAGGCCGTGGGGCGGATGCTGGCGCGCCAGGGCATCGCCGCCCGCACCGGCCGGAAGATCCTGTCCTTCGACGCGGGCGGGGTGGCGCTGGAGGGCGGCGAGCGCATCGACGCCGACCTGGTCGCGTTCCTCCCGGCAGGCGATGGGCACCCGCTCGCGAGGGCGTCCGACCTGCCGCTCGACGAGGCCGGCTTCGTGCGCGTGGACTCGGGCTGCGCCGTCCCCGGGATGCCGGGGGTGTGGGCGGTCGGCGACGTGGCCGCGCTGGAGGGGCCGGCGTGGCGCGCGAAGCAGGGACACCTGGCGCAGGCGATGGCGCGGGTCGCCGCGGACAACGCCGCCTCCTGCGAGGCGGGCGGTGCGCCGTGCGCGAGCTACCTCGGGCACCTCGCGATCGTGTGCCTGATGGACACCGGCACCGGCGGCGCGCTGGTGTACCGGGATGATCGGACGGAGCGCCTGGTGCCGCTGCCGGTGGTGGGCCACTGGATGAAGAAGGCGTGGGGACGGTACTTCAAGGCGGAGCGGCGCGGGGTGGTGCCGAGGTTTCCGGGGATGTAGGGGGGGGCTGGCTTTGAGGGTGCGGAGTTCGGAAGCTCGCTCGTGGTGAGCTTGTCGAAGCACGGGCGGGGGGCGGTTCTGAAGCCGCTCGTGGTGAGTTGGTGTCGCTCGTGGTGAGTTGGTGTCCGCTCGTGGTGAGTTGGTGTCGCTCGTGGTGAGTTGGTGTCCGCTCGTGGTGAGCTTGTCGAACCAACGGGCGGGGGTGCGGTTCTGAAAGGCGCTCGTGGTGAGTTGGTGTCCGCGCGTGGTGAGCTTGTCGAACCAACGGGCGGGGGGCTTTGAGGGTGCGGGGGCGGTCGGGGGCGGGGCTGCCTGACCGGAACCGGGGGCGGCGGGGATCGGCTTGCGAGAGGCTCGTGGGTGAGGCGCGGGGCGCAGGGCGCGGGGCGGGCCGGGCGAATCACCGTTAGTGAACGGCTGCTTGCGGCCCAACGGGAACGACCTTCGCGCTTGACGGGGTCGGGGCGGGGAGCGGCTTGCGCGAGCGGAATGGCTGGGGCGCAGGGCTCTGGGGCGTCGGCAGGGCGCGGCTGAGGCGCTGGAGGACGACGCGAGGGGTCGCGGGACCCTGGGGGCGTTCGCGCTTCGGGGGCGAGTTTCGTGCGCTTCACGGAGGGCGGAATCCTCGTGCGATGCTTCGTGCATGGACAACGCAACCGAGTTCACGAAGCGTCTCGTCGAGCTGCTGCGGTCGGAGCGGCACGCCATGGCGGAGTTCCTGGTCGCGCTGGCGGAGTTCGACCGGCGGGCCCTATGGCGGGAGCGGGGGCACACCTCGCTCTTTTCGTTCCTCCGGCGCGAGCTGGGGCTGTCCGCCGGCGCGGCGCAGTACCGGAAGACGGCGGCGGAGCTCATCCAGCGGTACCCGGCGGTGGACGGCGCGCTCCGGGAGGGCAAGCTGTGCCTGTCCTCGGTCTGCGAGCTGGCGAAGGTGGTGACCACCGAGAATTTCGCGGAGATCCTGCCGCGGTTCTACGGGCTGTCGAGCCGGGATGCGGCGGAGGTGGCTGCGTCGATCCGGCCGGTGGAGAATCCGCCGCGGCGCGAGGTCGTCGTGCCGGTCCGGTCGGTCTCTGTGCCGTCGGCGGTGACGGTGCCTGCTGCGGAGCCGATTCTATTTCGGGCGCCCGAACTGAATGTACCCAGCAGGGTCGAGACCTCTCACTCAGAGGTCGCTCGCACTGAGCCTGAGTCCGCTCGCAGCGAGCCTGTCGACCTGCGGGCGGCGACGCCTGTCCCGAAGCCCAGCTCCATCGACTGGCTCGACGGCGATCAGGCGCGGATGCACCTCACCGTGTCCAAGGCCTTCCTGAAGAAGCTCGAGGCGGCTCGGGATGCGCTCTCGCACTCCATGCCCGGTGCCACCCGCGAGAACGTCCTCGAGGCGGCGCTCGACCTGCTCCTCGTCGAACGCGACCGGCGCAAGGGGCTCACGGCTCGGCCGCAGAAGACGCCTCGTCCCTCCACGCGGCCGGACCACATCCCGGCCCACGTGCGCCGCGAGGTCTGGGCCCGCGACTGCGGGCGGTGCACCTTCGTCCTCGCCTCGGGCGAGCCGTGCGGGTCCACGCACCGGCTCGAGCTCGATCACATCGTCCCGCGAGCACGCGGCGGGGGCTCGACGGCGGACAACCTCCGCATCCGTTGCCGGGGGCACAACCTCGAGGAGGCGCGGCGGGTGTTCGGGAACGCGCTCGTGGACGCGTATGCGGGCGCGGGCGGCGGCGGCGGGGCGCCGCTACTCGGAGCCGCGGCGGCTCACAGGCTCACGCGCAGCGCCACGCCGGCGTCCAGCACGGGCGCCTTGCCGAGCCGCGGATCGGGCGAGGCGCCGAGGAACGCGGCGGCGCCGGCGGGGACCTCGTAGGCGAAGCGGAGCTCGCCGCCCTTTCGTCCCATGTGGCCGGCCACGAACGTCTCGACGCGCAGGTAGGTCAGCGCCAGCACCGAGTGGTCGAGGCGCACCACGAACGTGCGATCCGACAGGTTCCCGAGCGCGGAGAGCGTGAAGATGGTGTTGTTCCAGCGGCCGGGCTTGGGCAGCGTCACGAACGTCCCGGCGTAGTGGCGGCCGAGGTAGAACGGGCGGAACGCGGTGGGGTCCTGCTGCACCAGCGCGGGCGCGGCGGGGTTCGTGAGATCGAGCCGCGGGGCGCCGGCAGCGAGGAACGGGTACACGTCCGCGTCCGAGTAGCCGGCGTCGTCGAAGAAGTACTCGGCGCCGACCAGGACGGCGTCCTCGTCCGAGTAGTTCGCCGACCAGCTCCCGCCGAGCACGATCTGCGGGGTGAAGCCGCGCGGCTCGTACGGCGCGTAGCCGAACGGGTCCGTCAGCGTGGGCGCGGTCTTCCGCCAGCGGGGCCCGTCGGTGCCGGTGCGCAGCGCGGCCTCGGCGTAGAGGTCGAAGTCCCCGAGGCCGCCGGACAGGTCCACGCCGAAGCGCGGGCGGTGGCCGTCCTGCACCATGGCGTCGAGCCCGAGCTCGGCGGTGCCGGCCACCAGCTCGGCCCGGCCCCCGGCGCCGACGCGGCCGACGCGGTCGGTGGCGCGCGCCTCGCCGGCCAGGTCCTCGAACGCGAGCACGCCGTAGAAGTTCCAGCCGCGCGCCTCCCAGGGCACGTGCACCTTCACCATGCTGGTGCCGCTGCGCGCGTCGTAGACGGCCAGCGGGTCGCGCTTCGAGGGGTGGAGGAAGTCGGTGGGGTTCCAGAACTTGCCCACGCCCCACTTCACGTGCTGCTTGCCGGCGGTGACGAACGCGCGCCGGCCGAGGTCGAAGTTCACCCACAGCTGATCGAGCGTGCCGCGCGGGTTCGAGGCGGCGGTGGCGGCGGACTCGGTCACGCCGGCGCTGGGCTGGGTGAGCGCGACGCTGGTCCGCGAGAGCGTCGGGTCGTAGCTCATGCGGCCGAGCACGAACGCGCGGACCCGATCGTTGGGCCGGGCGTCGAGGTAGGTGTCGAGCAGGTTCGGCGAGGCGAGGTACCAGTCGGCGGGGTCCACGCCCTCCTGCCAGGTGCCGATCGTGCGCAGGTAGAGCTGCCCGCCGATGCGGAGCGGGTCCTCGCGCTCGCGCGAGATGATCCCCTCGGGCGGCGGGGGCACCGCGTTGGGCGAGCCGCGGCTCCCGAACAGCTCGGCCTCGACGTCGCCGCGGTCGCGCGCGGCGGGAGCCGGCGCCGGCGCGGTGCCCTCGGCGCCGCGCGTGGCCTCCGGGGCCGGTGCGGCGGCGGCGGGCGGCGCGGCGGGCGCGCCGAACAGGTCGTCCTCGCTGGGGCGGTCCTGGGCCGAGGCGGGCCGGCCCGGGAGCGCGCAGAGGGCGGCCGCGGCGAGCAGCGCGGCGGTGCGGGGCGAGGGCATGGGCGCGCTCCTACCGGCTCTTCGACTCGAGCCAGGCCTTGGTGAAGAGGTTGGCCTCCAGCGAGCGGAGGTCGATCTCGCGGATCAGGATCAGGGTGGAGTTCCCCTTCTCGATCTCGTCGTAGATGCGGATCTCCTCCGGGTACCAGACCTCGCCCTTCTTCGACTCCGAGTAGATCTTCCGCCAGCGCGGCGTGTAGGTGGTGCGCATGAGCCGGCCGGAGAGCGCCACGTCCTGCCGCTTCAGGATGTTGAGGGTGGCCTTGTCCACCCACAGCCGCCGCACCGGGTAGGAGACGTCCACCCCCGGCTTCACCGTGAGCACGAGCTCGTGCACGTCGAACACGCCCAGCTTCGAGTCGCCCTTCCACTCGGCGGTGTAGTCCTCGGACAGGCGCGGCTCGGAGAGGTCGTCGCGGCGCGTGTCGGTGCCGCCGATGCGCTCGCGCTCGGTGCGCCGCTCCCACCGGCCGGTCGACGGCTCGTAGCTCCACAGGTTCTTGTCGATGCGCAGGTAGCCCTTGCCGGCCTCGGCCTTGGGCTTGGTGAACAGGAAGAGCTGCTTGTCGTCCTCGTCGCGCCGGTAGACCAGCAGCTCGTAGACGACGTCGGTCTTCCCCTTCTCCTTCGCCTCCATGTAGCAGAGCGCCTTCCAGTCGCCGGAGTTGCGCTGGCGGTCGTCGAGCGTGGCGACCACGCGCTTCAGCTCGTCGGGCCCGAGCGCCGCGGCGGGCGGCGCCGCGAGCGCCAGGGCGGCGGCGGCGAGGGAGAGGACGGCGGCGAGGCGTGCGTGCATGGTGCGGGTCCCTGGGGTTCAGCCGATGTGGTGCATGGCGGTGACCGGCCGCAGGCGCGCCGCCCGTCGGGCGGGGAGCAGCGCGGCCACGACGGTCACGCCGGCGAGGAACAGCACGTCGGCGAGGATGGCGCCGGGCTGGAGCAGGAACGAGAGCTTCTCCTGCATGAGGAACAGCTGCATGCCCTCGGGCACGCCGATGCCGGCCAGGTTGAGCAGGAGCGCGATCCCGGCCGCCACCGCCGCGCCGGCGGCGGCGCCGGTGAGGCCGAGCAGCGCCGTCTCCAGCACGAACAGCCACAGCACCTTGCGGCGCTGCATGCCGATGGCGCGCAGCGTGCCGATCTCGCGCGTCCGCTCGCGGATGGCGATGGCGAGCGTGTTGAGGATGCCGATGACGACCACCACCATGAGCACGAACACGAGCAGCGCGGTGAGCGCGCGCAGGCCGAGGATGAACTGCTTGAACTGGCCCATCTCGTCTTCCCAGGTGGTGACGTCGAGCTTCTGCCCGGTCCAGTCCTCGCTCGGCACCTTCTGCATGAGCTTGATCCAGTACGGCTGCGACTCGGGCTCCATCACCCGCCAGCCCGCCTCGGCCAGCGCGGCGCGCAGCCGGCTCGCCACCGCCGGCGCGTCGGCCGGGTCCTTCAGGTAGAGGTGCAGCGCGCCGGTGGCGGTGGGCGCGAGGCCGTAGAGCCGGCGCAGCGTGTCCCCCTGGATGAAGGCGCTGAACGCGGAGAGCAGCCCGACGTTGCGGGCGATCACCGCCACCCGGACGTCGGCGGTGTTGTTGACGCCGCGGGTGGTCGGGGCGGAGAGCGTCACCACGTCGCCCACCTTCACCTTGAGCCGGTCGGCCTGCCCCTGGAACAGCAGCACCGTGTCCGGCTGGGCCAGATCCTCGAGGCGGCCCTCCACCGGGCGGATCACCTTCGCGAACCCGCGCTCCTGGGCCACGTCCACCCCGCCCAGCACCAGGTCCATCGACGAGCTCTCGGAGACGGCCTTGGCCCAGCCGCGCCCGCGCACCGCGACGTAGTCGATCTCCGGGACGAGCGCCCGCACCGTGTCGAGCGCGCGCGGGTACTCGGACACGATGGGCGCGGCGCTGCCCGAGGTGATCTTGAAGAACCCGCCCACGTTCACGTGGCCGGTGAGCAGGGTGGTGGCCGACACCATCATGGCCCGCTCCACCCCGCCGGTCAGGCTGGAGAGCAGCACGAGCAGCGCCGTCACCGCCGCGAGCGCGCCGCCCAGGAACAGGTTGCGCCGCGTGTGCCGGGTGAGGTTGCGGGCGGCGATCTGGAGGTCCACGCCGATCACGATCAGTCCTCCGTCGCCATCGCCTCGACGGGCGTGACGCGCATGGCGAGCAGCGCCGGGTAGAAGCCGGAGAGCACGCTCACCACCACCACCACCAGGATCGACACGGCCACGCTGCCGCCGCCCAGGGTAGGCATGAGCGCGGGGCCCGAGAACAGGAAGTTGAGGAGGTCGGAGGTGGCGGGGATGCCGCCCGCGGCGCGCACCGCCCACACCCCCAGCCCGCCGAGGCCCGCGCCGGCCAGCCCGAACGCCAGGCCCACCGAGGCGATCTCCACCAGCATCATCGCGAGCACGAACCGGCGCTGGGCGCCGATGGCGCGCAGCGTGCCGATCTCCTTCACCCGCTGGAGCGTGGCCATCACCATGGCGTTGTTGATGATGACGAGCGCGATGGCGAAGAAGATCACCACCGCGCTGTAGAGGATCACCCGCAGCAGCGTGACGAACTGGCCCACCAGCCCGGACGCCTGCTGCCAGTCGATCACCTTCAGGTGCAGCCCGGCCCGGTCCGAGGCCGCCTGCACGTCCCGCATGGTCTCGCGCAGCCGCGCCGGGTCGCGCAGGATCAGCGCCGCGTTCAGCGCCACGCCGCGGTCGATCTCCTCCTGCGAGTACGTGCGCGTGGAGAGATCCTCGGCGGGCCGGTCCGCCCGGCGGTCGGCGAGCAGCCGCCCCTCGTCGATGCGGGCCGCGCGCGACTCGCCCTCCAGCGCGCCGCCGCCGCCGCCGAACAGCGCCGCCTCGGCGTCGTCGCGCGCCAGGTCGGTGGCGCCCACCGAGCGCTTGATGGCCTCGATCTCCGCCGCCCGCTCGCGGGTCATGTAGCCGTACAGATCGCGGAACGACTGCAGGTCCATCACGCTCATCATCCCGGCGATGCCGGACTTCTCGATCTGCCGGAACTGGATGAACCCGTAGACCTTCACGTTCACCGAGTTGAAGTACCCGCTCTTCGCCGGCGCCTTGATGGTGATGGTGTCGCCGACGTTGATGACGTACAGGCGCAGCAGCGGGGCGAGCTGGTCGTAGAAGATCCGGTAGCGCGCGTCGAAGCTCGCGTCGTCGGCGTCGAACAGGCGCGCGAGCAGCGCGGGCAGCGCCTCCGCCGCCGCGGCCGGGCCGAGCGCGCGCCGCAGCCGGACGGTGGCCTCCTCCGCCTGGATGGGGTCGAGCTGCAGGAGGATGTCCTTCAGCCCGGCGCGGTTCTCGCGCACCCAGCGCTGCAGCTCCTCGTCGTCCGCGATGCGGCGGCCGCGCCGGTCGCGCGCCTCCTTGATCTGGTCGAGCCGCCGCGCGTTCCGGAGCTTCAGCCACTCCTCGGCGTACTGCTTGCCCACCAGGATCCCGCGACGGCCGCGCGGGATCATCTCGCCCTCGGCCACCTGCGCGAGCTGGAACGCGCGGAAGAACGCGTCCACGTCGGTGCCCACGTAGCGGATGAACGTGAAGCCGCCGTCCATGGACAGCTTCGCGATCCGGTTCTCCAGGAACTCGAGGTTGCCGTAGCGGTCGCGGTCGAACCCGGCCCAGAACGCGTCGTCCGCGGCGCGGGTCAGGTCGGCCCACTCCCGCCGCCGGTCCTCGGCGTCGCGGCCCTCCAGGTCGGCGATGCTGCGCGCCTGGCCCAGCTCGTCGCGGAGCAGGCCCACCATCCGGCGCACGTGCGCCTTGCGCGCCTCGTAGCCGCGCAGCGCCTCCGGCGTGCGGTCGCCGCCCTCCACGCGCCGCACGTCGGCGCGGAGCCGCTCCAGGGCGACGTCGAACACGTTCCCGGTGGCGACCATGGCCTGGTCGATGCCCATCGGCACCACCGTCTCCACGTTCGGGACCGTCGAGAGGACCTGCTTCACCTTCGCGAAGTCCTCGATGGGCTCGAGCAGCGACTCGCCGCGGAGGCCGCCGTACAGCTCCAGCGAGTCCTCGGAGCGGGCGTCGTACACCTGCAGCTGGCCGCCCAGGCTGCCCTGGATCGAGGTGCGCATGCCGCGGTCGATCGAGTCGAGGAGCGACAGCCCCAGCACCACCAGGAACGCGCCGCCCAGCACGATGGCGCCGATGATGGAGGTGCGGACCTTGCTCGCGGCCAGGTTGCGGAACGCGATCCGCAAGAGGACCAGCAGCGCGTCGCGCCGGCCGGTCACCGCGCCGCCTCCGCCGCCGCGCCCTGCCCCGCCTCGCGGCCCACGATGCGCCCGTCGGCGATGCGGATCACCGCGCTGGCGTGCGCCATCACCTTGGGATCGTGGGTGGAGAAGACGAACGTGGTGCCGTCGCGCGCGTTCATCTCCTTCATGAGGTCGATGATGTTCTCGCCGGTGGCCGAGTCGAGGTTGGCGGTGGGCTCGTCCGCGAGCACCAGCGACGGCGCGGTCACGAGCGCGCGGGCCACCGCGACGCGCTGGCGCTGGCCGCCGGACAGCTCGCTGGGACGGTGCCGGGCGTGGCTGGCGAGGCCCACCGCCTCGAGCAGCCCCAGGACGCGCGCCTCGCGGTCCCGCCGCGAGAGCCCGCCCTGGAGCAGCAGCGGGAACTCCACGTTCTGGAACACCGACAGGACCTGGACCAGGTTGAAGCTCTGGAAGATGAAGCCGATGGTGCGCAGGCGGAGGTCGGTGAGCTGCCGCTCGCTGAGGCGCGAGGTGTCCTTCCCGTCCACCTGCACGACGCCGGTCGTGGGCGTGTCCACGCAGCCGATGAGGTTGAGCAGGGTCGTCTTCCCGCTGCCCGACGGCCCGGCGATGGACAGGAACTCGCCCCGCCCGATCTCGAGCGTCACGTCCCGGAGCGCCGGCACCACCGTCTTGCCGAGCATGTAGTCCTTCGAGACGCCCTGCACCGCGACGATGGACATGCCCACGCTCCTCCGCGGCCCCAGGGGCCGCGCGCGCCGCTTCTACCCCAAGTGACACCAACGGGCTAGCGACATCGTGCTGCTCAGTCGTCCTGGCGCCCCACCGCGACCGCGAACCCGCCGGGCTCCTCCTCGACCGCGTGCACGGTCCAGGGCCGGCAGCATACCGGGCAGTCCTCGACGTACGTCTGCGACGCCCCGCCGCCGGGATCGACGAAGATCGTCACCAGCTCGCCGCAGTACGGGCACTCGATCTCGATGTCCAAGGTGCCCCCCGTTATAGTCGCGGCGTGGCGAAGCGGCCGTTCAACGAGGGTTTGCAGAAGCTGAAGGCGCTCTCTCCTCCCCGTGAGGAGCGGCCCCAGAAGCCCGTACGCCCTCCCCCGCCGCCGCCCCCCGCGCCGCCCGCGGAGCCGAGCGAGTCCGAGCTGTGGGCGCAGGCGACGCGCGGCGCGCGCCCGGTCGAGCGCGGGCCCGACACCGTGGCGCCGCCCGCGCCCCGCGGCGCCCCCGGCGCCCACTGGCACCCGGACCTCGAGGCCATCGACGCGCTCCGCGCCCTGGTCTCGGGGGAGGCGCCCTTCGACCTCTCCGACTCCGACGAGTACATCGAGGGCCGGGTGGCCGGGCTCGACCAGTCGGTGGTCCGCAAGCTCCGCCGCGGCGAGTTCGCGGTGCAGGGCCACGTGGACCTGCACGGTCTGACGCGCGCCGAGGCGAAGCAGGCGGTGGACGCGTACCTGCGCGGCGCGCGGCAGGCGGGCAAGCGCTGCGTCCTGGTGGTCCACGGCCGCGGGCTGCACTCCAAGGACCAGCTCCCGGTGCTGAAGGACGCGCTCAGGAGCTGGCTCGCCTCGGCGCGCTTCGCGCGGCACGTGCTGGCGTTCGCGACCGCGCGGCCGGTGGATGGCGGGGCGGGGGCGCTCTACGTGCTGCTGCGCCGGCCCGGGCGATAGCGCGCAGCCCCGAGCGTTGGAGCCCGGGTCGGGCGGGAGGATTCGCCCCAGCCTGCCCGGGACGTTGCGGAAACCTTTGGGTGGCGCGTTGGCTCTGAGCCACCGTGACCACGCACATTCCTTCCAAGGCCTCCCGCCTGGCGACGCTCGCCGCCGCCGCGGCGCTCCTCGCGCCCGCCGCGGCCCTCGCCGCGCCGCTCACCATCGAGGACGCGATCCGCGCGGCCTGGGCGCGGAACCCGGGCCTGCAGGCCTCGGCCGCGCAGGCCGAGGCGGCCCGGGCCGACGCCGACCGCGCCCGCGACGCCCGCCTCCCCACGCTCTCCTTCACCGCCCGGGCGTTCCGCACCGACGAGCCGATGATGGCGTTCGGCACCCGGCTCGATCAGGGCCGGATCACCATGGCCGACTTCGAGCCCGCCCGCCTGAACGATCCGCCGGGCATCGGCGGCGTGGGCGCCGGCGCCAGCATCCAGGTGCCGCTGTTCATGGGCGGCCGGCTGCTCGCCGGGCAGAGCGCCGCGGGCGCCATGGCCGGCGCGGAGGGCGCCTCGCACGCGCAGCGGCAGCGCGAGCTGGCCGCGGGCGTGGTGCAGGCGTACTTCGGCGCGCAGGCCGCCGACGAGGGCGTCCGCTACGCGGAGGACCTGCTCGCGCAGGCGCAGGAGACCGAGCGCTTCGTCCGCCAGCGCGCCGCCCAGCAGCTCGCGCTCGAGGCGGACGTGGCCCGCGCGGTGGCGTTCCGCGCGCAGGCCGAGGCCGAGCGCGCCGCAGCGCTGCAGCGCCGCGCCACCGCCCGCTCGGCGCTCGTGATGCTGGCCGGCGACGAGGTGGCCGACGCCGAGCTGACCACGCCCATCGACGCGCTGCCCGCGCTCCCCGGAGGCGCCGCCCCGCCGCCCGAGCGCCCCGACCTGCTCGCCGCGCGCCTGCAGCGCGACGCGGCCGAGGCCGGCGTGCGCGCCGCGCGCGGCAGCCTGCTCCCGGCGCTGTTCGCCCAGGCGAGCGCCGAGACCCTGCGCACCCCCAGCCTCTCCGACGGCACCGCCTGGACCATGGTGGGCGTCATGGCGAAGTGGGACCTGTCGCTCGGCGACGCCCGCGCGCTGCGGGCCGCCCAGGCCCGCGCCACCGCCGCCGGCGACGCGCTGGTCTGGCGCGAGCGCGAGGCCGCTCGCGAGGGCGGCGAGGCGCGCCGCGCGGTGGAGACCGCCGACGCCCGGGTGCGCTCCGCCCAGGAGGCGGTGGCCGCCTCCGAGGAGGCGCGCCGGATGCGCGCCGCCCGCCATCGCCAGGGGATGCTCCCCCTCACCGACCTGCTCGACGCCGAGACCGGCCTCGCCGGCGCCCGGGCCCTGCTCGTCGCGAGCCGCCTGGAGGCGCGCCTGGCGCGCGCCCGGCTCGCCCTCGCCCTCAACGCTCCCATCGAAGGACTCACGCCATGAACCACCGCTCCCTGATGCTCGCGCTCGCGCTCGCCGCCCCGGCGCTCCCCGTCCCCTCCCTCGCCGCCGAGGCCGCGGCCGCCCCCGCGGCGCCGGCCCGCGTCCGCGCCGCCCGCGTGGACGGCGGCGGCGCCAGCCGCACCGTGGCCGCGAACGTGGTCGCGGTGCGCCGCGCCACCCTCTCGACGCGGCTCGCCGCCAGCGTCACCCAGGTGCACGTGGAGGAGGGCCAGCGCGTCGCCGCGGGCCAGCTGCTCGTGTCCCTGGCCGACGGCGACGTGAAGGGCGGCCTCGAGGCCGCCGAGGCCGCGCTCGCCGCCGCCTCCGCCCACGAGAAGCGCATCGAGGCGCTGCTCGCGGAGCGGGCCGCCACCACCTCCGAGCTGGAGGGCGCGCGGGCCCAGCGCGCCCAGGCCGCCGCCGCGGTGGCCGGCGCCCGCGCCAACGTGGGCTACTCGCTGCTCCGCGCCCCGTTCGCCGGCACGGTCCAGTCGCGCCGGGTGAACACCGGCGACCTGGTCGGCCCCGGCCAGCCGCTGCTGCAGCTCGAGGGCGACGCGCTCGAGCTGACCGCCAGCCTCTCCGACGACGAGGCGCGCGGCCTCGCCGTGGGCAAGACCCTCCCGTTCCTCGCCGGCGCCACCCGCGGCACCGCCGAGATCACCGCGCTCACCCCCGGCGGCGATCCCCTCTCCCACCGGCGCGGGCTGCGCGCCCGCGTCCAGAAGGCGGAGGGCGAGCTCCGCTCCGGCTCGTTCGCGCGCCTGGTGTTGCCGGCGGCCGCCGGCGCGAAGGCGGGCGCCGGGCAGGCGGCGCTGTGGGTGCCGAAGAGCGCGCTCGTCCAGCGCGGCGATCTCACCGGCGTGTTCGTGGCCGACGGCGGCAAGGCCCGCCTGCGCTGGATCTCGCCCGGCGAGCCCGCCGGCGAGGCGGTGCTGGTGCGGGCCGGGCTGCGCGCCGGCGAGACCGTCATCGACGCGCCCGGCGCGCTCCGCGACGGGCAGGCGGTGGAGGTGACGCCGTGACGATCCCCGAGCAGGGCCAGCGCCTCGGCCTGGCCGGGCGCCTGGCGCGCCCGTTCCTGCGCTCCAAGCTCACGCCCGTCATCGTCCTCGCCTCCATCCTGCTCGGGCTGGCCGCGGTCTGGCTGACCCCGCGCGAGGAGGAGCCGCAGATCGTCGTCCCCATGGTCGACGTGATGGTGCCGTTCCCCGGCGCCAGCCCGCGCGACGTGGAGACCCAGCTCGTCACCCCGCTCGAGCGCCGGCTCTGGGGCATCCCGGGCGTCGAGTACCTGTACAGCTCGAGCCGGGCCAACGTCGGTTTCATCACCGTGCGCTTCAAGGTGAACGAGCCGCTCGAGCCCTCGCTGGTGAAGGTGCACCAGGAGCTGGGCGCGCACCCCGAGCTCTTGCCCTCCGGCACGCTGCCCCCGGTGGTGCGGGCGCTCACCATCGACGACGTCCCGTTCCTGACGGTCACGCTCCACGCCGAGGACCCGCTCCCGGCCGGCGAGCTGCGCAAGCTGGGCGAGGAGGTGGCGCGCGAGCTCTCCGACGTGCCGCGCACCGCCAGCGTGCAGGTGGTGGGCGGCGCCCGCCGCACCGTGCGCGTCGAGCCGGATCCGGCGCGGCTGCGCGCACTCTCGGTGTCGCTCGCCGAGCTGCACCAGGCGCTGCAGGGCGCCCAGGCCCAGCTCCCGGCCGGCGCGCTGGTCGAGGGCGGCAAGCGCATCGAGCTGGAGGCGCAGGGCTTCGCCCGGTCCGCCGCCGAGCTGGACCGGGTGGTGGTGACGGTCCGCGACGGCCGACCCATCTACGTCGAGGACGTGGCCCGGGTGGTGGACGGCCCCGAGCCCGAGCCGGCGGTGGTGCTCACCGCCGAGAAGGGCAAGGAGGGCTTCGAGCAGGCCGTGTCCATCGTGGTCGCGAAGCGGCCGGGCACGAACGCCACCGAGCTCGCCCACGAGGTCCTCGCCAAGGTGGACGCGCTCCGCGGCGGGCTCATCCCGGCCGGCGTGAAGGCCGACGTCACCCGCAACTACGGCGAGACCGCCGGCGAGAAGTCGAACGAGCTCATCGAGCACCTGCTCATCGCCACGCTCTCGGTGATCGCGCTCATCCTGCTCGCGATGGGCTGGCGCTCGGCGGTGGTGGTGGCGGTGGCGGTGCCGGTCACGCTGGCGCTCACCCTGCTCATCACCTACCTGAACGGCTACACGCTGAACCGCGTCACGCTGTTCGCGCTCATCTTCTCCATCGGCATCCTGGTGGACGACGCCATCGTGGTGGTCGAGAACATCCACCGCCACCTGCACCTGCCCGGCCCGAAGCGCAGCTTCGCCCAGGTGGTGCTGGACGCGGTGGACGAGGTCGGCAACCCCACCATCCTCGCCACCGTCGCGGTGATCGCCGCCATCCTCCCCATGGCCATGGTCCGCGGGCTGATGGGCCCGTACATGCGCCCCATCCCTGTGGGCGCCAGCGTGGCGATGGTGTTCTCGCTCCTCATCGCGTTCGTGGTGAGCCCCTGGGCCGCCATGAAGGTGTTCCGCAAGGAGGCGCACCTCCCCGACACCGACGCCACCGGGCTCCACCCGGCCGATCCGGGCCGCGAGCCGCCGGAGCCGGCCTCGGCGGAGCCGCACGCCGTGGCCGAGTCGGCGCCGGAGGGCCGCATCGCCCGCCTCGACCGCAAGGTCATCCGCGCGCTGCTCGGCTCGTGGAAGGTGCAGCTCGGCTTCCTGGCGCTGGTGACGGCGCTCCTGCTCGGCGCGGTGGCGCTGCTCTTCACCGGCGCGGTGAAGGTGAAGATGCTGCCGTTCGACAACAAGAGCGAGTTCCAGGTGCAGCTCGACCTGCCCGCCGGCGCCGCGCGCGAGGAGGCGCTGGCGCTGGGGCAGGACGTCGCCCGCCGCCTGCTGGCCGAGCCGGAGGTGGAGAGCGTCCAGGTGCACTCCGGGGTGGCCGCCCCGTTCACGTTCGTCGGCATGGTCCGCCACAGCTTCCTGCGCGAGGCGCCGGAGATGGTGGACCTGCAGGTGAACCTCTCGCCCAAGGGCGAGCGCAAGGCCGCCAGCCACGCCATCGCGGTGCGGGTCCGCCCGCTCGTCGAGGCGCTGGCGCACCCGGCCGGCGCGCGCGTCAAGGTGGTCGAGATCCCGCCGGGCCCGCCGGTGCTCGCCACCATGGTGGCGGAGATCTACGCGCCGTCCGCGCAGGAGCGCGACCGCCTGGGCCGCGAGGTCAAGGCCGCGTTCGACGCGGTGCCGGGCGTCGTCGACGTGGACTCCTCGCTGAACCCGACCAGCCCGAAGCTGGCGCTGGCGGTGGACCGCGAGAAGGCGGCGCTGCACGGCGTGCAGCCCGCCCACGTGGTGCAGACGCTGGCCGCGGCGGGCTACGGCGCGCCGCTCGGCACGTTCCACGGCTCGCAGGGCGCCGCGCAGGTGCCGGTGCTGCTGCAGCTCGCGCCGGCGCAGCGGACCCGCCTCGACGCGATGCTCGCGCTCACGGTCCCGGGCGCGCGCGGGCTGGTGCCGCTCTCCGAGCTGGTGCGCGTCGAGGAGACGCGCGAGGCGCCGGAGATCCAGCACAAGAACCTGAAGCCGGTGACCTACGTCACCTCCGACCTGGCCGGCGAGATCGAGAGCCCGCTCTATGCGCTCCTGGCGCTGAACCAGAAGCTGGAGGGGCTGAAGGGCGACCGCGGCGAGCCGGTGGCCCGCTACGGCCTGGCCCACCCGCCCGACACCGAGCACGCCTCGATGAAGTGGGACGGCGAGTGGCACATCACGCTGGAGGTGTTCCGCGACCTCGGGCTCGCGTTCGGCGCGGTGATGCTGCTCATCTACGTGCTCATGGTGGGCTGGTTCCAGAGCTTCTCGATGCCGCTCGTGATCCTGGTCCCCATCCCGCTGTCGCTCGTCGGCATCCTGCCGGCGCACGGCCTGTGGGGCGCGTTCTTCACCGCCACCAGCATGATCGGCTTCATCGCCGGCGCCGGCATCGTGGTGCGCAACAGCATCATCCTGGTGGACTTCGCCGAGCTGAAGCTGCGCGAGGGGATGCCGCTCGCGGCCGCGGTGGAGGAGGCGGTGCTGGTCCGCTTCCGGCCCATGGCGCTCACCTCGCTCGCGGTCATCGTGGGCAGCGCGGTGATGCTGGCCGACCCCATCTTCCAGGGCCTGGCGGTGGCGCTCATGGCCGGCGCGGTGGCATCGACCCTGCTCTCGCGCTACGCGGTGCCGGTGATCTACTACGTGCTGGCGCGGCGCGGCCGCGCGGCCGAGCTGCAGCGCGAGGGGGCGCGGGCCGCCGAGCTCGCCGCTCAGAGCAGCGTGCCGGAGAGGATCAGCGTCGCCGTGGTGAAGTAGATGACGAGCCCGGTCACGTCGACCAGCGTGGCCACGAACGGCGCGGAGGCGCTGGCGGGGTCCAGCTTCAGGCTGCGCAGCACGAACGGCAGCAGCGAGCCCGCCAGCGTCCCGAACGTCACCACGCCGATCAGGCTGCAGAACACGGTGGCGGCGACCAGCAGGTAGTGCTCACCGTAGGTGGGCCGCACCGCCTGCCACAGCACGATGCGCAGGAACCCGATGGTGCCGAGCACGGCGCCGAGCGCGAGCCCGGCGCCGATCTCGCGCCGCATCACCCGCCACCAGTCGCGGAGCCGGACCTCGCCGAGCGCCATGGCGCGGATGACGAGGGTGGTGGCCTGCGAGCCGGAGTTGCCGCCCGACGAGATGATGAGCGGCACGAACAGCGCCAGCACCACCGCGCGCGCGATCTCGCCCTCGTAGCGCGCCATGGCTGTGGCGGTCAGCATCTCGCCCAGGAACAGGGCGGCGAGCCAGCCGGCGCGCTTCTTCACCATGGCGGTGAAGCCGACCTCGAGGTACGGCGCCCCCAGGGCCTCCATGCCGCCGATCTTCTGGATGTCCTCGGTGGCCTCCTCCTCGACCACGTCGACGATGTCGTCCACCGTGACGATGCCCTTGAGGTGCCCCTCGGCGTCCACCACCGGCAGCGCCATGAAGTCGGTGTCGCGGAACACGCGGCTCACCGCCTCCTGGTCCTGGTCGTCGCGCACGGTGACCGGGTCGGTGCGCATGATGTCGCGCACCCGGCGCCCCGGCTGCGCGGCGAACAGCTCGCGGAAGCTCACCACCCCGAGCAGCCGCTGCGCGTCGTCGAGCACGTACACGTAGTAGATGGTCTCGAGCCGCTCCTGGGCCTGGCGGCGCAGGTAGATGATGGCCTCGTCCATCGTCATGTCCGGCCGGAGCCGCGCGTACCGCGGGCTCATCAGGCCGCCGGCGTCGTCCTCGGCGTAGGCGAGCAGCGCGCGCACGTCGCGCCGGGTCTGCTCGTCGAGCAGGCCGAGCAGCCGCTCGCGCTCCTCCGGCTCCGCCGCCTGCACCAGGTCGGCGGCGTCGTCCGGCGCGAGCAGGCGCGCCCAGGAGCGCTGCTCCTCGTGCGGCACGGCGCGGAGGAGATCGGCCTGGTCGCGCGCCGAGCGCGTCAGGAACAGGTCCTCCGCCTCCGCCCGCGGCAGCAGGTGGAAGCCCTCCACCCGGTCCTCGGGGGAGAGCACCGGCCACAGGTCCGCCAGCTCCTCGGCGGTGACCTCCTCGCGCGCCTCGGTGTCGGCCATGGGCGTCGCCCCGCTAGAGCCCGGCGGCGATGGCGCGGGCCGCGGCGGCCGGATCCGGCGCGTCGCGGAGCGGTCGCCCCACCACGATGACGTCGGCGCCGGCGCGCACCGCCTCGGCGGGCGTCGCCACCCGGGCTTGATCGCCCTTCGCCGCCCCCGCGGGCCGGACCCCGGGCACCACCAGCAGCGGGCCGGGCCCCACCGCCGCGCGCACCGCCGCGACCTCGTGCGGCGAGCAGACGATCCCGCCGGCGCCGGCGACCACCGCCAGCCGCGCCAGCCGGACCACCGCCGCCTCGGGCGGGCCGGCGAGGCCGACGGCGTCGAGCGCCGCGGCGTCCAGGCTGGTGAGCACCGTCACCGCCAGCACCCGCACCCCGGGGCCGGCGCCGCGCACGGCCGCCCTCACCATCTCCGCGCCGCCGGCGGCGTGCACGGTCAGCAGCGCCGCGCCGCTCGCGGCCGCGCTCCGCGCCGCGCCCTCCACGGTGTTGGGGATGTCGTGCAGCTTCAGGTCGAGGAACACCGGCCGGCCCAGCCGCGCCGCGCCGCGCACCGCGGCGGGCCCTTCGGCCGCGAACAGCTCGAGGCCCACCTTGAGCAGGCCGACCTCCGGCGCGACGGCCCGCGCGAACGGCTCCGCCGCGGCGAAGGTGGGGAAGTCGAGCGCGGCGCAGATCCGTTCCGACGGCTTCATGGCTAGGCCTTTCCGACCTGCATGCGCCCGACCTCGCGCAGCAGCGCGTCGGCCTCGGGGCGGGGCAGGCAGTTCTTCACCTCGAACAGCGCGAACGCGAGCAGGTCCTCGAGCGCCTCCAGCGCCCGCGCCCGCGCCGCCGCGCCGGTCCAGGTCCCGACCGCGAGCACGTTCGCGAGCACCAGCATCACGTCCACCGACCCGTCCTCGGCGAGGCGGACGCCCTCGAACAGCGCCCGCTGCTTCGGGGGCAGGCGCTCGAAGTAGCTGTTGAGCCGCGCCGAGGCGTCCGGCTGCGCGGCGGCGAGCGCCTCGTGCACGCGCACGAAGATGCGGCGGTAGATCTCGAACGGCCCCGAGGTGCGCACGCCGGGCGGCGGGGTCGGGCGCGGCGTCTCCGGCACCGGCTCGGGCGCCGGGGCCGCGGGCACGGCCGGGGCCGCCAGCACGCCGCGGCGGACCAGCATCACCGCGGTGGCGAGCGCCTCGCGCAGGGTGAGGCTGGCGGCCCGGGCCGCCTCGCCGATCGTGCGCACCCCGTCCACCGCCTCGACGAGCCGCGCCTCCAGCGCGGCGAGCCCACCGGCCGCGTCCGCGCCGCCCCGGGCCCGGTGCAGCACCACGTCGCGCCCGCCCAGCTCGCGACCGAGCTGCTCCGCCTCCTCGACCCGCCGCATGCCCTCCAGCAGGAGCTCGCGGGTCCGCTGGGGCAGCTTCACCGCGTTCTGCTCGTCGGTCCGTCCCTCGAGGAACGCGAACGTGCCGGCGGGCTCCAGGAACGCGCCCATCAGGATCTCGGTCACCTGGAGCGTCATCCCCTCGTAGAGCTGGCCGGGCGAGAGCAGCCCCTGGTCCACCAGCACCTGCCCGAGCGGATGACCGGCGGAGACGAGGTGGCGGCAGCGCTCCTGGTCCTCGGGCCGGACCAGGCCGGACCGCACCAGCATCGGGCCGAGCCGCTCGGCGGGCTCGGACGAGGAGGCGAACACCACCTGCCCGTCGCGGAAGAAGATGCTGCGCCGCCGCAGCTGCTCGGGCCGGTCGGGCGCGGCCGCGTGCTCGCCGTCGGCGCCGAACGCGAGCAGCAGCACGCCGGTCTTGAGCGAGGTGAACACGAACTGGATCACCTCGGGCACGGAGAGCGCCGAGAGCGAACCCGCGAACCACGAGCGCGGCGTCTCGCCGCGCGCGGGGGCGATGAGCGCGAACGCGCCGCGCGCCGACACCAGCTCGGCGTCGCCACCTCCGGCGAGCCCCAGCGCCTCCGCCTCGCGCGGCGGCAACGTGACCTGGCCCTCGGCCCCCACCGACAGCTTCGCGCGCATCCACCCCTCCGCTGCCCGGCGCGGCGGGATGCGCCCGCCCGGGCCGGACCGACTACGTCGCCGCCCGGACCGCCTCGGCCGCCTTGCGCGCGACCTCGCCCACCGGGACGAGCTCCACCGCGCCGCCCTTGCGCAGCTTCCACTCCACGTTGCCGGCGGCGAGCCCCTTCTTCCCCACCGCGATGCGGATGGGGATGCCGAGCAGGTCGGCGTCCTTGAACTTCACCCCGGCGCGCTCGTCGCGGTCGTCGAACAGCACCTCGACGCCCTCCTTCCCGAGCGCGGCCACCACCTCCTCGGCCGCCTTGCGCAGCTCCGGCTCCGGCCCGAGCGTGAGCACGGTGGCGTGGAACGGCGCGATGGCCATCGGGAACACGATGCCGTTGTCGTCGTGGTGCAGCTCGATGGCGGCGGCCAGGATGCGCTCCACGCCGATGCCGTAGCTGCCCATCACGATGGGCACCTGCTTGCCCTCGGCGTCGAGCACGGTCGCCTTCATCGACTCGGAGTACTTGGTGCCGAGCTTGAAGATGTGGCCGATCTCGAGCGCCTTGAAGACGTCGAGCGTGCCGTCGCACCGCGGGCAGCCCTCGCCGGCCTTCACCGTGCGCAGCTCCGCCAGCGTGGCGCCGTGCGCGAGGACGTCGCGCCGGACGTCCACGCCGCGCAGGTGGAAGCCGTCCTCGTTCGCGCCGGTGACCATGTCCTTGCGGTCGGCGAGCGACGGGTCCAAAAGGACGCGCGCCCTCGTGAACCGCACCGCGCCGAGCGAGCCGGCCCGCGCGCCCATGAGCGGCGGGATCTCCTCGGGGTGCGCGGGGCGGACGGCCACCGCGCCGGTGGCTGTCTGCAGCTTCGCCTCGTTCAGCTCCTGGTCGCCGCGCACCACCGCGATGACCGGCTGCTCGTCCGCCATGTACACGAGCGTCTTCAGCTGCCGCCGCGCCGCCACCGAGTACGGCGCCTGCTCCAGCGCCTCGATGGTGACCACGCCGGGGGTGGCGAACTTCTCGGGCGTCCCGAGCCCGGGGCCGTCCGCCTCCGCGGCGACGCGCGAGGTGGCGGTCTCGGTGTTGGCGGCGTACCGGCACCTCGGGCACGCGGCCACCAGGTCCTCGCCGGCGTCGGTGCGCACCATGAACTCGGAGGACTCGCTGCCGCCCATCGAGCCGGAGTGCGCCTGCACCGCCACGAAGTCGAGGCCGCAGCGGGTGAAGATCTTCTCGTAGGCCCGGCGCTGGTCCTCGTAGCTCCTGTCGAGCCCGGCCCGGTCCACGTCGAAGGAGTACGCGTCCTTCATGGTGAACTGCCGGACTCGCAGCAGGCCGGACTTGGGCCGCGGCTCGTCGCGGAACTTCGTCTGGATCTGGTACCAGACCTGCGGGAGCTGCCGGTAGCTGCGCAGCTCGTCGCGCGCGACGGCGGTGAAGATCTCCTCGTGCGTCATGCCGAGGCAGTAGTCGCCGCCCTTGCGGTCCTTCAGCCGGAACATGTTGTCGCCCATCACGTCCCACCGGCCGGACTCCTTCCAGATCTCCGCGGGGTGGAGGGCGGGCAGGTAGAACTCCTGGCCGCCGATGGCGTCCATCTCCTCGCGCACGATCGCCTCGACCTTCGCGAGGGAGCGCTTCGCGAGCGGCAGGTAGTCGTAGATGCCGGCGCCGAGCTGGCGGATGAAGCCGGCCCGGACGAGCAGCTTGTGGCTCGCGACCTGCGCGTCGGCGGGCGCTTCCTTGAGCGTGGGGATGAAGGCCTGGCTGTAGCGGACGGCGTGCATGGGGGTGGGTTATACAATGGAACCTCATGCCTGCGCGCACCCGCTACGCGCTCGCCGCCGCGGTGGTCCTGGCGCTGGGGGCGGCCCTCCTGTCGCAGCTCCCGGCCGGCACCTTCGGCCGCCGCGCGCCCCCGGCGGTGGAGACCCCGGAGCTCGCCGCCCAGGGCAAGCGCGTGCTCACGCAGCAGTGCTGGCACTGCCACCGGGAGATCCCGCTCGCGCCGCGGGTGGCGGGCTGGGACGCCCCGCGCGCCTACGAGGCGCTGGGGCGCCTGCCGGAGCTGAACCCGGCCATGCCGCCGTTCCGCGGCACCGACGCCGACCGCCGCGCGCTCGCGGCGTATCTCGCCGCGCTCGCCGCGGGCCGCGCGCCGTGAACGACAGTCCGTGAGCCGCGATCACCTGCGGTGTCGCGGCTCACGCTGTCGTTCACGCATGATCTGACGGGGCTGCGCCCCGCCCCACGGAGCGGAGCTCCGCGGGGCCCCACCCTGCTCGCCGGGTCCCTTGCGCCGCCGCGGGCGGCTTCGCCGCGGACCCGACGGCGCCCCGGCGGGCTCGCTCCGCTCGCGGGGCGCTACTTCGGCGCGCGCTGGCCGGAGATCTGGATGGCCTCGGCCACCAGCGCCTCCTCCAGCTCCTCCGCCTTCATGCGCTTCACGATCTTGCCGTCGCGGAACAGCAGCCCCACGCCGTTGTGGCCGTAGGCGATCCCGACGTCGGCGGCGGCCGCCTCGCCCGGCCCGTTCACCTCGCAGCCCATCACCGCCACCTGCACCTCGCCCTTCAGCGTGGCGAGGCGGCGCTCGACGCGCTCGGCCACCGGGATCATGTCCACCGAGCACCGGCCGCAGGTGGGGCAGGAGGTGAGCGTGGCCCCGCCGAACTTGAGGCCGAGCGAGGTGAGCAGCATGCGCGCCACCCGCACCTCCTCGACCGGATCGGCGGTGAGGGAGATGCGGATGGTGTCGCCGATGCCCTCGCCCAGCAGGATGCCCAGCCCCGCGGCGCTCTTCACCGTGCCGGCGAGCAGCGTGCCGGCCTCGGTGACGCCGAGGTGGAGCGGGTAGTCGAACTGGCGCGAGAAGAGCCGGTTCGCCTGCACGGTCATGGCGACGTCGTGCGCCTTCAGCGAGACCTTGATCTCGCGGTAGCCCTCGTCCTCGAGGAAGCGGATGTGGCGCTCGGCGCTCTCCACCATGCCGGCGGCGGTGGGCCAGCCGTGCTTCTCGACGATGTCCTTCTCCAGCGAGCCGGCGTTCACGCCGATGCGCACCGGCACCATGCGCTCGCGGGCGGCCTTCACCACCTCGCGGACGCGATCGCGCGAGCCGATGTTGCCGGGGTTGAGGCGGATGCCGTGCATCCCGGCCTTCAGCGCGGCGAGCGCCAGCCGGTAGTCGAAGTGGATGTCGGCCACCAGCGGCACCGGCGTGGCCTTCACGATCTCCGGCAGCGCGGCGGCGGCGTCCTGGTCCGGCACGGCCAGGCGCACCACGTCGGCGCCCGCCTCGGCCAGCGCCCGGATCTGGGTCAGCGTCGCCGCGGCGTCGGCGGTCTGCGTGGTCGTCATCGACTGCACCGCGATGGGCGCGTCGCCGCCGATCCGCACGTTGCCGACGCGGATCTGCCGCGTCTTCCGGCGCTCGCCCAGCGTCGCGCCCTCACCCTGCCCGTATGCGCCCACTCGACACCTCCGAAACGGCACGGCGGCCGCGTCCGGATCTAGGACGGGGCCGCCGGCTTCGCCAGCCTGAGGTCGGGGCCTACTGCTTGCCCGCCGCCTTCAGCTCCTGGTCGATGACGGCCTTGAAGGCCTCCAGCGGCTGCGCGCCGGAGATCAGCCGGCCGTTGATGAAGAACGCCGGGGTCCCGCTCACGCCGGCCGCCTCGCCGGCCTTGTGGTGCTCCTGCACCACCGGGGCCTTCTCGCCGGACTCGAGGCAGCGGTCGAACTTCGCGCCGTCCGCGCCGACCTCGCGCGCGTAGCCCTTCAGGTCGTCCACGGCGAGCTTGCCGTTCGCCGCGAACAGCCGGTCGTGCATCTCCCAGTACTTGCCCTGGTCGCCGGCGCAGTGCGCCGCCTCGGCGGCCTTCGGCGCGAGGTCGTGCGAGGGAAGCGGGAAGTCGCGGTAGACCACCCGGACCTTGCCCGGGTAGGCGGCCATCACGTCCTTCACGGTCGGCTCGGCGCGCACGCAGAACGGGCACTGGAAGTCGGAGAACTCGACGATGGTGATGGGCGCGTCGTTCGGGCCCTTCGACGGGCCGGTGGCCGCGACCTCGACCTTGGGCGGCATGTACGCGGGCAGCAGCACCTCGACGTTCATGTCCTTCTTCAGCTTCTCGTAGTAGGCCGTCAGCTCGGCCTGCGCCTTCTGGTTCTTGATGAACCGCGCGATGTCCGGCTTCACCTGGTCGATGGGCGGGAGCTGCTGGCCGCCGGCCTTGGCGCGCTCGTACAGGGCGCGGACCTCGTCGTCGGCGGGCTCGGGGATCTTCGCGACCACGTCGCGGTTCACCAGCTCGTCCGGCGTGATGCCCTCGGCCTTCGCCTTCGCCTCGAAGACGCGGCGGCGGATCATCGACTCCAGGCCCTGCCGCTTCAGCTGGTACTTCTGCTCCTCGTACTGCTGCTCGAGCTGCTTCAGGTCGCTCTTCACGAGCTCGTCCAGCTCGCCCGTGGTGATGGCCTGGCCGCCCACCTTGGCGACCGGCGCCGACGGGTTCTCCTTCTGCTGCGCCGGCTGCGCCGGGCGAGGGGACTGGCAGGCGGCCGCAAGGACGGCGAGCGCGCCGAGGACGACGTTGCGCATGGGGATGAGGGCTCCGCGGGAGGTGTGTCGGGCCAACGGCCCGGAGGAGGCGAACCTTCCGCCAAAACGGCCGGTCCGTCAACGGTTTCGACCGCGCGCGGCGGGGCGCCCGGCGCCCCCTCGCCCGGGCGATGCGCGGGCGAACCTTCGCCGTGACACGCTGGCTCCAAGCGGCTATTCAGAGGTCCCCTCGCACCTGGGAGGTCACGCCATGTCCAAGCACGAGCGGCTCGTCATCGTCGGCAGCGGTCCCGCGGGCTACACCGCGGCGCTCTACGCCGCGCGCGCCAACCTCCAGCCGCTGCTGTTCGAGGGCATGCAGCCGGGCGGGCAGCTGACCATCACGAGCGAGGTGGAGAACTTCCCCGGCTTCCCCGAGGGCATCCTCGGGCCGGAGCTGATGGAGAAGATGAAGAAGCAGGCCGAGCGCTTCGGCACGCGCTTCGAGGCGAGCGAGATCACGCGGGTGGACTTCTCCCAGCGCCCGTTCAAGCTCTGGCAGGACGACACGCTCTACACCGCCGACGCGGTGATCGTCGCCACCGGCGCCTCCGCCAAGTGGCTGCAGATCCCGTCGGAGAAGCAGTACCAGGGGCGCGGCGTGTCGGCCTGCGCCACCTGCGACGGCTTCTTCTTCCGCGGGGTGGAGATCGCGGTGGTGGGCGGCGGCGACACGGCGCTGGAGGAGGCGAGCTTCCTCACCAAGTACGCGAGCAAGGTGCACGTGGTGCACCGCCGCGGCGAGCTGCGCGCCTCCAAGATCATGCAGGACCGCGCCCGCAAGAACCCGAAGATCGAGCTGGTGCTGAACGCGGTGGTGGACGAGATCCTCGGCGACGGCAAGGCCGTCACCGGCGTCCGGCTCAAGGACACCCGCGACGGCTCGACCCGCGAGCTGCCGCTGAAGGGCGTGTTCATGGGCATCGGCCACGAGCCGAACACCGGCATCTTCAAGGGCCAGCTCGAGATGAACGAGGTGGGCTACCTCGCCGTGAAGGCGCCCTCCACCGCCACCAGCGTGCCGGGCGTGTTCGCGGCCGGCGACGTGTCGGACCCGCACTACCGCCAGGCGATCAGCGCGGCCGGGACCGGCTGCTCCGCCGCCATCGACGCGGAGCGCTGGCTGGGCGAGCACGTCACCGAGAGCTGGAACTAGCCATGAAGATGATCGACGTCGGCGCGAAGCCGAAGACCGAGCGCGTGGCCGTGGCGCACGGCTTCGTGGCGATGTCCGCCGACACGGTGGGCAGGATCCGCGCGGGCGAGGTGGAGAAGGGCGACGTGCTCGCGGCCGCGCGCCTGGCGGGCATCATGGCGGCGAAGAAGACGCCGGACCTGGTGCCGCTCTGCCACCCCATCGCGCTGTCCGCCGTGGACGTGAGCGCGGTGCCGGGCCCGGGCGGCGTGGCGGTCGAGGCGACCGTGCGGACGGTGGACCGGACCGGCGTGGAGATGGAGGCGCTCGCGGCGGTCTCGGCCGCGTGCCTGACCATCTACGACATGCTGAAGCGGTACGAGAAGGGCATGTCGATCACGGCGATCGAGCTCATCGAGAAGAAGGGCGGGCGGAGCGGGCACTGGACCCGCGGCCCCGCAGCCCCGCCGGATCGACGCCGAGGAAGCGGATCACGTTCGCGCCGCACACGCGGCGGATGACGGCGGGCGCGAGCCCGGCCTTCGCCATCCGGTCGGCCGCCCGCGCCAGCGCCAGCAGGTCCCCCCCGCCCACGCCGGCGTCCGAGCCGAGGACGATCCCCTCCGGCCCGAGCGACGCCACCATCCGCACCGCCGCGTCCACCGCGCCGCGTGGGCCCGCGCCGCCGGACAGCGCCAGGCCCGCCAGGTGGCCGCAGGCGCGGATCGCCTTCACGGTGCGTTCATCGGCGCCGGCCACCAGCACCCGCGCCGGCTCCAGCTCCGACTCGCGCAGCGCCGCGAGCAGCCGCCGGGTGAGGCGCTCGCGCCCGCGCAGCGGCACCGCCGCGACGACCGGCAGCCGCAGCTCGCGCGCCAGCTCGAGCTGGCGCGCCAGCACCCGCTCCTCCAGCGCGCCGCCCTCGGCCAGCCCGACCGCGCCGAGCGCCGCCACCTCCCGGCGGCCCAGCGCGTCCGGCAGCTCGGCGAGCAGCGCCTCCAGGCCGCGCGCCGGGATCCGGCGCGGGTGGATGCCGAGGGCCGCCCAGGCCGCGAGGCCGCCGCGGCGCAGGCGCCGGGCGGCGGTGGACACCTGGTCCCAGCCGCGGCGGATGGCCGCGGGCGTGGCCGTGACCACCGCGTCGCCGGACGGCACCAGCGCCCCCTCGATCCCGAAGAAGCGGAGATCGGCGACCTCGCGCGCCCCGAGCGCGCCGGCGTGGAGGAAGGCGTCGAACACGGCGGGATCGTAACCGGCCGTGGCGGGGAAAGCCCGCGCGGACGCCGCGGCGGGGCGCTGCGGCGCGATCAGCGCGGGCGCCGCAGCAGCGTCGCCCCGCCGTCCTCCACCCACTCCACCGGGAGCTCCGCCGCGAGCGGCAGCTCCACCGGGCCGAGGACCAGCCAGCCCCCGGGACGCACCGCGGCGAGCAGCGCGCGCAGCACCGTCGCCGCGACGGCCGGGTCGAAGTAGATGAGGACGTTCCGGCACAGCACCGCGTCGAACGGGGGCCCGGGGAGCGGGTCGCGGACGAGGTTGTGGTGTCGGAGCTCCACCGGCGCGCGCACGTCGGGGTGCACCACCCGCGCGCCGTCCGAGCCGGCCGGCAGGAGCCAGCGCGCCGCGATCGCCGGCGGGACCCGCCGGAGCGCCCGCGGCCCGTAGCGCGCGCGCCGCGCCGCCTCGAGCGCGCGGGCGGAGAGGTCGGTCGCGAGGATCCGGTCGCCCGCGGCGGCGTCCCGACCCGCCTCGCGCAGCAGCATGGCGAGCCCGTAGGCCTCCTCGCCGCTCGCGCAGCCCGCCGACCAGAGGCGGAGCGGCGCCGGGCGGCCGCCGGCGAGCCGTGCCAGCGCGGCGAGCTGCTCGGGGTGGCGCCAGAACGAGGTCTCGCGCACCGCCGCCTGCTCCACCAGCGCCGCCAGCGCCGCGGCGTCACCCCCCGCCACCGCAGTCGCGAGCCGCGCCGGCGTCGTGCCCCGGTCGTCCGCGGCACGGTCCAGGGCAGCGCGCAGCGCGTCGCCCAGGCCGCTCGCGAGGGAGAGCCCCGTCTCCGCGGCGAGCGCGCGGGCCACCGCGGCGAGCGCCGCCGGCCCCGGGGCGCCGTCCGTCACGGTGCCGCCGGCGCGCCCGCGCCCGCCAGCGCCGCGCGCAGCGGCGACGGGTCGAGGAGCGGGAGGACCTCGCCGCCATCCACGCACAGTCCGGCCACGAGCGGCGAGCCCCGCCAGCCCTCCGGCGCCGCCTCGGCCGGATCGCCCTCGAACAGCTTCGGCGCGTCCACCGTGCCCACCACGCGCTCCACCGCCAGGCCCAGCGCCGGCGCGCCCGCGAGGATCACCACGCGCGCGTCCAGGTCGAGGTCCGCACGCGCGCCCGCCGCCGCGGCCAGGTCCGCCGCCACCACCGGCACCCCGCGCCAGGAGAAGGTCCCGAGCACGTGGGCCGGCGCCCCCGGCAGCGGCGAGAGCGCGACCATGCGGACCACCTCCGTCACCTGCGCCACCGGCAGGAGCGCCCGCCGGCCTCCGGTCTCGAGCACGAGGTGCAGCCCCGGGAGCGAGGCGCCGCCGAGCGCCGCGAGCGCCCGCTGCGCGTCGCGGAGCGCACCGGAGAGCCGGCGGACCTCGGCGGTGAGCGCCGCGCGCGCGGAGGCGGTGAGGAAGTCGTCGGGCATCGCGTCGGGGGAGGATAGCGCAACCGGGGGGAGGGGGTGGGCCCGGGGGGCGGGGATGGGCGGGGGCCGGGGATGGGCGGGGGATGTGGAGGGGGGGCTTTGAGGGTGCGGGGGGTTCGGGGGATGTGGAGGGGGGGCTTGAGGGTGCGGGGGGCGGGGGCCGGATGGCGGGCGGGGGGGCTTTGAGGGTGCGGGGCGTTCGGGGGGCGTGGCCGTGTGGCCGGAGCCGGGGATGGCGGGATCGGCTTGCGAGAGGCTGGAGGGGGAGGCGCAGGGCGCGGGGGGAGATCGGTGGAACGGAACGGGAACCAATCGAGACATCGCTGACAGTCGGGGTGAGGCGGGCGTAGAGCGGTGACGGAACCAGTCAGGACATCGCTGACAGTTCAGCGGCGAGCCTGGCGTCGAAACCAGTCGAGACATCGCTGACGGTTCGGGGTGAGGCGGGCGTCGAGCGGTGACGGAACCAATCAGGACATCGCTGACAGTTCAGCGGCGAGCCTGGCGTGGGTCGGTGACACGGACTGCGACCCTTCAACCCCTCGCGAACGGTTCGGGCGGTGAGCCTGGCATCGGCGGTGACACGGCGTACCTCCGCGCGAGACGCACTCACGGTGTAACGACGCAACTGCGCTCCGCCGGAAGGGACGGCGCCCAGTCGTGCGCCGGAGACGGCGCAGCGCGGACCGCTCCGCTCGCGGTGAGCCTGTGTATGAACCGCGAGCCAGACGCGAGACGGGAAGGCACGAGTCTGGACTCCCGGGGACATGACTCGCGAGCGCAGCGAACGTTTGCGACCCACACGGTCAGTGGATGGCGGTCTCACGATGCGTTAATATCTGCCCAATCATGATGCGCGGCGCTCGTCAGCTCCGGTTCCGGCTCTCCCCTCCCCGCACCCATGGCGGGCGACGGGCGGGTGCGGGGCGCAAGCCCTCGGGAGCGCGGGCGGGGGTCTCGCACCACGGGCGGCCCGCGGTCACCGGCTCCACGCCGGTGGACGTCACCTTGCGCGTGCTCCCGCACGTCTGGAACCTGCGGAGCCTGCGCGCGCTCCGCGTCATCGAGGAGGCGCTCGAGGCCGCCACGGCGGCTCGCAGCACCTTCCGCGTGGTCCACTTCTCGCTCCAGGGGAACCACCTCCACCTCATCGTCGAGGCGGAGGAGGCGCGGGCGCTCTCCGCGGGGATGCAGGGGCTCTGCATCCGCCTGGCGAAGGGGCTCAACCGCATGATGGGCCGGCGCGGGAAGGTCTTCGCTGACCGCTACCACGCGCGCGTGCTGGCGACGCCGTCCGAGGTCCGCAACGCGCTCGCCTACGTGCTGCTCAACCACCGGAGCCACCTCGCGCGGATGGGAAAGCCGGTCGGGCACGGGGGCGTGGACCGGTTCTCCTCCGGCTGGTGGTTCGACGGGTGGCGCGGCGGCGGACCTGCGATGACCACGGCACCGCCAAAGGTCACCGCGGCCCCGCGCACGTGGCTCCTCGCCACGGGCTGGCGCCGCCGCGGCCTGCTCTCACCCGACGAGCTCCCTGGACGCCCGCCCCGCCGGTGAGCCGATCTCGTCCCGGCGCTGCCCTCCCGCGGCGCCGTCGCGCGGACGAGCGCCGCACCCACGCACACGCCCCGCCCGCGCGCAACCTCGCCCGCGACCTCGACTCGCCCTCGTCAGCCCCTTCCGCGCAACTGGCTCCGGACCGCACCGCGCTCGCGCTCGGCTCGCCCCGCGCGTGCGCCACGCCGCCCGCCGCCACGCCGGCCCAGGCGGCGTCCGACGCCGCGAGCCCGTCCGTCCGCTCGCCTCGCCGCCAGCGCTGCCGCCGTCAGGCAGCCCAACCATCCGCGGGCCGACGCCGCCACCCCATACATGCGCCCGCTCGCCCCACCGCGCGGCCACGCACGCCGGCACCGCGGCTTCGTCCTGCAGCACCGCGGCCACGCCCTGCCGGCGCCGAGGGCCCCGCCTACGGCACCGCCGCCCCGCCCTCCAGGAGCGGGTCGCTCGCGGCCTCCACCCAGCCCTCGGGGGCGACGCGGGCGGCGTGGGCGTTCGACCAGCGACGCTCGCGCCACAGCAGCCGGTGCCCCCTCGCCTCCAGCGCGCGGGCGGTGGCGGCCTCGAGCCCGTTCGGCTCGACCTGCAGCGCGTCGGGCCTCCACTGGTGGTGGATGCGCGGGGCGGCGAGCGCCTCGGCGAGCCCCATGCCGTCGTCCACCACGTGCGAGATCACCTGGGCCACCGTGGTGGGGATCGTCGTCCCGCCGGCGGCGCCGACCACGAGGGCGAGCTTGCCGGCGCGATCGAACACGAGCGTGGGCGCCATCGACGACAGCGGCACCTTGCCGGGCGCGGGGGCGTTCGCGCCGGTGCCGACGGCGCCGAACACGTTCGCGGCCCCGGGGGCGGCGTCGAAGTCGTCCATCTCGTCGTTGAGCAGGATCCCGGTGCCGGGCACGACCACGCAGGAGCCGAACGAGAAGTTCACGGTGGTGGTGAGCGCCACCGCGTTGCCCTCCCGGTCCACCACCGACAGGTGCGAGGTCTGGCTCGACTCCTGCGTGGGCGGCGGCGCGTCCACGACGGCGGCGCGCTCGCCCACCGCGGCGGCGAGCCGCGCGGCGCCCTCGGGCGAGACGAGCTCGCGCTCGACCTGGGCCGCGGCGGGCACGAACGCGGCGTCGCCGAGCACCGCGCGCCGCGCGAACAGCCGCTTCTCCACCTCGGCCATGGCGTGCAGGAAGCGCTCGGGCCGGTAGCCGCCGGCCCGCGGGTCCTCGTGCTCGAGCGCCTGCAGCAGCCCGACCACGATGCTGCCGCCGGACGAGGGCAGCGGCATCGAGACCACCCGGTGGCCGCGGTAGCGCCCCTCGAGCGGCGTCCGCTCGCGGGTGCGGTAGGCGGCGAGGTCCGCCTCGGTCAGCACGCCGCCCTCGGCGCGCGCGGCGCGCGCGATCCGGCGGGCGAGCGGCCCACGATAGAACGCCTCGGGGTCGCGCCCGAGGGTCCGCAGCGTGCGCGCCAGCTCGGGCTGGCGGAGCCGCCACCCGGGCGCGGGCGCGACCGGCGCATTGCCGGCGCCGCGGTCGAGGAAGGTGCGCGCGGCCTCGGGGCGCGCGCCCAGACACGCGAGGCGGGCCCGCGCGGTTCGCACGTAGTGCAGGTTCACGGGCGCGCCCTGCTCGGCGAGGCGCGCGGCCGGCTCCACCAGCCGCCGCAGCGGCCGGGTCCCGAAGCGCCGCGCCAGCTCGGCGTACCCCTTCACCGCCCCGGGCACCGCCACCGCCAGGCCGCCGTCGAGCGAGCGCGAGGGCCCCGCCCCCGCGGCGCCGCCGGCGAACATGGTCGCGGACGCGCCGGCGGGCGCCACCTCCCGGAAGTCGAGCGCCACCACCCGGTCCTCCCGCGCCAGGTACACGAGCGCGAACCCGCCGCCGCCGATCCCGGACGACTGCGGCTCGACCACGCCGAGCGCGAACGCCGCGGCCACGGCCGCGTCCACCGCGTTCCCGCCCTCCCGCAGCACCTGCGCGGCGGCGGCGCTGGCGGCGGGGTGGCCGGTGGCGACCGCGCCGCGCGGGGAGGCGGCGGTGGCCGAGAGCAGGAGGGCGAGCAGGAGCGGCATGCCGGACCTCTACCACGCCGGGATCCCCCTCCCGATCGGTCCAGCGGGCACCTCCGGGCCCCCCGCCGGCGCCGCCCGGAGGCCCGCGCTCCGGGTCACACGTGCGCAGGCTTGATCGCAGCCCCCACCCGCGCCTAGCCTCCGCGACCATGCCACGCACCCGCACACCGCTCGCCGCCATCGTCCTCGCCGCCGGCAAGGGCACCCGGATGAAGTCGAACAAGGCCAAGGTCCTGCACGAGGTCGCGGGCCGGCCGCTCGCGTACTATCCGGTGAAGCGCGCCCTGGAGCTGGGCGCGAGCCCGGTGGTGGTGGTGGTGGGCCACCAGGCCGAGGCGGTGGAGGCGGCCCTCTCCGCCGCGCTCCCCGAGGCGCCGCTGCGCTTCGCGGTCCAGGAGCAGCAGCTCGGGACGGCGCACGCGGTGCTCGCGGCGAAGCGCGCCCTGCGCGGCTACCGCGGCCCGGTGCTGATCCTCTCCGGCGACACGCCGCTGCTCCGCGCCGAGACGCTCGAGGCGGTCGTGTCCGCCGGCCGCCGGGCCCGCGCCGCGGTCTCGCTCGCCACCATGACCCTCGAGGTCCCGCGCGGCTACGGCCGGGTGGTGCGTGACGCGCGCGGCCGGCCGGCGCGCATCGTGGAGGAGAAGGACGCGACCGAGGCCGAGCGCGCGGTGCGCGAGGTGAACGCCGGGCTGTACTGCGTGGACGCGGAGCTGCTCTGGAAGAAGCTCGCGAAGGTGGGCACCGCCAACGCGCAGCGCGAGTTCTACCTCACCGACCTGGTGCCCATGGCCGCGCAGGCGGGCGGCGTGGCGGGCGTCGAGGTCCCCGCCGAGGAGGCCTCCGGCGTCAACGATCGGGTCGAGCTCTCGCGGGCGAACCGCGTGATGGTGGGCCGGCTCGCCGAGGCGTTCATGCGCGCGGGCGTGACCATCGAGGACCCGGCCCGCTTCGACTGCGACGAGGGCGTGGAGATCGGCGCGGACGCGGTGATCGAGCCGAACGTGCGGCTGCGCGGTCGCACCCGCGTCGGCGCGCGCACGCGGGTGGGCGTCGGCGCGGTCATCACCGACGGCGTCCTCGCCGACGGCGTGACGGTGAACCCGTACACCGTGATCTCGGAGGCGCAGGTCGCCGAGGGCGCCATCCTGGGCCCGTTCTCGCGCCTCCGCCCGGGCGCCGACATCGGCCCCGAGGCGCACGTGGGCAACTTCGTCGAGGTGAAGAAGAGCCGGCTCGGGAAGGGTGCGAAGGCGAACCACCTCGCCTACCTCGGCGACGCGGAGATCGGCGCGGGCGCGAACATCGGCGCCGGCACGATCACCTGCAACTACGACGGGGAGCGCAAGAACCCGACGCGGATCGGCGAGGGGGCGTTCATCGGCTCCGACTCCATCCTGGTCGCGCCCATCGAGATCGGCGCCGGCGCCTACGTCGCGGCAGGCTCCACGCTCACCGACCCGGTGCCGGCAGGCGCCCTGGCGCTCGGCCGGGCACGCCAGGTGACGAAGGAGGGGTGGGTGGCCCAGCGGCAGGCGGAGAAGCAGATGAAGGGGACGGCCACCGGCCCGGCGTCCGCCCGCAAGGGCCGCCCGGCCGCCCGGCGGGCGAGTTAGCAGCGCGCGCGCCCCGCGTGGTATTGAGGCGACCCTATGTGCGGAATCGTTGGTTACGTCGGCCCCCGGCAGTGCGTGGATCTCATCGTGGGTGGTCTCCGGAAGCTCGAGTACCGTGGGTACGACTCGGCGGGCGTGGCGGTGGTCGGGCCGAACGGCCTGGCGGTGAAGCGGGCGAAGGGCAAGCTGCAGAACCTGGTGGCGCTGCTCGCCGACGCGCCGCTCGCCGGCACGACCGGCATCGGCCACACCCGCTGGGCGACCCACGGCAAGCCCTCGGACGAGAACGCGCACCCGCACTGCTACGGCGGGGTCGCGGTGGTCCACAACGGGATCATCGAGAACCACCTCGAGCTGAAGGCGGCGCTGGCCGCGCGCGGCCACAAGTTCTCGTCGGAGACCGACACCGAGATCTTCGCGCACCTCATCGCGGACGCGCTCGCCGCCGGCGCGCGCGACCTGCGCGCTGCCGTGGGCCAGGCGCTCGCGCAGGTGAAGGGCACGTACGCCATCGCGGTGGTCTCGCAGCAGCGGCCGGAGGAGATCGTCGCCGCCAAGAACGCCTCGCCGCTGGTGGTGGGCTACGGCAAGGGCGAGAGCTTCCTCGCCTCCGACGTGCCCGCCATCCTCGAGCACACGCGCGAGGTGGTCTACCTGGAGGAGGGCGAGCTGGCGGTGCTCACCCCCGCCGGCATCGCGCTGTACGGGCGCGACGGCGAGCCGCTCGCGCGCAAGCCGCGCAAGATCGAGTGGAGCGCGGTGGCCGCCGAGAAGGACGGCCACAAGCACTTCATGCACAAGGAGATCTTCGAGCAGCCGCGGGCGGTGGCAGACACCATCCGCGGGCGCGCCTCGCTGGAGCAGGGCGACGTGGCGCTCGACGGCATGGAGCTGCCCGCGGACTACGCCCGCTCGCTCGAGCGGATCGTGATCGTCGCCTGCGGCACCTCCTGGCACGCCGGCCTGTCCGGGCGCCAGATGATCGAGTCGCTGGCGCGCGTGCCGGTCGAGGTCGAGCTGGCGAGCGAGTTCCGCAACCGCGATCCGCTGGTCGACGAGCGGGTGCTGTGCCTCGCCATCTCGCAGTCGGGCGAGACCGCCGACACGCTCGCCGCGGTGAAGATCGCCCGCGCCCGCGGCGCCCGCGCCTACGCCATCTGCAACGTGGTGGGCTCGGCCATCAGCCGCGAGTGCGACGGCGGCACGCTGTTCACCCGCGCCGGCCCGGAGATCGGCGTCGCCTCGACGAAGGCGTTCACCACCCAGCTCGCCGCGCTGTTCCTCATGGCGGTCCGGCTCGGCCGGCTGCGCGGCACGCTGTCGCCGGAGCGCGCCCGCGAGCTGCTCGAGGACCTGCGTCGCGTGCCCTCCTGGATGGAGCAGATGATCCGCCAGGAGGCGCAGCTCATGCCCATCGCCAAGCGCTGCGCCGCCGCGCGCGACGTGCTCTTCCTCGGCCGCGGCAGCGAGTACCCGGTGGCGCTGGAGGGCGCGCTCAAGCTGAAGGAGATCTCGTACATCCACGCCGAGGGTTACGCCGCCGGCGAGATGAAGCACGGCCCCATCGCGCTCATCGACGAGGAGCTGCCGGTGGTGGTGCTGGCGACGCGCGAGCCGGCGTACGAGAAGACGCTCGGCAACATGGAGGAGGTGCGCGCCCGCGGCGGCCAGGTGTTCGCCGTCGTGACCGAGGGCGACACGCACGCCGCCAGCCTGGCCGAGGTGGCGATCACCGTCCCGCCCGCGCCGCCGGTGCTCGTGCCGCTCCTGTCGATCATCCCGCTCCAGTTCCTCGCCTACCACGTGGCCGACCTGAAGGGCACCGACGTGGACCAGCCGCGGAACCTCGCGAAGAGCGTGACGGTCGAGTAGCGCGCGGGCCCGCGCCCGCGCCGGACCTCGCGCGCGGCGCGCGGGTGCGGTAGACCTCGGCCGTGGTCACCCGCCGCCTGTTCGTGGCCCTCGAGCCCGCCGACGCCGTGCGACGCCGCATCGGCGCCGCGTCGGACGCGCTCCGCGCGGCGGCCGGGCGCGCGGCCGGCGACGTCCGCTGGGTGGCGCCCGACGGCGTGCACCTGACCTTGCAGTTCCTGGGGGCGGTGCCCGAGGAGCGGGTGGAGGCGGTGCGCGCCGCGGTCGAGGCGGCCGCCGCCGGCGCCCGGCCCATGGCGCTCGAGGTGAGCGGCGCGGGCGGCTTCCCCAACGCGCGCCGCCCGCGGGTGGTCTGGCTCGGGCTCGGCGGCGACGTGGCCGCGCTGTCGGCGCTGGTGGCCGACCTCGGCGCCCGGCTCGCGCCGCTCGGCTTCGCGCCCGAGTCGCGCCCGTTCTCGCCGCACCTCACGCTGGGCCGCGCGCGGGATCCGCGCGGCGCCCCGGGGCTCGGCGGCGCGCTCGCCGCGCAGGCGCACGCCGACGGCTTCGGCTGGCGCGCGACCGAGCTGGTGCTGTTCGAATCGCACCTCTCGCCGAGGGGCGCCCGCTACGAGGCCGTGCTGCGCGCCCCGCTCGGCGGCGGGTAGTCGCTCCCGCGACTCCGCGCGGCCGCGCTGCGCTCGGGATGAGCGGGAGGGAGCCGGGCCGCCGCCCTACCCCGTCCGGCGCCGCGTCAGCTCCTTCAGCTGCCCGCCGACCACCGCCAGGAAGCGGCCGAAGAAGTCCTCGAACCGGCCGATCTCGTCGGGCGGCCCTGGGGGCGGCGCGGTCACGTCGTGGTCGCCGCCCGCGAGCCGCGCGGAGAGGTCCTCCATGGTGGAGATCATGCGACCCAGCCGGCCGAAGACCAGCCGCTGCAGCAGCAGCACCAGCACGCCCGCGAGCAGCAGCGCCATGGCGCAGATCACCGCGAACACCCGCGTGCGGGCGCGCATGAACGTGGCGTGCACGTCGGTGATGTCGTGGAGCACGAACAGCGCGCCCACCCGGCGCCCCGCCGCGTCGCGCACCGGCACCAGGCCGCGCGCGAACGTGCGCCCGCCGCGCTCCAGCTCGTCCACCAGCTGGCCCTCGTCCGGTACCTCGGCGAGGTCGCCCTGGAACGCGGTGAGCGCCGGGTCGTCGGCGGTCGCGTCCACCACCACCGTGGCGGGCTGGTCGTCCCAGGGATCGCGCCGGCCCTCGCGCGTGGCGGCCCAGGCGGCGCGGTCGAGGAACTTCTTCTCCACGACCAGCGCATAGGCATCGCCGGTCTGCGCGCTCATGCGGCCGAGGAAGTGGTCCACCTCCTCGCCCAGCTCCACGTAGCCGAGCGCCGCGCCCGCGTGCGCCAGCGGCCGGACCACGCGCAGGGCGAACGCGGTCTGGCCGAGCTCCATCCCCGCCCCGCGCGCGCCCGACTCGACCGCCTGCGCGAGCGTGGCGCGCCCCACCATGTCGCCGTGCTGCTCGGGCTTGTGGACGCGCAGGAAGCAGGTCCGCGCCGGGTCGACGAAGTACCAGTGGGTGATGTCGTGCTGCGCGCGCAGCCCGGCGAACACCGGCGCCGCGAGCGCCAGCAGCCGCTCGCGATCGCGCGCCGCGAACGCCTCGGCGAACGCGGGGTTCGCGGCGAGCACGGAGAGCGTCGCGTCCAGCTTCTCGACGTCGGCGCGCTGCATGGCGGCGAACGTCCCGCCCGCCGCGCGGATGGCCTCGGCGCCCACCAGCCGCACGTTGCGCTCGGCGGCGCCCCGCACCACCGCGGCGACCGCGAGCGCCACCACCGCGAGAGCGGCCACGATGGCGAGGACCAGCTTCGTCTTGATCGAGATGGCCTTCATGTCGGGACCCCCGCGCTACGGGATGGGCTCGCCCAGCACCTGCCGCGCCACGCGGCGGAGCGCGTCGATCTTGGCCTCGTCGTCCGGCGTGGCCTCCTCGACCAGCGCCAGCGAGAAGCCCACGTGGATCGCGATGAGCCCCTTGGTCTTGAAGACCGGCAGGTTCTTGCGCGCGATCACGGCGTCGATCTGGCGGATGGTGTCGTACAGCTTCCCCATCGTTCGCTCCCCGTCGGCACCGAGGGCCGACCGGGCGCCCCATTGCCAGCGGGGTGCCGCGCACCCGCGGAGCGATGACGCAGGGTTGGACGCATCCCCTCCCGGGGCGCCCCCACCCAGGGGTGGTACGGCACCTGCGCGGCCGCGCACACCCGCCCGGCGCGCGCCCACGTCGCACCGGCTTGCACTCCCCACCGCGGCGCGCGAGATCTCCGGGCGTCGCTCGGCCCCACCGGAGGACGCACATGCCTCAGGACGCTCCCGCCGGACTCGCGCCCGGCTTCCTCGTCGCGGCGCCGGCGCTGGCGGACCCGAACTTCAACGGCTCGCTCGTGCTCATGGCCGAGCACCACGCGCAGGGCGCGCTCGGCTTCGTGGTGAACCGGCCCGGGCCCATCACGGTGGCGGACGTGCTCGGCGGGCTGGACGCGGGGCTGCGGGAGCGCGCCGAGGGCGCCGGGCGGGCGGACGACCCGGTGCTGGTGGGCGGGCCGGTGCAGCCGGAGCGGCTCTGGATCCTGTTCCGGCCCGGGCCGGCGGCGCCGGAGGAGGGCGCGGTGGCGCTGGGGGCCGGGCTCGCGCTGGGCGGCTCGCGCGAGCTGCTGGAGGCGCTGGTGCGCGCGCGCGACCCGGGGCCGTACCTGCTGCTGCTCGGCTACGCCGGCTGGGCGCCGCTCCAGGTCGAGCGCGAGGTCGGCGAGGGCGCGTGGGTGCCCCTGCCGCTGCAGGGCGACCTCGTGTTCGACGTGCCCATGGAGAAGCGCTGGGAGACCGCGGTGCGGCGGCTCGGGCTCGATCCGGCCGGCTTCCTGGTGGGCGGCGGCGGCGCCGAGGCCTGAGAGAGCGTGAACCCATCCCCTCCCGTCGCCGCGGCGGCCGATCCGCGTCGCATCGCGTCGTTGCTCCTCCCTCGCATGCCTCGGGGCATGCTCGGTCGTCGCGCCTCGCGCTGCTCGCGTCTCGACCGCCTGGCTCGGTCCGGGGATGGATTCACGCGCTCTGAGCCCGGGCCCGCCGGGGGCCGGGCTTCACCCTGCGTCTACGCCGCCTCCCAGGCCAGCTCGCACTCCGCGTCGAGCCCGCTGGTCTGGCGCGCCTCGGTGCGGATGTCCTTCGCCCCGACCCGCTCCAGCACCGCGGTGAACACGCCGCAGTGGAACGGCGGCGCGAGCAGCTCGCGGCGGAACGTGACGCGGGCCCGGCGCTCGCCGGTCCACTCCAGCCGCCGCTCGCCGTAGCTCACCGCGCCCTTGTAGGCGCTCGGGACGTTCGCGAGCAGCTGGCGCGCGCCGCCCGCCTCCGAGAGCGCCAGCATGGTCTTGCCGACCATCGAGTCGAGCACCATCCCGCCGGCGCGGTGCCCGATCCGGAAGAACGCCTGCTGCTCGCCGCCGAGGCGCCCGCCGATCCGGTCCGCGACCGCCGCCGCGAGCGCCAGGAAGTCGGTCACCGGGTAGCTGAAGAACTCGACCCGGCTCGCCTTGCCGGTGGGGTCGCAGGCGCGCGCGGCCTCGTCGCCGGCCACCTCCCGCACCACCGAGAACAGCGCGTTGAAGACGAGCCCGCGGACGGTGTCGTCGCTGCGGGCGGCGGCGATGCGGGCCTCGAGGTCCTGTCGATCGACGGGCATGGACCGGGCAGTCTGCCCCAAGCGGCGGGGTGCCGGGCAGAGACCCGCGCGGGATGGGCGCGGATTCCCGCGCGATTCCTTGACTCCACCCGACCGCCCGTTCAGTATCCGGACGTTCAGGTCCGGCGGCCCCGGTGTCAGGGGGCGCTGGTAGGGGAAGGGAAGTCACGCAGCAGAGGTCGCCGGGAGCGCCCTTCACACAGGCCACGGCGAGCGGGGCCGAACGGATCGACCCCGCGCCAGGCGCGGCGCGCCCTACAAGGAGACGAAAGATGCCCGTGGGACCGGAGAAGGAGAAGGCGATCGAGCTGGCCGTCGCGTCGATCGAGAAGGCGTTCGGCAAGGGCTCGATCATGCGCCTCGGCAACGAGGACGCGCTGGTGAAGGACGTCCAGGCGGTCTCGACCGGCGCGGTCTCGCTGGACATCGCGCTCGGCGTGGGCGGCTTCCCGCGCGGCCGCATCATCGAGATCTACGGCCCGGAGTCCTCCGGCAAGACCACGCTGGCGCTGCACGCCATCGCCGAGGCGCAGCGGCGCGGCGGCATCGCCGCGTTCGTGGACGCCGAGCACGCGCTCGACGTGGGCTACGCCCGCAAGCTGGGCGTGCGCACCGACGACCTGCTCATCTCGCAGCCCGACAGCGGCGAGCAGGCGCTCGAGATCGTCGAGACCCTGGTCCGCTCCGGCGCCATCGACGTGCTGGTGGTGGACTCGGTGGCGGCGCTCGTGCCCAAGGCCGAGCTCGAGGGCGAGATGGGCGACGCGCACATGGGCGTGCAGGCCCGCCTCATGAGCCAGGCGCTCCGCAAGCTCACCGGCACCATCGCGAAGTCCGCGACCATCGTCATCTTCATCAACCAGATCCGCATGAAGATCGGCGTGATGTTCGGGAACCCGGAGACCACCACCGGCGGCAACGCGCTCAAGTTCTACGCGTCGCAGCGGCTCGACATCCGCCGCATCGGGGCCATCAAGGACGGCGACTCGGTCATCGGCAACCGCACCCGCGTGAAGGTGGTGAAGAACAAGGTCGCCCCGCCGTTCAAGGAGGTCGAGTTCGACATCATGTACGGCCAGGGCATCAGCCGCGAGGGCGACGTGCTCGACCTCGCCTCGAACGAGAACATCGTCGAGAAGAGCGGCACCTGGTTCAGCTTCGGCGGCGAGCGCATCGGCCAGGGGCGCGAGCAGGCCAAGGCGTTCTTCCGCGAGCACCCCGAGATCCTCCAGCAGATCGAGTCGCGCCTGTTCGAGAAGTTCGGCATCCACCGCGGCCCGGTGGCCGTCCCTTCCCCGCCGGCGGAGGAGCCGGTCGAGGAGCGGAAGCCCCGCGCCAAGGCGAAGTGATCCGCAACGCCCTCGCCCGCCCCCACGGGCGAGGGAGCCGCGACCGCGGCCCGGTCGGGCCGGCCTCGAGAGAGGCCGGCCCGCTTCGTCTCTGCCTCGCGCACTGCGCCGCGCGGCCCGGCACGCCTGGGCGCCCGCCTGCACGGCGGGGGATCCGCCGGGTGGGCAAGCGGGCGAGGGGCGAACCGGGTTAGACTCCCGCCCTTCCGGAACCGACGTGGCGAAGGCCCTCAGCGACAAGAGCTGGCTCGAGCACCTCCTCGCGGAGGAGCTGAAGCAGCACGACCCCGAAGCGGCCCGCGCGCGGCTGCCGGCCGACGTGCGCGCGGCGGCCGAGGCCCGGGGCGACCTGCTCCCGGCGGCGCGCCTGCTGGTGGCCCGCTCGCTGCGCCGACGGCGGCTCTGCGCCGAGGCCCCGCCGCCCGAGGACGCGTTCCTCGACGAGGTCCGCACGCACGTGGGGCTGGCGCTCGACCTCGCGCTGCTGCGCGGCGAGCCGTTCCTGCGCACGCGCCAGCGCGCCGAGATCGCGGCGTTCCTGGCGGCGGCGCTCGGCCTCGACGCGCTCGCGCTGGAGGTCGAGCCGGAGCAGCCCGGCGGGTCCACCGACCGGGCCGTGGAGCGCGCGCTCCGCGGCGCCGCCGAGGCGCTCCAGGCCCGGGCCTACCCGGCCGGCGATCCCGTCTCCGGGCTGCCGCTCCACCCCGGAGCGACGGCGATCCTCCGGCGGCGGCTCGCGCGCGTGGTGCTCGGCTTCCACCGCGCCGGCCGGCTCGACCCCGAGGCGCTGGCGCGCCACGGCGCCTACGCCGCGCGCGAGTCGGTGCTGCTCGCCGAGGCGCTCTCCGGCCTGCTGCTCTCGGCCGGCTCCGACGGCGAGCGCGCCCGCGGCGTGCGGGTGCGCCAGCTCCCCCGGCTCGGCCTCTCGCGGGTCGAGCTGCGCGACGCGCGACGCGTGGTGGCGTCCCCTCGCGCCCCCGAGGAGCTCGCCGCGGCCGCGCCGGAGCGGGTGCGCCCGTTCCTGCTCGAGCAGCTCCTGCTCGCGCAGCTCCGGGTGCGGCTCGACGGCGACGCGACGCGCGGCTGGATCGAGCGGTTCGCCACGGCGGCCGGGCTCGACGCGCAGGCGGTCGCCACCGCGCAGGTGGAGGCGGCCGCGCAGCACTGCGATCACGAGGTCTGGTTCGAGGCGTTCGACGAGGGCGGCGTCCCGGTGGACTGGCAGGTCCTCGCCGACGAGTGGGAGTCGGTGGCGGACCACGTGGTCGAGCGCGTCTCCACCGCGGTCACCGACAACCTGGGCTCGCTGGCGACGGAGATCCGCGAGACCGGCGAGCTGGGCGGGCTGCTCGCGAAGGCCGCCGCCGGGAAGAAGCTCGACGCGGCCGAGAAGCGCAAGGTGAAGGCGCAGCTCATCGACCTCGCCAAGGCGGTGCCCGCGCTCGCCATCTTCGCGGCGCCCGGCGGCATGCTGCTGCTGCCGCTGCTCGCGAAGCTGCTGCCCTTCAACCTGATGCCGAGCGCCTGGGACCGTCCGCCGCGCGGGGACGGCGCGCCCGCTCCCGGCCGCGCCAGCGCGAAGCCCGCCGCCGCAACCGGGGACCCCGCCGCCGCGCCCGCCGTGAAGGCGCCGGGCAAGGCGGGCGGCCGCAAGCGCGAGCCGGCCTGACGATTCCTCGATTCCGCGCGGCTCCCTCGGTCCCGCGCGGCTCCGTCGACTCCGCGCGGGATGAGCGCAAAGGATCCGCTCACCCTCACGATTCCTCGACTCCGCGCGTACCCACGCATGGGCGGGCCACAGGCCCGCCGGAGTCGAAGGGCTACTTCGCGGCGGTCCGCTTCAGCCGGAGCGCCAGCCGCAGCGCGTCCTCGTTCACGCCGGCGGTGAGCGTCCGGCCCCGGTCCTGCGCGACCGTCCGGTCGATCGCCGCCGCCACCTGCGCGGCGTCCGCGCCGAGCGGCTCGCGCGCCGCGATCCAGCCCAGCCCGAGCACGGCCGCGTGGCGCGCGGCGACGGCCGCGTCTCCGTCCACCGGGCGCGCGATGGCGTCGGCGAGCGCGCGCGCGTGCGCGGCCCCTCCGGCGCGGCCCACCTCCAGCGCGGCCCGATCCCGCACCGCCGGATCGGGATCGGCGAGCTTGCCCGCCCAGCAGGCCGCGTCCTGGCAGGCGGCCGCGGCGGCGAGGCGCGCCTTCATCCCGGCGAGCGCCTCGCCCTCCTGCGCGGGGCAGCCGTTGCCGCAGGCGCGGATGGCTTCCTCCACCACCGCCGCCTCCGGCGCCCCGCCCAGCCGCGACAGCGCCGCGAGCGGCGCCTCGCGCACGCGCCACGCCCCCGCGGCGGCGGCCGCGCGCAGCGCCGGCAGCGCCGCCGGGTCGCCGATCCGCGCGAGCGCCTCGCAGTAGCGATCGCGCGCGTCCGGGTCCGGCTCGCGGGCGACGAGGTCCGCGAGCGGCTTCACCGCCTCGCGCGCGCGCAGCCGGCCGAGCGACTCCGCCGCGAAGACGCGCACGTAGACGCCGACGCGGGGATCCGGATCCCGGTAGGTGAGCCGCGCGACCAGGGCCGGCACCGCGTCCGGGCCGCCCACGTCGCCGAGCACCTGCGCCGCCTTCGCGTACAGCGCGCCGCTCACCACGCCGCGCGTGCGCGCCCAGTCCTGCAGCGCCGCGTCCTTCCCCTCCAGCACTGCCAGCAGCGGCGCGGCCATGGGCCGGCCGATCTGCGCGGCGGCGAACGCCGCCTCCGGGAAGAACGTGACGCCCGGGCGCTCCTCGAACAGCATCCGGAGCACCACCGGGCCGGCCCGCGCGTCGCCGATCCGGCCCAGCGCCAGGATGGCGCGCTTGGCGGTGAACGGCTCGACCTCGGTCGAGGTCGCGATGCGCACCAGCGTGTCGATCGCGGCCGGGTCGCCGATCTCGCCGAGCGCGTCGACCGCCGCCACCTGCGTGTAGCCGTCGGGCGAGGCGGTCAGCTCGACGAGCGCCGGCACCGCCTCGCGCGCCCGGAGCGCGCCGAGCGCGGTGGCGATGTGCCGGTTCGCGTCGCGCGTGTCGCGGTCCTGCGCGGCGCGGTCCACCGCGTCCAGCAGCGGCTTCACCGCGGCCGGGTCGCCGATCTCGCCGAGCGCCATGGCCGCCTCGCCGCGGGCCCGCGGCGCCTGCTTCAGCACCTCGACCAGGTACGGCACGGCGGCGCGGCGGTCGCCCGGCGCCTTGCGCACCTGCGCGAGCGCTTCGAGCTTCTCGTCGGTGCGGCTCCTGCTGGCGGCGCGCTTCGCCCACCCCTCCGCGTCCTTCGGGCTTCCACACGCGGTGACGAGCAGGCAGGCGAGCAGGGCGGCAGCGCGGCGCAGCGTCATCATGGGCAGCTCCTCGGCTCCGGGGGACGGCGTTCAGCGGCCGGCGGCGCCCTGGCGGGGCGCCGGGACGGCGATGGGGGTGAGTTCGGGATCGTCGATGGCGAGCGCGGCGCGCCGCTCGCGGGCGGCGGCGGCGAGCGCCTCGATGGCGGGGGCGAGCTCGGGGGCGTGGGCCTCCGCCGCGCGCATCCGCTCCACCGCGGCCTCGAGCACGGCGGCGTGGCGCGCCTCGCGCGCCTTCATCGCGTCCACCGCCTCGAGGAAGGTGCGGAAGAACGCCTTCAGCTCGTCCCCCCGCCGAAGGGTCCGCATGCGCGGGAAGCGCCCCTGCGCCATGATGGAGAGGTAATGGCCCATCACGAACACCGGCCCGGCCACGCGGTGCGTGATCACGATGCCGAGCAGGCCCAGCGCGCCCGAGAGCAGCAGGGCGATGCCGGCGAACGCGGCCAGCAGCAGGCGGTCGCTGCGGGCGATGAGCGCGCGCGTGTCGGCGTCCTGCGGCAGGAGCGCGGTGGCCTGCGCGTGGGCCTGGTGCAGCCACAGCCCGAACGCGATCGCCACCACCAGCCCCGCGCCGGCCATGGTCAGCGCGTACTTGAGCTGGAACCCGCGATCGAGCAGGAAGTGGCGCCGCGCGTGGCCCGCGCCGGAAGGGCTCGCGGGGGAGACCTCGGACATCGTGCGTTCCCCTTTCCGCCTGGGCCCGCCTGGACGCCGACCGGGCCGGGCGATTCTACCGCGCGAGCGACCCCCCGCAACGCGGCTCGGCCGTCCCATGTCGGCGCGGCGGGGACAAAGTGTGCGCAGGGCGGACCGCCCGGAGGGCGCCGCGCGTGAGCGCGCGCAGACCGCTCGCGGCCGCCTGCGAGGCGGTGTACCGCGCCGCCCTGGCGCGCACCGCCGCCGCGCGCCTGGTGACGGAGGCGCTGGCGCGCGAGGCGCTCCCGCCCGGTCCGGTGCGCGTGGCGGCGCTCGGCAAGGCCGCCGCGCCCATGCTGGAGGCGGCGCTGGCCGCGCTCCGCGGGCGCGCGCGCGATCCGCTCTGCGTGCTGCCCGAGGGCGCGCGGCCGCCGATGGCGCCGGGCGCCCGCTGCATCGCCGCAGGCCACCCGCGGCCCACCGCCGGCTCGCTCGAGGCGGGACGGGCGCTCCTCGACTGGGCGGGCGCGGGCGCCGGCGCGCCGGCGCTGGTCTTGCTCTCCGGCGGCGGCAGCGCGCTGGCGGTGGCGCCCGCGGAGGGCGTCGCGGCGGAGGAGAAGGCGGAGGCGATCGCCGCGCTCATGCGCGCCGGCCTCACGATCCAGGCGCTGAACGCGGTGCGCAAGCACCTCTCGCGGCTGAAGGGCGGCCACCTCGGCGCGCGGCTCGCGCCCGCCGACGTCCGCGTGCTGGTGCTCTCCGACGTGCCCGGCGACGACCTCTCGGTGATCGCCTCCGGCCCGCTCGCGCCGGATCCGAGCACGTTCGGCGAGGCGCTCGCGGCGGTGCACGGCGCCGGCGCGGCCCTGCCGGACGCGGTGCGGGCGCGGCTCGAGGCGGGCGCGCGCGGCGCCGTGCCGGAGACGCCGAAGCCGGGCGACCCGCGCCTCGCCGGCGTGCGGCACCGGCTGCTCGCCGGCCCGGTGGACCTGGCGCGCGCCGCCGCGGACGTGGCGCGCGAAATGGGGATGGAGGCGGCGGTCGACCCGGTCCCGCTCACCGGCGACGTGGTGGCGGTGGCGGCGCGGCTGGCGCTCTGGGCGCGCGAGCGGGCGGCCCGGCCCGGCGCGCGCGGGCCGCGGCTGCTCGCGCTCGGCGGCGAGCCCACCATCCGCGTCCCGGCCGCCGCGGCCGCGCCCGAGGGCGGGCGGGCGCAGCACCTGGCGCTCCTCGCCGCCGCCGGCCTGGACGGCCTGCCGGCGGCGCTGCTCGCGGCCGGCTCCGACGGGCGCGACGGGCCCACCGGACAGGCGGGCGCGGTGGTGGACGGCGAGAGCGCGGGCGAGGCGACGCGGCGCGGGATCGACCTGGCCCGGGCGCTCGCCGAGGCCCGCTCCGGCCCCGCCGCGGTGGCGCTCGGCGCCGCCATCCCGCGCTTCGAGACCGGGACGCACCTGTGCGACCTGGTGCTGGTCGCGGTGGAGTGACAGCGCCTCCCGTTCGCGTGGGGCCCGTCGCGAGGCACACGGTGGCGTCGCCGAGCCGGGCACACGAGGACCGAGCAGCGCAGGCGTTCCCGTCGGCACGTCGAGCAGCGCAGGGACGAGTCTGCCCGGCGCAGGCAGCCAGCGTGCGCCGCAGCAGGGCTCCACGCGAATGGGCGGCGCTACCGTCCCCGGGCGCGTCCGGTTGGCGCTCGATCTCGCGCCCTCGCCCGCGTATACAGGGGCGGCCATGCGCATCGCCTTCCTCGGCACCCCCGCCTTCGCGGTCGCCGCGCTCGACGCGCTGGAGCGGGCCGGCCACGCGCTCGTGACCGTGGTGGCGCAGCCCGACCGCCCGGCCGGCCGCGGCCAGGCGCTGCGCGAGCCGGCCACCAAGGCCTGGGCCCGCGCGCGCGGCGTCCCGGTGCTCCAGCCGGAGAAGGTCCGCGACGGGACGCTCGCCGCCGCGCTCCGGGCGCTCGCGCCGGACGCGCTGGTGGTCGCCGCCTACGGCCGGATCCTGGGCAAGGACCTGCTCACGCTCGCCCCGCACGGCGCCCTCAACGTGCACGGCTCGCTGCTCCCGCGCTGGCGCGGCGCCGCGCCCATCCAGTGGGCGGTGGCCGAGGGCGAGCGCGAGACCGGCGTCACCATCATGCAGATGGACGAGGGGCTCGACACCGGCGACGTCCTGCTGCAGCGCGCGCTCGAGATCGGCGAGGACGACACCTCGGAGACGCTGGCGCCGCGGCTGGCGGCGCTGGGGGGCGAGGCGCTGGTCGAGGCGCTCCGCCTGCTCGAGGCCGGCGCGCTCGTGCCGGTTCGCCAGGACGCGGCGCAGGCCACGCTGGCGCGCATCCTGGAGAAGGAGGACGGGCGCATCGCCTGGACCCGCCCGGCCCGCCGCATCTCCGACCGGCTGCGCGGCTTCACGCCCTGGCCCGGCGCGTTCACCACGCTGGAGGGCCGGACGCTGAAGGTGCTGGAGGCGCGGCCGGGCGCGGACGTGGCGACGCCGGCGGGCGAGCCCGGCGAGGCCGAGGTGGTCCCCGGGCGCGGGCTGGCGGTCGCGTGCGGCGGCGGGAGCGCGCTGCTCGTCACGCGCGTGCAGCTGGAGGGCAGGCCGGCGCAGTCGGCGCTCGACCTCGCGAACGGCCTGCGCAGGAAGCGCTTCCGGCTGGGCACCTGATGGCCGGCCGCCCGACGAACCCGGCCGCGGGCGCGCGCGGCATCGCGTTCGACGTGCTCCGGCGCGTCGAGGAGGGCGGCGCGTACGCGTCGCGCGCGCTCGACGCCGCGCTCGGCGCGGCCGGCGCGCTCGATCCGCGCGAGGCAGGGCTCGCCACCGAGCTGGTCTACGGGACCCTGCGGCGGGCGCTCGCGCTCGATGCCGCGCTGGCGCCGCACTCCCGCCGCGCGCTCGCCGAGCTGGACCCGGCCGCGCGCGTGGCGCTGCGGCTCGGCGCCTACCAGCTGCTCGTGCTCGGCACGCCCGCGCACGCCGCCGTCGGCGAGACGGTGGCGCTCGCGAAGGCGGTGGACCACGGCCGCGCCGCCGGGTACGTGAACGCGGTCCTCCGGTCGCTGTCGCGCGCGGCGCGCTTCCCGGACCCGCCGGCGCTCGAGGCGGATCCGGCCGGCCACGTCGCCGCGGCCGAGGCGCTGCCGCGCTGGGTGGCGGAGGAGTGGGTGGGCTGGCTGGGCGCCGGCGAGGCGCTGGCGCTCGCCCGGGCCATGAACGCGCCCGCCCCGCTGTGCGTGCGCACGCCGGATCGCGAGGCGCTGCTCGCACGCGCCCGCGCCGCCGGCCTCGCCGCGGCGCCGGCCGCCCGGGCGCCGGGCGGGGTGGTGCTCACCGGCGCGTCGGTCGGCGAGCTGGCCCGCGCGGCCGGCGGCGTGCCGTTCCAGGTCCAGGACGAGGCCGCCCAGCTCGTGACGCTCCTCGCGGCGGGCGACCTGGCCGGCCGGCCGGCCCGCGTGCTCGACGCCTGCGCCGCGCCGGGCGGCAAGGCGTTCCACCTGGCCGAGCTGCTCGGGCCCGGCGCCGAGGTGGTCGCGATCGAGCTCCACCCGCGCAAGGCCGACGAGCTGGCCCGCGAGGCGGCGCGGCGTGGCCTGCCCGCGGTGCGGGTGGTGTGCGCCGACGCAGGGAAGCCCATCCCCGGGCTCGAGCCCGGGAGCTTCGACGCGGTGCTGGTGGACGCGCCCTGCGCCGGCCTCGGCACGCTCCGGCGCCACCCCGAGCTGAAGCTGCGCCGGGCCCCCGGGGACCTGCCGCGCATGGCCGCGCTCCAGCGCAAGATCGCCCTGAACGCGGCGCGCTACGCCCGGCCCGGCGCGCCGGTCGTCTACTCGATCTGCTCGCTCTCCCGCGCCGAGGGGCCGGAGGTGGTCGAGACGCTGCTCGGCGAGGGCTTCCGCCGCGCCCCGCCGCCCGCCGGCTTCCCGGCCGACGTGCTCGACGCGCGCGGCGATCTCCTCACCCTCCCGAGCCGCCACGGGACCGACGGCTTCTACGCCGCGCGGCTGGTGCGGGACGTGCCCTCCACCGACTAGGATCGCCCCATGCCCCTGCCCATCCGCATCGCCCCGTCGATCCTCTCCGCCGACTTCGGCCGGCTCGCCGAGGAGGTCCGCGCGGTCGAGGCCGCCGGCGCCGACGTGATCCACGTGGACGTGATGGACGGGCGGTTCGTGCCGAACATCACCATCGGCCCGCTGGTGGTGGAGGCGGTGCGCAAGGTCACGAAGCTCCCGGTGGACGCGCACCTCATGATCGTCGAGCCGGAGAAGTACGTGGAGGCGTTCGCGAAGGCGGGCGCCGACCTGGTCTCGGTGCACGCCGAGGTCTCGCCGCACCTCCACCGCACGCTGCAGGCCATCCGCGCCGCGGGCGCGCGCCCGGCGGTGGCGCTCAACCCGTCCACCGACCTCACCGCCGTCGAGTACGTGCTCGGCGACTGCGAGATGGTGCTCGTCATGACCGTCAACCCGGGCTTCGGCGGGCAGAAGTACATCGAGGCCTGCACCGAGAAGGTCCGCCGCCTGCGGGCCATGGCGGACGCGCGCGGGCTGGCGCTCGAGATCGAGGTCGACGGCGGCGTGAAGCCGGAGACCGCCGCCAAGGTCGCGGCGGCGGGCGCGAACGTGCTCGTCGCCGGCACGGCCGTGTTCGGTGCGCCGGACTACCGCCAGGCCATCGCGGGCATCCGCGCCGCCGCGGAGCGCGGCCGCGGCTAGTCGTCCTCGACCGGCTCGATCCGGACGCGCACCACGCCGTCCTCGACCATGCCGAGCTTGCGGGCCGCCGCGTAGGACAGGTCCACCACCCGGCCGCCGGCGAACGGCCCGCGATCGGTGACCTTCACCACCACGCTCTTGCCCGACTCGAGCGACGTCACCTTGAGCCGCGTGCCGAACGGCGCGGTCCGGTGCGCGCAGGTCATGGCGTGCATGTCGAAGCGGCTGCCGCTGGCGGTCCGCCGCCCGTGGTGCCGCTTGCCGTAATAGCTCGCGAGGCCGACCTGCTCACCCGGGCGCGCGGGCGCCTCGGCGGCGCGGGCCGGCTCGCCGCCGCCGGGACCGCCGCCGGCCTCGCGCGCGGGTCCGTGCGCGCAGGCGGCCGCGGCGCAGAGCGCCACCGCCGCCGCGCGGAGCGCGCGCCCGCTCACGCGGTGCGCCTCCCTCGGAAGGTGCGCTGGACCTCCGGGTGATCGGCGATGAGCGTCAGCGCCTCGTCGAGCAGCGTCTTGCCCGGCTCCATCTTGAACCAGGTCGAGGCACCCGACGGGTGCGGCAGCGGGATGACGTCGGTCTTCACGCCGTGGAAGTACGCACGGAGCGTGCGCCCGACCACGGCCGCGATGGGCTCCGTGCGGCCGAGCACCTCCTGGATGGCGAGGCGACCGACCGGGATCACGAGCCGAGGCCGGAGGATCTCCACCTCCCGCCGGACGAAGCCCCGCCACAGCGCGCACTCGTCGGGCGTGGGCACGCGGTCGCCGCCGCCCGGCGCCTTTCCGGGGAAGCATCGCACCACGGCGGAGATGTAGACGCGCTCGCGGACCAGGTCCTCGCCGGCGCCGGTGGCGCGCTCCAGCCAGCGGAACAGCGTCTTGCCGGCGGTCCACGCGAACGGGCGGCCGAAGCGCGCCTCGTGCGGCCCGGGCGCCTGGCCGATGAGGAAGATCCGGCTCGGCACCGGCGGCCCGTGGATCGGCGGGCCGAAGCCGCGCGGCCGGAACGCCGCCACGTCGCGGAGCACCGCCTCGAGCGCGGTGACGGTCTTCGGGGGGCGCGGCACGGGGAGCCGAGCCTATCCGGCACCGCGGCCGCGCGCCAACCGGGCCGGGTGCGCAGGCGTGCGTGCGTCTGCTACCCCTCGCGCCAGGGCTCCTCGCGCACCGAGTGGATCCAGCCCTCGCAGCGCGGGACGTTCGCGGGCACGCCCACGAACCCGAAGTGCCAGGCGGCCGCGGCGGCGGTGGCCGACAGCACCGCGTCGAGGTGCTCGCCGTCGCCGTCCTCGACGATCTGCGCCGCCTGCTCCATCTCGAATTCGAGCTTGGCGGCGTGGCGCAGCGTGCGGAGGATCTTCGCGCGGGTGGAGGAGCGCGCGACGCCGTCGCGCTCGTCGTCGCGGTAGGTGCACACCCCGCACATCGCGCGCGCCACGTGGCCCGGGCGCACCTCGACCACGAGCGGCTTGCCGGCGGCCGGCGGATCCCAGGGCAGGAAGGCGGCGGTGGCGCGGGCCATGGTGCACAGGCCGAAGAAGGTCTGCCGGAACGCGCGCGCGCTGGTGGGGGTGGCCGGCTCGGCGCGGTAGCAGTCGGTGAAGCGCGGGCGGTCCTTCCCGAGCTCGGCGCGCAGCCGCGCCGCGCCCTCGGAGAAGTCGCCGCCCTGCCCGAGGAAGCGCTCCTCGAGGTTGCGGCCCAGCACCGCCGGGCCGCGGATGGCCTGCCGCAGCACCCCCAGCTGCCGCAGGTGGGTCTCGGAGAGCGAGAGCGCGAAGTCGACGCCCAGGGTGAGGCGCCCCTCGGCCCAGCGCGCCTCCTCCGCCAGCCAGGCGGCGAAGCGCGCCTGCACGTCGCGGCGGCCGGGCGCGTCGGTGAACGGGCGCCACAGGCGCGTCAGGCGCGCCCGCTCGGGCTCGCACTCGATCTTGGCGGCGAGGATCTGGTTGCCGGCGCCCTCGATCCCGCTCCAGCGCAGCCCGATGACCACGCCGCGCTCGGGCAGCCCGATCCTGGGCGGCGACGCCCTGCCATAGACGGCACCCGAAGCGGTGGATGGCTCGTTCTCGTTTGGCATGGCGCTCGCTGCGTTTATCGCCCGGTTCCGGCGGGTGTCAACCGGCGCCGGACCCCCGCCCCCGATTCACGCGCGGGGGCGGCGGAAGCGGACGCTCCGTCCGGCCGACGCGCGCACGGACCCCCATTGGCGCGGGCCCTGCCGGGACGCAGCGCCCGGTGCACGGCCGAGCGCTCAGGGGGTTCCCTCTACGGGCCGCCGTGCCCAGAGTACGGGCGAACATGGCTTCCCCCGCTCGCATCCTCGTCGTCGAAGACGACGTCGCCATCCGGGAAACGATCGCCGAGCTGCTGCAGGAAGAGGGCTACGCGGTCAGCTGCGCCTCGAACGGCGCGGAGGCGCTGGACCGGCTCGCGGCGGTCGATCAACCGCCCAACCTGATCGTGCTCGACCTGATGATGCCGATCATGGACGGATGGGCGTTCCGCTCGGTCCAGCGCGGCGACCCGCGCCTCTCCGCGATCCCCGTGCTCGTGCTCTCGGCGGGCCACGGCGGCGACAGCCGCGCCGTCGCCAACCTGGCCGCCGAGGCATTCCTCCCGAAGCCGTTCGATCTGGCGAGCTTCGTGGACGCGGTGCACCGGCTCTGCTGACCTCGGCGCGGACGCGCGCCGCCGCGCGCGCCCCGAGCAGCGCCGCCAGGATCGTCGCGAACACGTACGGGCGCAGCGCGTCCGCCTTCACGCGCCAGACGAAGTGCACCACGCCGAGCGCGGCCACCGCGTAGACCAGCCGGTGCAGCCGCTTCCAGCGCGCGTACCCGAGGCGCCGGACCCAGCGGTCGGTGGACGTGACCGCGAGCGGCACGAGCAGCAGCCAGGCGACGAACCCGACCGCCATGAACTTCCGCTTCAGCACGTCCTTCGCGAGCACGTGCAGGTCGAAGAACTGGTCCACGCCCACGTACCAGCACAGGTGCAGCGTGGCGTACGCGAACGTGAACAGGCCGAGCATGCGCCGCACCCGCACCGGCCAGGCGAGGCCGAGGAGGTCGTGCGCCGGCGTGGGCGCGAGCGAGAGCGTGAGCAGCGTGAGCGTCCAGAAGCCGAGCCGGTTGAGCACCGCCTCGATGGGGTTCGCGCCCAGCCCGCCGGTGAACGCGTCCCAGGCGAGCTTCGCGAGCGGGAGGCAGCAGGCGGCGAAGGTGAGCGCCTTCAGGAGGCGCAAGCGGATGTGGATGCCGGCGCGCGTCACGTCGGGTCAGTAGTTCTTGCGCAGGTCGAGGCCGGCGTAGAGCGGCGCGACCTCGGCGGCGTAGCCGTTGAACGGCAGCGTCTTGCGGCGGAAGAACTCGCCGATGCGCCGCTCCCGCGCCTGGCTCCAGCGCGGGTGGTCCACCTCGGGGTTCACGTTCGCGTAGAAGCCGTACTCGTCCGGCGCGGCGTCGTTCCAGGTGGTGTGCGGGCGGTCCGCGAGGAAGGTGATCCGCACGATCGACTTCGCGCCCTTGAACCCGTACTTCCACGGCACCACCAGCCGGAGCGGGGCGCCGTTCTGCCCGGGCAGCACGCGGCCGTACAGCCCGACGGCGAGCAGCGCGAGCGGGTGGTTGGCCTCGTCGATCCGGAGCGCCTCCACGTACGGCCATGGCAGCACCGGGCGGCGCTGGCCGGGGAGCTGGTCGCGATCGAGAAGCGTCTGGAACGCGACGTACTTCGCGCGCGAGGTCGGCTCGAGGCGGCGCACCAGGTCGGCGAGCGGGAAGCCCACCCACGGGATCACCATGGACCAGGCCTCCACGCAGCGCATCCGGTAGACGCGCTCCTCCGGCGGGAACATGCGGACGAGCGCGTCCACGTCGAGCGTCTGCGGCCGCTTCACCTCGCCGGCGATGGTGACGGTCCACGGGCGGGCACGGAGCGAGCCGGCGTTGCGCGACGGGTCCTCCTTGGAGGTCCCGAGCTCGTAGAAGTTGTTGTAGCCGGTGACCGAGTCCCAGGGCGTGGGCGTCTCGCCGCCGGCCTGGTCCACCTTGCGCGCCACCTGCAGCGCCGCGCCGGTGGGATCGCCCGCCCGCGCGCCGCGCGGCAGGAGCAGCCCCACCGCGCCCGCGGCGCCGAGCGCCAGGAAGTCCCGCCGACGCAGGTACAGCGCCTCCGGGGTGGCCTCCCGCTCCGCCATGTCCGGCCGCCAGCGCGCCATCGCCGTCCTCCGTCTCCGCAGGGGATACGCGCCCCCCGGCGCCGGGTTGCATAATGGCCGCGGCATGGCCCTGCTGCGTTGCCACGGCGCCCTGGACGAGCTCGCGATGTGGGGCGAGGACCGGCGCCGCCGCGCGCCCGTCCCGTTCCGCGGGGCGGACGCCGCGCCGCTCGACTGCTTCGGCCCGCTCCCAGCGCTGCCGCCGCCGCCGGGCGCGTCCGGCCCGTGGCGCGCCCCCTCGCCGCGGGCGTGCCCGGGCGACGGGGAGATGTCGGCGATGGCGCGGCCGCCGGAGGGCACGCGGCGCGGCACGGTGGTGCTGGTGCCGCCGTGGAAGATCCCGCGCCTCGGGCTGGTGGCGCGCTGGGAGCGCGCGCTCGCCGCCGAGGGGTTCGCGTGCTGGACGCTGGTGCCGCCGCGCCACCTGCACCGCGCCGCGCCGGGCGTGCGGAGCGGCGAGGGGTTCGTCACGCCCGACGTCCCGGCGCTGCGCGCCGCGATGGAGCAGCTCGTGCTCGAGATCCGCGTGCTCCTCGCGCTCGCCCGCGCGCACGGGGGCGCGGCCGGCCTGTGCGGGCTCTCGCTGGGCGCGCTCGCGGCCGGGCTCGCCGCCACCGCACCCGAGGCGGCGGACTTCGCCGCGCTGGTGGCGCCGCCCGTGGACCTCGCCGCGGTGTTCGAGGGGACGCGGATCGGCCGGCGCTACCTGGGCCTGGCGCGCCGCGCCGGGGCGCCGCCGCCGCCGGCGCCGGAGCTCGGCGCGATGCTGGCGCCGTTCCGGCCGGACGCGCGGCCGCCCACCGCGCGGCGGGTGCTGGTGGTGACCGGCGACGCGGACCGGATCGCGCTCCGGCCGGGCGCGGACGCGCTCGCGACGCGCTGGGGCGCCGCGCGGGCGAGCTTCCCGCGCGGGCACCTCACGCTCATCTTCGGGTGCGCCGCGGCGCGCCGCGCGGTGGCGCGCTTCGCCGCGGCCGGCTGACTACTTCTTCTTCGCCGCCCCGCCCGCCTTGCAGGCGTCGCGCGCGGCCTTCACCTCGTCGAAGAACGCGGCCGGCACGACCCCGCCGCGCACCACCTGCCAGGTCTTCTCCATGGCGGTGCGCCAGGCGGCCGGATCGCCCTTCTCCACCTGCAGCCCCTGCTTCTGCATGGCCGTGACGGCGTCGGTGTTGAGCCGCTTCACCTCGACGTCCACCTTCTCGCCCAGCTCCTTGGCGATGGCGACCAGCTTGGCGCGGGTGTCCGCCGGGATCTTCTCCCAGGCGTCCTTGCGCACCAGCGTCGCGCCCATCATCCAGCTCCAGGGCAGGTCCATCATGTGGCTCGCCTTCTCGTGCAGGCGGGCGGTGAGGACGTACAGCGGCACGTTCGGGATGCAGTCGATCATGCCGGTCTGCAGCGAGGGGACGATGTCGTTGGACGAGAGCACCACCGGCTTCAGCCCCGCCGCGCGGAACGCCTCCACGCTCTTCGGGTCGCCCTCCCAGGCCCAGATCTTCGCGTTCGCCATGTCCGCCGGCGAGCGGTGCGCCGAGGAGCAGAACAGGTGGATGGCGCCGATGCGGCTCCACTGCAGCGCGATCAGCCCGCGCCTCTCCAGCGCCGCCTCGAGCTGCGGCCGCATCTTCGCGAACGCGCACTCCATCTGCGCCTGGTCCTCGAACAGGAACGGGACCGAGAGCGCCTGCGGCTCGGGGATGACGTCGTGCATGCCGACGTTGGAGATGGCGGCGCCCTGGAGCTGGCCGATCCCCATCTTCCGGACCATGTCGCCCTCGCTGCCCTGGGCGCCGCCGGCGTAGATGCGGAGCTTCACCTGCCCGCCGGACGCCTGCTCCCAGCGCTGCGCCATCTCCTTCAGGATCTCGTGCCAGGTGGACCCCTGCGGCGCGAGCGTGCCGAGCTTGATGACCACGTTCTGGGCGCGGGCGGCCGGGGCGAGCGCCGCGAGGAGCGCGGCGAGGAGCAGCTTCTTCACGTGGGACTCCCGGGACTAGAGGAACAGATCGTCGACGTGGTCGAGCAGCGCGCGGGCGCGCCGCTGGGCCAGGATGTTGGCGAGCCGGTACCTCGGCTCGGCGTCCGGATCGGCGCGCACGACCTCCTCGAGGACGCGCGTGAACTCGGCCCGGTCCTGCTGCTGGACGAGGACGCCCTCCGCCCAGGAGACGAGCGGACCCAGCTTCTTGTTCATCGAGAGGGCGAGCGCCCGGTCCAGGTGCGCCCTGGCCCTCCCCGCCCCGCCGCCCTGGGCGGCGCTGCGGGTGGCGTCGTAGGAGACGAAGAACTCGTGGATCGCCCCCTCGCCCCATCGCTCGTCGAGCTCGAGCGCGCGCTCCATCATCGCGATCGCGACCGGCAACTCGGCCACGAGCTGCATGTCGCCCTTGCCGTTCACGATGGCGAGCGTCCAGGCGGAGGCGGTCCAGTACAGCAGCGGGACGTCCTTCTTCTCGGCGCGCCGGAGCGCGCCCGCCACGTCGCGCCCGTCGCGGAGGCGGCGGGAGAGCTTCTCGTGGCGGACCTCCAGCCCGCGCAGCCCGTACTCGCGGGCGCGCAGGAAGAGCTTCTTCGCGCGGGCGCGGCCGGCGCGGGCCGCGTCGATGCGGCCGTCGAGGTCGGCCTGCTCGGCGTCCGCCTGCACGAACGCGTAGCCGTACTGGGTGAAGCTGCTGGTGAGCGCGGTGAGGAGCCCGACGTGCCGGGGGTTCTCCTCGAGGATCCCCTCCATCGTCTTCAGGCCGAACGGGACCGCGTCGCGCACCAGCTCCGGATCGTCGTCCGAGGCGTAGGAGGTGCCGCTCTGCGCGATCGCGTCCGCCGCGAAGGAGAGCGCGGCGCTCTTGCACCCGGCGAGCGGCGGCAGCGTGACCGCCAGTATGAGGGCGACGTGTGTACGGTTCACGCGGGATGGCCCGTCCGCGGAGGGATCGTGATAAGCGTGGGTACTCATAGATGCCCCTCCGTGAGGGGTCAATCGACTTTCGCGTGACCGCCCCAACCATCTCCAGCCACGGCGATCCGGAAGCGCAGGGCACGCGCATCGAGCGCGGCCTCGTCACGTTCCTGCTCGTGACGATGATCCTGCTGCCGGCCGCCTCCACCGTGTCGCGGCGCCTCCTCGGCCGGGAGCTGCCCGGCTCGGCCGTGCTCGCGCAGCACATCACCCTCTGGGTGGGCTTCCTCGGAGCGATGCTCGCCACCGCGAGCGGACGCCACCTCGCCCTGTCCACGCTCGACGTCATCCCGGTCGGCTGGCCCCGCACCGCGGCCTGGTTCCTCGGCCAGGCCGTCTCCGCCGCGGTGACCGCGCTGCTCGCCTGGGCGTCGCTCGAGCTGGTCAAGGTGGAGTGGACCGGCTTCGGCCAGGTCGCGTTCGGCATCAAGGTGGCCTGGAGCCAGCTGGTGATGCCGGTGGGCTTCGCGATCATGGCGCTGCGCTTCGCGTGGCGTGCCGGCGCGCCGTGCGAGTCCCTCCGCTGCTGGGGGCTGCGCGTCGCCGCCGCGCTGATCGCCGCGGGCGCCTTCCTGCTCGGCTCGGCCGTGCCCGGCCCCGCGCTCACCTGGATCCTGTCGATCCTGGTGCTGCTCGCGTTCCTGCTGGGCGCGCCGGTGTTCGTGGCCATGGCAGGCCTCGCCATGGTCCTGTTCTTCCGCGACGCGGGCGATCCGATCGCCGTCGTCGCGGTCCCCACCGCCACGTTCAACCTGGTCTCGTCGGCCACGCTGCCCGCCATCCCGCTGCTCACCGCGGCCGGCTACGTGCTCGCCGAGGGCGGCGCGGCGCGCCGGCTGGTGCGCGCGTACAAGGGGATCTTCGGGTGGATGCCGGGCGGCGTCGCGGTGATGGCGACGTTCGTCTGCGCGCTGTTCACCACCTTCACCGGCGCGTCCGGCGTCACCATCCTCGCGCTGGGCGGCCTGCTGCTCCCGGCGCTGCTCGAGGACGGCTACCCGGAGGACTTCTCGGTCGGCCTGGTCACGGCGGCCGGCTCGCTGGGCCTGCTGTTCCCGCCCTCGCTGCCGGTGATCCTCTACGGCGTGGTGGCGCAGGCGCCCATCGACCACCTGTTCATCGGCGGCCTGGTGCCGGGCCTGCTCATGATCGTCCTCGTGGCCGCGTACGGCGTCCTCGTGGGCGTCCGCTCCCGCGCGCCGCGGCAGGCGTTCCACCCGCGCGAGGCGCTCGCCGCGCTGTGGGACGCGAAGTGGGACCTCGGGCTCCCGACGCTCGTCGTCGTGGCGGTGGGGTCCGGGTTCGCCACGGTGGTGGAGGCCGCCGCGCTCGCCGCCGCCTACGCGCTGGTGGTGGAGCTGCTGGTGTTCCGCTCGATCGGCCCGGTCCGCGACCTGCCGCGGGTGCTGGTCCACGCGTCCACGCTGGTCGGGAGCGTGGTGATCCTGCTCGGCACCGCGCTCGGCCTCACCTCCTGGTTCGTGGACGCGGAGATCCCCACCCGGCTGGTGGAGTGGATGACGGCGCACGTGCACTCGCCGGCGCTCTTCCTGCTCATGCTGAACGCGGTGCTGCTGGTGCTCGGCAGCGTGCTCGAGATCTACTCGGCCATCGTGGTGCTGGCGCCGCTGGTCGCGCCGCTCGGCGTCGCGTACGGCATCGAGCCCATCCACCTCGGCGTGGTGTTCCTCGCGAACCTCGAGCTCGGGTTCCTGTTCCCGCCCATGGGGCTCAACCTGTTCCTGTCGGCCTCGCGGTTCAACAAGCCGCTGCCGTACCTGTACCGGAAGGCGTTCCCGTTCCTGCTCATCATGAGCGCGGGCGTCCTCGCCATCACCTACCTGCCGGCCATCACCACCGGCGTGGTGGAGCTGCTGGCGCGGGACTAGCGCGCCGGCGCGCGGGCCGGCCAGCCCTCGCGCAGCGCGAACACCGCCAGCGTCACGGCGTACGCGCCGGCCACGTCGATGGTGTAGTGCAGGTGCGCGAGGAACACCGACGCGACCACCAGCACGTGGCCCACGAGCGCCGGCCAGCGCAGGCGCGGCCACCGCCACACGTAGAGCAGGAGCAGGAACGTGGTGGCGGTGTGGCCGGAGAAGAACAGGTCCTTGGTGAGGTACGCGCGCATCGAGCCGTTCGCGAACACCTGCCACGGCGAGAGGAGCTGCACGTACGCGTCCCAGGGGGCGTGCCCGGAGATCCCGGGGCCGGCGCGCGCCGGGTCGGGCGCGCCCAGGCCGGTCATCGCGATGGTGGCGCCGCGGAGCAGCGACACGATCGCGCCAGCCACGTTGTAGCGGACGAAGGTGCGCGGCGAGATCCAGAGCAGCGCGGCGGCCACCGGCAGGTAGATGCCCAGCCAGAGCACGTAGTTCCCGCGCGCCACCCACTCGACGTAGGGGACGTGCGCGAGCAGGAGGTCGGGCAGCGCGGCGGGCGCGGGGCGGAGCTCGTTCCAGACCGCGGCCGCGGTCATGGCGGCGTAGCTCGCCAGGCGCAGCGCGAGCGCGAGCAGCACCGCGGCCCAGGCGGCGCGCAGGGCGGGCCACCCGCCCTTGGCCGGCGGCGGCGCGCTCGCGGACGGGGCGAGCCGCGCGGGCTCGGGCTGGGGCGACGGGGCGGCCATGGCGGGGGTGTATAGAGCACGCCGCCGGCCGGGGCACCAGCCACCCACGGCGCCCTCCGCCGACGTGGGTTACAATCCGTCCATGTCCTTCGACTCCCCGTCCCGCTTCCCGGCCCGCGAGCAGGTGCTCGTCCGCGGCGCCTCCGACGTCGAGCGCCGCTTCATGTCGGCGGTCTACCGCTGGATGACGCTGGGGCTCGGCGTCACCGCGCTGGTCGCGACTGCGGTGGCGAGCTCCGAGACGCTCCTCCTCGCCATCGTCGGGAACCGGATCCTGTTCTACGGGCTGATCCTGGGCGAGCTGGCGCTCGTGATCTGGATCTCCGCCGCGGTGAACCGGCTCCCGGCGGCGGCCGCGGGCGGGCTGTTCCTGCTCTACTCCGCGATCAACGGCGCGACGCTCTCGGTGGTGCTGCTCGTCTACACCGGGGCGTCGGTGGGGATCGCGTTCCTCACCACCGCCGGCACGTTCGCGGCGATGAGCGTCTACGGCACGGTCACCCGGCGCGACCTCACCGGCTGGGGGAGCTTCCTGTTCATGGGGCTCATCGGGATCGTGATCGCGAGCCTCGCGAACCTGTTCTTCCGGTCCGACATGATCTCGTGGGTGGTGTCGTGCGCGGGCGTGCTGGTCTTCACCGGCCTCACCGCCTACGACACCCAGAAGCTCCGCGCGTACGCGCGCGCGGGGGGCGGCGCGGCGGCGGCGCCGGTGAGCGGCGCGCTCTCGCTCTACCTCGACTTCGTGAACCTGTTCCTGTCGCTGCTGCGGCTGTTCGGGAACCGGCGCTAGCTCAGGCCGGTGTCCCGCCGTCGGGCCCGGCCCCGGCGAGCGTCCGCAGCAGCTTCGGGCGCACGCCGGTGGCCGCGAGCAGCGCGTCCAGCCGCGCCTGCGCGTCGCGCGACGTGGCCCGGACCTTCTTCCCGAGGATGAGCTCGTTCTTCACCGAGTGCTCCCAGCCGGTGAGCTCGGTGACGGTCACCTTGTAGCCGTGCGCCTCGAGCGCCAGCGCGCGGAGCACGTTGGTGAGGTGCGAGCCGAACTCGCGCCGGTGCCAGGCGTGCGCGAACAGCGGCGCGAGCAGCGGCGAGGGCTCCTTCGCCTCGTCGAGCTGCCGCGCCACCTCGGCCTGGCAGCAGGGGACCACCGCCACGTGGTCGGCGCCGTGCCGGATCGCGAGCGCGAGCGCGTCGTCGGTGGCGGTGTCGCAGGCGTGCAGCGCGGTGACGAGGTTGACCCGCTCCGGCACCGGCGCGGCGTCGATGGGCGCCTCCACGAACGAGAGCCGGTCGAAGCCGAGGCGCGCGGCGCGCTCGGCGCCGGCCTTCGCGAGGTCGGGGCGCGACTCGAGCGCGAGGAGCCGGCCCTTGCCGGCCGGCCCGAGGAACAGCTCGTACAGGATGAAGCCGAGGTAGCTCTTGCCGGCCCCGCAGTCCACCACCACCGGATCGCCGAAGCGCCCGAGCACGTCGTCGAGCGCGGGGGCGAGCAGGTTCGCGAGGTGGTTCACCTGCTTCAGCTTCCGGAGGCTGTCGGCGTTGAGATCGCCCTGCCGGGTGAGCAGGTGCAGCTCCTTCAACAGCGCCGGGGACGTGCCCGGGAGCAGCTCGCGGCGGACCGCCTCACCCTTCACCTGCCTTCGCATGGCGAGGTTCTAACCCGGCGGCGCCGCGGGCGGAACCTCGGGGCACGCCCGAGGCGTTGACGGGGGCGGCGGGGCGGAAGAAGGTCGGCGGGTGACCGCTCTCAGCCCTCCCTCGCCGGACCGCGCGCCCGCGCGCGCCTACCTCTCCCGCCCCGGCCCGTGGCTGGTGGCCCACCGCGGCGGCAGCGCGCTCGCCCCGGAGAACACGCTCGTCGCGTTCGACCGGGCGGTCGCCCTCGGCGCGGACGCGCTCGAGATCGACGTGCGCCGCACCGCCGACGGCGCGGTGGTGGTGTTCCACGACGACGACACCGCGCGCCTCACCGGCGTGCCGGGGACCATCGAGGCGCGGACGCTCGAGGAGGTGGGGCGGCTCGACGCGGCGTTCGGGTTCACGCCGGACGGGGGGGCGACGCGGCCGCTCCGTGGGAAGGGGGTGCGGGTGCCGACGCTGGCGGAGGTGCTGGCGCGGTATCCGGGGCTGCGGCTGAACATCGACGCGAAGCCGGACGAGGCCGCGCTGGCGGAGGCGCTGGCGCGGGAGATCCGGGCCGCGGGGGCGGAGGACCGCGTGTGCGTCGGGTCGTTCTTCGACGCGCAGGCGGAGCGGCTCGCGCCGCTGTTGCCCGGGTGCGCGCGGTACCTGCCGGAGCAGGCGGCGACGTGCCACGTGATGGCGGCGCTGTCGGGGCAGGCGGCGGAGGGGTGTCCATCCGGCTACGACGTCGCGGATCTGCCGCATCGGATGGGGGAGATCGAGGTGGTGTGCCCGAAGGTCGTCGAGCACTTCCACGGGCTGGGGATTCCGGTGCACGTGTGGACGGTGGACGATCCGGTCGAGATGGGGGAGCTGCTCGCGCTCGGGGTGGATGGGATCGTCACCGATCGGCCGGATCTGTTGGCGAGGGTGTTGGGGAGGTAGCTCCCGGTAGATGGGCTGCGGGGCTGCTGGGTTGACCGGAAGAGGAGCTGGAAGTGGGCAGCGGGCCGGCGGGGCGGGCCTTGTTGGCCGCGAGCGGCGGCGCAGGATCGGCTTGCGAGAAGCCTGTGGGGCGTGGCGGGGCTGGCGGTCGGTGGCCGCGGTCGTGTGGTGCCGCTCATGGTGAGCCGCCGGAATTCCCCTCGCGGTGAGCCGCGGGAATTCCGCTCATGGTGGGCCACCCGAACTCCGCTCATGGTGAGCCGCTGGAGTTCCGCTCATGGTGAGCCCCGTCGAACCATGAGCGAGGTCGAACTCTCGGTGAGCGACCGCTTGCGGCCCAACGGGAACGCGCTCCTCACTTGACGCGCCATTCACTGTAAGGCGAACCCGCGGTCCTGGGCGCACGGAAACGCCGCCCAGAACGCACGGCCTCGTGCCTGCGCCTCGCGCCGTCGTTCCGAGCGCTTCTGCGACCCCTCCCTGCTCTTCTCGCGCGTGCGGGCTTCTGCGTGCGTCCGGCGAGGGCTCGGAAACCCGTGAGAGAGTGGTCGCATGGACACTGCGCGTGAACTCTCGGATCGGCTCGCCGCCCTCCTTCGCCGTGAGCGCTCGGCGCTCGCAGAATTCCTGGTCGCGCTCGCGGGCTTCGACGCGCGGCGCGCGTGGGCGGAGCTGGGGTACGCCTCGCTATTCCACTACCTGCACCGTGAGCTGGGGCTGTCGAAGGGCTCGGCGCAGTACCGCAAGGTCGCGGCGGAGCTCATCCAGGCGGTCCCGGCCATCGTCGAGCCGCTGCGGAACGGGCGGCTCTGCTTCACGACCGTCATCGAGGTGGCGCGGGTGGTCACGGCGGAGAACTGGGAGGCGGTGCTGCCGCGGTTCTACGGGCTGTCGCGGCATGAGGCGGCGAAGGTGGTCGCCGCATTGGCGCCGCATCCGGCGCCGCCGGTTCGAACGGTCCTCACGGCGGTGCGTGCGCCTGCTGGTTCAACTGTTGAACTGGCCACCCCTGCGGTGACCTCTGGTTCAACTGTTGAACTGGCCGCCACGGGGGTGACCGCTGGTTCAACTGTTAAACCGATGGTCCCGCGAGAGACGTCTGGTTCAACTGTTGAACCACGGGGCCCTGCGATGACCTTGGTGGCCCTGGCGTCGTCTCCCCGTTCCACGGACCTCTCCCCGCTCACGGCGGACCGTCAGCGGCTCCACGTGACGGTAAGTGAATGTTTCGTGCGCAAGCTGGGGCGACTGAGGGATCTCCGCCCGGACCTCTCCGACGACGCGCTCCTCGAGGCGGCGGTGGATCTGCTGCTGGCGAAGGCTGAGAAGCGCGTCGGCGCGCTCACGGACCGGCCTCGGGGCGGCGTGCGTCCCGGTCAGGCCGATCGCGTCCCCGCCCACGTTCGCCGCGAGGTCTGGCGGCGGGATGGCGGGTGCTGCCAGTGGCGGTTGGCGAACGGGGAGCTCTGCGGCTCCACGCACGCGCTGCAGCTCGACCACGTCGTTCCGCGGGCGCGGGGCGGCGAGTCCACCGCGGCCAACCTTCGCGTGCTCTGTGCGGCGCACAACCTCGAGGCGGCGCGGCTCGTGTTCGGGGACGCGTGGATGGGCAGGTACACCAAGGGCCGGCGCGATGGGGATCGGGCCGGCCCTGCGGTGGTTCGCTATCTGTCCGGCGATCCGCGGGACTTGGCGCCTAGTGGTGCTCCGTGACCAGCTCGGGGTGCTTCTCCACCAGCTCGTCGAAGTTGCCGGGGAAGTCGAGGATGGGCTCGCTCTTGTGCATCACCCAGATCCGGCTCGCCACCTCGCGCACCAGCTCCTGGTCGTGCGTCACCACGATCACCGTGCCCTCGTAGCGCTGCAGGCCCTCCGACAGCGCGGCGATGGACTGGAGGTCGAGGTGGTTGGTGGGCTCGTCGAGCACGAGCACGTTGTCCTTGAACAGCATCAGCTTCGCGAGCAGGAGGCGCACGGTCTCGCCGCCGGACAGGGTCGCGGTCGGCTTCATCCGCTCCTCGCCGGAGAACAGCATGCGCCCGAGCAGGCCGGAGATCTCCTCGTTCGAGAGCTTGTCCTCCATCTCGCGGAGCCAGCCGAACGCGGTGGTGCCGGGGCGAATCACGCCGGCCTGGTCCTGCGGCAGGTAGCCGACCTGCGCCTGGTGGCCCCACTTCACGTGGCCGCGGTCGGGGGCGAGCTCGCCGGCGATCATCTTCACCAGCGTGGACTTGCCGACGCCGTTCTTGCCGACGACGGCGATCTTCTCGCCACGGGTCACGAGCGCGCTGAAGGGCCGCACCACCTGCAGGCCGGGGCCGTAGGCCTTCTCGATGTCCTCGATCGTGAGCGTCTGCTTGCCGGAGGGCGCCTTCTGCTCGAACTTGATGAACGGGGCGGCGATGTTCGACCGCTTCATGTCCTCGAGCTTCAGCTTCTGCATGGCGCGGACGCGGCTCTGCACCTGCGACGCGCGCGTGCCGGCGTGGAACCGGGCCACGAACTCGCGGAGCTGCTCGATCTTCTTCCGCTTCTCGGCGTTCTCCGACTCGACGCGCGACCGGACCTGACCCTTCTGCCGGACCATGTCGTCGTAGCCGCCGGGGTACGTGATGATGGTCTCGTAGTCGATGTCGGCGATGTGCGTGCAGATCGCGTTCAGGAAGTGCCGGTCGTGCGAGATGGTGATGAGCACGCCCTCGTACGCATGCAGGAACTTCTCCAGCCAGCGGATCGACTCGATGTCGAGGTGGTTGGTGGGCTCGTCGAGCAGCAGCCCCTGGGGCTTGCCGAACAGCGCCTGCGCGAGCAGCACGCGCAGCTTGTAGCCGCCGGCGAGCGCGCGCATGGGCTGGTCGTGCCAGGGCTCCTCGATGCCGAGGCCCTGCAGCAGCTCGGCGGCGTCGGCCTCGGCCGAGTAGCCGTCCTCCTCGCCGATGACGCCCTCCAGCTCGGCGAGGCGGACGCCGTCCTCGTCGCTGATCTCGGGCTTCGCGAGCAGCAGCTCCTTCTCGCTCATCGCCGACCACAGCGCCTCGTTCCCCATCAGCACCACGTCGAGGACGCGGTTGTCCTCGTACTTGAAGTGATCCTGGCGGAGGATGCCGAGCTTCTTCGGCCGCTGCACCTGGCCGGCGTCGGGGTCCTCGTCGCCGGCGATGATCTTCATGAAGGTGGTCTTCCCGGCGCCGTTCGGGCCGGTCAGGCCGTAGCGGTTCCCGGGCGAGAACGAGACGTCCACGTCCTCGAATAGCTTCTTGGGCCCGAAGGCCTTGGTGACGTTCTGAACGCTGATCATGGGAGCGGCGCCTTCTTAACGGATCTCCGGAAGTTTTGCGAGGCGGATCGCGGACTTCACTGGGCGCGCCGCGCGCCTCCCCGCCGCCGCGCGGGCCCCGGATGCGCGCCGTCCCGGAGGGCACTCCGCGCTCGACCGCGCGCCGGGGCGCAGGTACGCTGCCGCACCGTGCACTCCACGCCCGGCGCCGCCCGCCTCTTCCATGGCCCCGGCGGCCGCGCGCTCCTCGTCCTCACCTTCATCAACCTGTTCAACTACCTCGATCGGTTCGTGGTCTCGGCGCTGGTCGAGAGCCTGCGCGCGGACCTGTGGCTCACCGACACGCGCCTCGGCTGGCTGATGACGAGCTTCACCATCGTCTACGCGCTCGCCTCCCCGGTGTTCGGCGCGCTGGGCGACCGCCGGTCCCGTCCCCCGCTCGTCGCGCTCGGCGTCTTCCTCTGGAGCGCCGCCACCATGCTCTCCGGCGCGGCGCGCGGCTTCTTCACGCTGCTCCTCGCCCGCGCCGCGGTGGGCGTGGGCGAGGCCGCGTACGGCACGCTCTCGCCCGGCCTGCTCGCCGACTACTTCGGCAAGGACCGCCGCGGCCGCGCCTACGCGACGTTCTTCGCCGCCATCCCCATCGGCTCCGCGCTCGGGTACATCGTGGGCGGCCTCGTCGAGCACCGCTTCGGCTGGCGGACGGCTTTCGTCATCTCCGGCGCGCCCGGCGTGCTGCTCGCCTACTGGTGCCTGCGCCTGCCCGACCCGCCGCGCGGCGCGAGCGAGCGCCCCTGGCTCGAGCTCGGGAAGCGTGGGCTCGCCGCGACCTATCGCCGGCTCCTCGCGAACCGGCCCTACGTGCTCGCCGTGGCGGGCTACGCCGCCTACACGTTCGCGGTGGGCGGCATGGCGTTCTGGATGCCCGCGTTCCTGGAGCGCTCGCGCGGCGTGCCCCGCGCCATCGCCACCGTCCAGTTCGGCGCGGTGGTGGTGATGACCGGGTTCGCCGGCACGTTCGCCGGCGGCTTCTTCGCCGACTGGCTCCGCCGCCGCCGGCGCGAGGCCGACCTGTGGGTCTCCGGCATCGCCACGCTGCTCGCCGCGCCGCTCTCGCTGGCGGTGTTCCTCACCTGGCGCCCCGGGCTCTACCTGTCCGCGCTCATCGCCGCGCAGCTCCTGCTGTTCGCGTCCTCCGGGCCCATCAACGCCGCGCTCATGAACGTGGTCCCGCCCGCCGAGCGGGCCACCGCGGCGGCGCTCTCCATCCTCGCCATCCACGTGTTCGGCGACCTGCCCTCGCCCACGCTCATCGGCGTGCTGTCCGACCACAGCTCGCTCGGGCGCGCCGTGCTCATCGTGCCCGCCGCGATCCTGATTTCCGGGGCGATCTGGACGTGGGCGGCGTGGCGCGGGGAGCGGGCGGCGGCGTTGGCCGGCGCCGGCCCGGGCGACGACCGCGCGGCGTAGTGCTAGCCCGCGCTCCGCTGCGGCGACTCCTCGGGGGCCCCGACCCCGGGGCCCCGACCCCGGGGGGCCCCGACCCAGAGTAACGCGATTCGGCCGCCCGGTCCGTAGTTCGGCCCATCCGTGCGAGCGCGGCCCCAGTGTCTTCGGGCGTCTTCGCGGGGCACGAGAACTGCGACTCCGCACGGCGTGACCGCCCCGCGCCAGATCCTCCCGCACGCCACCTATCTCGTCACCCGCCGCTGTTCGCAGCGGCAGTTCCTGCTGCGGCCTTCCGAGTCCACGAACGCGATCGTGCTCTACGTCCTTGCCGTGGCAGCCCGGCGGTACGGGATCCTGATTCACGCGTTCTGCGCTCTCTCCAACCACATCCACCTCGTCGTCACCGACCCCGGCTCGCGCCTCCCCGCCTTCCAGCAGTACGTCGACGCGCTCGTCGCCAGGGCCGTCAACGCTTCCCTCGGTCGGTGGGAGAGCTTCTGGGCCCCGAGCAGCTACAGTGCGGGGCCCCGACCCAGAGTAACGCGATTCGGCCGCCCGGTCCGTAGTTCGGCCCATCCGTGCGAGCGCGGCCCCAGTGTCTTCGGGCGTCTTCGCGGGGCACGAGAACTGCGACTCCGCACGGCGTGACCGCCCCGCGCCAGATCCTCCCGCACGCCACCTATCTCGTCACCCGCCGCTGTGCACAGCGACAGTTCCTGCTGCGGCCGTCGGAGTCCACGAACGCCATCGTGCTCTACGTCCTGGCCGTGGCGGCCCGGCGGTACGGGATCCTGATCCACGCGTTTTGCGCTCTCTCCAACCACATCCACCTCGTCGTCACCGACCCCGGGTCGCGCCTCCCTGCCTTCCAGCAGTACGTCGACGCGCTCGTCGCCAGGGCCGTCAACGCTTCCCTCGGTCGGTGGGAGAGCTTCTGGGCGCCGAGTAGCTACAGCGCCGTGCGCCTCGTCTCCCCGGCAGACGTGCTCGACAAGACGGCATACGTGCTCGCGAACCCGGTCGCGGCGGGCCTCGTGCGCACGGCTTCGGAGTGGCCGGGCCTCTGGTCGGATCCTTCGATGCTCGGCTCGGGCAAGATTGTCGTCCGTCGCCCCAAGCACTTCTTCTCGGCGAACGGCTCGATGCCCGAGTCCGTCGAGCTCGCCCTCGTCGCGCCGCCGGGTTTCGACTCTGCCGACCAGTTCCGCGAGCAGCTCGTCGACGCGCTGGCCGCGCGCGAGCGCGAGGCCGTGCGAGCACAGGAGGTAAAGGGCCTCGGGTTCATGGGACCGCGGAAGGTGCTCGCGCAAAGGCCCAACGGGCGCCCGGCACCTGGGGAACCGCGGCGCGCGCTCAACCCACGGATCGCGAGCCGGGACAAGTGGAGGCGCATCGAGGCGCTCGGAAGGCTTCTCGAGTTCCTGCAGGACTACCGGACCGCGCTCCGCGCCTGGAAGAACGGGATGCGCGCTGTCGTCTTCCCGGCGGGAACGTACGGAATGCGCATCGGCCACGACGTCGTGTGCGCCGCGGCTCCGTAGGCCGACGCCACCCAGACACAGCGGAACCTGCGCGAGCGGTCGCCTGTGGCGCTACCGCAGGCGGCGGTGCGTCCGGATCGGCCCCGAGCACCAACCAAGGCCCGCTTCCCCGGCGCGATCGCGAGTTCCGAGTAGTCTTTGACCACGTTTCGGACTGCGCTGTCGCCCCGTACACACCGCGTTCGGCGGGCAGGGCACCGCGGCGGCGCCCTCACCTAGCCAATTACTCTGGGTCGGGGCCTCCCCACACCGCGTTCGGCGGGCAGGGCACCGCGGCGGCGCCCTCGCCTAGCCAATTACTCTGGGTCGGGGCCTCGCGAACCACAACGCCATCCCCGTCCGTCGATCGGACCGAGGCGTCCTGACCAGGATCCACCCCAGCGCTGCCAGATCGAGGAGCAGGAAGGCGGCGAGGATCGGAACCGCGGTGAGGAAGAAGGAGACGGCGTCTCCTGGCCCGCCAGGCATGCCTTCTTCTCCCGGCTGAACCCAGAGGGCCGACCCGACCTTCAGGAAGAGAATCATCCCGGCGAGGTTGAGCGAGGCCCAGAGCCAGCGCTTACGGAGGTGACGCTTTGGTTCCATGTCGGGCATCCACGCGATGGAGTTCGTACCGCTCGCCACCCTCCTCGCCTTTCCAGTTGAACAGGATCATCGCGCCTCCGCGCCCTTCGGTGAGGAGGTCGGTTCTGAATCCGCTGCGATGTTCCGCGAGAGCATCGAAGACGAGCCAGATCTCGCGCTTTCGCACACCCCACCGGCCTTTCCCGCCCACGAGCTTCGGCTCGGGTGAACCCAGGAGGCCCAGGACCGGCGCCGGGATGTGCTCGGCCGTGAAGCCCGTCTCGGTGAAGACCATCCGCCCGCCGTCGTTCGATGCCCACTCGCCGCGTACCTCGGCAGGCTCGATGGAGCCACCCGAACAGTGAACCAGGGTGCAGGCGACAGCGACGACAGCGCAGGCATGCTTCATGTCCACTCGATCACCTCGCGGTCCTTCACCGAGGACGAACCTCCACCTCGAACCCATGGGCCCGCGCTTCCCGACGGAGCACGTTCGCGCTCCGCGATGCGGTGATCACCAGCCGGCCTGCCTCCCACGCGACGGTTGGCTTCTCGAGGTCGGGGAGCGCGTCCTCCGAGAACACGATCGTCCCCGCCGCGTCCTTCGACGCGGCCTCGCGGACGAGCACCCGGTCCGCCACCGACGTCAGCAGGCCGTTCGCGTACTCCACCTCGTCCACGACCGCGACCCATTGCGCCGACGGGTCGGCAACCCTGTGCACGACCCGGCGCGTGCCGCGTTCGCACGAGGCCGCTGGCACGGCCAGCGCCGCGACGATTCCCAGCGCGACGATCGATGCGGCTCGCTTCGTCATCGGAGTCCCCCCGCGACGAACGCGAGCATACCAGACCGGGACGATGCGTGAAGCGGCTCCGGGCGTACGGGGCGTGTCCGCGCCCGGACCTAGACCGGCAGCATCCGGTACAGGTCCTCGAGCCGCCCCTCGGCGTACGCCCGGACCAGCTCGGGATACGCGCCGCGATCCAGCTCGCGGAGCAGCGCGTACTTCCGGCCGTGGTAGTGCCCCACCGCCTCGGCGAGCCGCCAGCCGTCTGCGCCGCCGCGGGCGATCGCGCCCTTGAACGCCGCGTGCCGCACCGCGTGCACCCACTTCTGCACCGCGGGCGTCTTCCGCCGCGCCCCCTCGGCGCGGTAGCGGAGCGCCCACAGGAGCGCGTAGCGATCCACCTTGCTGCGCATCGCCTCCACCGAGGTCGCGAAGCGGTGCTCGACGTGGATGGGCAGCTGAACGGTCGGCGCGGGCGGCAGCGCCTCGTGCACGATCATGGTGGCGTCCCACCGCGCCGCCTCGCGCCGGATCAGCCGCACGTGGTGCTCGGTGCGGAACAGGAACCGGTGCCCGTCGAGGTCGGCCCAGTCGCGGCGGACCAGGCCGTGGTAGGGAACGGTCCCGCCGCCGGTCGCCTTCCAGGCGCGGATGGCCGCGATCGCCTCCGGCTCCAGCCACTCGTCCGAGTCGAGGAAGAAGACGTGGGTGCAGCCCTCGAGCGCCTCGACGGCGGCGGCCCGCGCGGCACCGTAGCCGCGCCAGGCCAGGTCCACCCGCCGGAACCCGCGCGCGCGCGCCAGGTCGGCGGAGCCGTCGGTCGAGCGGGAGTCCACCGCGACGCACGCGTCGGCCACCGCGGCGATGCCGGCGAGGCAGCGATCGAGCGTGTCGGCGCTGTTCCCGTGGATGACGAACCCGCCGAGGCGCATGGCGGCGGACCCTACTTGGCCCGCCCCGGCGCGCGCAAGCGCGGCGTGCCGGGGCGGCGCCGCGCGCGAGGGCTCCACCCGGGCGGCCTCCACCGATACAATGCCCGCATGTCGCAGCCTGCCTTCCAGGGCCCGCCTCCGTCCGGCCCGGGCGCCCCTCCGCCGCCGCCCCCGCAGCGCCCGCCGTTGCGCCACGCCCCCGGGATCCTGCGCCTGGTGGCCCTCGCGATCGCGTTCCTCGGCACGGCCGCGCTCCTCGTCGCGTTCGCGCTGCGCGGCCGCCCTTCCGCGCCCTCCACCCCGCTCACCGCGCTGCCGCCGCTCGAGGCGGAGCACGACCAGCGCACCGGCGAGGACGTGGCGCCGTTCACCGGCTTCGCCGTGTCGGTGGACACGATCCCGCCCGGCGCGCTGGTGCTGGTGGACGGCGTGGCCCGGGGCGAGGCGCCGGTGCTCGCGGGCCTCGACTGCCCGCCCGGCCGCGAGATCGAGATCCGGGCCGAGGCCGCCGGTCGCCGCGCCTCGGCGCGGGTCGCCTGCCGCGCCGACGCGCTGGTGAAGATCACGCTCCGGCTCGAGCGCTAGCCTTGGCCGTGCGCGCCGCCGAGCGGATCTTCTGCGCCTGCGCGCCGGGCCTCGAGGCGGTGCTGGCCGCCGAGCTGCGCGCGCTGGGCCTTGAGGCGCGCGCCGTGGACGGCGGCGCCGAGGCGGTGGGCGAGGACGCCGCCGCGCTCGCGTGCCTGGGCGCGCGCACCGCCGACACCGCGCTCCTCCGGCTCTGGGAAGGTTCCGCCGCCGAGCTGCCGGCCGCGAAGCGCGCCGCCGCGGCCCGGGCCGGCGGGCTCGAGCTCCTGGTGCGCGCCCGGGGTGGGCACGCGACGGTGAGCGTGGACGCGGCCGGCGCGCCGCTGTTCCGGCGCGGGTGGCGGGCGCGGGTGGGCGCGGCGCCGCTCCGCGAGTCTCTCGCCGCCGGCATCCTGCTGGCGTGCGGCTGGACCGGCGACCGGCCGTTCCTCGATCCGATGTGCGGCTCGGGCACGCTCGCCATCGAGGCCGCGCTCGTCGCCGCCGGCCGCGCCCCGGGCCTCGGCCGGACCTTCGCGTTCGAGCGCCTCCCCGGCCACGACGCGGCGCGCACCGCGCGGCTGCGCGCACACCTCGAGGCGCGGTCCCGGCCGGTGAGCGTGCCGATCCACGCCTCCGACCGGAACGCCGGCGCGCTCCGGCTCGCGCAGAAGAACGCGGCCGCGGCCGGCGTGGCGGACGCGATCGCGTTCGCGCGAGAGGACGCCGCGCGGGTGGTGCCGCCGCCCGGCCCGGGGCTGTGCGCGGTGAACCCGCCCTACGGCGTGCGCCTCGACCAGGACGCGGCCGGCGCCTGGCGTGCGCTGGCCACGCTCATGGGCCGGCTCGCCGGATGGGAGGTGGCGGTGCTCGGGCCCGACCGCGGGCTCGAGCGGCTGCTCGCGCGCCCGCCCTCCGAGGCGCTGCCGGTCCAGAACGGCGGGATCCGCTGCCGGCTGCTGCGCTGGCGCGGCTGATCGTCCCGCGCGGGCAGGCGGCCAGGCGGGCAGGCCGCCGCGCGCACGGGTCCGCATCGTGTGCCCGCATGTGGAGGGAGCTCGCCGCCCGGCTCACCCGGCGCCCGCGCGCCGACGCGGCCGGAGGCCTGCTCGTGCCCAGCCGCGCCCGCCCGGGCCGGCCCAAGATCGACGTCGCGCGGGTGGCGCACCGCTTCCCGAACGAGGTGATCGCGCTCCAGGACGTGAACATCGCCGTGCACGCGGGCGAGTTCGTGTGCCTGCTCGGCCCGTCCGGCTGCGGCAAGACCACGCTGCTCTACGCGCTCGCCGGCCACCTCGCGCCGAGCGGCGGCCGCATCTCGATCGACGGCGTCGAGGTGAAGGGGCCCGGACCGGAGCGCCTGCTCGTGTTCCAGGAGCCGGCGCTGTTCCCGTGGCTGACGGTGCGGCAGAACCTGCTGTTCGCGCTGCGGGCGAGCGCCATCAAGCGCGCCGAGGCGGCCCGGCGCGCCCGGGCGTTCGTGGAGATGGTGGGCCTCACCGGCTTCGAGGACGCGCTCCCGCACGAGCTGTCCGGCGGCATGCGCATGCGCGTGCAGCTCGCGCGCGCGCTGGCGCTCGACCCCGCGGTGCTGCTCATGGACGAGCCGTTCGCGGCGCTCGACGCCCAGACCCGTGGCCAGATGCAGCAGCACCTGCAGCGGATCTGGATGCGCGATCGCAAGACGGTGGTGTTCGTCACCCACGACGTGCGCGAGGCGCTGGTGCTGGGCGACCGGGTGGTGGTGATGGCGGCGCGGCCGGGGCGCGTGCTGGAGGACCTGGAGGTCCGGCTGCCGCGGCCGCGCGACCCGGACGATCCGGCGCTGGTGGACCTGTCGCGGCGAATCCGCGACGAGCTGCGCCGCGCCGACGAGTCGGGGCGCCGGACGGCGCCGGCGGAGGAGGAACACGATGCGCGAGCGGCTCCGGACGGCGGTGTTCCTGGCGGGCGCGCTGCTGACGTGGGAGCTCGCGGCTAGGTTCGGGCCCTGGCCACGCTGGCTGTTCCCCGGGCCGTTCGCGGTGGCGGACGGCATCCGCGCCATGGCGGCCGACGGGCGGCTCGGCGCCGCGGTGCTCCGGTCGCTGGGCCGGCTGGCGCAGGGCTACGCGATCTCCATCGCGGTGGGCGTGCCGCTCGGCGTGGCGCTGGCGCGGAGCGCGCTCGTGCAGGCGGCGCTCCGCCCCATCACCACCGGCCTGCAGGCGCTGCCGTCCATCTGCTGGCTGCCGCTGGCGGTGCTCTGGTTCGGGCTCTCCGAGGCGGCCATCGTGTTCGTGGTGGTGATGGGCTCGCTCCTCGCGGTCTCGATCGCCACCGAGGACGCCATCGCGGGCGTGGACCCGGTGCTCCTGCGCGCGGCCGGCACGCTGGGGATCCGCGGCCCCCGCTTCCACCTGGGCGTGCTCCTCCCGGCCGCGCTGCCCGGGATCCTCACCGGCCTGAAGCTGGGCTGGAGCTTCGCGTGGCGCGCCCTCATGGCCGGCGAGCTGCTGTTCGTGGCGGGCGGCCTGGGGCAGCTCCTCGCCCAGGGGCGCGAGCTCCTCGACGCCGCGCAGGTGATGGGCGTGATGGTCTGCATCGTGGCGCTCGGGATCCTGGTGGACCGCGTGCTGTTCCGGCTGCTCGAGCTCCGCGTCCGCCGCCGCTGGGGCCTGCTCGAGGCCGCCTGACCCACGACCGAGGAGGCCGCTCCCGTGCGCCGCTCCGCCCGCGCCCTCGCCGCGCTCGTCACGCTGGGTGCAACGCTCCTCGCGGCACCGCTCGCCTGCCGCCGCGGCGGTGATGCGGCCACCCGACCGCTGCGCGTCGGCCACTTCCCGAACCTGACCCACGCGCAGGCGCTGGTGGGCTTCGCCGACGGGACGTTCTCTCGCGCGCTCGGCGGGCGGGTGGAGGCGAAGCAGTTCAACGCGGGCCCGGGGGCGATCGAGGCGCTGGCGAGCGGAGACCTCGACGCCGCCTACGTCGGACCGGGCCCGGCCACGGTCGCCTACCTGCGCACGCGCGGCGATCTGCTGCGCGTGGTCGCGGGCGCGACCTCCGGCGGCGCCGTGCTGGTGGTGCGCGACGCGCGGCGCGCCGCCGACCTCGCCGGCCAGCGGGTGGCGAGCCCGCAGCTCGGGAACACGCAGGACGTCGCGCTCCGCACCTGGCTGTCAGCGCAGGGCCTCCGCGTGGGCGACGGGCCCGGCCAGGTGCGGGTGTATCCGGTGGCGAACGCGGAGATCCTCGGGCTGTTCGCGCGCGGTGAGCTCGCCGGCGCCTGGGTGCCCGAGCCGTGGGGCGCGCGCCTCGTGGCGGAGGCCGGCGCGCGCATCCTGGTGGACGAGCGCACGCTCTGGGAAGGCGGGCGCTTCCCCACCGCGGTGCTGGCCGTCTCGCGCCGCGCGCTCGAGACGCGGCGCGCCGACGTGCTCGCGCTGGTGCGCGCCCACCTCGAGCTGACCCGGCGCTGGGAGCGGGATCGCGAGGCCTTCGCGCGCGCCGCGAACGCGGCGTTCGGGGCGCTCACCGGGAAGCCGCTCCCGGAGCCGGTGCTGCACGACGCGTTCTCGCGGATCGACCCCGCGTCGGACCCGATGGCGGCGCAGCTCGCGCTCATGGCGGAGCAGGCGCGCGCGCTGGGATTCGCGCCCGCCGGCGATGTTTCGGGTATGGTCGACGGCTCCCTGCTGCAGGAGCTGTCTGCCCGATGACGGATCGCCTCCCCGCCGCGCTGCTCGCGCTCGTCGCCACCGTCCTGGCCTGGTCCGGCATCGGCCCGAAGGACCGGGGCACCTGGCTCATGGAGGTCGCGCCGGTGCTCGTCGTCGTCCCGGTGCTCGTCGCGACCCGGCGGCGCTTCCCGCTCACCCCGCTCCTGTACGTGCTCGTCGCGCTCCACGCCGCGGTGCTGTGCGTGGGCGGCCACTACACCTACGCCGAGGTGCCGGCCGGCTTCTGGGTGCGCGACGCGCTCGGCCTGGCCCGGAACCACTACGATCGCCTCGGCCACCTCATGCAGGGCTTCGTGCCCGCGCTGGCGGTGCGCGAGCTGCTCCTGCGAACCTCGCCGCTGCGGCGCGGGCGCTGGCTGACGGCGCTCGTCACCTGCGTCGCGCTCGCCATCTCCGCGGCCTACGAGCTGGTGGAGTGGCTGGCGGCGGTGCTGCTCGGCCAAGGCGCGGACGCGTTCCTCGGGACGCAGGGGGATCCGTGGGACACGCAGTGGGACATGTTCCTGGCGCTGGTGGGCGCGGTGGCGGCGCAGGCGCTCCTGTCGCGCGTGCACGACCGGGCCCTCGCGCGCCTCGGCGCGAGCCCGGACGGCCGTCGCCCCGGCGATCGGATGGCGGCGTGAGGCTGCGCGCCCTCGCGATCGCCGGCCTCGCCGCGCTCGCCTCCGGCTGCGCCGCGACGCGGCCGCTGCCCGCGCCCGCGCCCGCGCCCGCGCCCGCGCCCGACCTCGCCGCGCCGCCCGTCGCCGGCGGCGACGGAGCGCCGGGCGCGCGCGCGCCGGAAGCAGCGGTGGACGGCGGCGAGGACGCCGCGGTCGCGCCGGTGGTGACCTCGGCAACCGCCCCGGAGCGCGGCGCCGGCGCCGAGGCGACACCGGACGTGCCGCGCGACCCGGCGCTGGAGCGGCTCCGCGACGAGGTGCTCGAGGCGGCGCGGGCCCGGCTCGGCGCTCGCACCCGGCTCGACTGCTCGGGATACGTGCTCGCGGCGCTGCGGGCGGCCGGGCTCACGCCGCGGCTCGGGCCGGCGCGCTCGCGCTCCGAGGCGCTGTACCGCGCCTCGCGCCCGGTGGAGCGGCCGCGCCCCGGCGACCTGGTGTTCTTCCACGACACCTACGACCGGGACCTGAACGGCCGCGCCGGCGATCGCTTCACGCACGTCGGCCTGGTGGAGGCGGTGGAGGGCGACGCGGTGACGATCCTGCACCGCGGCGGCCGCGTGGAGCGCATCCGCATGGACCTCACCCGCCCGTCCGATCCCGAGGCGAACGATCCGGTGCGCATGGCGCGCCGGCGCGACGCGCGCGGGACCCGGTACCTGGCGGGCGAGCTCTTCGCCGCCTACGGGGAGTTGCTGGACGCCCGCGTCACGCAGATGTTGCAGGGAGGCCGCGCGGCCGTGCCGCGCGCGCGCCATCCTGCGGCACGATGACGGACGACCGGATCCCACTGGACGAAGGCCAGGCCGCCGAGGTGGCCGTGGACGCCGCCGCCGGCACGGTGGTGGTGCGGATCGGCCGGCTGCAGCGCATCCTCTCGCTGGACGAGGCGCTGCTCGTCTCCGTGCAGCGCTTCCGGCGCCCCTGGCGCACCGCGCTGGCGCGGACGCTCACCCGCCTCGGCGACGGGAAGAGCTGGACGGTCATCGGGCTCGCCTGCATCGCCAGCGCCACCCAGCGCGGCGCGCACCTCGGCCTGCGCATCGGCGCGGCGACCGGGATCGCGACGCTGCTCTCGCAGGCGCTGAAGCGCAGCCTCACCCGCGCCCGACCGGACGCGGCCATCACCGGCTTCGAGGCGCTGGCGGCGAACCCGGATCGGTTCTCGTTCCCGTCCGGTCACACCGCGGCGGCGTTCGGCGTGGCGATCGCGTTCGCGGACGAGCCGGCCGGCCTCGGGCCCGCCGCCCTGCTCCTCGCGGTGGGGATCGGCCTGTCGCGCGTCTACCTGGGCGCCCACTACCCGCTCGACGTGGTGGCGGGCGCGGTGCTGGGCGTGTTCGGCGGCCTGGCCTCGCGGCTGCTGGTTTCCTGAGCGCGTCCCTCGACTCCGCGCCGCCGGAGGTCCCTCGACTTCGCGCGGCCCTTGGCCGCGCTACGCTCGGGATGAGCGCGAACGCCCGCTCTCCCTGGGCGTCGGCGGGCCGCGGGCCCGCCGGAGCTGTCTACTCCGACGTCGCGGGCGCGTCCTGGTCGGCGCGGCTGCGCGGGTGGCGCACGTCGGTCCCCTGCACCATGTAGACGACCATCTCGGCCAGGTTGGTGGCGTGGTCGCCGAAGCGCTCCAGGTGCTTCGCCGCGAACATGAGCGAGGTGGCGCGCCGGATGTTGCGCCCGTCCTCCATCATGAGCGCCAGCAGGTCGTTGAAGATCTTGAGGTAGAGCGCGTCGAGCAGGTCGTCGCCGCGCATCACCTCCTGCGCCTTCTCCACGTCGCGGGTGACGAACGCGTCGAGCGCGCGCTTGAGCTGCGCCTCGGAGAGGTCCGCCAGCTTGGAGAGATCGTGCAGGGGCACCAGCGACGGCGCCTGGTTGAGGTCGAGCGCGCGCTCCGCGATGTTGACGGCGAGATCGCCCATCCGCTCGAGGTCGGTGACGATCTTGAGCGCGGTGGTGATGAAGCGCAGGTCGGAGGCGGCCGGCTGGCGGAGGGCGAGGATGCGGCGGCAGGCGCCGTCGATGTCCACCTCCATCCGGTTGACCTCGCGGTCGCGCAGCTTCACCTGCTCGGCCAGCGGCGAGTCGCGCTCCACGATCGCGCGCACGCTCGCCGCGATGGCCTGCTCCACCAGCCCGCCCATCTCCAGCAGCCGGTCGCGCAGCGTGCGGAGCTCGGTCTCGTACGACTTGTCGGTGTGCGTCGCCATGGCGTCCCCGTCCCGGAGCTTACCCGATCCGCCTACCCGAACTTCCCGGTGACGTAGTCCTCGGTGCGCTGCTCGCGGGGGTTGGTGAAGATCTGCTCGGTCGGCCCCACCTCGACGAGATCACCCATGTAGAAGAACGCGGTCTGGTCGGAGACGCGGGCCGCCTGCTGCATGTTGTGGGTGACGATCGCGATGGTGTAGCGCGCCTTCAGGTGGTGGATGAGGTCCTCGATCTTGGCCGTCGCGATGGGGTCGAGCGCGCTGGCCGGCTCGTCCATCAGCACCACCTCCGGCTCGACCGCCAGCGCCCGGGCGATGCAGAGGCGCTGCTGCTGGCCGCCGGAGAGGCCGAGCGCGCTCTCGCCCAGCCGGTCCTTGACCTCGTCCCACAGCGCGGCGTTCACGAGCGATCGCTCCACCCGCTCGGCGAGGGCGGCGCGGTCCTTCAGGCCGCTCACCCGCAGCCCGTAGGCGACGTTCTCGAAGATCGACTTCGGGAACGGGTTCGACTTCTGGAACACCATGCCGACCCGGCGGCGCAGCTCGACCGCGTCGATGTGCCGGTCGAACACGCTCGCGCCGTCGAGCAGGATCTCGCCCTCGGCGCGCGCGCCGGGAATGAGGTCGTTCATGCGGTTCAGGGCGCGCAGGAAGGTGGACTTGCCGCAGCCGGACGGGCCGATGAGGGCGGTCACCTGCCGCTCCGGGAGCGCGAGCGAGATGTCCTTCACCGCCAGCTTCTCGCCGTAGCGCACGGAGAGGTGGCGGGCCTCCATCTTGGGGACCGGGGCGGCGGCGGGGGCGGGGGCGGGGAGGCTCATGTCAGTGACCGGCGGCGGCGCGGCGGCGCGTGCGGGTGCGGATGGCGATCGCGACCAGGTTCAGCGCGAAGGTGAGGGCCAGCAGGACGAGCACGGTCGCGTACAGCAGCGGCCGCGTCGCCTCCACGTCGGGCGACTGCGTGGCGAGCACGTAGACGTGGTAGCCGAGGTGCATGAACTGCGAGAACGGCGAGCCGGGGAGGTCGGGCAGGAAGTAGGCGACGCCGGTGAACAGGATGGGCGCGACCTCGCCCGCGCCGCGCGCCACCGCCAGGATGGCGCCCGTGAGGATGCCGGGGAGCGCGCCGGGCAGCACCACGCGCGCGAGCGTCTGCGACTGGGTGGCGCCGAGCGCGAGGCTGGCGTCGCGCAGCTCGCGGGGGACGGCGCGGAGCGCCTCCTCGGTGGAGACGATCACCACCGGGAGCGTGAGCACCGCGAGCGTGAGCGAGGCCCAGATCAGCGCGGGCTGCCCGTAGTGCAGCGTGCCGGGCTCGGAGAGCGCGCGATCCAGGCCGCGGCCCACGAACTGGATGAAGAAGCCCAGGCCGAACAGGCCGAACACGATGGACGGGACGCCGGCCAGGTTCGTCACCGCGACGCGCACCGCGCCGGCCAGGCCCGAGCGGGGCGGCGCGTACTCGTGGAGGTAGACGGCGGTCGCGACGCCCACCGGGAGCACCGCGACCGTCATGAGCAGCGTCATGACGGCGGTGCCGTAGATCGCCGGGAAGATGCCGCCGCCGGTCATCCCCTCCTCCGGCGCGGCGGTGAGGAACTCCCAGGAGACGCGGGCGGCGCCGCCGCGGACGACGTCCCACAGGATGACGCCCAGCATGGCGACCACCAGGAAGGCGGCGGCCCCGGTGAGGAGCGCCAGCGCGCCCCCGACGGCCTTGCGGCGGCGGACGGTCACGCCGCCCCTCCGGACATGCGGCGCACCAGGCGCTTCACGAAGGCGGCGGCGAGCGCGTTCAGCACGAAGGTGAACAGGAAGAGCTCGACGCCGATGAAGAACAGCACCGAGTAGTGCGCGCCCCCGAACACCACCTCGCCCATCTCCGCGGCGATGGTGGCGGGGAGCGTGCGCACCGAGTCGCCCAGGCTCCAGGAGGTGATGGCCGCGTTGCCGGAGGCCATCAGCACGATCATGGTCTCGCCGATGGAGCGGCCGAAGCCGAGGACCACGCCGGCGAGGACCCCCGGGGCGGCCGCGGGCAGGATCACCCGGAACGCCGTCTCCCAGCGCGTGGCGCCGAGCGCCAGCGAGGCCTCGCGGTAGGCGCGAGGCACCGCCTGGAGCGCGTCCTCGCTCACCGTGAAGATGACCGGGATGACCGTCAGCGCCAGCCCGAGCCCGGCCACCACCGCGTTCAGCCGGAACGTGAAGCCGAACGCGGACTGCAGCCAGGTCGCCATCACCATCAGGGCGAAGAAGCCGAGCACGACCGAGGGGATGCCGGCGAGCAGCTCGATGACCGGCTTCAGCACCTCGCGCAGCCGGCGCGGCGCGAACTCCGAGGCGTAGAGCGCCGCCGCGATGCCGACCGGGACCGAGACCAGCATGGACACCGCCGTCACCTTCAGCGTGCCGACGAACAGCGGGATCATCGAGTACTTCGGCACCCCGCTCACCGGCTGCCACATGTAGCCGGGCGGCCGGCTGGGGCGGAGCACCTGCGGGAGGAACATCTTGCCGAAGCTCGCCTCGCCCCGGACCTCGGGGTCGGTGAGCAGCGGCAGCGCCTCGCGCGCCACGAACACGAAGATGAGGACGACGGCGGCGATCCCCGTGAGCGCGATCAGGGTGATGATCCCCCGGATCGCCGCCTCGCGGAGCTGCCGCCGCCGGATGGAGGGGAGAGGGCGGTCCTCCCCCCTCCGGAGCGGTGCGATGGCCGGCACGGACGCGGATTCAGCCATGGCTCGATTGCGCGGACGTGGCGGCCGTGTGACGGGACGGTGACGACGCCCCTACTTGATCGGGAAGTAGCCGACCTTGGTGACGAGCTGCTGGCCCTCGGGCGAGAGGCAGTAGTCGATGAACGCCTTCACCTCGCCGGCCGGCTTGGCGCGCGTGTACATGAACAGCGGGCGGGCCAGCGGGTACTTCCCGCTCTTCACGTTCTCGGCGCTGGGCGCGTACGCCTGGCCGTCGGCGCCCACCACCTTCACCTCCTTCACCCCCTTGGCGTAGGCGGCGCCGCCGTACCCGATGCCGCCCTTCTCCTTCGCGACCGCGTTCACCACCGCGGCCGTGCCGGGGAGCGTCTGCGCGGCCGGGGCGTAGTCGTCGCCCTTCAGCACGTGCTCCTTGAAGAACACGTAGGTGCCGGAGGAGTTCTCGCGGGAGTAGAGGACGATGCGCTGGTCGGGCCCGCCCACCTGCTTCCAGTTGGTGACGTCGCCCACGTAGATCTGGTGGAGCTGGTCGATGGTGAGCTGGCTCACCGGGTTCGACTCGTTCACGTACAGCGCGACGCCGTCCTGCGCGACCGGGATCTCGGTGGGGAGGACGCTGTAGCGCTCGCGCACCTTGCCCTTCTCGTCCGACTTCATCGAGCGCGAGGCGTTCGCGATGTCGGTGGTGCCGTTGATGAGCGCGGCGATCCCGGTGCCGGAGCCGCCGCCGGTGACCTGCACCTTCTTGCCGGGGTTCTTGTTCATGTAGTCCTCGGCCCAGCGCTGGGCGAGGATCACCATCGTGTCGGAGCCCTTCACGGTCACGGCGGCGGAGGCGAGGGCCGGAACCGCCGCGGCGAGCGCGGCGAGGGCGAGCAGCATGCGCTTCATGGAGTTCTCTCCTTCTCGGTTGGCTGCGATCTAGATCTCGACGAGGGAGGACCGGTGACGGTCGCGTGACGACCGCGTGAACCCGTCACCGGGCCGCCGGACGCCTAGAACTTCGCCTGGAGCTGCGCGACGAAGCTGTCCTTCTTCGGGTCGGATGGCGCCGTGTCGCCCTTCTCCCGGTTCATCGGGTGGTAGTAGGCGACCGACAGCTTCAGGTTGCTGCTGAGGATGGTGTGCAGCGCCGCCGAGACCTCGTCGGTGATGAAGACCTTCCCCTGGTTGGCCGCGAGGTTGCGGTCGAGCTTCACGTTCGGGTTGAACGTGTCGTAGCGGACGGCCACCTGGTTCCAGGGCCCGACGTTCTGGGTGAGGATGACGTCCCAGCCGTAGCCGATGAGCCCCAGGCTGTCGCCGGCGCCGCCCGCGCCGGTGCCGATGGCGGTCTTGCCCCACACGTACTCGCCCTTCAGCGCGGTGCCACCGACCGGGAGCAGGTCGAGGTAGAGCTGCAGGTCGGCGCCGAGGCGCACGCGATCGTAGGTCTCGTTGGTGGCCGAGGTGTAGTCGATGGTCTTGCCGTACCAGCCGGACACGCCGCCGGTGATCATGCCGAGGTCGACGCCGAGGCGGCCGATCACGTCCTTGCGCTGGTCGTTGTCCTTGCCGGCCGCGCCGTCCACGCCGTTGCCGTTGAACACGCCCACCTTGAAGTTCACCGGGCCGTAGGCGCCGCGGAGGGCGACGCCGAGGTCGTACTCGCCCTTCAGGAAGTGGCCGGCGAACATGGCGCGCTCGAGCAGGTCGAGGTCGGAGGAGGAGCGGATGCCGACGTCGTAGCCGAACGGCATGAGCTGGAGGCCGGCGTCGATCGCGAAGCCCTTCAGGAAGGGCAGCTTGAACGAGGCGTACGCCTCCTTGAGGCCCACGCCGGAGGGCGTGGCATCGAGCTGGATAACGTACTGCGCGAGGTCGGTGTCGTAGACGGCCTTGAAGCGGCCGCGGCGGACGTAGAAGCCGTCGCGCTGGGGCGCGCCCTTCTCGTACTTCGCGGCCTCGAGCCAGCCGAACCGCGGCTGGACGTAGCCGGAGAACTTGAGCTTCTTCAGGCCGGAGACGTCGGTCTTCATCTCGGCGAGCTGCTCGGCGAGGGCGTCCACCTGGCCCTTGAGCGCGGCGGTGTCGACCTCGGAGGATTCCGCGGGCGCGGAGGACGCCGGCGCGGCGGCCTCCTGCGCCAGCGCCGCGGGCGCGAGCCCGACGGCGAGGATGGCGGCGATGAGACGGTTCATGGGTTCCTTGCCCCTGTCGTGTTGGACGACGAGCGGATGCTCGGTTCGGGGGCTTTGTAGGAAGCCGGCGTGGCGCGCCCACGGCGCCGGGGTGACGCTTGCGTGAAGCGGTCACGTTCGGTGAACGATGCGTGACGAACGCGCGAGCGGCGGGTGACCGGGGCGCGCCGGAGGCGCCGCGGCGGTCACGCCGCCGGCAGGCGGGCCCAGAGCCGGGTGCCGCCGGCGCCGCTCTCGACGCCGACCTCGCCGCCCATGCCCTGGACCAGGTGCTTCACGATGGCGAGGCCGAGGCCGGTGCCGCCCTGGTCACGCGATCGGCCCGAGTCCACCCGGTAGAAGCGCTCGAACAGCCGCGGCAGGTGGTGGCGCTCGATGCCGGGGCCGGTGTCGGCGACGGACACCACCCAGGCGTCGCCGTCGCGCGCCGCCGACACGGTCACCGACCCGGCGGCGGTGTACTTCACCGCGTTGTCCACCAGGTTCACGAGCACCTGCTCGAGCGCGCGGCCGTCGGCGCGGACGACGGCGCCGGCCGGGACCTCGGCGCGGAGCGCGAGCCCCTTCGCGCGCGCGGCCGACGCGAACAGCTCCAGCACCTGCCGCGCCAGCGCCCCCACCCCCACCGGCGCCAGCTCGAACGTCCACTGGCGCGACTCGATGCGCGAGAGGTCGAGCAGGTCCTGGGTGAGCCGCGAGAGCCGCTCGGCGTGGCGCGCCACGATCTCCACGAACGCGCGCCCCGCGGCGGGGTCCTCCACCGCGCCGGAGAGCAGCGTCTCCGCCGCCGCCCGGATCGCGGCGATGGGCGTGCGCAGCTCGTGGCTGGCGTTCGCCACGAAGTCGCGGCGCGTCGCCTCGGCCCGCCGGGCATCGGTGACGTCCCGGAGCAGCACCAGCACCTCGCCGCGCAGCAGCGGCGAGAGCGCGGCGAGGTAGGTGCGGCGCTGGATGGGCAGCTCCAGCCGGCGCGCGGTGCCCTCCAGCGCGCGCTTCACGGCTTCCGACAGCTCCGCGCTGCGGGTGATCTCGAGCGGCGTCAGGCCCGCGGCGCGCCCGCTCGCGGCCAGCGTGTCGAAGGCGGCGTTCGAGGCGCGCACCCAGCCGTCGCGCGAGATGAGCGCGGCGGCGTCCGGCAGCGCGGCGAGCAGCTCCTGCTCGGCCGGCACGCGCAGCGCGGAGAAGCGCCGGCGCTCGCGCTCGGCGAGCAGCTCCTCCAGCTCGCGCACGTCGCGCCCCAGGTCGGCGGGCGGCCCGCCCGACAGCTCCGCCCGCAGCGCGCGGATCGCGGCCGCCAGGGGCGATCTCGACAGCACGCCGCCCTCAGCGCTTCTCGCTCGGATCCACGAGGCGATAGCCGATCCCCCGCACCGTCTCCAGCAGGTCCCGTCCCGACCCCAGCTTCTCACGGAGCCGCTTCACGTGCGTGTCCACCGTGCGCGTCTCGACCTCGGCGGACATCTCCCACACGTCCTCGAGGAGCTGATCGCGCGACTGCACCCGGCCCAGCCGCGACATGAGCGTGGTGAGCAGCTTGAACTCGAGCGGCGTGAGCACCACCTCCGCGCCGTCCACGTAGACGCGGTGGGACTCCACGTCCACGCGGATGGGCCCGACCGACTCCGGCGGGCGCTCCGACGGGCGCGCGCCGGCACGGCGGAGCACCGCCTTCAGCCGGAGCACCAGCTCGCGCACGCTGAACGGCTTGGTCACGTAGTCGTCGGCGCCCAGCTCGAAGCCGACCACCCGGTCCACCTCGTCGCCCTTGGCGGTGAGCATCACCACCGGGACGTGCCGGGTGCGGGGGTCGGACTTGATCTGCCGGCACACCTCCGTCCCCGAGACGTCGGGCAGCATGACGTCGAGCAGGACGAGGTCCGGCACGCGGCGGCGGAGGTGCGAGAGCGCCTGCTCGCCGGTGGTGGCGAGCAGCGTCTCGAACCCGGACGCGCGCAGGTTGAAGTCGAGGAGCGAGAGCAGGTCTCGCTCGTCGTCCACCAAGAGAACGGACGTCACGCCCACACCTTAACGCAGGGCCGGGTGACGGGCGCGTGGCGGCCGTGCCACGGAAAGGTGAAGTCGACGCCGGCGGGGGTAGGATGGCGGGATGCGCCCGGCCGCCGCAGCCCTGCTCCTGCCCGCCCTCGCCTGCGCCGCCGGCGCGCGGCCCCCGTCCGCGCTGGGCGCCGCGGACGCCGGGCCGAGCCGCTGCCTGCTCCTGGCGCCGTTCGAGAACGCCAGCGACGCGCCGCACGCCGGCGAGGCGGCCACCGCCGCGGTGCGGGCCGCGCTCGATCCCGCCCGGACCGCCGCGCTCGCCGACGACGACCTGCGCGCGCTGTTCCGCGAGACGCCGCTCGAGCTTCCGGAGGGCGTCTCCCCCTCGCTCGCGCTCGAGCTCGCCGAGCTGACCGGCGCGGACGCGGCGGTCTACGGCACGGTGGAGGGCCGCTCGCGCGACGCGGCCGCGCCCACCCTGCTCGTGTCGCTGCGCGTGGTCGACGCCGGCCGCCGCGAGCTGCTGGTGGCCGAGACGGTCCCGGTCCGCCCCGCCGCCGGCGAGGCGCCCGAGGACGCCATCCGGCGCGCCCTCGCCGCGGCGCGCCCGGCGCTGGCGCGCCTCGGGGACGCCTCGGGGCGCCGCTGCTTCGACCCGGCCCGCCTCGGCGCGCTTCGCGGCGTGGCGATGGCCGAGGTGCGCCGCCAGCCCGCGCCGGCGCCGGCCGCCGTGGTGGTGCCGGTCGCCGCCGCGGCGATGCCGGCGGCGCCCGGGCCCGCGGCGGAGCCGGCGGGCACGCGCACGCCGCGGCAGGCGGACTGGGCGCGGCGACTTGCCGCAGGGGAGCGCTTCCTGCTCGAGGACGCCTCCTTCGCCGGACGGACCGCGGAGCTCCAGCGCGACGGCGGCCTGGCCGACCTCGTGCTCGCGCTCGCCGCCGCGCCGGGTGTGGCGGTCCGGGTCGAGGCGTTCGTGGACGCCACGCCCGACGCGCAGGCCGACCAGCGCCTCTCGCAGGCCATGGCCGACGCGGCCGTCGGGCGCCTGCGCGAGCTGGGCGTGGCCGAACGACGTCTCTCCGGGGTCGGATGCGGCGGGGAGCGCCCGCTCCTCCCCAACTTCACCGTTCGTGGACGTACCGCGAACCGGCGTCTCGAGATCGTGGGGCACGCCGAGCCGTGACGGCGGGCGCAGCCGGTCGTCCCTTGGCTGCGGGGGAGGTAGCATCGGACGCGTGGAAGCCAGTCAGCCGGGCCGGACGCCAGCGGTGATGGCGCTCGCGCCGCCGCAGGATGCGGCGGTGCGCTCCGCGTTCGCGTCCACGCCGCTGGCGTGGCTGCTGGGCGCGTTCGCCACCATCCTCTCGGTGGGCGCGGTGGACTCGCTCACCCGCAGCGACGTCTCGCTCATCCTCTTCTACCTGGTGCCCATCGGCTTCGGGACCTGGTTCGTCTCGCTGCGCTGGGGCGCGGCGCTGGCGGTGGCGAGCGCGGCGGTCTCCACCGGCGCGGACGTGCTGTGGCGCCTGCAGCACGCCGCGCAGGACCTGGCGATCGGGACCCAGGTGTGGAACGGCTTCATGCTGCTCGGCACCGCGACCGCGCTGGTGCTCGTGCTCGGCGCGCTGAAGGGGCGCCTGGAGGGGCAGGAGCTGCTCGCCCGCACCGACGCGCTCACGCAGATCGCGAACCGGCGCGCGTTCATCGAGGCGGCGCAGCTCGAGCTGGAGCGCGCCCGCCGCCACGGCCGGCCGCTCACGGTGGCGTACGTGGACTGCGACGACTTCAAGCTGGTGAACGACCGGCTCGGCCACGCGGAGGGCGACGCGCTGCTCGTCACGGTGGCGCAGACGCTGCGGGGCGGCACGCGCGCGGTGGACGCGGTGGCGCGCCTCGGCGGCGACGAGTTCGGCCTGCTGCTGCCCGAGACCGACGCGGCCATGGCCGATGCGCTGCTCGGACGCCTGCTGGCGACGCTGCAGGCCGCGGTCACGCGGCACGGCGGCTGGAAGGTGGGCTTCTCGGTGGGCGCCGCGGTGTTCCTGTCCCCGCCGGACGACGTGGACGACCTGATGGCCCGCGCCGACGAGCTCATGTACGGCGCCAAGCGGCACGCCAAGGGCTCGATCCGCCTGGACGTGTTCGGGGGGATCGCGCCGGTGGCCGCGGACGGGACCGATCCGCGGTAGACAGGGGCATGCGCTTCTTCGCCACCTGCGCCAAGGGCACCGAGGGTGCCCTGCGGCGCGAGCTGTCCGGCCTCCGCCTCCCCGCCGTCCGCGGCGATCGCGGCGGCGTCTCGTTCGAGGGGGCGCTGGAGGCCGGCATGCGGGCCTGCCTGCACGCGCGGACCGCCATGCGCGTCCTGCTGGAGCTGGCGCGCTTCCCGGCCCCGGACGCGGCGGCGCTGTACGAGGGCGCGCGCGCGGTCGCGTGGCAGGACTGGCTCGACGTGCGGACCACGCTGGCGGTGGAGGCGACCGTCTCCTCGACCACCATCACGCACTCCGGCTTCGCGGCGCTCAAGGTGAAGGACGCGGCGGTGGACGTGCTGCGCGAGCGGCTCGGCGCGCGCCCGGACGTGGACCCGAAGGACCCGGACGTGCGGATCGTGCTGCACCTCGCCCGCGACGAGGCCACGCTGTCGCTCGATCTCGCCGGCGCGCCGCTGCACCGGCGCGGCTACCGCGCGGTGACCACCGAGGCACCGCTCAAGGAGACGCTGGCCGCGGCGGTGCTGCTGCTCGGCGGCGTCGACCCGGCGCTCCCCTTCGCCGACCCGATGGCCGGCTCCGGGACGCTCGCCATCGAGCACGCGCTGCGCGCCCGGCGCATCGCGCCCGGCCTGGACCGCGCGTTCGGCTTCCAGCGCTGGCCGAGCTACCGGGGCGGCCCGCAGTCGGCCTGGGACCGCATGAAGGCGGCGGCGCGCGCCGAGATCCTGCCGCGGGCGCCGGCGCCGATCGTGGCGCGCGACGGGCACCCGAAGGCGATCCAGGCGCTCCGGCTGAACGCCGCCGCGGCGGGCGTGGAGGCCGACCTCGAGATCTCGCAGGCCGACGCGCGCGACCTCCAGCCGTCCGCGGACGCGGGCGCCATCGTGACCAACCCGCCCTACGGCGAGCGCCTGGGCGGCGGCGGCGAGGGCGCGAGCGCGGCCGAGGCGCGCGTCGCGGGCAAGAAGCTGCAGGGCTTCTACCGCGGCCTGGCCGAGATGCTGGTGCGCCACCACGGCTGGACCGCGGTGGTGCTCTCCGGCAACCCGCTCCTCGAGCGGGCCATCCCGATCCGGCCCGCGGTGGATCACCGGCTCTGGAACGGACCCCTCGAGGCCCACCTGCTGAAGTACGAGCTCCCGTGACCTCCTTGCGGAGCGCCGGACGCCGCGCCTAACGTTCCCGCGTGGCCGCCCCCGCCCCGCTCCTCGCCCTCGCGCTGGCGCTCGCCGCCGGCGGCCCGGGGGGTGCGCCGCCGGTGCCGGTGGCACCCTCGCGGCAGGGCACGCTCGACGCCCGGCGCGAGGCGATCGCGCAGGAGCTGCTTCGGATCGGTGGCGCGCTCCAGCGCGAGATCGAGGCCGGCGACGTGGGCGCGGTCCTGGCGCGCGTGCCGGCCGAGGGGCTGCGCTGCGCCGGGCAGGTGGTGCCGCGCGCGCGGGTGGAGCGCGACCTGCGCGAGTCGTCGCGCTGGCTGCACCAGACGCTGTTCGGCGCGCCCGAGGGCGCCGGCGGCGGCGCGCCCGCGAGCCTGCGCGCGTTCCTGGCGCGGGCGAAGGAGGTCGCGGTGATGGTCAGCTTTCGCCGCGACCCGCGCGCCGGCCCGGTGGGCCGGCCCTGCCTCGAGTTCCGCGCCCGCGACCTGGTGAACCCTGCCCCGCCGTTCTGCTTCGAGAAGCAGGGCAAGCGCTGGTGGCTCACCGAGTCGCTGTATCCGTGCGGCTGACGTCCCTCGACTCCGCGCGGCCGTTCGGCCGCGCTACGCTCGGGATGAGCGACCTCCATCCGCTCACCCTGAGCGTAGGCGGGCCGCAGGCCCGCCGGAGTCGAAGGGTCGCCCTGAGCGTGGGCCACGCCGGCGGCGTGCCCCGAGTCGAAGGGCCTCAGTGCTGCAGCGCCGCCAGGCGGCTGCGGGCGCGGGCGAGCTGGCCGTGGGGCCGGAGCCCCTCCGGCAGCGCCTGCCCCTCGGCGATCGCGCGCTGCAGGGTGGCGCGCGCGGCGTCGTCCTCCCCGAGCGTCTGCTCCGCCTCGGCCTTCAGCACCAGCACGCGGATGCGCCGCGGCCCCTGGGCGCGCTCCAGCGCGCGGCCGGCGGCGGCGAGCGCGTCGGCGGGCCGGTCGAGCTTGAGGTAGAGCACGGCCAGGTTGGTGGGCGGCACGTACTCGCCGGGCAGGTCGCGCTCCGAGGCGAGCAGCGCCGGGAGCGCGCGGGCCGGCTCGCCCAGGCGGACCGCGGCCGAGAGCCGCTGGCCGTCGAACGCGGAGCGCGCGAGGGGCGTGGGCGCGCGGGCGGCCTCGCGCTCGAGGAACGCGAGCCACCGGCGCGCCAGCGCCTTCGCGCCGGCCGCGTCGCCGGCCGCGTCGCGGGCGGCGGCCAGGCCGTCGTAGAGCCAGGAGCGGTCGTCGGCGAGCACGTCCTTCGCGTCGAGCGCGCGGCGCGCGACCGGCTCCAGCGCGGCGAGCGCCGCCCGCCGGGCCGCCTCGTCCTCCAGCTCGAGCGCGCAGGACAGGCCCTGCGCCGCCACCCGGGCCCGGCCCGGGCCGGACGGGACCGAAGGGAGCGCCTCGCGGGCGGCGCCGGCGCAGGCCGCCGGATCGCCGGCGAGGCCGAGCGCCTGGACCCGCGCCTCCGCGGCGCGGGCGCGGCCCGGCCAGCGCGGGCCGCCCGCCGCGAGCGCATCCTGGTAGGCGGCGGCCGCGTCGGCGTGGCGGCGCTCGCCGGCCAGGCGATCGGCGCGGGCCAGCGCCGCGTCCGCCTCGGACGCGCGGGCCTTGCGGAGCGCGCGCTCACCGTCCAGCGCGAGCTTCTCGATCTGCGCGGCGGTGGCCGTGCCGGCCCAGCGGAGCACCACGCCCTCGGTGGCCGGGTCGATGATCATCAGCGTGGGCCACACGTCGATCGGGAACTGCTCCACGAACGGCGCGTTGCCGGGCTTCTCGGTGTCGATGTCGAGCCGGACGAACCGCCCGGCGAGCTTCCGGAGCCGCGCGTCCGGGAGGACGTAGGCCCGCATGAAGCGGCAGGTGGGTCACCAGGGGGCCCAGACGTCCACCAGCATCGGGACGTTCCGGGCCTTGGCCTCGGCGAGCGCGCGAGGGTAGTCGTCTTCGATGACGCCCTTCGGCGCGGCGGCGGCGGCCGGAACGGCGGCCGAGAGCGAGGCGGCGGCGAGGGCGGCGAGCAGGGCGGTGCGCATGCGACCGCAGGTATAACGCGATCCCGCCGGCGGTCCAGCGTCGCGTCACCGCCCGAGGGCGGCCCGGACCTCCTCGAACGTGGACTCCGACAGGTACATCTCCAGCGCGCCCTCCGGCAGCACGAGGCGGGCCGGCTGCCGGAAGCCCTTCTTCGGCGGCTCGGGCGGCCGGGCCTCCAGGATCTTCGACGCCTCCACCCGGATCGCCACCCGCCCCGCGCGGCGCGCCGCGTCCAGGCCGGCAGCCGTGAGCGGCACCGGCTCCAGCAGCCGCCGCCGGAACGGCAGCGCGAGCCAGTAGGCGCCCTGCGCGATGACCGCGCCCCACACCACCGCCATGCTCCGCCAGGTGAAGACGTTGACGATGACGGCGAGGAGCGAGCCGATCATGAGGATGTTCGCGATGCGGTGGACGAGGTCCTCCCAGCGCCGGGGCCGCAGGATCACGAGCTCGCCCGGCAGCACGTGGAGCTGCCCCTTCACCGCGCCGCCGCGCACCGGCTTGCCGGCCGGATCCACCAGCAGCGCGAGCACCGTCCCGAACGCCTTCGGCTCCATCCGTCCTCCCGTCGTGGAAGGGGGCGAGGCTACACCGGCGCGCGCCCGCGCGGGGGTCTTCCGCACAGCAGCCAGTTCGCGACGAACCCCACCCCCACGCCCGCCACGCAGGTCGCGACCACGCCCGGCCACCCCGCCGCGTGCAGCGCCAGGCCCGGCACCGCCGAGCCCAGCGTCCCGCCCACGTAATAGAACGTGAGGTACAGCGCGCTCGCGCCGCCCTTGGCCGTGCGCGCCGTCACGTTCACGAACCCCGGCGCCACCGCCTGCGCGGTGAAGGTGCCGAGCACCAGCACCAGCAGCCCCGCGATCGCGAGCGGGAGCGAGCCCGCCAGCGCGGCCAGCATCCCCAGCGCCTCGACCACCAGGCCGATGCCGATGAGCCGTCGCGGCGGGATGCGCCCCGCGAGCCGCCCCGCGATCGGCGAGGCGACCACGCCCGCCGCGTACACCAGGTAGACCGCCGAGATCTGCCCGGTGGTGAGGTGCCAGGGCGCGCCGGCCAGGTGGTACGGGAGGTAGGTGAAGATCCCGATCCAGCCGAAGAACAGCGAGGCGCCCACCAGGTAGGCGCCGAGGAGCCGCGGATCGCGCAGGTGGCCCAGCATGCCGCGCGTCGCCGAGGCCCAGCCGATCACCGGCGCACCCGTCGCCGGCGCCAGGCCGCGCGCGAGCGCGAGCGCCGCCGCGAGCGTCACGATCGCGAACGCGACGAACGCCGCGCGCCAGCCCGCGTTCGCCGTGATGGCCCCGGACAGCACGCGGCCCGCCAGCCCGCCCACCACCGAGGCCGCGATGATCCCGCCCACCACCGCCGGCAGGTCCGCGTTCCGGAAGCGGTCGCCCGCGTAGGCCACCGAGACCGCCGTGACCCCCGGCACCAGCACCCCCTGCATGGCCCGGAGCACGAGGAGCACGGAGAAGGAGGGCGCGAAGGCGCAGGCCAGCGTGGCGAGCGCGAGCAGCGCGGTGGACCCCGCCATCACGCGACGCCGCCCGATCGCGTCCGCCAGCGGCCCGTAGAAGCTGGAGGCCGCCGCCACCGCGAGCACGACCGCCGAGACCGTCAGGCCCGCCCGCGCCGGCCCCACCCCGAACTCGCGCGAGATGACCGGCAGCACCGGCTGCGTGACGTACATGTCCGCGTAGACCGCGACCGTCCCCGCGTAGAGCGCCGCCGTCTCCCGTCGCACCCGCGCACGATACCGCGCGGGCGGCGAGCCCGCCTCAAGGCGCGGCGCCGCCAAGGTGCGTCCCCGCGTACGCGTCCACGAGCGCCTCTCCGAAGACCCGCCGCGCCTCCTCGAGGTTGTGGCCACGGCAACGGATGCGAAGGTTGTCCGCCGTCGAGGCCCCGCCGCACGCGCGCGGAAGGATGTGGTCCAGCTCGAGCCGGTGCGTCGACCCGCAGCGCTCCCCCGACGCGAGGAGGAAGGTGCACCGCCCGCCGTCGCGGGCCCAGACCTCGCGACGGACGTGGACCGGGATGTGGTCCGGCTTGGAGGGACGGATGGTCTTCTGCGGCTTCGCCGTGAGCCCCTTGCGCCGCGCACGATCGGCGATGAGCAGATCGAGCGCCGCCTCGAGGACGTTCTCGCGGGAGGCGCCGGGCATGGAGTGAGAGAGCGCGTCCCGCGCCGCATCGAGCTTCTTCAGGAATGCCTTGGAGACGGTGAGGTGCATCCGCGCCTGGTCCGAGTCGAGCCAGGCGACGGAGCTGGACTTGGCGACCGGTACCGCAACACAGGCCGCCTGCGGGATCGACGCGGATGGCTCGGCGGAAGGGGAGACGGGTGGCGTTTCATGCGCATGAAACAGAGCAACCGGCGCGGGGGCCGCGTCACGCAATGCCTCGGCCGGGAGCGCAGCAGGCACCGTGATCCGGAGTGGCACGACGACTTCGCGCCGCGGCGGGTTCTCGACTGGCCGGATGGATGCAGCGACCGCTGCCGCTTCGCGGCTCGACAGGCCGAAGAAGCGCGGCAGCACCTCCGCACAATTGTCGGTGGTCACCACCTTCGCCAGCTCGCAAACCGACGAGAGGCACAGGCGGCCCTCCCGGAGCGCACCCTCCACCGCGGGATGGCGCTGGATGAGCTCGGCGGCAGTCTTCCGGAGCTGGGCGGAGCCGGCCGAGAGCTTCAGCTCCCGATGGAGGAACGAGAACAGCGACGTGTGCCCGCGCTGCTGCCAAAGCCCCCGCCGGTCGAACTCCGCCAGCGCAAGCAGGAACTCCACCATCGCGTGCCGCTCGGACCGCAGCAGCTCGACGAGACGCTTCGTGAACTCGGTTGCGTTCTCCATGCACGAAGCATCGCACGCTCATTTCGCCTTCCGTAAAACGCACCAGGATCGTCTCAGGCGCGCGAACGCGACCAGGGTCTCGCGACCCCTCGGCTCGCTACCCAGCGCCGCAAACCGCGCCCTGCGAGCGCGCCAGACCCCTGCGCCCCAGCGTTTCCGCTCGCGCAAGCCGCTCCCCACCTCGACCCCGTCAAGCGCGAAGAACGTGCCCGTTGGGCCGCAAGCATTCAGTCACTCACGGTGACCGCCCTCGCGCGCGCCCCGCGCCCCCGCGCCCCGCGCCCCACCCACGAGCCTCTCGCAAGCCGATCCCCGGCCCGGGTTCCGGCCGACCAGCCCCGCCCCGGAGCGCCCCCGCACCCTCAAAGCCCATCCTCCGCCCGTGGTTCGACAAGCTCACCACGAGCGGCATCAGCTCCCGCACCCTCGAGCCCCTCCGCCCTTCGACAAGCTCACCACGAGCGCCTTCAGAACCCCGCGGCACCCTCAAAGTCCCTCACCCCCCCTACCCCGCCGCCACCTTCACCCGCTCCTCCACCTTCCCCGCCCCCCGCCGCTTCATCGACAGCCCCAGCGTGAACCGCGCCACCGGCTCGTCGCCGTACTTGTCCGGCACCGTCGCGACCACCTCGACCGGCAGCGTGACCCGCTCGCCGGTCCGGTCCGCCTCGCGCACCGCCTCCGCGACCCGGAGGCCGTCCCGCGAGCGGAACACCACGTCGCCGTCGGCGCGCTTCAGGAAGTCGGCCTTCAGGTCGGCGAAGATCAGGTTCACGCCCTTGTGCTTCGAGTAGATGAGCCGGGCCGCGACCAGCCCGCCGGCGATGTCGGCGCCGGCGCAGAGCGCGCCGAAGTACATCGACCCGAGGTGGTTCCGCGACTGCCAGCGCAGCGGGATCTTCACCGCGCAGCCCTGCTCGTCGAGCTCCAGCACCCGCGGCCCGAGGAACAGCAGCACCGGGATCTTCAGCGACAGCAGGCGGACCAGCGCGGTCTCCTTCAGCAGCATGCTCGGGCTCCCCGCGCGCTCGGCGCGCCATGACGCAGCGCGTGAATCATAGGGGGCGCAGCCGATCCGCCGCGCCGCCCCTGCGGGGGCCAGGCTCCCGGGCGACGCGCCCGCGCCGGCGCCGGCGCCTACTCGGCCGCGGTGGCCTGCGGCAGCGCCACCGGGCGGTAGCGCCGGGCGATGGCCTGGAACGCGAACGCGGCGGCGAGCATGAGCGCGGCGAACGCCCAGAAGTACGCGGCGCCGGTGAGCGGCACGAGCTCGGTGACGAGCGCGGTGAGCAGGTTCCCGAGCGCGATGGTGAGGAACCAGAGCGACATGATGGTGCTGCGCATGGAGCGCGGCGCCTGCGTGTAGCTGAACTCGAGGCCGGTGACCGACACCAGCACCTCACCGGTGGTGAGCAGCAGGTACTGCGGCAGCTGCCAGAGCGCGTGCGGCGCGTGGCCGGCGTCGATGAGCGTCTGCACCACCGCCGCCGCCGCGAACGAGAGCACGGTGAGGAACATGCCGCCGGTCATGCGCGAGAGCGGCGTGCGGGCGATCCCGCGCCGCTCCAGCGCCGGGAAGATCACCCAGTTGAAGAGCGGGATGAGCGCCATCACCATGAACGGGTTCAGCGCCTGGAGCTGCGCCGGCGAGAGCGTGAAGGTGCCGAGGTGCAGGTCCATGTCCTTCGCCTGGAGCACCCAGCTCGAGCCCTTCTGGTCGTAGAGCGCCCAGAACAGCGTCACCGCCGCGTACACGCCCATGATGCGGAACACCGCCCGCGCGCCGTCCACCGCCTCCTGCGGGTGGCGCTCGCGCGCGACGTCCAGCCAGTGCTGCCCGGGCTTGCCGGTGCCGAGGCGCGAGAGCGCGTAGCCGACCACGCGGAACAGGCCGTGCGGGTTCGGACCGGAGGGCGGCGCGAACGCGTAGTGCTTGCGGCCGAGCCAGAACACCACCAGCGCGATCGCCATGAGCACGCCGGGCAGCGCGAACGCCAGCGAGGGGCCGACCGTGAGGAGCAGGAGCGGGATGAGGAGCTTCGCGCTCGCCGAGCCGAGGTTGATCGACCAGTAGAACCAGCCGTACACGCGCTGCAGCAGCCCGTGCTGCTCGGGCCGGAACTGATCGCCCACGAACGCCGACACGCACGGCTTGATCCCGCCGGCGCCCGCGGCGATGAGCGCGAGCCCCACGAAGAAGCCGGTGCGCGTCTCCCAGGCGGCGAGCACGCCGTGGCCGAGCACGTAGAACAGCGAGATCCAGAGGATGGTCCGGTAGCGCCCCAGGAACCGGTCGGCGATCCACCCGCCCACCAGCGGCGTGAGGTACGTCGCCATCACGAAGTAGTGGTAGTAGGCCTTCGCGTCCTGCGCCTCGTACAGCAGGTGCTGGAGCATGTAGACGGTGAGGATCGAGCTCGTCCCGTAGAACGAGAAGCGCTCGCAGGCCTCGTTGCCGACGATGTACTTGACCTGCGGCGGGTAGCGCTCGGGCGCGGACGCGGACATGGCGCGCGAGTCTGCCACGGGAGCCCCGGGGCCGGGCAACCGCTACGCCGCCGCCTCCGCCGCCGGCGGCGCCTCCACCGGCCGGTACCAGCGGGCCACCGCCGCGAACACGAACGCGGCCGCGAGCATCATCGCCGCGAAGAACGCGTAGTACGCGACGCCCTGGAAGCGGTTCAGCCAGGCGACGAGCGCGGTGAGCAGGGAGCCGACCGAGATGGTCACGTACCAGAGCCCCATCACCACGCTGCGCAGGTGCTTCGGCGCCTGCGAGAACGCGAACTCGAGCGCGGTGACCGAGACCAGCACCTCGCCGATCACCAGGAACACGTACTGCGGGATCTGCCAGGCCACGTGGAGCGCCGCCCCGCCCTGCAGCGCCGACTCCACCGCGGCCGCCGCCACGAACGACAGCACCGTCACGAACATGCCGACGGTCATCTTGCGCAGCGCGGTCACCTTCACGCCGCGGCGCTCCAGGGCCGGGAACACCCAGACGGCGAACACCGGGATGAACGTGAGCACCATGGCCGCGTCGAGCGTCTGCACGTTGCCGGCGGCGATCTGGAAGCCGAACACGTGCCGGTCCATCCGCTCGGCCTGGAGCGTCCACGACGACCCGTACTGGAAGAAGAGCGCCCAGAACACGATCACCGGCGCGAACACCGCCAGGATGCGCAGCACCGCGCCGGCCGCCGAGCCGCGGCCCGGGCCGCCGTCCTCCGCGGGCGGGGCGACGCGCGCCGGCGGCACGTGCACGTAGCGGCCGCGCCCCAGCCAGAAGACCAGCAGCGCCGCCGCCATGGCGACGCCCGGGACGCCGAACGCCACCCGCGGGCTCACGTGGTCGAGCAGGAGCGGGATGACGATCGTCGAGACGGTCGAGCCGAGGTTGATCATCCAGTAGTAGAGGTCGTACAGCCTCGCGAGCAGCCCCTTGTCCTCCGCGGGGATCTGGTCGCCCGCGAAGGCGGAGGCGCAGGGCTTCAGGCCGCCCGCGCCGATGGAGATGAGCGAGAGGCCGACCAGCAGCCCCCAGGCGCTCTCCCACACCGCCAGCACCGCGTGCCCGGCCACGTACCCGAGCGACAGCCACAGGATCGTGTTGTACCGGCCCCAGTACCGGTCGGCGAGCAGCGCGCCGAAGATGGGCATGAGGTACACCGCGCCGGTGAACACCTGGTAGGCGGTGACCGCCTCGTTCTCGGCGAACCCCAGGTTCCGCACCATGTGCAGCACCAGGATGGACGCCATCCCGTAGTACGAGAACCGCTCGGCGGCCTCGTTCCAGGCGAGGAACTTGATGGACGGCGGGAAGCGGGACTTCGCGGTCTCGGGCATGCGGGGGCACTGTGCCATGCCGGGGGGCCGCGCGCGAGACGCTGCGCGGCGCAGGGGCCCCGGTTACAAAGGCGCGCCGATGATCCGGATCTCGACCGAGGAGGCCGCGCAGCGCATCGCGCAGGGCGGCTACGACCTGGTGGACGTGCGCGAGCCGCACGAGTGGGCCGGCGGACACATCCCCGGCGCGCGCCACGTCCCGCTCGGCGCGCTCGCCCGCGCCCCCGCCGACCACCTGACGCGCGACCGCGTCATCTTCGTGTGCGGCCACGGCATGCGCAGCCAGACCGCGTGCGCCATCGCCCGCAGCGCCGGCCTGAGCGAGGTGTTCAGCGTGGACGGCGGCGTGGTGGGCTGGGCCGCCGAGGGCCGCCCGCTGTCGCCCTGAGCCGCGCGCGCTCTCAGCGCCCGCCGCGCAGCGCGGACACCCCCAGCGCGATCCAGCCGGCGATGAACGCGACGCCGCCGAACGGCGTGACGGCCCCGAGCGCGCGCACGCCGCTCAGCGCGAGCGCGTAGAGGCTGCCGGAGAACAGCACCGTCCCGGCGAGGAACGCCCAGCCGGCGAACGCGGCCGCGCCGCCGGGCGTCCGCGCGTACGCCCAGCCCGCGGCCAGCAGGGCGAGCGCGTGGTACATCTGGTACTGCGCGCCGGTCTGGAAGACGGCCAGCAGATCCGGCGCCAGCCGCGCCTTCAGCGCGTGCGCGCCGAACGCGCCCGCCGCCACCGCCACCGCCCCCGAGATCGCGCCGAGCGCGAGGAAGAGCCTGTCCATGGCGGCGGAGTATCGCCGATCGCCCGGCCGGGCGGGCGTCCCGCCTTGGCCTTGCGGCGGCGCGGCGCGGCCCGCACACGCTCGGCCATGGACCTGGACTTCGCGAAGAGGAAGTGCGTGCCGTGCGAGGGCGGCATCCCGGCGCTCGCGCCGGACGCGGTGGACGCCGGGCTGGGCGCGCTCGACGGGTGGGACGCGCAGGAGGGGAAGACGCGGCTGCACAAGCACCTGCGCTTCGCCGACTTCGTCGCGGCCATGAAGTTCGTGAACGCGATGGCGGACCTCGCCGAGGCCGAGGGCCACCACCCGGACTTCTGCGTGCACTACTCCACCGTGGACGTGACGCTGTGGACGCACGCGGTGGGCGGGCTCTCCGACAACGACTTCATCCTGGCCGCGAAGCTGGACCGGCTGCGCGAGGCCGCCGCCGCGCGTCGCTGAGCGCGCCCTCGGCGGGCGCGCTGAATAGGCGCCGCGCGCGCGCCGTCACTCCGGTGGAGGGAAACCGCACCGGAGGAACCATGACGAACGTCGCCCGCAAGCTCGCCCTCGCCGCCGCCCTCGCCGCCGCCGTCCCCGCCGCCGCGCACGCGAAGCCGTGCGATCACGACGCGCCGGTGGTGACGTACCCGGCCCCGGCGCCGCTCCCCGCGCCGGCCGGCTGGCGCGACGATCGCTGGGACGATCGCGGCCCGCGGCCGCACGACGGCTGGCGCGCCCGCGAGCGCGCCGCGCTCCGCGCCGAGTACGCGCGGCTCGACGGCGCCCGCGACCGCTTCTACGCGCGCTGGAACGGCTACCCGCCCCCGGGGAAGGCGCGCAAGTTCGAGCGCTGGTACGCGCACGAGCGCGGCGAGCTCGACCGCCGCTGGGAGGCGCTCGAGGGCTACGCCTGGCGTTGAGGCCCGCGTTCCCCGCGCCCTCACCACCCGCTCACCTCGGAGCACCCCGCCGCCCGCCGTGCGCCCCCGCGCCGGCGGGCGGCCCCGTCTCGACGCCGTGGACCCCGCGCCGGTTCGCGGTTAGACCAGGAGACGTGTCGCGCTCCGCCCTCTCCTTCGCCGTCTTCCTCGCCGTCGTGCTGTCCATCCTCGGCGGCATGCACGCCTACCTGTGGCTGCGCCTGGTGCGCGACCCGTCGCTGCCGGAGCCCTGGCGGCGGATCGGCACCGTGCTCCTGGCGCTGCTCGCCGTCGCCATCCCGGTGGGCATGTTCTCGGTGCGGCTCGCGTCCGGCTGGGCGGCGCGCTGGCTGCCCGTCGCCGCGTTCACCTGGCTCGGCCTCGCGTTCATCCTGTTCTGCGCCGTGGCCGCCATCGACCTCGCGCGCCTCTCCGCCCAGCTCGCGCTGTTCGTGGGCGACTGGCTGCGCCAGGTCCCCGATCCGCCCGCGGACCCGGGCCGGCGGCTGTTCGTGGCGCGGGCGGTGGCCGGCGGTGCGGTGGTCGCGGCGGGCGGCTCGGCCGCGCTCGCGTTCCGGAGCGCCACCGGGCCGGCCGAGATCCACGAGGTCGCGGTCCGGCTGGACCGGCTGCCGCCGGCGCTGTCCGGCCTGACCATCGCGCAGATCTCCGACCTGCACGTCGGCCCGGCCATCCGCGAGCGCGAGGTGCGCCGGGTGGTGGAGCAGACGAACGCGCTCCGCCCCGACGTCATCGCCATCACCGGCGACCTCGTGGACGGCAGCGTGCGCGAGCTGGGCCACGCGGTCGGCGAGCTGTCGCGGCTGCAGGCGCGGCACGGCGTGTTCTTCGTCACCGGCAACCACGAGTACTACTCCGGCGTGGACGCCTGGGTGGCGGAGCTGGGGCGGCTCGGGATCCGCGTGCTGCGGAACGAGCGCGTGACCGTGGGCGACGCGGGCGCGTCGATCGACCTCGCCGGCGTGGACGACTGGAGCGCGGGCCAGTTCGGGAACGGCCACGGCATGAACCTGCCGCGCGCGCTGGACGGGCGCGATCCGGAGCGCAGCCTGGTGCTCCTCGCCCACCAGCCGCGCGCCATCGGCGAGGCGGTGCGCGCCGGCGTGGAGCTGCAGCTCTCCGGGCACACCCACGGCGGGCAGATCTTCCCGTTCAACCTGCTGGTCCGGGCCGCGTATCCGTACGTGAAGGGGCTGTACGCGCACGACGAGGCGAGCGCCCGCGGGCAGATCTTCGTGTCGCGCGGCACCGGGTACTGGGGCCCGCCCATGCGCCTCGGCTCGCCGCCGGAGATCGCCAAGATCGTCCTGACCTGACCTGATCGGGACGCCACCGGCGAGCGCTCGCCCGGGGGGACGGGGCGTTTCACGGTGCGTCGCGAACGCCGGCGTGGCCCGCTTGGGCCCTGCCCGCGCGGTAAGCACCGTTTTACCCTTGGCGTTCGCAGGAGGCAGCCATGCGGGCCCGCTCCATCGCCATCGTCGTCGCGGTCTTCGCCGCCGCGGCGCTCACCGCCGTGTTCGTGGTCTCGCAGCTCCCGCACGCGGGGCGCACCAGCCCGCTCCCGGGGACGCCCGGGGCCGCGGTCGCGACCTCGAGCCCGCCCGCGCCGCCGGCCACCGCCTCCGACGGCTTCCTCGACGTGCGGGTGACCGCGGGCGGCGCGCCGCAGGCGGGCGCGGAGGTCCGGGCCTACCTGCGCGCGCGCGGCGCGAACGGCGCCCCCGCCTGGCTCGCGGCCGGGATCGGCGTCGCCGGGAAGGACGGCGTGGCGCGGCTGGCGGCCCGCCCCGGCGCGTACCTGGTGGCGGCGCGCGCGGTGGGGCTCGCTCCCGGACGGGCCGAAGTGATCCGGCCGAGCGGCGAGGAGGTCACGCACGCGGACGTGGCGCTCGCGCCGCCGGTCGCGCTCTCGGGACGCGTGACCGGGCCGGATGGCCGGCCCGCGCCGGCCCGCCTGGAGCTGGTCCCGCTCGCCTCGGCGCTCGGCGACGCGGCACCGGACGCGCCGCCGGAGGAGCTGGCCCGGGTGGAGACGGGGCGGCGCGGCGCGTTCGAGGTGCCCGGGCTCGCGCCGGGCCTGTACGCGGTGCGCGCCGACGGCGCCGGGTTCCACGCGCTGCTCGTGCCACGGGTGGCGGTGCCGCGCGCCGCGCCGCTCGAGCTGCGGCTCGACGCGCTGGCGCTGCTCGACGGCGCGGTGACCGGCGCCGACGGCCGGCCGGCGGCGGGCGCGGTGGTGCGGGCCGCCTCGGCGGACCACTCGGCCGAGATGACGGTGGGTGAAGACGGGCGCTTCCAGCTCCCGGTCCCAGCCGGCGAGTACCGGCTGCTGGCCGGGCGTGGCGGCGAGGCCGCGGCGCTCGCGGAGCGGGTGACCGCGGGCCCGGGGACGGCGCGGCGCGGGCTGGCCCTGCGGCTCGGGCCGGGGGCGGCGCTGGAGGGGCAGGTGGTGCGCGCCTCGGACGGCGCGCCGCTCGCCGCGGCCGAGGTGGTGCTGCGGCCGCACCAGGCGTCGGCCGCGCTGGCGCGCGCCACCGCCGACGCGTCCGGGCGCTTCCGCGTGGAGGGGCTCGCGCCCGGGCCCTGGGACGTGCTCGCCGCCGCGCCCGGCGCCACGCCGGGGCGGGCCGAGGCGGTGACGCTCGAGCCGGGCCGGAGCTTCCCGCTGCGCCTCGCGCTGGCGGGGCTCGGCGCGGTCGAGGGCGTGGTGACGGATCCGGCCGGCCGGCCGCTGGCGCGCGTGCGCGTGCGCCTCGGCGCGCGCGGCGACGGCCTCGCCGCGCTCGCGCCGCGGGAGGCCCGCACCGACTTCGAGGGGCGCTTCCGCCTGGAGGACGTGGAGGTGGGACGCGCCGAGCTGGCCGCGGTGCAGGACGGGGCCGCGCTCGGCGCGGCGCGCGCGGTGCGCGTGCAGGCGGGCCGGGCGGCGCGGGCCGACTTCTTCCTCGCCCCGCCGGGCGCGCTCGCCGGTCGGGCCTCCGCGGGCGGCAAGCCCCCGCCGCTCGGGACCGCCGTCCTCGCCGCCACGCTCCAGGGCCCACCGCAGGTGGCGCGCACCCTCGTCGACGCGAGCGGCAACTTCGAGCTGCTGCTGCCCGCTGGCGACTACCGCGTCCTGGCGGCGCCGGCCGACGCGGCCGGCACAAACGTCCGCGCCGCGCCGACGTTCGCGCGGGTGGAGCCGGGCGGCACCACGCGGCTCGAGCTGCGGGTGACGGCGGCCGCCGAGGAGGAGGGGCCGGAGGTGCGCGTGCTCGAGCCGGGCGGCGCGCCGTCGGCCGGCGCGGAGGTGACGCTGGCCCGCCCCGGCGACGCCCGGGTGGCGATGGCGGCCCGGGCCGGCGAGGACGGCCGCGTGCGGCTGGGGCGCGACATGGGCCTGGCCGGGCGCGAGGTGGAGGTGCGGGCGCACAATGGCGGGCGCAGCGGCGCGTTCACCGGGCGGCTGCCGGCCGCCGGCGCGGTCGCGGTGACGCTCTCGCCCGGCGCCGCGCTGGAAGGCGTCGTCCGCGGCGGCGGGGCGCCGGTGAAGGGGTTCGCGCTGGAGGTCGCCTCGCAGCCGGCGCCGGAGGGCTGGCGCACGCTCGAGGTGCACCGCTTCGCCGGGGATCGGTTCGAGCTGGGCGACCTGCCCGCCGGGCCGCTGCGCGTCGCGGTGCGCACCGCGGACGGGCGGCGCGGCGAGGCGGAGGTGCGGCTCGCGGCGGGCGAGGTGCGGCGCCTCGAGGTCGCGGTCTCGGCGGCGGTGCCGGCGCGCGCCCCCGCCGGCCGGTGACGGGCGGCCCCGGGCCGGTTACAGGGGAGGCCCATGTCCCTCCCCGTCGTCGGCAAGGCGCACGAGGCCAGCGCCGCGCAGCCCTTCACCTGGTTCGTGTACGGCTCCTCGCTCGATCCCGAGGCGTTCGCCGCCTGGGCGCGCGATCACGGCTACGCGCCCCCCGACCTCGGGCAGGGCCGGCCCGCGGCGCTCCCCGGCTTCCGGCTCGCGTTCGACGTCGTGTCGCGCTTCTGGGGCGGCGCGGTGGCGAGCCTGGCGGAGGCGGAGGGGGAGGCGGTGGAGGGGCTGGCGCTCGCGCTGCCCGGCGTGGCGCGCGGGATGGTCGAGCACAAGGAGGGCGTCATCTCCGGGCTGTACGCGCCGCAGGAGGTGACGCTCCGGCTGGCGGACGGGTCCGCGGCGCGCGCCGTCGCGTTCCGCGCCGCGCCGGACCGCCGCCTGGCGCGAGACGCGCCGCCCTCGCCCGCCTACCTCGAGGCGGTGATCCGCGGCGCGCGCGCCGCCGGGCTGTCCGACGCGTGGATCCGCAAGCTCGAGGCGCTGCGCCCGGCGCGCTGACCGCCGCGCCCGCTACCCGGCGCCGAGCGCCGCCACGATCCCGGGGAGGCGCGCGCAGGCGCTGCCGCGCGCGAAGAAGCCGCGCTCCGACCGGGCGGCCAGCTCGGCGAACGGGTTCTCCTCGGGGTTCACGTCCACCAGCGCCGCGCCGCGGTGGAACGCGATGCGGCCGATCTGCATGGGCAGGTTGGTGGCGCCGCTCGTGCCGACCACCAGGAGCAGGTCGGCCGCCTCGGCAGCGCGGACGGCGCTGTCCATCCGGTAGTTCGCCTCGTCGTAATACTCGTCGAACCAGAGCACGTGCGGGCGCAGCCAGCCGCCGCAGGCGGGGCAGGAGAGCTGGGAGCGCTCGCGCTCGGTGAACGGGTCGTCCTTGCGGCGCGGCGCCATCGCCGGCAGGTCCAGCAGCCCGACGCCGCACTCCGCCGCGCAGCGGACGTAGGCGGCGTCGCCGTGGATGCAGAACACGCGGCGCGAGCCGGCCCGGCGGTGCAGCCCGTCGATGTTCTGCGTGACGAGCGTGAACCGCTCGCCCAGCGCCGCCTCGAGCCGCACCAGCGCCTCGTGCCCCGGGTTCGGCCGGGCGTCGCGGCACACGCCGAACCGGTACAGGTACCAGCGCCACACCTCGTCCGGCGCGGCCTCGAACATCTCCCGCGTGGCCATCTCCTGCGGCATGTAGTTGCGGGAGCCGACCACCCAGTAGCCCTCCGCGCCGCGGAACGTGGGGATGCCGCTCTCCGCCGAGATCCCGGCGCCGGTGAGCGCCACCACCTTCCCGCCCGACCCCCGCACCTCGGCCAGGATGCGCTCCAGCTTCGCCTCGAGCCCCGCGGTCGCCATGCCGTCCATGTTAGCCCGCCGGCGGACCCCGCAGCTCCCCCTCGCGGCGGGCCGGCAGCCGCTCGCCGCGCGCCACCGCGGCCACGATGCCGGCGAGCGCGCGCACCCCGTCGGTGAGGGCGGCCGGGCCGGGCTGCAGGATGATCGCGCTCCGCACCTCGTAGAGCTGGTCCTCCCGCACCGCCGGGACCTCCGACCACCCCGGCCGCGCCCGGATCACCTCGCGGCGGGCCTTCTTCCCGCACCAGCTCGCCACCACCGCGTCCGGCGCGCGCCGCGCCACCTCCTCCGCGGCGACGATCCGGCCCCTGGCCGCGTGCGAGGCGCGGGTCTCCGCGCACACGTCGTCGGCGCCGGCCAGCTCCAGCAGCTCCGAGACCCAGCGGATCCCGGCGATGAGCGGGTCCGGCCACTCCTCGAAGAACACGCGCGGGCGCCGGGGCAGCGCGGCCGCCGACTCCGCCACCCGCGCCAGGCCGGCCTCGAGCTCGGCCGCGAGCGCCTCCCCCGCCTCGGCGCGGCCCACCGCGGCGGTGACCAGCCGGAGCGTCTGGAGGATCTCCGCCACCGAGCGCTGGTTCGTGACCAGCACCGGGATCCCGCGCCGCACCAGGTCGCGAGCGACGTCGGCCTGAAGGTCGGAGAAGCCGACCACCAGGTCCGGCCGGAGCGCCGCGATCGCGTCCCCGTCGGCGGACAGGAACGCGCTCACCCGCGGCTTGCGGCGGGCCTCGGGTGGACGGACGGTGAACCCGGAGACGCCCACCACCAGGTCGCCCGCGCCGATGCGGTAGAGCGTCTCGGTGGTCTCCTCGGTGAGGCACACCACGCGGCGGGGGTGCGGCGGGGCCTGCGAGAGGAGCGCGGCGAGATCCACGTTGGGCCCCCTGGCGCGACGGCGCACCCCGGTTATAAGGGGTGGGCGTGTCCACCGCCGTCACCGAAGGCATCGAGGTCACCGTCCGCAGCACGTTCCGGCCCGAGCGCTCCGAGCCCGGGCGGTTCCTGTTCTCGTACACGGTGCGGATCGCGAACCAGGGCGAGGTCCCGGCGCAGCTCGTGTCGCGCCGCTGGATCATCCTCGACGCGAGCGGCGAGCGCGAGGAGGTGGTGGGCGACGGCGTGGTCGGCCAGCAGCCCCACCTCGAGCCCGGCGAGCACTTCGAGTACACCAGCTTCTGCGTGCTGAAGACGCCGCACGGCTCGATGCGCGGCACCTACCGGATGGTGCGCGACGACGGGCAGGCGTTCGACGCCACCATCGCGCCGTTCCCGCTGGTCGTGCCGGGCTCGCTGAACTGATCGCGACGGCGCCGGCGGGCGCCGCTCAGAGCGCGTGAATCCATCCCCGGACCGAGCCAGGCGGTCGAGACGCGAGCAGCGCGAGGCGCGACGACCGAGCATGCCCCGAGGCATGCGAGGGAGGAGCAACGACGCGATGCGACGCGGATCGGCCGCCGCGGCGACGGGAGGGGATGGGTTCACGTGCTCTCAGGGACCGTGAAGTAATCCGTCCGCGCTGCGGGTGCGGCGCGGGCAGGCGCCCGGGGTCGAGCGCGCCCACCTTCGGGGACGCGGGGGCGTCGGAGGGCTCGTTCAGCCGGCGGAGCTCGGTCCGGCGCCGGGAGTCCCGTCCGGAGGCGATTAGGCCGAGAGTCTGCTCGCGATGAGACGCATGATGTTGAAGCTGATCGCGGCGAGCAGCACGATCGTCTTCACCTTTACCAGCCCTCGGACGTTCAGCCGGTCGAGTCGCCGGTGCACACGGAGATCTGCGTTCGTCCTCTCGGCGAGGACGCCGCGCTGCACGTAGACGCGCTTGGCGTCCTCTGTCCCCATCCGCACGCGCCAGGCCCCGATCGCAGGTGTGTCGTTGCGCTTCGGAGCGTGCGGATCGACGGCTTTGCTCTTCGGCTTCGGCAGCGGCGCATACGGAGTCGCGCCCCGCTCTGCGATGGCCTCGATGTTGTCGAGCGTCACGAAGCCACCGTCGACCAGGTACTCGCGTGGCGTCTCGCCCGTTCGGCGCCGGATCTCGTCGAGCATCGGCACGACGTGCGGCTGGTCGGTACCGTTGTTCGTGACGTCGGTGCCCACGATGACACCGCTCTCGTCCGTCGCGAACTGCACGTTGTAGGCGGGCCGGAACCCACCGTCCGCCATCTTCATCACGCGGCTCTCCGCGTCCGTGGTGCTGACGCGGATCTCGCCGCGACGCCTCGCGTCCGAGGGCTTCTTCTCGTCTCGCTCGACGCGCTGCTTCTCGACGACTTCGACCTCCGCAAGTGCGGCCTCGACGGCATCGAGCCGAGCTTGCGCGGCCCGCTCCTTCGCAGCCTGCACACGCTTCGTCGAAGCTGACGGATCGCTCTCGATCTCGCGCCTGAGCTTTCGGACCTGTTCCTCGGCTTCTTTGCGGCAGCGCTCCAGTGACTGACGACGCCGGAAGCTCGCCGCGCCGGCGCTCGCCCGGACCTTCATCCCGTCCTGCGCCACGCGCCGGAGCTGCACCACGCCTTCCTTCATGAGCGCGGCCAGCACCTGCGTCATGAGCCGGTCGAGCTTCTTCCCGTGCTCCACGCGAAAGTCGGCGAGCGTATGGTGGTTCACCGGCACCCCGCCGCAGATCCAGCGGTAGGGCGCGTCCCGCTCGCACAGCCGCTCGAGCAACCGCGCGCTCCCCACGCCCTCCGAGTTGGCGAACAGCCACAGCGCGAGCAGCACCGCCGGGTCCGTCGCTGGCCGCCCAGCATTGCTGCCGCGCGACGCGATCTCGTCGTAGAACGCCGACAGGTCCAGCCGCTCGACCAACGTCCAGATGGCGCGAACCGGGTGCTCGTCCGGGACCAGCGCTTCGAGGTCCGTCGGCTGCAGCGAGAGTTGATTTCGGACCGGCCTCACCACCCGCGGCGCGTCGTGTTCGCTCACGCCCCGAGAAGATCACGGCCGGCGGCCACAGTCCATGGGGCACCGGCCGATTCCTTCACGCTCTCTCAGCGCCGGACCAGCTCGTCGAGCAGGTCGCGCTCGGTGAGCAGCCCGCGCTTCAGGAGCGCGCGGAACAGCGCCGCCATCGCCTGCGCGGGCTTCACGATCTCCGGCTCGGCGGGCGCGCCGGCGGCGAGGCGCTCCAGCGCCGACAGGATGGCGCGCTCACCGTCGGTGAACGGCGACGGGTCGGCCATCGGCACCGGCGTGAGCGTGCCCAGCCCCTCCTGCGGGATGGCGCCGAGCAGCGCCGCCCGCGCGGCCTCCACCTCCTCGGGCCCCGGGTGATCCTCGAGCTCGAGCGAGAGGCCGGGTGACAGGGGGGCGGCGAGCGCGCGCGGGGCGGCCGGCGATGGTGCGGACGGCAGCGGTGCAGACGGCAGCGGTGCGGACGGCAATGGTGCGGACGGCGAGGGTGCGGCCGGCAGCGGGGCGGCGCGCGCCGGCGCGGCGGGGGCGGGGGCGGGCGCGGGGGCGGGACGGGCCGCCGGTGGTGCCGGGGGCGCGCCGGCAGGGCGCGGGATCGGCTGCGGCGCGTGGCCGGGGCGGACGGCGCCGGCGGGCGCGGGCGGCGGGGGGCGGAAGGCGGACGCGCCGGGAGGCCGGGCGCCCGGGGGCGCCAGCGCGCCGGGCGGCGGGAGCGGACGGGTGGGGCCGGCGGGGACGCGACCCGCGGCGCCGGGCGGCGGCCCGGGGCGCGGCGGGGCAGCGGGCGCGGGTCGCGCCTGCGGCGGGATGGCCTGGGCCGACCCCGGGGCGGGCGCGGGCCGCGCCTGCGGCGGGATCGCCGGGCCGAACCCCGGGGCGGGCGCGGCGGCGGGGCCGGGCGGCCGCGGCGCGGGCGGCGCCGCCACCGCGGCGCCGGCGGGGCGCGGCGCGGCGGCGGACGCAGCGTCGGTGGGGGGCGCGGCGCCGGGCGGCGGCGCGGCCCGGGGTGCGGCAGGGCGGGGGGCGGCTGCGGCGGCGCCGCTGCCGAAGAACGCCTCCAGCGCGTCCTTCGAGCCGCCGCCGAACGGGTCGAGCACCGCCTCGCCGGGCGGGTCGTCGGCGTCGAGGTCGAGCGCGATCGCCTCGATGGCGTGGTCGTGCGGGTACCGGTCCCTCACCGCGGCCGCGATCTCGCGATCGCCGCCGATGCACACCTTCACCTTTCGCCCGGTGCGGAAGCGCAGCTCGTCCACCACCGCCAGGTTGGTGGGATCGGACATCGCCACCGCGAGCGTGCCGGTGTCGGCGCCGAGCGGGAAGACGTTGTTGCGCAGCGCGAACTCGCGCGGCACGAGGCGCAGCGCCAGCTCCAGCGCGTACGGCTCGAGCGCGTCGAGGTGCGCCACCTCGTAGCCGTACTTGCGCGACAGCGCCTGGACGATGTCCGCCTCGCCCGCGAGCTTCAGGTCCACGAGCGCCTGGCCGAGCCGGACGCCCCACTGGCGCTGGTGCCCGAGCGCGGACTGCAGCTGCGTGGCGTCGATGACGCCCGCCTCGAGCAGGAGCTCCCCGAGCCGCCTCTTCCCGATGGCGTCCATGCGCGGCGGATCCTACCTTCGCCCCGCACGGCGGGTCGAGCCCCTCGGGGCGCGCGCGACGCCCATCCGCCTACATGCGCTCAGCGGCCACCGCCGCCACCGGACGCGGCGTCCGCGCGGGTGGCGATGGCCAGCCGGCTCAGGCCGGCGCCGCGGGCGAGCTCCATCACCTGCACCACCCGGCCGTGCGGCACGCCCTCGTCCGCCTGCACCAGCACCACCAGCTCCGCGTTGCGGCCGGCCGCCTCGGCGAACGCGGCGGTGAGCGCGTCGTCGGCGAGCACCTTCCCGCCCACCACCGCGCGCCCGTCGGCGAGCACCGCCACCGCCAGGTCCTGCGGGATCTGCGAAGCCTCGCCCTTCCCGCCCTTCGGCAGGTTCACCTTGAAGCCGCCCTTCTCCTGGCCGGCCTCGGCGATCGCCGTGGTCGTCACCATGAAGATGATGAGGAGGACGAGGAAGATGTCGGTGAGCGGCGTGATGTTGATGTCGGCGAAGATCCCGCCGCCGACCTCGTCCTCGCCGCCGTCGCCGCTCGAGGGTCCGCCGAGCGCCATGCGCTAGCCCTCCCCGGCGCTGCGGGCCGCGGGCTCCTGCGGGCGGGCGCCGCCCGCGAGGACCTCCTTCACGATCTCGAGGTACTCCTCGGTGAGCAGGCGGAGCTGCAGCGCGAGCTTCTGCACGTGCACGTTGAGGAAGTTGAAGATCACCACCGCCTCGATCGCCACCGCGATGCCGCCCGCGGTGGTGACGAGCGCCTCGGAGATGCCGGCCGCCACCACCGTGAAGCCGCCCTGCCCGGTGGCGGCCATCTGGCGGAACGCGTGCATGATGCCGACCACGGTGCCGAACAGGCCCACGAACGGCGCGGTGGCGCCGACGGTGCCGAGGATCCACAGGTTGCGGCGGAGCTTCAGGTTCACCTGCTGGCGCTCGCGCTCCACCGCCGCGGCGATCTTCTCGGCGGTGGGCGCCGGGGCCCGGCCGCCGGGGCCCGGCCGCGGCGCCACCGCCACCAGGCCGGCCAGGAACACGTCGGCCGCCGGCGAGCCGGAGCGCTCGCACTGCGCGCGCCCGTCCTCGAGGTCGCCCCGGTACAGCGCGCGGGTCACCGCGTCGGCCAGGCTCTTCGCCCGGGCGGTGAAGCCCCAGAGCGCGATGCCGCGCTCGATGGCGACCGCGAGCGCGATGACCGAGCACGCGACGATGATCCACATCGACGCGCTGCCGGTCTTCATGATGCCGACGAGGCTGGTGTCCAAGGTGCGTCTCCGGGGTGGGGAACGGAGGGAGTCTAACCGCGGCCTCGCGCCGGCGGGGGGCTTCTCGGTCCCTCGGCGGCGAACGCGCGGGGGCCCGCGCGCATTCCCCCTGACGCCTGTCAGTCGGCCCGGCCGGGGGACCCGGGAGCGGGCGCCGGCTCGGCGCGGAACAGGTCCGGCGGCGGCGGGGCAGAGCGCTCGTCCAGCTCGACCACGCGCGCGCCGCGCGGCGGGTCCAGCCGGAACAGGCCGGGATCGAGGGCGGGGTTCACCTCCACCTCCCGCCAGCGCAGCTCGAGCCGGACGCGCGGGCGCTCCGAGCGCAGCTTCACCTCGGACGGGAAGCGCCCCTCGCTCGCGGGCGAGAACGCGCCGAAGGCGAGGTCGTATTCGCCCGGCCCGCCCCCCTCGACCGTGCGCCAGGAGCGCTCCACCGCCGCGCCCCGCCCGATCCGCAGCACCTGCGCCCACGGGCCCGCCTCGAGCGTGAGCGCGACGTGGCCGGCGCCGGGCTCGGCGGCGGCGGGCCGGCCGTCGAGGAGCGGCGCGCCGCCGCACAGGATCCGCACCAGCTCGCCCGCCGTGAGCGGCAGCGGCACCAGGCGCGCCAGGTTCTCGGGGGTCGCCTCGCCGCGGTAGAGCACCTTGCTCCGCGCGTCGTACAGCGAGAAGCGCCCGTCGGCCGCGACCAGCACGGCGGCCACGTTCCCGAAGAAGTCGAGCGTCTCGAGGTGCAGCCGGTCCGGCACCTCCGCCGCCACGAACTGCGAGACGGTGCCCGACTGCCCCTGCGCGTCCACCGCGACGCGGGCCTCGCCGCGCACCGCGCGCACCCTCCCCTGCGCCGCCTGGACCTGCGCGAGCAGCGCGGCCGGGTCGAGCGACAGGTCGGGGGGCGGCACGCGTGGGCGGCAGCCGGCGGTGGCCAGCGCGGCGAGCGCGAGCGCGGCGAGGCGGGAGGGCGCGAGGGCGATGCGGGCTCGGGTGGGCATCGGCGGGATCTAGAACAGCCGGCCGGCGCGCTCCAGCAGCGCCTTCGCCCGGCGGCGCGCCACCCCGCGCTCCGGGGCGCGATCCGGGTCGCCCCCGTCGCCCGGCGCGAGCACCTCGCCGAGCAGCCGCTCGAACAGCGCGCGATCCTGGACCAGGACCGCGTAGGTCTCGGCCTCGGCGACGCGGGCCAGCGGCTCGGCGGGGAACAGCGCCCGCGCGCGATCGAAGTGGGCCCGCGCCGCGGCCGCGCCCCCGCCGGCCGCGACCGGGAGCGCCGCGCGCCAGGCGCCCAGGGCGCGGTGCGGGCCGGCCGCGTCCACGCGCTCGTCGAGCGCGGCGGTGCGCGACATCATGGCGAGCGTCGCGTCCTTCACCGCGAGGACCGCGGCGTAGCCGCTCGTCTGGGCCGAGCGCATCGACCCGAGCGCGAGCCAGTAGAGCGCCTCCGCCCCGGGCGCCTCCACCCGCGCGGCGGCGGCGGCCGGATCGTCGCCTTGGTCGATGGCCTGCGCCCACGCCGGCGAGAGCGCCCGCAGCGCCCGCTCCGCCGCCCGCGCGGATGCGTCCCAGGCCTGCCGGGCGCGCGCGGGATCCTCGGCGGCGAGGCCGGCGAACGCCTCGGCGCGCGCGATGCGCAGCTCGGGGCCCGGATCGCGGGGGCGGACCGTGGCGGCGCGCCCGTAGGCGGCGATCGCCTCGGCGAGGCGGGCCGGCTCGTCGCGATCGGCGTAGGCGCGGTCGCCCTCCGCGAGCGCCTGCTCGTAGCGCTCGGCGGCGGCGCGCGCGGCGTCGGGCGACGCGGGCGGCGGCGCCTCTGCGGCGCGCCGGCACGCGGGCCCGGCCAGCGCCACGGCGGCCGCGGCCGCGAGGGCGGCCAGGGGGGTCCGGGAGGCGTTCACGGTGCGTGGCTCCGGCCGGCGGCGGACGTCACCGCCGCTTCTTCCCGCCCGGCTTGCGGCCGGGGGCGCGGGCGCGGGCGCCGGCCGCCTTCTCCTTGCGGGCCGGGCGCTTCGCCGGGTGCGGCCGCGCCGGCCCCTTGGCGTTCCCGGCGGCGGGGCGCTTCGCGGCGGGGCGAGCAGGCGCGGCGGGGCGCTTCGCCTTCACGGCCGCCGCCGGTGCACGGGTGGCGGACGCGGGGCGCGCGCCGGGCGCCGGACGCGCGGCGGGCGCGGGCGGGCGCGCGGCCTGCGTCGCCGGGCGCGGCGGCTGTGCGGGGCGCGACGGGGCGGCGCCGGGCCGGGCCGGCGCGGCGGCGGGGGGACGCGGCGCCGCGGCGGGCGCCGGCGCGGGGCGGGCACCGGCGGGCGGGGCGGGCCGCTGCGGCGCCGGGGGCGGCGCGAGCGGACGCGGCGGCGCCAGCGACCGCCCGGTGACCGGCGCCGGGCGCGGCGGCTGCGCGCGCGACAGCTTCGCGAGCCGCGCCTCCTCCTCGGCCGGCGTCACCACCAGCGGCGCCTGCCCGGCGCGCTGCCGGGTCTCGTCGTCGGCGCTGTAGTAGAGCTGGAACGAGGCGAGGCCGCGCACCACCAGCTCCCCGCGGTGGTTCTCGGCCCAGGTCTCGATGTCCACCGCGTAGCGGCCGCCCTCCTCGAAGCGCCGGTCCACCACGCGGCCGCGCACCGTGAGCACGTCGCCGGGCCACACGATCTTGACGAACCGCGCCTGGAACCGGCGCAGCCGCGCGCCGCGCACCCAGTCCATCACCAGCTCGCCCAGGAAGCCCATGCTGAGCATGCCGGGGGCGAGCGCGCTGGGGAACCCGGCGTTCTTCGCGTGGACCTCGTCGATGCAGAGCGGGTTCCAGTCCTGCGCCGCGCCGGCGTAGCGCGCGATCTGCAGGCGGTCCACCGGCGGCTTCACCAGCGGGGGCAGCTCGTCCCCCACCTTGACCGCCTCGAAGTAGAGCTGGCGTGCGGTGAGCGTCATCGTCCCCTCAGCGGCGCAGCAGCAGCGTCTCGCGCGACCGGAACACCACCTTGCCCTCCGGGTCGCGGCCCTCGTCCTCGAGCACGAGGACGTCGGTGGGGCCGCTCGCGCCGGCGCGCTCCTGCACGTCGGCCACCCGGGTCACCACGGTGATGCGGTCGCCGGCCACCAGCGGCCGGGCGTACTCGAGCTGCTGCTCGCCGTGCAGCACCGAGCGCGTTCCGAGGTCGAGCGAGTGGCGGAAGCGCTCGTTGGAGGTGAGCGCCGCCGGGAACGTCGGCGGGGCGACCAGCGCCGGGAAGCCGGCGGCGCGGGCGACGGCCTCGTCCTGGTAGAGCGGGTTGGGGTCGCCGAGCGCCTCGGCGAAGCGGCGGATCGCGCCGCGCTCCACCTCGTGGACCACCGGCTCGCTCTCCCTGCCGATCAGCGATCTGTCGAGCATGCGCCCTCTCGTTCACCGGCCCGCGGGCAGGTCGAGCACCGTGACCAGCCCGCGCAGCTCCGTCACCGCCGCCGCCGCGTTCACCACCGCCGCGGCGGTGGCGGCGTCGCCGGGGATGCCGCCCGGCACCACCAGCCGGAGCGGCGGGTCCGCGTCCAGCTCGACCTCGTCGCGCGGGTCGTCCGCGTCCACCGCGATGGTCAGCTCGAGCCGCACCACCTCGCGCTCCTCGGCGAACACGCGCGCGACCTGCGTGAAGCCCGCCACCTGCCCGCGCCGGACCGGCACCGGGCCGCCGCGCGCGTCCTCCTCCGCGACCAGCGGCGCGAGCTCCTCGTCCACCTCGTCCACCCCGAGCCCGAGGCCGGTGGCGGCGAGCGCGGCCGACTCGGCCAGGCCCACGTGCCCGACCTCGCCGCGCTCGGCGGCCTCGTGGAACGCGTCCTCGTCGAGGCCGGCGCCGATCTTCCGCAGCAGCGCCGCGCGCCGCTTCGACGCGTCCACCACCCGCAGGCCGCGCACGTGGCGCACCGGGCCGGTCGCGTGCCCGAGCACCGCGGCCAGCCGGTCGAGCACGAAGCCCGGGTTCGCGCCGGTGCCGAGCACGGCCACGTTGCGCTGCTCGCAGAGCGCGTCGAGCGCGTCGGCGGCCTCCTCGTGGCGCAGCCACGGGTACGCGAGCTCCTCGCAGGTGGACACCACCGAGAGCCCGGCGCGCACCGCGCGCTCGAGGTCGGGGCGGACGGCGTCGAGCGTGCTCGCGGTCGCGAGCAGCAGCACGCCCCCCTTCGCCGCGGCGAACGCCGCCTTCGGGTCCGCCGCGATCTTCAGGGCGGGCGCGGGGACCCCCAGCAGCTCGCCGAGCGGCCGGCCGGCCAGCGAGGCGCCGGAGTCCACCGCGCCGACCAGCTCGAGGTCCGGACGGGCGATCACGGCGCGGGCGATCGCCCGTCCGATCTCGCCGAGGCCCATCACCACCACCGGGATGCCGCGCGCGTCCAAACGCCCCTCCGGAGGACCCGGGCGACGTGGCGTCGATCGCCGGATCTTCAAAGATTCACGGGCATTTATAGTGCACGTGATCGGGGCCTATCAAGAATTCCGGGCAGCGGGCCCCGCCGAGCCGTGCGGGGGTGGATGTGCGCGCGCAATCACGCGGGGTGCAGGGCGCACCGAGTCAACCTGCGGGCTTTGCTGGGAAAGGACGGGGCCGGCTCAGGACCCGATGAGCTGCTCGAGGTAGGCGCGCGCCACCGGGACCGACCACTCGCGCGGCCCGATCACCATCGAGACGAGCTTCCCGTCCTTCCCGACGATGTACGACTCGGGGAACTTGTACGAGTCCGGGCAGCCGCCGCGGGCGGCGCAGTAGTAGCGCATCGTGACCGACTGGTCCGCGTCGAGCACCACCGTGGCCCCGGCGGTCGACCCCATGTAGGGAGGCGCGGAGATGAACTCGCGCACGGGGTCCCAGGCCTCGTCGACCGAGACCGCGACCATCCGGAACTTGCCCGGGTACTTCGCCTCCAGCTCCCGACCGAGGGCCAGCATCGAGGGCATCTCGGTGCGGCAGGGCGGGCACCAGGTGGCCCAGAAGTTCACGAACACCACCTGCCCCTTCGCGCTCGCCAGCGAGAACCGGGTGCCGTCGAGCGAGATGAGCTCGATGGGCGGCGCCGGCACCGACGTGGCGCGCTCGATCCCGAAGCGATCGAGCTCGGCCTGGGAGACGGCGGGGCGGGACTCCTTGCAGGCGGCGAGCCCCACCAGCGCAACGAGGGCGGCGAGGGCGGCGGCCGGGCGGACGGACCGGGTGCTCATGGCGGGAAGTTCTTACACGAGGGGCCGCCTTGCCGCCAGCGCGCCGCCCGGTACACACTCCGCGCGTGCGCGGCCTCATGGGCAGCTTCGCGGTGCTCCCGCTCGGCGAGCTGGTGGAGCTGCTCGCGCGGCGCGCCATGACCGGCGCGCTCACCTGCGAGCGCGGCTCGGTGCGCAAGACGCTGCAGCTCCGCGGCGGCGCGGCGGTGGCGGCCGCGTCCAACGATCCGCGCGAGTTCCTCGGCCAGCTGCTCGTCAACTACGGCCACCTCACCGAGGCGCAGCTGCAGAAGGCGTTCGAGACGCAGGAGCAGACGCGCGTCCGGCTGGGCCGGGTGCTCGTCATGGTGGGCCTGGTGGCGCCGGAGACGGTGCGCGAGGTGCTCGCCATCAAGATCCGCGAGACGCTGCTCGACGTGTTCCTGTGGGACTCGGGGGTGTTCACGTTCGACGACGCGCCGCCGGCCGCCGTGGACGAGCTCGATCCGGAGGTGCCGCTCGCCGAGATCGCGCGCGAGGCGGAGTTCCGCGCCACCGCGTGGAGCGCGTTCCGCGCGCAGTTCCCGAGCGGCGCCGCCACGCTGGAGGTGGACGAGGCGCGCGTGCCGCCGGGCCTCGCGCCCGGCACGGTGGACGGGCGGCTGCTCGCGCTGGCGCGCGCCGGGAAGACCATCGACGAGGTCGGCCTCGCGCTCAACGCCACCGACTTCCACCTGCACCAGCGGCTCTACGCGCTCGCGAACCAGGGCGTGCTCCGCGCCGCCGCGCCCGCGCCGGAGGTGGGCGCCGTCGCGGTGGAGCGCGAGGCGGCGGAGCTGGTGGAGCGCGCCCGCGGGCTGCTCGCCGACGGGCGCGCGGACGAGGCGGAGCTGGCGGCCGCGCGCGCGGCCGAGCTGGCGCCGGCGTGGGCGCCCGCGCGCGCGGCGCGGGCGGAGGCGGAGGCGGTGCTCGGGGAGCGGCTCCAGGCGGAGCTGCTCGGAGGAACGCTCCGGCCGGCGGCGCAGGTGTCGGCGCCGGATCTGGCGCGCATGCGGCTGCCGGCGGCGGATCGGTACCTGCTCTCGCGGTGCGACGGGAAGCGCAGCGTGGCCGAGCTGGTGCGCGCGGCGCCGATGCGCGAGCTGGACGTGCTGAAGGCGCTGCGGAGGTTCGCGGATTCGGGGTTGGTGGGGTGGTGAAGGCGGACGGATGCGGCTCGTGGTGAGCTGATGCCCGCTCGTGGTGGGCTGATGCCCGCTCGTGGTGGGCTGATGCCCGCTCGTGGTGGGCTGATGCCCGCTCGTGGTGGGCTGATGCCCGCTCGTGGTGGGCTGATGCCCGCTCGTGGTGGGCTGATGCCCGCTCGTGGTGGGCTGATGCCCGCTCGTGGTGGGCTGATGCCCGCTCGTGGTGAGCTTGTCGAACCGCGGGCGGGGGATGGGCTTTGAGGGGGTGGCTGGGTCGGGGGCGGGGTTGGTTGGCCGGGGCCGGGGCCGCGGGGATCGGCTTGCGAGAGGCTCGTGGGGTGGGACGCGGGGCGCGGGGCGCGGACCTGGCGCGCGCAAGAGGCTGTCACGGTGAGTGACTGAATGCTTGCGGCCCAACGGGAACGCTCAGCGGGCTTGACGGGGTTGGAGCGGGGAGCGGCCTACGCGAGCGGAATCGCTGGGACGCAGGGGCCTGGTGCGCTCGCGGGGCGCGGCTGAGGCGCTGAAGAAGGTGCGGAGGGGTCGCGGGACCTTGGGCGCGTTCGTGCGTCTGGGGCGGTCCTGGTGCGTTTTACGGAGGGCGAAATCCGCGTGCGATGCTTCGTGCATGGACAACGCAGCCGAGTTCACGAAGCGTCTCGTCTCCCTGCTCCGTTCCGAGCGGCACGCCATGGCGGAGTTCCTGGTGGCGCTGGCGGAGTTCGACCGGCGGGGCCTTTGGCAGCAGCGCGGGCACACGTCGCTGTTCTCGTTCCTCCGGCGTGAGCTGGGGCTGTCGGCCGGCGCGGCGCAGTACCGGAAGACGGCGGCGGAGCTCATCCAGCGGTACCCGGCGATCGAGGGTGCGCTTCGGGACGGGAAGTTGTGCCTGTCGTCGGTGTGCGAGTTGGCGAAGGTGGTGACGGCCGAAAACTGCGCGGAGGTCCTGCCGCGGTTCTACGGGCTGTCGAGCCGGGATGCGGCGGAGGTGGCTGCCTCGATCCGGCCCGTGGAGAACCCGCCTCGGCGCGAGGTCGTCGTGCCGATCCGGGCGGCGGCTGTGCCGGCGGCGGTGACGGCGCCTGGCGCAGCGCCGGTTCTATTTCGGGCGCCCGAACCAAATGCACCCAACCGGGTCGAGATCGCGGCTCCTGTAGAACCCGCTCGCAGTGAGCCTGTCGACCTGCGAGCGGCGCCGCGTGCTGCGAAGCCCGGCTCGGTCGACTGGCTCGACGGGGATTCGGCGCGCATGCACCTCACCGTCTCCAAGGCATTCTTGAAGAAGCTCGACGCCGCGCGGGACGCGCTCTCGCACTCCATGCCCGGCGCCAGCCGCGAGAACGTCCTCGAGGCGGCGCTCGATCTGCTCATCGCCGATCGTGAACGGCGCAAGGGGCTCACGGCTCGGCCGCAGAAGACCGTCCGTCCCTCCACGCGGCCGGACCACATTCCTGCCCACGTTCGCCGCGAGGTCTGGGCCCGCGACGGCGGGCGGTGCACCTTCCTCCTCGCGTCGGGGGAGCGCTGCGGGTCGACGCACCGGCTCGAGCTGGACCACATCCTTCCGCGCGCGTGCGGCGGGGCCTCGACGGCGGACAACCTTCGCATCCGCTGTCGTGGCCACAACCTCGATGAAGCCCGGCGGGTCCTCGGGGACGCGCTCGTGGACGCCTACGCGGGCGGCTGGCGCCGGTCCGGATGACTCAGGGCGCCGGGGCCTTCGCGGTCCGCAGGCCGGGCGCGGCAGCGCTGGCGACGCGGTTCGAGAAGTACGCCTCGAGCGCGTCGCGGGCCACGGCGGTGGCGCGGGTCCGCCACTTCTGGCCGTTCACCACCAGGGTCGCGACGGCGACCTCGGGACGATCCAGCGGCGCGTAGCCGACGAACCAGGAGTAGTCGCGGTACGGCGACGGGTCGGTCAGCGAGCCGGTCTTGCCGGCCACCTCGACGCCACGGAGCGAGCCGGGGCCGCCGCGGCGGAACACCTTGCGGGCGGTGCCCTCGGTCACGGTGCTGCGCATGGCCTCGGCGAGCGCGCCGGCGACCTGCTCGTCGATCACGCGCCAGGGCGCGGGGGGCACGGGCGGGGAGGCGCCGTCGGCCTCCTCCACCAGCGAGGGCGGGACGAACACGCCGCCGTTCGCGACGGTGGCGGCGAGGAGCGCGGCGTGCAGGGGGGACAGCCGCACGGGGCCGAAGCCGGCGGCGGTGTTCGCGAGCTCGAAGGGATCCTCGGGGATGGGCGCGGGCGAGACCTCCACGGGCAGCGCGAAGGGGATGGGCTCGCCGAACAGGAACCGGCCGGCGGCGGTGCGCAGCTCGGCGGCGCCGAGGTCGCGGCCGGCGAGCTTCGCGAACACGACGTTGGCGCTGTGGCCGAGCGCGGAGGTGAGGCTGAGGCAGCGGCTGTCGCGGCGCGGGTCGTCGGCGAGGAGCTTGGGCTGCAGGCGGCGCTTGCCGCCGTGGTAGCAGACCTCGTCATCGGGGCGGACGCCGCGCTCGAGCAGCGCGGCGGTGGTCACGATCTTGAAGATGCTGGCGGCGGGCGCCAGGGCGGCGCGCGCGAGCCCCTTGCGCGCGGGCTCGGCCTCCGAGTGCTCGGCCATGGCGAGCACGCGGCCGGTGGCGGGCTCGATGAGGACGGTCACGCCCCAGGGCACGGCGTTCGACGCGAGCGTGCGCTCGAGGCGCGCCTGCAGGCGCGGATCGATCGTCAGCACCGCCCGCCCCTGCCCGAGCGGCGCGACCCATCGGCCCAGCGCGGCGTCGTAGCGGGGCTCCCCGAGCGGCGCTGTCCGCTCGGCGGCGGCGGGGGTGGAGGTGGAAGTAGGGGTCCCGGCCGCGGCGCTCGCCGCCGGGGCCGCCGCGTGGGCGGGCTCGGGGCGCGGGGCGGCCAGTCCCGCGAGCACGAGCGCGCTCGCGGGGAGGAGCCAGACGGAGAGCTTGGAGTGCTTCATCGGACCGGAGGCGGGAGACGGGCGCAGTGTGCCCCACGCGGCCGCCCGCGTCAAAATACGGAGCGTTCGGGCGAGGACCACCGCCTCGCCCGGGCTCCGCCCCCGATCCGACGTCCGCCGCTACGCGCGCGCCCGGGGCCGGCGTCCGGCGCCCTTGCGTGCCCGCGGGACCGCGATCGCGGCGTTCCGCGCCCGCCGCGGGGACGCCTTCGCCGCGCGCGCGGGCTTCGCCTTCCCGTTGCGCGCGCGCTTCGCGCTCCCGTCGCCCGCCTTGCTCTCCTGCGCGCGCTCGCGGAGCGCCGCCTGCGCCGCGGCGAGCCGCGCGATGGGGAGCCGGTAGGGCGAGCAGGAGACGTAATCGAGCCCGATGCGGTGGCAGAACTCCACCGAGGCCGGGTCGCCGCCGTGCTCGCCGCAGATGCCGAGCTTCAGGCCGGGCCGGGTGGCCCGCCCGCCGGCGACCGCGATCTTCATGAGCGCGCCCACGCCGTCCTGGTCCACCGAGACGAACGGGTCGACGGGCAGGATCTCCTTCGCGAGGTAGGTCTGCAGCACCGGGCCCGTGTCGTCGCGCGACAGGCCGAACGTGGTCTGGGTGAGGTCGTTCGTGCCGAACGAGAAGAACTCGGCGGTGCGCGCGATCTCGGCGGCGGTGAGCGCGCCGCGCGGCACCTCGATCATCGTCCCCACCAGGTAGCGCACCTTGCGGCCACGCCGGGCGAACACGTCCTCCGCCACCCGCCGCACCACGCCGGCCTGGTCGTCCAGCTCCTTCACCGAGGCGACGAGCGGGATCATCACCTCCGGCTCGACCTTCACGCCCTGCTCGGCGGCGTCGCAGGCGGCCTCGAAGATGGCGCGCGCCTGCATCTCGGTGATCTCGGGGTGGCTGATCCCGAGCCGGCAGCCGCGGTGGCCGAGCATGGGGTTCGACTCGACCAGGTCCGCGATCTGCGCGCGGATCTCCTCGACGGTGCGCCCGGTGTCGCGCGCCAGCTGCGCGATGCCCTGCTCCTCGTGCGGGAGGAACTCGTGCAGCGGCGGATCCAGCGTGCGGATGGTCACGGGCCGCCCCGCCATCTCCAGGAACAGCCCCCGGAAGTCCTCGCGCTGGACGGGCAGGAGCTTCGCGAGCGCCTTGCGGCGGTCCTCGTGCGTCTCGGCCACGATCATCTCGCGCATCGGGCCGATCTTCCCCTCGCCGAAGAACATGTGCTCGGTGCGGCACAGGCCGATGCCCTGCGCGCCGAACGCGACCGCCACGCGCGCCTGGTCCGGCTGGTCGGCGTTGGCCCGCACCCGGAGCCGGCGGGCCGCGTCGGCCCAGGAGAGCAGCTTCGCGAAGCGCTGGTAGGTGGGCGCGTCCTTCGGCTCGAGCCCGCCCTCCACCAGCACCGCCATCACCTCCGACGGCCGCGTGTCGAGGCGGCCCTCGATCACCTCGCCGGCGGTGCCGTCGATGGAGAGCCAGTCGCCCTCCTTCAGCACCTTCGCGCCGCCGGCGGTCTCCACGGTCATGGTGCGCGCGTGGTAGTCGAACTCGAGCGCGCCGCAGCCCACGATCGCGACCTTGCCCATCTGCCGCGCCACCAGCGCCGCGTGCGAGGTCATGCCGCCGAACGCGGTGAGGAAGCCCTCCGCCGCGGCCATGCCGCGGATGTCCTCCGGGCTGGTCTCGTGGCGGGCCAGGATCACCGGCTCGCCGCGCGCGTGCCACGCCGCCGCGTCCTGCGCGAAGAACACCAGCTTGCCGCTCGCGGCGCCCGGGCCGGCCGGCAGCCCCTTCGCGAGCCCGCGCCCGCCCTTCACCGCCGCCGCCTTCGCCTCGGCGTCGAACACCGGGCGGAGCAGGTGGTTGAGCGCCTCCGGCTCGACGCGCAGCACCGCCTCGTCGCGCCCGATGAGCCGCTCCTCGGCCATCTCCACCGCGATGCGCACCGCCGCGAGCCCGGTCCGCTTGCCGCTGCGCGTCTGCAGCAGGTACAGGCGCCCGCGCTCGATGGTGAACTCGATGTCCTGCATGTCGCGGTAGTGGCGCTCCAGCGTCTCGCGCGCGTCCTCGAGCTGGCGCGCCACCTCCGGCCAGCGCTCCTTCAGCTCGGAGATCTTCTGCGGCGTCCGGATGCCGGCGACCACGTCCTCGCCCTGCGCGTTCACCAGGAACTCGCCGTAGAACTCGTCCTCGCCGGTGGCGGGGTTGCGGGTGAACGCGACCCCGGTGCCGGAGTCGTCGCCCATGTTCCCGAACACCATCGACTGGACCGAGACCGCGGTGCCCCACTCGGCCGGGATCCCGTTCAGCTGCCGGTAGGCGATGGCCCGATCGTTGTTCCAGGAGCGGAAGACCGCGCCGATGGCGGCGAGGAGCTGCTCGTAGGGCGCCTCCGGGAACTCGACGCCCTTGCGCCGCCGGATCTCCGCCTTGAACTCGGCCACCAGCTCGCGGAGCGCCTCGACCGGCAGGTCCTTGTCGTACTTCACGCCGTGCGCGTGCTTCTTCGCGTCGAGGATCACCTCGAACGGATCGCGGTCCTCCTTGCGCTCGGGCTTCAGGCCCAGCACGACGTCGCCGAACATCGCCACGAAGCGGCGGTAGCTGTCCCAGGCGAAGCGCGGGTTCGACGCGCGGGCCGCCAGCCCCGCCACCGTGGCGTCGTTCAGCCCGAGGTTGAGGACCGTGTCCATCATGCCGGGCATCGACGCGCGCGCGCCGGAGCGGACCGAGACGAGCAGCGGGTCGGACGGGTCGCCGAAGCCCTTGCCGGTGAGCGCCTCCACCTTGCGCAGCGCCGCCTTCAGCTCGGGCTCGAGCGCCTTCGGCAGCTTCTGGCCGGCCTTGTAGTACTCGGCGCAGACCTCGGTGGTGATGGTGAAGCCGGGCGGCACCGGGATGCCGATGTTCGACATCTCCGCCAGCCCGGCGCCCTTCCCGCCGAGCAGGTCCTTCATGTCCTTGTTCCCCTCGGCCCTGCCGCCGCCGAAGGCGTAGATGCGCTTCGCCGCCATGCGTCACCTCGAGATGGGAAAATCTCGACTGCGCCCGGAAAACGCAGCCGTGGAGCCACCATGCTCGATCGGAACGGCGCGCGGGACAACCCGCTGGTTCGCGGGACGCCCCGTCCCGGCGGTGCGGCGTTGACCGGGGTCAACCGTGCACAAGCGCGCGCGGCGGCGCGCGCGGACCCTATATCCGCATCGCCTCGACGCGGGCCTCGTCGTGCTCCGGCTCGACCTCGTAGGTCTCGACCAGGTCGCCCTCGCGCCACTCCACCACCACGCGCCCGGCGTCCTTCCCCTTCCCGTAGCGCGCCACGATCCGCGCGGCGAGCTGGCGCTCCTCCCAGGTCGGCACGCCCTCGACCAGGGCCACCGGCCCGAGCACGTCCCGCGCCTCCACCCGGGCGCGCCCCTCCACGTGGTGCTCGAGCAGCGCGTTCTCCACCTCGGTGCGCCCGACGATGAGCTTCGCGCGCGGCGAGAGCCGGAAGTGGCGGCCGGTGGAGAGCAGCACCACGTCCTCGCGCTCCAGCTTCCGCGGCTCGCCCCGCGCCTCGCGCGCGTCGAGCACGTCGAAGAACTTCCGCGAGAACGCCTCGTCGGTGAGGTAGCAGCAGCCGCCCGCCGGCTGCGGCCACTCCGAGATCCCCATCTCCTCGGCGAGCGCCATCTGGCGGGTGCGGCCGCGGCCGCTGATGTCGAGCAGCCGCTCGCGATCGACGATCCCCTCCTTCTCCGGGATGGTCGGGGGCAGGAGCTTCGCCGAGAGCGGGCGGAGCAGGCGCCCGTCGAGCCCGCTCTCGCGCTCGATGATCCGCAGCGTGTCGCGGCGCTGGCTCTTCGGGCGCTGGCCGAGCACCTCGCCGGTGAAGATGAAGTCGGCGCCCTCCGCCTCCATGATCTCCTTCGCCCGGCGCATCATGAACACGCGGCAGTCCACGCACGGGTTCGCGTTCGCGCCGTAGCCCCAGCGCGGGTTCACGAGCATGTCGAAGTAGCCGGGGCCGGAGATGTCCACGTACTCGATGTCCACCTCGAGGTCGGCGGCGGCGCGGAGCGCCTCGTTCTGCGGGACCGTGCCGTCGGGGCGCCCGCCCTTGCGGCGCTGCGTCTCGGTGATGCAGAAGCCGGTGTAGAAGTTCACCGCCTTCACCTCGATGCCCTGCCCGCGGACCAGCGCCAGCGCCAGCGTCGAGTCGAGCCCGCCGGAGATCAGTCCGATCGCCTTGCCCTGCTTGCCCATGTCGCCTTCCAGGCCCGGCGGCGCGCGCGCCGCGGGGCCGCCGTTCAGCGGGCGCGCTTGCGCACGAAGCTCTTCCAGGCCGCGCCGTCCTGGAAGGTCCCGAGGTGCTCGTTCCGCGTCGCCTTGCACCACATCGGCATGTCGAGCGCGATGCCGGGATCGGTGGCGATCACGAGCAGCACCGCCCCCGCGTCCATCGCCTTCACCGCCTTCGCGGTCTCGACGATGGGGAACGGGCACAGCCGCCCCGAGGTGTCGAGGGTGCGCGCGGGCGCGGGCATCGGTGCGGTGAGCGCCATGCGCGTCTCCCTTTAGCCGCTCGCGCCGGCCGCGGCAACGGGCGGTCCGGCCGGGCGCTTCCTTGAGCCCGGCGCCATCGGGGGGTAGCTTGTCCGCCATGCGCACATCCACCGTCCGCAGCCCGCGCGCCGCCGCCGCGCGCGCGCCGTTCGCGATCGCGCTCGCGCTCGCCTGCGCCGTCCCCGCCGCGGCCGCCGCCGCGGCGCCGGCGCCGGGCCCGTCCGGCTTCTCCGTCCTCGCCTCGCTGGGCGGCGGCGGCGAGCTGGGCCTCGACCACGGCCAGGCCGGCGTCATGGAGATCGAGGCGGTGCCGGGGCTGGAGCTGCCCGGGACCGGGCTGCGCCTCGAGGCGGGCCTGGCGCTCGGCCTCGAGCCCGACACGCACTTCGGCTTCCGCCCCGGCGCCCGCTACCAGCTGCCGCGCCTCCCGTTCCAGGTCCGCGTCGCCTTCGACGCCTCCAACTCGCGCGGCGACGGCATGCGCTGGCGCTGGCTGCTGGTCGGCCTCTCCACCGAGGTCCGGCTCACCGGCGCGTTCGGGCTGTTCGCCGAGGCCGACACCGGCGCGCCGCTCGCCGGGCGCTATGGCCTGCCGCTGCTCGTTCGCGGCGGCGCCAGCTTCCGCTTCTAGGCCATGCGATCGCTCGCCTCCGCGGCGCTGGTCGCCGCCCTGGCCGCCCTGATCTCGACCCCCGCCGCCGCCCAGCCCCTCCCCGCGCCCGGCGACGTGGAGGGCTGGACCGCCGGGCTCTCGACCGGCGTGGCGGGGCGCTTCGGCGGGTTCGAGATCGATCCGGGGGAGCACAACCCGCCCTTCCTGATCCTGGTCGGCGCGCGGGCCGAGGGCTGGTTCCCGGGCCGGCTCTCGCAGGCGGTGCGGCTGCGGGCGCGCGTGCTCGCGGGCGGCGAGGACCGGATCTTCGTGCCGTCCGACGGCGAGCTGGAGGCGGCCTGGGCGATCGGCTACCCCGAGTTCCGCTTCGTGCTCGGGCGCGTCGAGGCCGCGCGCGCCCCCGGGCTCGCGCTCCAGTCGCTCGTCCAGCTCGGCACGCTCCCCTCGGTGGAAGGGAACGTGACGGTGGGCTACCAGGCGCGCCTCGATTACCTGGCCGCACCGGTCGAGATGGTGCACGTGCGCTACCGTGGGCGCGCGCACCTCCCCGGCGCCGGTGCGACCACCGAGTCGGAGCAGGTGCACGCGGCGAGCGCCGCCCGGCTCCGCTACACGGTGGAATACCCGGCGGGCCCCATCCTCTCGGTCCAGGCCGAGGCGCTGAAGCTGTGGGAGAAGCCGGATCTGCTGGCGGCCGCCGAGGGTTCGGTCGGCTGGGCGGCGTTCGGGAGGGCGGTCGTGTTCGAGGCGGTGGCGCGCTGGCAGGGCTTCACGCGGCGCGCGCCGGCGCCGGACGATCGGCGGACCGACGGCGAGGTTCAGCTCCTGGCGGTGGCGCGGATCGGCCTGTAGGGGGCCCCTACCCCCGGGGCGGGGAATTGGCGGGAGGGTCCGGTGTTCGGCCTGGCGGCGCGGCGGGGGGCCGGCGCGTTGTCCACCCCGGGCGATCCTGATATCTGCGGTGGCTCTGACTTGGCTGGAAGGGAGACGGGACACATGAAGCACGTGAGCTGGGTGGTCGCGCTCGTCATCGGGTTCGCGATCGGATTCGTCGGGCGCGGCTCGTGGGATGCGGGCGGCCGGCCGTCCCGCGCGCCCGTGGGCGCGCCCACGCGCGCGCGTCCGGTGGAGGATCCGAAGGCCGTCTACCGGGTCCCCGCGGACGACTCGCCGGTGCGCGGCCCGGCCGACGCGCTCGTCACCATCGTCGAGTCGTCCGACTTCCAGTGCCCGTACTGCAAGCGCGGCGCGGCCACCATGAAGCAGGTCGAGGAGGCGTACCGCGGCAAGGTGCGCTTCGTCTTCAAGCACAACCCGCTCTCGTTCCACCCGCAGGCCATGCCGGCCGCGCTCGCCGCCGAGGAGGCGCGGGCGCAGGGCGGCGACGAGAAGTTCTGGGCGCTGCACGACAAGCTGTTCGACTCGGCCCCCGCGCTCGACCAGGCCGCCATCGAGAAGGCCGCCGGCGAGCTCGGCCTCGACGTCGCCAAGGTCCGCGAGGCGATGCAGGCCGGCACCCACCGCGCCCGCATCGAGCGCGACCAGAAGCTGGTGGTCGGCCTGGGCGCACCGGCCACCCCGACGTTCTTCGTGAACGGGCGGAAGATCGCCGGCGCGCAGCCGATCGAGGCGTTCCGCGCGGTGATCGACGAGGAGCTCGCCAGGGCCGAGCAGCTCGTCCGGTCCGGCACGCCGGCGTCGCAGGTCTATGCGAAGGCCATCGAGCGCGGCGCGACCGCCCCGGTGTTCCTGCCCGGCACCGTGCCGCCCCCGACCGCCGCCGCGCCCTCGCCGGCCGCCCCGGCGCCGGCGGCCCCCGCGGCCCCGCCGCCCGCCACCTACGCGAAGGTCCCGCTCCGCGCCGACGACCCGGCGCGCGGCCCGGCGGACGCGAAGCTGACGGTGGTGCTGTTCTCCGACTTCCAGTGCCCGTTCTGCTCCCGCGTCGAGCCCACCCTGAAGCAGCTCGAGCAGGCGTACCCGGGCCAGGTGCGGATCGTGTGGAAGCACCAGCCGCTCTCCTTCCACCCGAACGCCATGCCGGCGGCCATCGCCGCCGAGGCGGCCCGCGAGCAGGGCAAGTTCTGGCCGATGCACGAGAAGCTGTTCTCGAACCAGCAGGCGCTCTCCCCCGCGACCTACGAGCAGTACGCGAAGGAGCTCGGCCTCGACCTGCGCAAGTTCCAGGCGGCGGTGGCGGCGCGCAAGGGCGCCGACCGGATCGCGGCCGATCAGCAGCTCGCCGGGTCGGTGGGCGCGAACGGCACGCCGACGATGTTCTTCAACTGCCGCCAGGTGGTGGGCGCGCTCCCGCTCGAGCGGATGCGCCCGGTGGTCGAGGAGGAGCTGAAGAAGGCGGACGCGCTGCTGAAGGGCGGGAAGGCCGGCGCCGGGTTCTACGAGCAGGCCTGCCAGGCGAACCTGGCGCTGAAGCCGGCCGCGCCGCAGCAGGGCGCGGTGGTCCCGGCGGCGCTGCCGGCCGGCCAGCCGGTGCAGGGCCTCGCGGTCCGCGCCGACGACCCGATCCGCGGCAACCCGAAGGCGCCGGTCACGATCGTGCTGTTCTCGGACTTCCAGTGCCCGTTCTGCGCCCGCGTCGAGCCGACGCTCGCGCAGGTGCAGAAGACGTACGGCGACAAGGTCCGCGTGGTCTGGAAGCACCAGCCGCTCGGCATGCACCCGAACGCGCTGCCCGCGGCCGAGGCCGCCGAGGCGGCCCGCGAGCAGGGCAAGTTCTGGCAGATGCACGAGAAGCTGTTCGCGAGCCAGCGTGAGCTGTCCGACGCGCTGTACGAGCGGGCCGCCCGCGAGATCGGCCTCGACGTGGCCCGCTTCGACGCGGCCCGCCGCTCCGGCCGCGCCCGCACCCGCATCGCCGAGGACCAGGCGCTGGCCGCCCGCATCGGCGCGCAGGCCACGCCCACCATGTTCGTGAACGGCGTGAAGGTGGAAGGCGCGGTGCCGTTCGAGCAGATCCGCGCGGTCGTCGATGCCGAGCTCGCGCGCCGCTAGCGGCCCCGCAGGTCCCGTGGCGTCGGGGGTGGGCGCGCCGGCGCCCGCCCCGCTCGCGCCCGCCGTCGCGGCCGCCTGGGATGCGCTCCACCGCGCGTTCGACCGGATCTTCGTGATCACGATCGAGCGCGCGGCGGAGCGGCAGGAGCGCGTCCGCACGCGGCTGACCGGGCTCGACTACCGCTTCCATCTCGGGATGGACAAGCGGCTGCTCGATCCGGCGCGCCGCGCCGCCGAGGGCTACGACGAGGCGGCGGATCGCGCCGCCGCGCGCCGCTCGCGGACGATGACGCCGGGCGAGCTCGCCTGCGCCATCTCGCACCTGCAGATCTACCGGGCGGCGGTGGAGCACGGCTGGGAGCGCGTGCTGGTGTTCGAGGACGACGTGCTGCCCCGGTACGAAGACCTGGCGCTCCTGCCGCAGACGCTGGAGCAGCTCCCCGACGACTGGGAGCTCGCCTACCTGGGCTACACCAACTTCGAGAAGGTGACGCCCTACCACCGCGCCAAGCAGGCGACGTACCTCGTCGCCGCCGCGCTCGGGCTGATGAAGTGGACGCCGGCGGAGATCCGCCGCTTCCACCCGCGGCGCTTCAGCGAGAACCTCAAGGTGGCGGGCCTGCACCACTGCGCGCACGCCTACGCGTTCACCCAGGCGGCGGCCCGCAAGCTGGTCGCGGCGCAGACCCCGCTGGCGCGCAACGCCGACCAGCTGTTCGTCCACATGGTGCTGAGCGGCAAGCTGCGCGCGTTCGTCACCGAGCCGAAGTTCTTCGACCAGGAGGCCGGGTCCGGCAAGGCGGCCGACTACTCGTTCATCTTCCACGACTGACCGCCGGCCCCCGCCATGCGGGGGGCCGGGCGGCGGGCGCGGGTGTTGCGCGAACCGACCCGACCATGTAAGAAAACGAGTCCTGCCATGCGTCGGACCTTCTTCAAGGCGAAGATCCATCGTGCGACCGTGACGCACGCGGATCTCGAGTACGAGGGCTCGGTCTCCATCGACGAGGACCTGCTCGAGGCCGCGGGCATCTGGGAGTACGAGGCCGTCCACATCTGGAACATCACCCGCGGCACCCGGTTGCAGACGTACGCGATCAAGGGTGAGCGCGGCTCCGGCATCATCTGCATCAACGGCGCGGCCGCGCACCTCAACCGCCCCGGCGACATGGTGATCCTCGCCACGTTCGCCGAGCTGGAAGAGGCCGAGGCTCGCGACTTCAAGCCCACCGTGGTCCTCGTCGACCGCCAGAACAAGATCGTGGCCAAGGACGCCGTCGAGGTGCCCGGCCCGGCACGCAGGGTGACGGCATGACGGTGCGTCTTTGGCAAGTCCGCTGAGCTGCGGACCACCCCCGATCTCCAGACCTTCCTCTCCCTCTGCAGCCCCGGCCGCGCGGTCCCGGTGCGCGTCGAGATCGACGCCGACACCGAGACGCCGGTCTCGGCGTTCCTGAAGCTCTCGCGCGGCGAGCGCCACGCGTTCCTCCTCGAGTCGGTGGAGGGCGGGGAGCGGAGCGCGCGCTTCACGTTCCTGGGCGCGGCGCCGCGGGCGCTGCTCCGCTGGAAGCTGGGCGACCCCGGCGATCCCATCGCCGCGCTCCGCGCCGCGCTCGCCACGCACCGGGCGGTGCGGGTGCCCGGCGTCCCGCGCTTCTCCGGCGGCTTCATGGGCCACGTCTCCTACGACGCGGTCCGCCTGTTCGAGCCGCGCGTCCCCATCGCGAAGGCCGACGAGCTGGGCTTCCCCGACGTCCTGCTCATGGACTTCGACGAGCTGGTGGCGTTCGACAACCGCCGCCACTCGCTCCACGTCATCTGCGAGGTGCGCTGCGACGAGGGCGACGACCCGCGCGCGCTCTACGCCGACGCGGTCCGCCGCATCCGCCGCCGCCTGGCGGTGCTGGCGCGGCCGCTCTCCGATCGCCGCCCGCGCCGGGCCGGGCCGCCGGCGGTGCTCGCGCCGCGGGTCCGCCGCGAGGCGTTCGAGGCGGCGGTGCGGCGCGCCAAGGAGTACGTCACCGCCGGCGACTGCCAGCAGATCGTCCTCTCCCAGCGCTTCGACGCCGAGACCTCGCTCCCGCCGTTCGAGATCTACCGGGCGCTCCGCCGCGTGAACCCCTCGCCGTACCTGTTCTTCGTGAAGGACGGGCCGCGCGCGCTGGTCGGCTCGTCGCCGGAGACGCTGGTGAAGCTCGAGGACGGCGAGGTGACGCTGCGGCCCATCGCCGGCACGCGCCCGCGCGGCGCGGACGCGGCCGAGGACCAGGCGCTCGAGGCCGAGCTGCGCGCCGACCCGAAGGAGAACGCCGAGCACGTCATGCTGGTGGACCTCGGGCGCAACGACGTGGGGCGGGTGTCCGCCACCGGCACCGTGAAGGTCGCCGCGCTGAAGACGGTGGAGCGCTACTCGCACGTGATGCACCTCGTCTCGGAGGTGCGCGGGCGGCTCGCCCCCGGCCGCACGGCGGTGGACGTGCTCCGGGCCGGCTTCCCCGCCGGCACGCTCTCCGGCTCGCCCAAGGTGCGGGCCATGGAGATCATCGACGCGCTCGAGCCGGCCCGCCGCGGCCCCTACGGCGGCGCGGTGGGCTACTTCGACCGCGGCGGCGACATGGAGATGTGCATCGCGATCCGCACGCTGCTCGCGAACGGCCGGCGCGTGTCGGTGCAGTCCGGCGCCGGCATCGTCTACGACTCCGACCCGGCCGCCGAGTACCAGGAGACCGTCAACAAGGCGCGCGCGGTGTTCACCGCGGTGGCGCAGGCCGAGGCGCGCGGGCTGGACGCGCCGCCGGCTGCCGCGCCCCGCGGGCGCGCCGGCGCGCAGAAGGCGCAGGCGGCCCCCGCGCGGCAGCGGCGCGCGGCCGGATCGCGCGGCCGCCGCGCGGCGCCGCGCGGGAAGGGGGCGAGGCGATGAGCGGCGCGCGCCCGGTCCGGCTGCTGCTGGTGGACAACTACGACAGCTTCACCTTCAACCTGGTGCAGTACCTGGGCGAGCTGGGCGCCGAGGTGGAGGTGTTTCGCAACGACGAGATCGACGTGCCCGGCATCCGGGCGCGCCGCCCCGACGCGCTGGTGCTCTCGCCCGGCCCGTGCACGCCGGACCAGGCGGGGGTGACGCTGGAGGTGCTCCGGACGCTCTCGGGCGCGCTGCCCATCCTCGGCGTGTGCCTCGGGCACCAGGCCATCGGCCAGGCGTTCGGGGGCAAGGTGGTGCGGAACGTCCGCATCGTGCACGGCAAGGCGAGCCCGGTGCACCACCGCAACCAGGGCATCTACGCCGGGCTGCCCGCGCCGTTCCAGGCCGGGCGCTACCACTCGCTCGTGGTCGAGCGCGAGAGCCTCCCCGAGGCGCTCGAGATCACCTCGTGGACCGAGGAGGGAGAGATCATGGGCCTGCGCCACCGGGCGCTGGACGTGGAGGGCGTGCAGTTCCACCCCGAGTCGATCCTGACGCTGGATGGCAAGCGCCTGCTCGGGAACTGGCTCGCGCACGTCGCGCCGCGCGGCGAGGAGGCACGGCCGTGATCCAGCAGGCCATCGCGAAGCTCCTGGAGGGCGAGGACCTCACCCGCGCCGAGGCGGCCCTGGTGATGACCGAGATCGCCGACGGCGGCGCCACCCCGGCCCAGTCGGGCGCGTTCCTGGCGGCGCTGCGCATGAAGGGCGAGACGGTGGACGAGATCGCCGGCGCCGCCGACGTGATGCGCCAGCGGGCGGACCGGGTGCGGGTGGATCGCGACGTGTTCATCGACACCTGCGGCACCGGCGGCGACGGGCGCCACACCTTCAACATCTCCACCACCGCCGCGTTCGTGGCGGCCGGCGCGGGCGTGTGCGTGGCGAAGCACGGCAACCGCGCCGTGTCGTCGCGCTCCGGCTCCGCCGACGTGCTCGCCGCGCTGGGCGTGAACGTGGACGCGGACAAGGAGACGGTGGAGCGCTGCATCGAGGAGGTCGGCATCGGCTTCCTGTTCGCGGTGCGGCTCCACCCCGCGTTCAAGGCCATCGCCGGCGTGCGCCGCGAGCTGGGCGTGCGCACCATCTTCAACCTGCTCGGCCCGCTCGCGAACCCCGCCGGCGCGCGCCACCAGGTGCTCGGCGTGTACGAGGCGCGCTGGGTGCCGGTGCTGGGCGGCGTGCTGGCGGCGCTGGGCGCCGCGCACGCGTTCGTGGTGCACGGCGAGGGGCTGGACGAGATCGCCGTGACCGGCATGACGCACGTCTGCGAGGTGAGGGACGGCCAGGTGGAGCGCTACACCATCCGGCCCGAGGACCTGGGGCTGCCGCGGCGCGACGCCGCCGAGCTCGTCGGCGGCGACGCGGTGGCGAACGCCCGCATCGTCACCGACGTGCTGGAGGGACAGGCGGGCGGGCCGCGCGACGCGGTGCTGGCGAACGCCGCCGCCGCGCTGGTGTGCGCCGGCGCCGCCAAGGACCTGCGCGACGGCGTGGCGCGCGCCGCCCGGTCCATCGACTCGGGCGCCGCCCGCGAGAAGCTGCGGCAGCTGGTGGCCGCCACCACGGTGCCGGCGTGACGGTCCTCGACGGCATCCTGGCCCGGAAGGTCGACGAGGTGGCCGCCCGCCGCGCGGCCGAACCCGACGCGGCGCTGGCCGCGCGCGCCGCCGCCGCCCCCCCGCCACGCGGGTTCGAGGCGGCGCTCTCGCCGCGCGGCGGCCCGCTGCGCGTCATCGCCGAGGTGAAGCGCGCCAGCCCCTCCGCCGGCGCCATCCGCGCCGGCCTCGACGCGGTGGCCCAGGCGCGCCGCTACGCCGCCGCCGGCGCTGCGGCCATCTCGGTCCTCACCGACGGCCCCGGCTTCGGCGGCTCGCTCGACGACCTGATGGCGGTCCGCGCCGCGGTGGACGTGCCGCTGCTCCGCAAGGACTTCGTGGTGGACCGGTACCAGCTCCTCGAGGCCCGCGCCGCCGGCGCCGACGCGGCGCTGCTCATCGTGGCCGGGTTGGCGCAGGACGACCTGCGGCGGCTGCTCGACGGCTGCGGCGAGCTGGGGCTCGCGGCGCTGGTCGAGGTCCACGACGACGCCGAGGCCGAGCGCGCGCTCGCGGCCGGCGCGCGCATCGTCGGCGTCAACAACCGCAACCTCCACACCTTCCACGTGGACCTCGCCACCTCCGAGCGCATCCTGCCGTCGCTCCCGGCGGCGGTGAAGGGCGTGGCGGAGAGCGGCGTGCGCACCCCGGAGGACGCGGCCCGGCTGCGCCGCGCCGGGGCCGCGAACCTGCTGGTGGGCGAGGCGCTGGTGCGCGCCGAGGACCCGGCCGCGCTGCTGCGCGCGCTGGGCGAGGCGTGATGGCGCCGCCGCCCAGGGTGAAGATCTGCGGGGTGACCCGGCTCGAGGACGCGCTCGAGGCCGCACGGCTGGGCGCGGACGCGGTTGGCTTCAACTTCTGGCCGCGCTCGAAGCGCTACGTCCCGCCGGCCACGGCGCGCGCGTTGGTGGCCGCGCTGCCGCCGTTCGTGACGGCCGTGGGCGTGTTCGTGGATCCCACGCGCGAGGAGCTGCTCGCCGCGGTGGCGGCCTCCGGGGTGCAGGTCGCGCAGCTCCACGGGGACGAGCCGCCGGAGCTGCTCGAGGGCCTGCCCTTCCCCGTGGTGAAGGCCATCCGCGTGGGCGGGCCCGAGGCGCTCGACCAGCTCGCGCGCTACCCGGCCGCGGCCGGCTTCCTGCTCGACTCCGCCTCGCCGGGCTACGGCGGCAGCGGGGTCGCGTTCGACTGGGCGCTCGCGGCGCGCGCCGCGGAGCGGACCGCGGTCGTGCTGGCCGGCGGGCTCACCCCGGCCAACGTGGCGGACGCGATCCGCGCGGTGCGGCCCTGGGCGGTGGACGTGGCGAGCGGCGTCGAGTCGGCGCCCGGCGTGAAGGATCGGCAGCTCATGGCGCGGTTCGTCCGCGCGGCAAAGGAGACGACGTGAAGACGGCAGCCCTCCCCGACGAGCGGGGGCGCTTCGGCGCCTTCGGCGGGCGCTTCGTGCCCGAGACCCTGGTGCCGGCGCTGGACGAGCTCGAGCAGGCCTGGCGCGAGGCGCGGGCCGACCCCGCCTTCCAGGCGGAGCTGGACGAGCTGCTCCGGCGCTACGCCGGGCGCGAGACGCCGATCTCCGAGGCGCCGCGCATGAGCGCCGACGTGGGCGGGTGCCGCGTGCTCCTGAAGCGCGAGGACCTGTGCCACACCGGCTCGCACAAGCTCAACAACACGCTCGGCCAGATCCTGCTCGCCCGCCGCATGGGCAAGAAGCGGATCATCGCCGAGACCGGCGCCGGCCAGCACGGCGTCGCCACCGCCACCGCGGCGGCGCTGTTCGGCCTGCCCTGCGAGGTCTACCAGGGCGCGGTGGACGTGGAGCGGCAGGCGCTCAACGTCTTCCGGATGCAGCTCCTCGGCGCGCGGGTCATCCCGGTGACGGCCGGCTCCGCCACGCTGAAGGACGCGATGAACGAGGCGCTGCGCGACTGGGTCACCAACGTCCGCGACACGCACTACATCATCGGCTCGGTGGCCGGCCCGCACCCCTACCCGGCCATGGTCCGCACGTTCCAGTCGGTGATCGGGCGCGAGGCGCGCCGGCAGGTGCTGGAGCTGGCCGGCCGGCTGCCCGACGCGGTGGTCGCCTGCGTGGGCGGCGGCTCCAACGCCATGGGCATCTTCTCGGCGTTCGTGGACGACGCGCACGTGGACCTGGTGGCCGCCGAGGCCGCCGGCCTCGGGCTCTCGACCGCGAAGCACGGCGCCTCGCTGGCGAAGGGGACCCCGGGCGTGCTGCACGGCTCGCGGAGCTACGTGCTCCAGGACGGGCACGGGCAGATCCAGGAGGCGCACTCGATCAGCGCCGGCCTCGACTACCCGGGCGTCGGGCCGGAGCTCTCCTACCTGAAGGACCAGGGCCGGCTCACGCTGCTGCCGCAGACCGACGCCGAGGCGCTGGACGCGTTCCAGTACCTCGCGCGCATGGAGGGGATCATCCCCGCGCTGGAGAGCGCGCACGCGGTCTCGGCCGCGCGCAAGGTGGCCCGCGACGCCGGGCCGGGAGGGCTGGTGCTCGTGAACGTCTCCGGGCGCGGCGACAAGGACGTGGAGCAGGTGCGGAAGATGCTCGAGGCGGCCCCGCCGCCGCGGCGCAGCCGCGCCCGCCCGGCACGGCCGGCGCGGCCGAAGGGCAAGGCGAAGGCCGAGGCGAGGCCGCGCGCCGCGGCGCGGAAGGGAGGCCGCCGGTGAGCCCGCGCCCCGCCCGCAAGCCCCGCGCCGCCGCCGCGCCCGTCGCGGCCGAGCGCCCCGACCGCATCTCGGCCGCGTTCGAGCGCTGCCGCGCCGAGCGCCGGGCCGCGCTCGTCACCTACGTGATGGGCGGCGACCCCGACCTCGCCACCGCGCGGGACATGGCGCTCGCCTGCGTGGAGGGCGGCGCCGACCTCGTCGAGCTTGGGGTGCCGTTCTCGGATCCCATCGCCGACGGCCCCACCATCCAGGCCGCCGCGCAGCGCGCGCTCGGCGCTGGCACCACGCTCGAGGACGTGCTCGGGATCGCCGCCGCGGTCCGCGCGCGCTCGCAGGTCCCCATCGCGCTCATGGGCTACCTCAACCCCATGCTGGCGGGCGGGGTCGAGCGGCTCGTGCGCGGCTGCGCCGACGCCGGCGTGGACGCGCTCATCATCCCCGACCTGCTGCCCGAGGAGGCCGAGGTGCTCGCCCCGGCGTCGGCCGAGGCCGGCGTGAAGCTGGTCTACCTGCTCGCGCCCACCTCGAACCCGGCCCGCGTCGAGGCCGCGGCCCGGGCCGCCACCGGCTTCCTCTACTTCGTGTCGGTGACCGGCGTGACCGGGGCGCGCCACGCGGTGGCCGAGGAGATCGCGCCGCTCGTGTCCGCGGTGCGGGCCCGGACCGACCTGCCGGTGGTCATCGGCTTCGGCGTGGCCTCGCCCGAGCAGGCGCGCGCGCTCGGCCCGCTCGCCGACGGCGTGGTGGTCGGGAGCGCGATCGTGAAGCGGATCGCCGAGGGCGGCTCGCGGCGCGCTCGCGCCGAGCGGGTCACGCGGTTCGTGCGATCGCTGGGGCGCGCGCTGCGGCGCTGATCGGGCGCTACGCCAGCCCGCCCGCCGGGTGGATGACCTGCACGGCGCCGTCGGCCCGGCGCATGTGCGGGTGGGAGATCCAGCGGCACCGCGGGCAGAAGCTCGCGGCGTGGCCCCCCTCGCCGAGGCGCACCTCCAGGTCGCCGTCGCACAGCAGGCAGCCGCCCGGCAGGACGATGTCGCGGCGCTCCCCGGCGCCGGCTGCTTCCCTGGGCTCGCGCTCGGCCTTCATGTGGATCAGGTAAGGCTTCCCGCGCGCATGGCAAGCGGCCGCGTCCCGGGCGAGCGCCGGACGGCCCGCGCGACCGGCCAGGAGCGTGCTCGGTTCGGGTGCGTCTCCCGCGGCGGGGCCAGGGCGGCGGGCCGGCCGGGCGTCCCCTCCGCGGCCTCCGGCTATACCCCGCGGCCCACGGCCCCGGCGATCACCCGCACCTGGCGCATCAGCTCGTCGAACTCGGCCGGCGTGAGCGACTGCTGGCCGTCGGAGAGCGCCTTCTCCGGCCGCGGGTGGACCTCGACGATGATGCCGTCCGCGCCGGCGGCGATGCCGGCCCGCGCCATGGCGGGCACGTGGGCGCGCAGGCCGATGCCGTGCGACGGGTCCACGATCACCGGCAGGTGCGTGAGCGCCTTCAGGATGGGGACCGCGTTCAGGTCGAGCGTGTTGCGCGTCATGGTCTCGAAGGTGCGGATGCCGCGCTCGCACAGCGCCACCTGGTAGTTGCCCTCCGAGACCACGTACTCCGCCGCCATCAGCCACTCCTTGATGGTGGCGGAGGGGCCGCGCTTCAGCAGGATGGGCCGGCGCACGCGCCCGAGCTGCCGGAGCAAGGAGTAGTTCTGCATGTTGCGGGCGCCGATCTGCAGCACGTCGGCGTAGTCCGCCACCATGTCGAGGTGCTCGACGTCCATCACCTCGGTGACGACCTTCAGCCCGGTCTCCTCGCGGGCGGCCGCGAGCAGCTTCAGGCCCTCCTCGCCGAGCCCCTGGAACTCGTACGGGCTGGTGCGCGGCTTGAAGGCGCCGCCGCGCAGGAACCGGGCGCCGGCCGCCTTCACCGCGTGCGCCGCCTCGAGCAGCTGACCGCGCGACTCGACCGAGCACGGCCCCGCCATCACCGCCAGGGCCGTGCCGCCGAGCGGCACGCCGCCGACGTCGATGACCGTGTCCTCCTCCTTCACCTCGCGGGACACGAGCTTGAACGGCTGCGACACCCGGATCGCGTCGGCGACGCCCGGCAGCGTGGTGAACAGCTCCGGCTCGAGGCCGCCCTTGTTGCCGGTGATGCCGATCGCCACGCGCTGCGCGCCGGGGATCGGGTGTGCGGTGAGGCCGAGGCTGCGGATCTTCTCGATCACCGCGTCGATCTCCGGCTGGCCGGCGTGGGGCTGCATGACGACGAGCATGGGTCCGCCTCCGGGGAGCCCGGTTGTACTGCGCGGCGGCGGGGGGAACAAGGACGCGGTCGATCGCCCCGCCGTCCGCCCCGGCGTCCCCGGGCCGCGGGGCGCCTTCGCACCCGGCGTCCGTCTCGGCGTCGCCTGGCGGGCCGCGCATGCCCGGATCACGGGACGTCAAGCCCGCTGACGGGCGCTGCCCGCCGCCCGCAAGCTCGCTAGATTGGTCTTCGGAGGCGCGACCATGCGGGTGGCGCGGTGGGTCCGGCAGGCGGCGCGGGTGGTCGAGGAGCTGGCGGCGGCGTACGACGGGAGCGTCCGCCGCCGCCCGGTGGAGCGGCGCACCGACTTCTCGCGCTGCGAGCACCCGGTGCTCATCCTCCACGGCTTCTTCAGCTCGCGGCGCACCTGCGCGGTGCTCGAGCGCCGGCTGCGCCGCGACGGGATGGGCGTCTTCACGCTCGACCTCGGCGGCCTCGGCGGCACGCTCAACACCCGCGGCATCGACGACGTCGCCGACCTGGTCCGGGCCAAGATCGAGCGGCTCTACGCCCGCCACCCCGGGCTCGGCCCGCTCACCATCGTCGGCCACTCCAAGGGCGGGCTCATCGCCGCGTACTACGTGAAGAAGCTGGGCGGCTGGCGGCGCACGCGCGCGGTGGTGACGCTCGGCACCCCGCACCACGGCACGCCGGTCGCGCTGCTCGGGCTGCCGGTGGGCTTCCTGGCGCGCTCGCTCTGGCAGCTCTTCCCGGGCAGCGTCTTCCTGCGCCGGCTCCACGACGGCCCCTGGCCGGGCCAGGTGCGGCTCGTGTCGATCTGGTCGCGCGACGACGGCGCGTCGCCCTACCCGTCGGCGGTCATCGAGACGCACGGGCTGCCCCACCTCGCGAACGTCGAGGTGCAGGCGCACCACGCCGCGTTCCTCACCAGCAAGCGCGTCTACCAGGTGCTGCTGCACGAGGTGCTCGCCGCCGCCGAGGCGGCGCCGGCGCGACGCGGCCCGCTCACCGCCATGGAGGGCGGGCGCGTCGCCTCGGCGTCGGCCAAGGTCGATGCGCCGGCGCGGTCACGGCCCGGCGGCGCCGCCGGCACCGACGCGGCCTGACGCGCGTCGCGCCGCCGCCGCGCGGGGTCGCCGCGCACGCCCCGTCCGGCTATCCTGCCGCCGTGCGCGATCGGCGGTGGGACTTCCTGTACGACCGGCAGCGGCAGCCGGTGAAGGCGTACCTCCTCGAGCGGTTCGCCGAGGAGCTGGCGCGCGAGCTCACGGCGTGGCCGCCGCCGGAGCTCCAGTGGGAGAGCGAGGCGGAGCGCGCGCGCTGGGGCCACGGCGCTGCGGAGCGGCCGCGCGACGACGTCGTGCGGCTCGCCCTGGAGCTGGCGCGGCTCGATCTCGTCCGCGAGTACGACGAGGTCGAGCGGCGGCGTGAGCAGGAGGCGCACCGGCTGCAGACGCCCTCCGAGCAGGCCGCGCTCCACCTGCTCGTGCGCCTCGTCACCGAGGCCTGCCTGGACCTGAAGGAGCGCGCCGAGGGCGCCCACCTCACCCGCGCCGACCTCGCGACCGTGCCAGACCTGCTGGAGCGCAGGCTGTTCCGCGTCACGCTCTAGCGGGCGGGCGCCCGGACGCCGGGGGCTCAGCGGCGCGATCTCGGCAGCAGCGCGCCGTGCGGCCGCTCGGACGGCGGGCGGAGGTTCGGCGGCTTCACCATCCAGAGCACGAACAGGAACAGCGCCACCACGGCGGCGGCGACGAAGGCCGCGAACACCCACGGCAGGATGCCGTCCGCCGCTGCGTGCGGCCGGTAGATCGGCCCCTGCGCGGCGGCGGCGAACGCAAGCACCAGCGCGGTGAGCGCGAGCACGTGGCCTGCGGTGCGCGCGATCGGGTTCACGGCCCCGGCCCCCTCGCCCCCGGCGTCCGGCGCGGCCGGGAGAAGAACATCCGGAACAGCGCCACGATCACGAGCGCCGCGACCAGCATCCACAGCCACCCGTAGCCGCTCCGCGGCGCCGGCGCGGCGTCCCCGCCCGCCTGCGCGAGCGCGGCGAGCGGCAGGAGCGCGGCCCAGAGGCCGGTGATGAGGCGAGCGAGCGGTGACATCGAATCCCCCGCGCCACGCGATGAACCGGCGAGGCGCGACAGGAAGATGCGGACCGTGGACGCCAGGGGGAAGCGGCGCGGGGAGTGCCCAGCCGCGATGATCGGGCGGTCGCTCGGTCTGGGAGCGGGGGAGCGAGCGGCGCCGGCGCCTCACCCGCACCGCGCCCCGCCGGGTTCACCGGGAGGCAACGAACAGGTATCCGACTCCGGCGAGCACGAGCGTCCCGATCACTCCCACGAACACCCCCGCCGTCCTCATGCCGCGCGCTTCCGCCTCGGAGGAGACCTGCGCCCACCCCGCCTCGTCGCCTCCCCGTCGCCAGAAGGTGTCGAGACCACGCGCCACCGTCAGCGGGCTAAGGATGCAGCTTGCCGCGAACCAGAGCGCGCCCCGGTACCAAGGGACCCGGTGACCGGCCGGCACGTCGCCCTTGCGATGCGAACGCGTGGGCGTGAGCCCCACGATCGCGGTCACGGCGTCCGGGTCGAGGTCGTCCGAGGTCATCGCCAGCCTGACGTGCGTTCGATCCTGCATCGGCTCCTCTCCGGGCGCATCGCGCCGTCACTCGCCGGACGCTCGGCCGGCCCTGGCGGCGCTTCTCACGGAACGTCCTATCCTACGTCCGGTCGTCCGCGGCCTGCGAGCCGGATGGGCCCTCCAGGGCCACGAGCAGCGCGGACAGCCGGGCGTCCAGCTCCGCGACCGCGGCGGCGGGCAGCGCGGCGAGGAGCCGGCGCTCGTTCTCGACGTGGGCCTCGACGGCGCGGTCGATGAGCGCGAGCCCCTTGCGCGTCAGCTGGACCAGCACGCTGCGCGCATCCTGCTGGTTGGGGACGCGCTGGACGAGCCCGCGCTGCTCCAGGCGCTTGAGCCGATGCGTCATGGTCCCCGAGGTGACCATCAACGCCGAGAAGAGCTCGGTCGGGCTCAGGCGGTGCGGCGCGCCGGCGCGCCGCAGCGTGGCGAGCATGTCGAACTCCCACAGCTCGAGGCCGAACCGGGCGAAGCCTGCCTCCAGCGCCCGCTCCAGCAAGGCGGCGCAGCGCTTGATGCGGCCGATGGGGCCCATGGGGCTCGCGTCGAGGTCCGGACGCTCGCGGGCCCACTGCTCGAGGACGGCGTCCACCGCGTCCCGCCGGACCGGCCCGGGGTCGCGCCCGGTCGTTTGTCTTGACTTCAAGATGTCTCCCCCGACAAATGTCTCGACCTCAAGGTACCTCACATGCCGACCTCCGTCTCCTCCCCTCGCTGGCGCGACGTGCTCCTCACGGCGGTGGCCCCCGCGATCTGGGGCTCCACCTACATCGTCACGACGGAGCTCCTGCCCCCGCACCGACCGTTCACGGCGGCCCTCCTCCGCGCGCTGCCGGCCGGGGTGCTGCTGGTGCTCGTCGCGCGGCGGGTGCCCGTCCGCCGCGACTGGCCGCGCGTGCTGGTACTGGGCGCGCTCAACATCGGCGTGTTCCAGGCGCTGCTGTTCGTGGCGGCCTACCGGCTGCCGGGCGGGCTCGCGGCGGTGCTGGGCGCAGTGCAGCCGCTGCTGGTCATGGCGCTGGCCTGGGGGGTGGACGGCCGGGTACCGGCCCGGGCCACGCTGGCGTCCGCGGTCTCCGGGATCGGCGGCATGGCCGTGCTGCTCCTGTCCCCGCAGACCGTCTTCGAGCCGGTGGGCATCGCCGCAGCGCTCGCGGGGGCCGCCTGCATGGCGGGCGGCGTGTGGCTCACGCGGCGCTGGCGCCTCGATCTGCCGGTCCTCGCGCTCACCGGCTGGCAGCTCGTCGTCGGCGGGCTGATGCTCGCGCCGCTGGCGTGGCTGGCGGACCCGCCGCTGCCCGTGCTCTCGCGATCGCAGGTGCTGGCCTATGCCTACCTGAGCCTGGCCGGCGCGCTGGTCTCCTATGCGCTCTGGTTCCGCGGCGTCGCGCGGCTGCCCACGGTGGCCGTGTCGTCGCTCGGGCTGCTGAGCCCGCTCACCGCCGTCGTGCTGGGCTGGGCGCTCCTGTCGCAGGCGATGTCGGGCGCGTCGCTCGCGGGCATGGCGATCGTGCTCGCCAGCGTCCTCGGCGTGCAGTGGACCGCCTCGCGGACCAGGTAGCGGCGCCCGGCGGAGGCTCCTGGCCGGTCCTCCGGATCGTCTGACGGCGCCGGGCCGCCGCGCGCCGGGGCGGCCCCGGCGCGCGCGGCGACGCGGCTACTTCGGCGCCTTCGGCACCTTCTCCCAGTCGGCCAGGAACTTCTTCAGGCCGGCGTCGGTGAGCGGGTGCTTCGCGAGCTGCTCGATCACCGAGTACGGGATCGTCGCCACGTCGGCGCCGAGCTTGGCAGCCTCGAGGACGTGGACCGGGTGGCGGACGCTCGCGACCAGCACCTGCGTCTTGAACCCGTAGTTCCGGTAGATCTGGACGATGTCGGCGACCATCGCCATGCCGTCCTGCGAGATGTCGTCGAGCCGCCCGACGAACGGCGAGATGTACGTCGCACCGGCCTTCGCGGCGAGGAGCGCCTGGACCGGCGAGAAGCACAGGGTGACGTTCACCTTGGTGCCCTCGTCGGTGAGCGTCTTCACGGCGCGCAGCCCCTCGACGGTGAGCGGGACCTTGATGACCACCTGCGAGCCGAACTTCGCGTAGTGGCGCCCCTCGCGCAGCATCCCCTCGTAGTCGGTGGCGGTCACCTCGGCCGAGATCGGGCCGGGGACGAGCTGGACGATCTCCTTCAGCACGTCCTCGAAGCCGCGGCCGGTCTTGGCGACGAGCGAGGGGTTGGTGGTCACGCCGTCGCACAGGCCGAGGGCCAGGGCCTTCTTGATCTCGCCGACGTCCGCAGTATCGATGAAGAATTTCATGGTCTTCCTCCAGGGGGCCGGCGTCACATAGCGCACCCGCGCGCCCTGCCGCAAGCGCCGCGGAAGTGCTATATCGGCGGCCGACCATGGCCTCCAGCCGCAGCAGCCGGGCCCGTGTGGTGAAGCTCCCCGTGCGTCGTTCGCGGGCGAGCGCCCGCCCGCGCCCCCGCACCCAGGATCTCGTCGCCTACGGCCGCACCGTCGTCGAGGCCGAGGCGCGCGCCATCGGCGCGGTCCCCCTCGACGACGCCTTCGCCACCGCCGTCCGCTGGATCCTCGGCTGCAAGGGCCGGGTGGTGGTGACGGGGATGGGCAAGCCGGGCTTCGTGGCCCAGAAGATCTCCGCCACGCTGGCCTCCACCGGCACCCCTTCGCTCTATGTCCACCCGGCCGAGGCCGCGCACGGCGACCTGGGCCGCATCGCGCGCGACGACCTGGTCTTCGCGCTCTCGAACTCGGGCGAGACCGAGGAGATCCTCCGGCTGCTCCCGTCGCTCAAGAAGATCGGGGCGAAGATCGTCGCGATCACCGCCGATCGCGCCAACCGGCTGGCGCGGGCGGCGGACCTGGTCATCGCCATCGGGAACGTCGAGGAGGCCTGCCCCATGGGCCTCGCCCCGACCGCGTCCACCGCGGTGCTGCTGGCGGTGGGCGACGCGATCTCGATGACGGTGCTCGCGAACCGCCCGTTCGACCGCGAGGAGTACGCGCTGTTCCACCCGGGCGGCAAGCTCGGGCGCGGGCTGATGAAGGTGCACGAGCTGATGCGCGGCGAGAGCTCGAACCCAGTGGTGCGCGAGGACGCTCCGCTCGCCGCCGCGGTGGCGGTGATGACCGAGACGCCCGGCCGCCCCGGCGCGACCTCGGTGGTCGCCGCCGACGGCACGCTGGTGGGCATCTTCACCGACGGTGACCTGCGCCGCCTGGTCGAGCACGGCGAGACCGACTTCGCGCGCCCGGTCAGCTCCGCCATGTGCCGCGGCCCGAAGACGGTGCGCCCCGACGCGCTGGTGGTGGACGCGGCCCGCGTGCTGCGCCAGGCGCGCATCGACCAGGTGCCGGTGGTGGACGAGGCCGGTCGCCCGGTGGGCCTGCTCGACGTGCAGGACCTCCTCGCCGCCAAGATCCTCTGACCCCGCCGTGGCCCGCGCCCCCCGCCCGCGCGCCGTCCCTCCCCGCCCCGCGCACCGCGCGCGGAGCCTCCCGCGGGAGCGCGCGCTCGTCTCGGCGGTGGTGGAGACCTGCCACCGGCTGGCCGCGCTCGACCTCATCGGCGCGGGCGAGGGGAACGTCTCGGTGCGGCTCGGGCCGGACGCGTTCCTGGTCACCGCCTCGGGCGTGAACAAGGGGCAGCTCCGGCCCGGACACGTGCTGCGCATCGACGGCGACGGCGCGGTGACCCGCGGCGCGGGCCGCCCCTCGACCGAGCTGCGGATGCACCTCGCCGCCTACGCGGCGCGGCCGGACGTGGAGGCCATCGTCCACGCCCACCCCATCACCGCGGTGGCGCTCACCGTCGCGGGCGCGCCGCCGCCGAACGACCTCGTGCCGGAGGCGGCGGTGACGCTGGGCGAGATCGCGCTCGCGCCGTTCGCGACGCCCGGCACCGGCGAGGTGCCCGCCTCGCTCGCGCCGTACCTGGCCCGCCACGACGTGCTGCTGCTCGAGCGCCACGGCGCGCTCGCGCTGGGGCGCACGCTCGCCGAGGCGCTCGACCGGATGGAGACGCTGGAGCGGGTGGCGCGGATCGCGCTCGCCGCCCGGCTCGCGGGCCGCTGCACGCCGCTGCCCGGGGACGCGGTGGACCGGGTGCTCCTCGCCGCCGGCAAGCCGGCGCGGAAGCGCTAGCGCCAGCTCGCGGTTCGACAGGCTCACCGCGAGCGTTCTCGAGCGCCGCTCGCCCCTCGACAGGCTCGGGGCGAGCGGAATCCCGAAAGCCGCTCGGGGTGAGCTCCGTCGAACCCCGAGCGAGGTCGCGGCGCGGAAGCGCTAGGGCAGCGGGTACAGGCCCGCGACCACCAGCGGCGCGCCGGGCGCGCTCGCCAGCAGCTCGGCGACCGTGCGGCCCAGCCCCGGCACCACCAGGTCCGGCGCCAGCTCGGCGAGCGGCTCGAGCACGAAGCGGCGCGCCGCGATGCCGGGGTGCGGGACCATGAGCGCGGGCGTCCGCACCACGCGATCCGCGTGGACGAGCAGGTCGAGGTCGAGCGTGCGCGGGCCCCAGCGCAGGCCGCGGCGGCGGCCGGCGGCGCGCTCGGCCGAGGCGAGCACCGCGTGCAGCGCCTCCGGCGTGAGCCCCGCCTCCAGCTCCAGCACCGCGTTCAGGTAGCGGGGCTGCGGCGGGCCCATGGGCGGCGTGTCGAACACGTGCGAGGCCCGCAGCACCGCCACGCCCGGCGAGGCGCGCAGCACGCGGGCCGCGAGCGCCAGGTTGGCCCAGCGATCGCCGAGGTTGCTGCCCACGCCCACGTACGCGCGCACGATTGCGCCCCTGCCCCGCCGCTCAGGTCACCGGGTTCCGCAGCACGCCGATCCCCGGCACCTCCACCTCCACCCAGTCGCCGCGCCGGATGGGCCCGACGCCCTCGGGCGTGCCGGTGGCGACGACGTCGCCGGGGAGCAGCGTCATGACGCCGGAGATGAACGCCACCAGCGCGTAGACGTCGAACGCCATGTCGCGGGTGTAGCCGCGCTGCCGCTCGGTGCCGTTCACCCGGCAGGCCACCGACGCGTCGAGCGGGTCGAACGCGGTCTCCACCACCGGGCCCACCGGGCAGAACGTGTCGAAGCCCTTCGCGCGCGTGAACTGCTTCTCCTCGCGCTGGATGTCGCGGGCGGTGACGTCGTTCAGGCAGGTGTAGCCGAAGATCGCGCCGCGCGCCTCGGCGGCGCTGGCGTTCGTGAGCGTCCGGCCCATCACCACGCCGAGCTCGCCCTCGTGGTGAACCTCGCGCGACTGCTCCGGGCAGCGGATCGCGTCCTGGGGCCCGATCACCGAGGTGGAGGGCTTCAGGAAGATGAGCGGGGTGGTGGGCACCTCGTTGCCGAGCTCGCGGGCGTGCGCCACGTAGTTGCGCCCCACGCACACGACCTTGGACGGCTCCACCGGCGCGAGCAGCGTCGCCTCGGCGAGCGGCACCCCCGGCCCCTCGGGCAGGCCGCCCGCCCACGGCGCGGCGGTGAGCGGGCGCAGGACCTCGCCCTCCACCAGCGCGTACCGGTCCACGCCGGCGCGCCGGAAGCGGCAGACCCTCACTTCCCGCCCCGCAGGCCCAGCACGTCGGCCATGTCGTAGACACCCGGAGGCTTGCCCGGGAGCCACGCCGCGGCGCGCGCGGCGCCCCGGGCGAACTGCTCGCGGCTGGTGGCGCGGTGGGTGATCTCCACCCGCTCGCCCTCGCCGCAGAAGAACACCGTGTGCTCGCCGACGACGTCGCCGCCGCGCAGCGTCTGGATCCCGATCTGCCAGGGCGGCCGCTCGCCCAGGATGCCGTGGCGCGTGTACGCGAGCGCGTCGGCGGGCGCGCGCCCGAGCGCCTCGGCCGCCACCTCGCCCAGCCGCACCGCGGTGCCGGAGGGCGCGTCGCGCTTGTGCTTGTGGTGGATCTCGACGATCTCGACGTCGTAGCCGTCGCCGAGGACCCGGGCGGCCTGGCGCACCAGCTCGAACACCACGTTCACGCCCACGCTCATGTTCGGCGAGAGCACCACCGGCACCTTCCGCGCCGCCTCGGCCACCTTCGCCTTCGCGTCGGGCGTGAAGCCGGTCGAGCCGATCACGAGCGCGACGCCGGCCGCGGCGCACGCCTGCGCGTGGCGCACCGAGGCCTCGTGGCTGGTGAAGTCGATCACCACGTCGGCGCCGGCGAGCGCCTTCGCGAGGTCGTCCACCACCGCCACGCCGAGCGGCTCGCCGCCCGCGAGCGTCCCCGCGTCCTTGCCGATCGCCGGGCTCCCGGCGCGCTCCACCGCGCCCGACACCGCCAGGCCGGGCGTCGCCCGCACCAGCCGGACGATCTGCGTGCCCATCCGCCCCGCGGCCCCGGTCACCACCACCTTGGTCATGTCAGTCACCCCTGCTCAGGCGAGCTTCAGCCCGAAGCGCACCATCGCGTCGCGCACCTTGGCGAGGCTCGCCTCCGACACCGGCGCGAGCGGCAGGCGCAGCTCGCCGCCCGAGCGGCCGAGCAGCGCCACCGCGGCCTTCACCGGCCCGGGGTTGGTCTCGACGAACATCATCCGGTTCAGCTCGGCCATGGCCGCCTGCTTCGCGAGCGCGCCGGCGAGGTCGCCCGAGCGCGCCGCCACCACCAGCTCCTTCATCGCGCGCGGCGCGACGTTGGCGATCACCGAGATGACGCCGTGGCCGCCGCAGGCGATGTAGGGCAGCACCGTGAAGTCGTCGCCGGAGAGGTAGGCGATCGCGTCCTTGCCGACCTTCTCGACGAGCTGGACCTGCCGGTCCATGTTCGCGGTCGCCTCCTTGATGCCGGCGATGGCGCCCGCCTTCGCGAGCCGGGCCACGGTCTCGGGGAGCAGGTCCACCGAGGTGCGCGACGGCACGTTGTAGGCGACCACCGGGAAGCGCGTCGCCTCCCAGATCGCCTGGTAGTGCCGGAACAGCCCCTCCTGCGTGGGCTTGTTGTAGTAGGGCGTCACCACCAGCGCGGCGTCGGCGCCGAGCGTCTTCGCCAGCTTCACCGACTCGATGGCCTCGTGCGTCGCGTTCGAGCCGGCGCCGGCGATGACCAGCGCCCGGCCGCGCACCGTCTCGATGACGGTCCGGATCACGTCGGCCCGCTCGGCCGGGGTGAGCGTCACGCCCTCGCCGGTGGTGCCGCACGGCACGATGCCGTCCGTCCCCTCGGCGAGCTGCCACTCGGTCAGGTCGCGGAGGGCGCGCAGGTCCACCGCGCCGTCCTTCATCGGGGTGACGATGGCCACCATCGAACCTTCGAGTCGTCGCATGGCGTTCTCCCGGCCGGGGGAAGGTGCTGGATCGTAGCTCATCGCCGCGGGGTGCGGAACCGCTCGGCCTCGGGCTCGGGGGTCTCCCCGCGGACGAGGTCGGCATAGGTCTCGCGCCGGCGCGCCAGCCGGGCGCCGTCGCCGTCCACCAGGACCTCGGCCGCGCGCGGGCGGGAGTTGTAGTTCGAGGACATGGCGAACCCGTAGGCGCCCGCCGAGCGGACCACCAGCAGGTCGCCCCGGACCGGCCGCGGCATGCGCCGCTTGCGCGCCAGGAAGTCCGAGGACTCGCAGATCGGGCCCACCACGTCGCAGACGATCTCCTCCGCGTCCTTCCGCGGCGCGCCGGCCGGCTCGATCTCGTGGTGCGCGTCGTAGTAGCTCGGCCGCACCAGGTCGTTCATGGCCGCGTCCACCACCACGAACACCTTGCGACCGCTCTCCTTCACGTGGAGCACGCGGGTGACGAGCACGCCGGCGTTCCCCACCAGCACGCGCCCGGGCTCGAGCATCACCTCGCCGTCGAAGCGCGAGAGCGCCTTCTTGATGGCCCGGCCGTACTCGTCGGGGTGAGGCGGCTCCTCGTCGGCGTAGGTGATGCCGAGGCCGCCGCCCACGTCGACGTGGCCGAGCCGGATCCCCTGCTTGCCGAGATCCTTCACGAGCGAGAGGACGCGCGCGATGGCGTCCAGGAACGGACGCACCGTGGTGATCTGCGAGCCGATGTGGCAAGCGACGCCGCGGACCTCGAGCGCCGGATCCTGCGCGGCGAGCGCGTAGAGCCGGCGCGCCTCGTCCACCGACACGCCGAACTTGTTCTCGCTGAGGCCGGTGGAGATGTACGGGTGCGTCTTCGGGTCCACGTCCGGGTTCACCCGCAGCGCGACCGGCGCGCGGAGCCCCATGCGCCGCGCGACGATGGAGATCCGCGCCAGCTCCGGCGCGCTCTCCACGTTCAGCACCTTCACCCCGGACTCGAGCGCGAACGCGACCTCGTCGTCGCGCTTGCCCACCCCGCTGAACACCACCTTGCCCGGGTGGCCGCCCGCCTTGAGCACGCGGTACAGCTCGCCGCCCGAGACGATGTCGAACCCGGAGCCGAGCCGCGCGAACAGCGACAGCACCGCCAGGTTGGAGTTCGCCTTCACCGCGTAGCACACCAGGTGGTCGAGCCCGGCCAGCGAGCGGTGCAGCACCTTCCAGTGCCGGGTGAGCGTCGCGGTCGAGTAGACGTAGAGCGGCGTGCCGTACGCCCGCGCCAGCTCCTCCACCGGGACGGCCTCGGCGTGCAGGACGCCGCGCTTGCGCTGGAAGTGGTTCATGGGGTCCCCCCGGGCGCGGCCGGTGCTTCCGGCGCCGGGGCTTCGGTTGGGGTGGCCGGCGGCGCTGCGGGCGGCGAGGCGGGCGCGGCCACCGGGTGCGCCGGGGCGGGTCGCGCGGGCGGGCGCGGCGGGCCCTTCACGCCGCAGCCGGCGAGCCCGGCCGCCGCGAGCGTCGCGAGGAGCAGCTGGCGCGCGCCGCTCATCGGCGCGCCTTCCCGAGCGCCTTCTCCCAGCGGCGCAGCTCGGCGCGGACCGCCCGCGGTCCGGGTGCGCCGGGGAGCTCCCGCCGCCTCAGGCTGCGGCGGGCGTCGAAGCAGCGGAGCACGTCCTTCTCGAACCGCCGGTGGAACGTCGCCCACTCCGCCGCGGTCAGGCGCGCCATCGGCCGCCCCTCGCGCGCCGAGAACGCGGCCGCCTTGCCCACGGCCTCGTGCGCCTCGCGGAACGGGACGCCGCGATCCACCAGGTACTCGGCCGCGTCGGTGGCGAGCGCCTCGCCGGAGCCGAGCGCCTCCTCCATCCGCGCGGCGTGGAACGTGGCCGTCTCGACCGCGCCGGCCACCGCGTCGGCGGTGAGCACCAGCGCCTCGGGCCCGCCCAGCAGCGGCCGCTTGTCCTCCTGCAGGTCGCGGTTGTACGAGAGCGGCAGGCCCTTCAGGATCGCGAGCAGCGCCACGAGGTCGCCCAGCGCGCGCCCGGCGCGGCCGCGGGCCAGCTCGCCCACGTCCGGGTTCTTCTTCTGCGGCATGAGCGAGGAGCCGGTGGCGAACGCGTCCGAGAGCGTCGCGAAGCCGAACTCCTTCGTGGTCCAGAGCACCAGCTCCTCGCCGATGCGCGAGAGGTGCACCGCGGCGAGCGCGCACGCGAACAGCAGCTCGGCGGCGCTGTCGCGGTCGGAGACCGCGTCGAGCGAGTTGTGCGTCACGCCGGCGAGGCCGAGGCGCGCGGCCACCGCCTCGCGGTCGAGCGGCAGGGTGGTGCCGGCGAGCGCGCCCGAGCCGAGCGGCGAGATGGCGGCGCGGCGGCGCACCTCGGCGAACCGCTCGCGGTCGCGCCCGAACATCTCCACGTAGGCGAGCAGGTGGTGCGCGAGCGAGACCGGCTGCGCGCGCTGCAGGTGCGTGTAGCCGGGCAGGATGGTCCGCTCGTGCGCGCGGGCCTGACCGAGGAACGCGCGCTGCAGCCGCTCCAGCGCGGCGTCGCAGCGATCGCAGGCGCCCACGATGAAGAGCCGCTCGTCGAGCGCGACCTGGTCGTTGCGGCTGCGGCCGGCGTGCAGGTAGCCCGCGTCCTTCCCCACCAGCTCGCCCAGGCGCCGCTCCACGTGCGTGTGCACGTCCTCGAGCGCCGGGTCGAAGCGGATCTTGCCGGCGGCGAACTCGGCCCGGACCTGGTCGAGCGCGGCCACGATGCGGCGGGCCGCCGCCTTCGGCACGATGCCCTGCGCCGCCAGCATGGACACGTGCGCCTGGCTGCCGCGGATGTCCTCCGCGTACAGCGCGCCGTCGTCCTGGATGGACACCGAAAGGGCCACGAGGCGAGGATCGGCCTCGCCGGCGAGCGCGGCCCGGGACACGGGTTTCGCCTTCGAATTCGCTCTCATGCGGGGCGGAGGACGCTATCACACCCGGGCGCCACCCAGGAACCTCCGCGCGCCGCGCCGGCTCTCACCTCGCGAGCGCCGGATCCGGGCGCGACACCTTCCAGGAGAGAGGCGTCAGATGGCCAGCGAGACGTTCGTCACGTTCCCCGGCGGCAAGCGGGTGGACACCACCATCGGCAACCACGTCATCCGCACCGACCAGCCGGTCGCGAGCGGCGGCGAGGACTCCGCCCCGTCGCCCTTCAACCTGTTCATGGCCGCGATCGGCACCTGCGCCGGCATCTACGTGCTCGGCTTCTGCCAGAAGCGCGAGCTGCCCACCGACGGCATCCGCCTCCGCCAGCGCGCGCACTTCGACCCGGAGACCGGCGTGCTCGCGCGCGTCGAGCTCGACATCGAGGTCCCGCCGACGTTCCCGGAGAAGTACCGCGAGGCGCTGGTCCGCGTGGCGGACCAGTGCGCGGTGAAGAAGGCGATCCAGGCGCAGCCGGCGTTCGAGGTGAAGACGGTGGTGGCGGCGGGCTGAGCCCCGCCGCCCCACGGGCGCGTTCCGCTCGCCCCTCGACGAGCTCGGGGCGAGCGGCAGCCGGAGACGTCCAGCAGGGAGGGGCCCCAGCCGCAGGCTGGGGAGGGGTGCAACCCCTCCCCGCGGGGACCGCTCGCGCGCCCGCGCAGGCGGGCGCGAGCGGTCACGGCCCCCGCGGAGCAGGAGTGGGGCCCCGACGGCTCCGCCGGCGGGGCGAGGGCGCAGCCCTCGTTAAAACTTGGCCGCCAGGCCGAAGCCCAGCACCCAGCCGCGCGAGAGCGAGTTGCCGAGGCCGCCGAACGGCTGGAGCACGCCGCCCTCGGCCCACGTCGTGAAGCCGTTGCCCGAGTCGAGCGAGAGGCGCGCGTCGGCCTCGACGGCCAGCGGCTTCTTGCCCTGCTTCTGGAGCACGTACGCGCCGGTGGTGCTGGTGGCGTCCTCCGCCACCGCGCTCGGGACCGAGCCGCCGGACAGCGCCTGCGAGTAGACGAGCGCGCCGTCGAGCGCGAGGCCCGGCAGGATGTCCCAGCGCAGCGACGGCTTCAGGTACCAGGCGTCGGTCACCTGGCCGATGATGTGCCGCCACAGGATCAGGTCCACGCGGTAGGCGGGGTTGAAGCGGAAGTTGCGGATGGCGCCGTCCCCGGGCTGGCCGAACTGCGGACCGTCGATGGAGCCGTATGGCGGGAGCATGGTGTTGCCGCTCGCGTCGGTCGCCTTGCGCTCGGTGTCCACGCCGAAGCCAGGGGCCGAGTCGCCGCTCGCGACGCCCAGCTCGGCGCCGAGCGTCACCTTGTTCGGGATGGCCTTGTAGCGCGCGGTCAGCGTGGCCGCCCACTGGCGCAGCAGGACGCGGCCGAGCGACGAGATCACCTGGCGCGTGGGGTCGGTCGCGTCCGGCACGTACTCGAACGCCTCGCCGATGTGGCCGTACACCCCGACCGTCTCCAGCTCGAGGTGCCAGCGCTGGGTGACGAGGCGGGCCCAGAAGTCCGCCACCTGCGTGTACGCGTTCCGCTTCACCTTGTCCGGCTCGGTGGCCGGGTCCCCGGTGTCGCCGTAGGAGCCGTCGTAGCCCTGCGTGCGCCACGTCGGGTAGGTCCAGCGCTGCGTCCGGTACAGGTAGTAGAGGCCGTAGTTGAAGGAGCTGGCGCCGCGCTCGACCTTCCGGCGGATCTCGTCCTCGGTGTCGAGGCGCGCGATCTTGAGCGCGAACGTGCGGGCGTCGTCGCCGGACTCGGCGTCGAACGGCTGGCCCAGCCCGGGGCCGAAGTGCGGATCGGGGTGGAGCACGCCCTCGGAGTCGAAGTCCAGCATCGGCACGAAGCTGAGCTTGCCGATGGGCGTCGCGACCGGCGGGAGCGCGAACTGGATGCGATCCACCGTGTCGCCGTAGTCGTCGTCGATCTTGCTGCCGGCGCTGGTGAGGATGCCGAGGCCCCACTCCGAGGGCATGCGGCCGAAGCTGAGCAGGCCCACCGGCGTCTGCACCTCGGCCCAGGCGCGCTTCGGCTGGATCGCGTCGCGGTCGGCGCTGGCGTCGCGCTTCGAGAGCGCGCGCGACGAGCCGTAGAACGAGGCGGTGTAGGGGGAGTGGTACGAGTCGAACAGGTCGCTGTTCGAGGAGCCGAGCACGTAGTTGTCGAGGACGTCGATCTGGGCCTTCACCCGGACGCGTTCCGAGATGTTCAGCGTGGGCTCGGCGCGCAGGCGCATGTTGGTCGAGGCGAGCGAGCCGCGGTTCGTGCCCTGCAGCGGCCGCGGGAAGTAGCTGTGGCCGGCGGCGTCGGTGCCGCCCAGATCGAGGTTGTCGTAGAGGTCGCCGCGGAGCCGGAGGTAGCCGTCCAGCTGCAGGAACTCGAGCTTCGGCCCCTCGGCGACGGCGCCCATGAACTCGGCGGCCGACTGCGCGCCCTGGATCTCGGCGCGGACCTCGTCGCGCAGCTCCTCCTTCGCCTTCTCGACCGCGCGCTGGATGGCGGCACGCGTCTTCGCGTCCAGCTCGGCGTCCTTGGGCGCCTCCGCGGCGGGCTTGGCCGCGTCCGGGGCCGCGTCCGGGGCCGGAGCCGGGGCCGGCGCGCCGGATTCGGCCGCCTGCGCGCGCGCCGCGCCGGGGAGCAGGAGGAGCGCCGCGATCGCGGCCGCGAGGAGGCGGGACATGTGTGCGACCCCTTCCGAAGAGGAACGGCTGGATAAAACACGCGCTTCGGAGGCGGTCAACTGTTGGAACGAGGGCTGCGCCCTCCGACCTCGGCCGCTCATCCCGAGCGTAGCCCGCACCGGCCGGTGCCGGCGGAGTCGAGGGAGGGCTGGGGGGGTCGCTCGCAACGAGGGCTGCGCCCTCGCCCCGCCGGCGAAGCCGTCGGGGCCCCACTCCTGCTGCGCGGGGCCCATGACCTCGCGCGCCCGCTTCGCGGGTTCGCGCGAGGTCCCCGCGGGCGCGCCTGGCGGCGCGCGGTCGCTGGCCACGGCGCTCGTCGGCCCTATTTGCCGCCCTCCTTCAGCTCGACCAGCACGCCGCGGCTGCCCTTGGGGTGGACGAAGGCCACCCTGGATCCTCCCGCGCCCGGGCGCGGCACCTCGTCGAGCAGCGGCGCGCCCTGCGCCTTCAGCGCGGCCATCGCCCTGGCGATGTCCGGCACCTCCAGGCAGACGTGGTGCAGGCCCTCGCCGCGCTTCTCGATGGTCTTCGCCATCGGGCTGTCGGGCCCGGCCGGCGAGACGAGCTCGATCCGCCCGGCGCCGTGCCCGAAGATGGCGACCCGGACCTTCTCCGTCGGGACCTCCTCGATCTCGGGCTCGGGCAGCCCGTAGACGTCGCGGTAGAGCTTCACCGCCGCGTCGAGGTCGGACACCAGGATGGCGACGTGATCGAGACCGGTCATGCGCGCTCCCTCGGGAAGGTGGGAGCGCGAGTAAACCGCAGCCGGCGGCCCGCCGCAACGCGGGGGGGGCGCTACTTCGCGCCCTTCACGTCGACCTTCTCCACCTTGAGCGCGCCGAGCAGGCCCACCGCGTCCTCCTGCTTGTCGGTGCCGAGCGCCACGTGGGTCGCGTCCGCCACCGGCTGCCCGAAGATCGGGTCGATGGCGATCCACTCGCCGGCGCTCCGCACCTCCGCCCAGGCGTGCCAGTAGAGCGCGTCCTTGCCGTCGGCGTAGCGCGCGTAGACGAGGCCGTAGACCTGCCGCGAGGGGATCCCCAGCGCGCGCGCCAGCGCCACCGTCAGCACCGCGTGCTCGGTGCAGTCGCCCTTCCGCGCCGCGAGCACGTCGCTCGCCCGATCGTTGCTCGCCCCGTACGCCTTCTCGAGGTGCTCGTTCACCCAGCGCGCCAGCGCGAGCGCGGCCTCGTACGTGCCGCGCGCGTCGCCCGCCACCTGCTTGGCCAGCGCTGCGATCGCGGGCGCGTCGGAGTCCACCTGCGGCGTGGCGGCGAGGTCGTCGCGGCTCGCCCCCTCCCCCGCCCGCGCGAGCGGCGTGTCCCGGGCCGGCTCCGCCGCGGCGGGCGGCTTCGCGGTGATGGTGAGGAGCGTGGTGCCCTCCGGGCCGCGCTCGTACCGCTGGCGCTGGTCCGCCTTCTGGAACGCGGCCGGGAGCCCCCGCAGGCGGTAGGTGATGGTGGAGGGCACGGTGCGCGGCAGCGGCCTCGGCAACGGCACGCGGCCGAGCGCGAACAGGTCCACCTCGTCGAGCCGCTGCGCGCGATCCGACGGCTCGGGACGGCCCACGATCGCGTCGCCGAGGTGCCACTCCACGATCCGTCCGTCGTCCGCCACCTTGTACTGGATGGCCACGCGGTCGCCGATCTCCGACTCCTCGACGACCGAGACCTCCTCCTGCACGCCCGCGCCGGCCACCGGCTCCCGGCGGACGAACACGTGCTGCACCTCGCGGACCCGCAGCTTGAGCAGGTCGAGCTGCTTGCCGCGGACGGTGCTGCGCCGCGCGGCCGCGAGCCGGACGCCGTCCGCCATCTCGGCGGTCTCGGCCACGCCCTCCAGCTCCTGCTCGCGCGTGCCGTCGGCGGCGGTGACGATGAGCTTGCAGCGGTCCTTCGCGCAGGTGCCGGTGACCGTCCGCTCGCCGCCGTCGCCGGAGAACGCCGCCTTGAACCCCACCAGCCGGCCGGCCGCGCGCGCCTCCCAGACGCGCTCCTCGCTCTGGCGCCGCTCCACGGTGTTGCCGCCCACGTTCACGCGCAGCAGCATCTCGCTCCGCCCGACCAGCACGTCGCGCCCGTCGCGCAGCTCGCGGCTCAGCTCGACCTTGCTCCAGCCCGCCTTCTGGCCGACCAGGTACAGGCCGAACCACTCCGGCCCCACCGGCCGCGGCACCGTGAGCACGTCGGCGAGGTCGCCGGACCCGGCGGCCAGCGCCGCCTGCGGCGGGCGCGGCGGCGCCTTCACCGGCTGCGGCCGCTGCTCGGGGCAGGCGGCGAGCGCGAGGGAGGTCGAGCAGCAGAGGGCGACGAGGGCGAGGCGCGCGGAGGTCGGGGTCGTCATGAGGGCGTTCCGAGGAACGCCGCTGTTCTACCAAAAACTCGCCTTCGGGATCGGCCCGGCCAGAATCGGCGCGATGGGCGCGATCTGGACGGTGCTCCTGGGGGCCTCCCTCGTCGTCGCGGCGGTGAACGGGCGGATGGGCGCGCTCACCGCGGCGGCGCTGGACTCCGCCGCGAAGGCGGTGACGCTCTCGCTCGGGCTGGCTGGCGCCATGGCGCTGTGGCTGGGCCTCATGAAGGTGGCCGAGGAGGCCGGCCTGGTGCGGGCGCTCGCCCGGGCGGCGCGGCCGGTGCTCGTCCGGCTGTTCCCGGAGGTGCCGGCGGACCACCCGGCCATGGGCGCGATGCTCATGAACCTCTCCGCGAACGCGCTCGGCCTGGGCAACGCGGCCACCCCGTTCGGCGTGAAGGCCATGCAGGCGCTCGAGGAGCTCAACCCGCGCAAGGGCACCGCCTCCGACGCGCAGGCCCTGCTGTGCGCCCTCAACACCGCCTCGGTGCAGCTCGTCCCGGCGAGCGTCATCGCGCTGCGCGCCGCGGCGGGCTCGCGCGCGCCGGCCGAGATCCTCGGCGCCACGCTCTGCGCCTCGGCCTGCGGGGTGGTGGTGGCGGTCGTCGCCGCGAAGGCGCTCCGCCGGCTCTACCTGGCGGCGGCGCCGGCGGGCCCCGAGGCGGCGCCGTGATCCGCGGCGCGCTCGACGTCCTCTCGACCTGGGCGATCCCGGTGCTGCTGGCGGGCATCCCGGCGGTTGCGCTCGCCCGCGGCGTGAAGGTGTATCCGGTCTTCGTCGAGGGCGCGAAGGAGGGCTTCGCGACCGCGGTGCGGATCATCCCGGCGCTGGTCGCCATCTTCGTCGCGCTGGGGATGCTGCGCGCCTCCGGCGCCATGGAGGCCGCGGCGGCCGCGCTCGCGCCGGTCACCTCCGCGCTCGGCCTGCCCGCGAGCGTCCTGCCGCTCGTCCTCGTCCGGCCGCTCTCCGGCGGGGCGGCGCTCGGCGTGGTCGGGGACGTGCTCCGGAGCGAGGGGCCGGACGGCTACGCCGGGCGGCTCGCCTCGGTGATGGCCGGCTCGACCGAGACGACGTTCTACGTGCTCGCGGTCTACATGGGCGCGGCGGGGATCACCCGGTACCGCCAGGCGCTCCCGGCCGCGCTGCTCGCCGACCTGGCCGGCTTCGCCGCCGCCATCGTGACGGTGCGGCTGCTGCTCGGCGGGCCGTGACCTACCGCGGCGCCCAGCTCGTGGTGATCCGCGCGAGCTCCTTCTCGTCCTCCTCGCGCACGATGGCGTGCGCGAACGCGCCGGGCCCGGTGCGCGCCAGGCGCGAGAGGACCGCGCTGCCGTAGTGGCACTCGGCGAGGTACTGGACCTCGAGCGCCGCCACCCGCGAGCCCGTGTACACGTCCTTCGGGATCGCCTCGAGCGCCCAGGCGACGTAGCTGCCGTTGTTGACGTGCAGGTTCAGGTCGATGTCCTGGTAGCGGACGTGGAAGCGCTTCTGGAACTCCCAGGTGCGCAGCTCCGGGAGCTTGCCCGGCGCGACCTCGACGATGGGCTTGCCGAGCTCGCGCGGGAAGCGCGCGTCGAGCACCGCCTCCGGGCGCACCGGCTTGCGCGTCTTCACGTCGAGCACGAACCACTGCGTGGTGCCGCGCGCCACCTCGGCGCCGTCGCGGCGGCGCACCACGAAGTCGCGGAGCGCGGCGAGCCGGTCCAGGCCCACCGGCCAGGTCTCCACCTCGAGCACGTCGCCGAGCCGGATGGGCACCGGCGTCTCGGTCCGCTGCCGGACCAGCACCCAGGTCAGCCCCTTCTCCATGAGCGCGTCGATGCCGACGCCCAGCCGGCCGGCGTGCAGCCCGGCGGCCTCCATCAGGAAGCCGGTGAGCGCGGGCGGCGCCAGCGTCCCGAACGCGTCCACCTCGTAGCTGTGGACCGCGAACGACTCCTTGAAGGTCTCCATGCCGCGGCTCTCTACCCGATGTCCGGGCGGAAGTGAACGGCGCCCGCCGGCACGATCCACCGGGGCCGCTGCGCCGGTGCACGGCTTGACGCGACCGGCCACGTGGGCTGAACTCCCGCGCGATGTCGGACGGGCGGCAGGCCGGCGGGGTGGGCGCGCGCGCGCCGCGGCGCGAGGTCCGCTGCGGCGACGGGGTGTCGTTCCTGCGCGAGGCGGCGCCGCTCCCGCCGGACCACGCCCTCGTCACCTCGCTGCCGGACGCCTCCGAGCTGCCCGCGCTCGGCGCCGAGGGATGGGAGGCCTGGTTCGTGGACGTCGCGGCGCTCGCCTGCGCCGCGGTGGCGCCGGGCGCGCCGGCGATCTTCTACCAGACCGACGTGAAGCGGGACGGCGCCTGGGTGGACAAGGCGCAGCTCGTGGCGCGGGGCGCCGCGCGCGCCGGCGCGCGGCTGCTGTTCCACAAGATCGTCTGCCGCGTGCCGCCCGGCACCGCCACCTTCGGCCGGCCCGCCTACGCGCACCTGCTCTGCTGCTCGCGCGCGCTCCGCCTCGACCCGGCCCGCGCCACCCCCGACGTGCTCCCCGCGCTCGGGCAGATGCCCTGGCCGCGGGCCATGGGCGCCGCGGCCTGCGAGGCGGTGGCGCGGTTCCTCCTCGCCGAGACCGGCTGCCGGACCGTGGTGGATCCGTTCTGCGGGCTCGGCACCATGCTGGCGGTCGCGAACGCGCACGGCCTCGACGCCCTCGGCGTCGAGCTGTCGCGGCGGCGCGCCGACCGGGCGCGGCGCCTCCACGCCGATCCGGCCGGCCGGCTGCGGCTGCTCCCGCGCGCACCGGGCGACGCCGCCGGGGACGACCCGCCGTGAAGCGGACCGCGAAGCTGGCGCTGCGGAACCGCGAGGCGCTCGCCGCCGCGCTGGACGAGTTCCTGCCCGAGACCGGCGAGGTGCTCGAGCTCGGGAGCGGCACCGGCGAGCACGCCGTGTTCCTCGCGGCGCGCTTCCCCGGACTCACCTGGCAGCCCTCCGACCCCGATGCGGAGGCCCGCGCCAGCATCTGCGCCTGGGCGAAGGAGGCCCGGCTCCCGAACCTGCGCCCGCCGCTCGACCTCGACCTCGTCACGCCGGCCTGGCGGCGCCGGCGCGCCGACGCGGTGCTGTGCGTGAACGTGCTGCACGTCACGCCGCCGGCCTGCGCCGCCGCGCTGTGCGGGGGCGCGGCCGAGGTGCTGCCGGCGGGCGGCCCGCTGTGCGTGTACGGCCCGTTCTCCCACCGCGGCGCGCCGCTCGCCGGGCGGCTGGCGCGCTTCGACGCGGAGCTGCGCGCGCACGACCCGGCGCTCGGCGTGCGCGAGGTGGAGGCGCTCGCCGAGGAGGCGGCGCGCGCCGGGCTCCGGCTCGAGGCCGAGCTCGAGCTGCCGGCGGTCGAGGGCGACCGGCTGCTGGTGTTCCGGCGCGCCGGCTAGGGGGCGAACCGGGCGTTGTGCAGCGCCATCCGGCGGCGCAGCTCGTCGAGCGCGGCGGGGGTGACGAGGCCGCGCTCCACGAAGTACTCGCCGATGCGGCGCTGCTGGCGGAGCTGGCGCCCGAGCAGCGCGAGGAGCTGGAACGAGGTGAGGTAGCCGTGGCGCACCGCCACCTCGCCGAACGGCACGGCGCGCCCGCCGGCGCGGCGCAGCTCGAGGATCCGCGCCACGTCCTCGCGGCGCAGGAAGCCCCAGTCCACCGCGAGGCGTCCCAGCGGCGGCCGCTGCGCGCGCTGCCACGCGACCGCCTCCACGAACGCGGTCCAGGGGATGGCGCCGGCGTGGAAGAGGAACTCGGCGAGCCGGAGCCGGCGCTGCGGCATCGCGGTCGCGCCCGCGGTCGGCGCGGCGCGGCGCGCCTCGGTGGACGGCGCCGGGCGCGGCCGGGGCGTCGGGGGCGCCTCGCTTCGCGCGCCTGCGCCCGGGGCGCGGCGCGCCGGGCGCGCGGGGCCGGCGGCGGGGGCGGGGCGCGGTCGGCGGGCGCGCCCGGGGTCGGCGGGGCCGCGCAGCGCCGAGAGCACGCGGTACGCCTCGGAAACCGCCCGGAACTCGCGCGCCAGCTCGTGCTCGGGACGGCCGGTGGCGCGGGCGCGATCGGGGTGGGTCTCGAGGGCGCGCCGGCGGTAGGCGGCCTTCAGCGCGTCTCGCCAGCCGGCCTGGTCGGCGGCGAAGCCGGGGCCGAACAGCACCCGGCCGGCCGCGACCACCTCCTCCAGGCTGACCTCGACCGTCCTCGCCATCCCGCTCCAGGGGCCCGATCCGGCCCGCCAACCCCGCGATATCGGGCGATGTCCCGGCTTACCCCGCACCCGCCGTCCCGGCCAGTTTTCGCCCCCGCGCCGTAAGCGCGCGCTGACTACCGTCCGGGACGGATCCCGTGCGATAAGGGCGCAAAATGATCCGGAAGATCGTCCACATCGACGAGTCGAAGTGCGATGGCTGCGGCCAGTGCATCCCCTCCTGCGCCGAGGGCGCCATCGCGCTCGTGAACGGCAAGGCGCGGCTCTCGGGCGACGCGCTCTGCGACGGGCTGGGCGCCTGCCTCGGCGAGTGCCCGCAGGGCGCCATCACCGTGGTCGAGCGCGACGCCGACGCGTTCGACGAGGCCGTGGTCGCCGCGCACCTCGCGCGCCAGGGCCGCGCGCCCGCGGCAGACCACGCAGCCAAGGCGCCGGCGCCACCCGCCGCTTCGCCGGCGCGCCCCCGCCCGCTGCTCTCGGTGGTGCCGTCCGGCGACCCCGCGCCCCAGGGCGGCGGCTGCCCCGGCTCGCGGGCCCGCACCTTGCCGCCCCGCGGCCGGCCCGTCGCGGCCGCCGCGTCCCGCGGCCCGGCCACCCCGGCCAGCGGCGAGAGCCGGCTGACGCACTGGCCGGTGCAGCTCCACCTCGTGCCCGTCGGCGCGCCCTGGCTCGACGGCGCCGACCTGCTCGTCGCGGCGGACTGCGTGCCGTTCGCCTGCGCGCGCTTCCACGACGACCTGCTCGCCGGCCACGCGCTGGTGGTCGGGTGCCCGAAGCTCGACGACAACCGCTTCTACGCCGAGAAGCTCGGGCAGATGCTCGCCCGCTCCGACGTCCGCAGCGTGACCGTGGCGCGCATGGAGGTCCCCTGCTGCGGCGGCATCTCCATGGCCGCCCGCCAGGCCATCGCCGCCTCCGGCAAGGCCATCCCGCTCCGCGACGTGGTGGTGGGCGTGGACGGCGCGCTGCACGGGTGAGAGCACGTGAACCCATCCCCTCCCGTCGCCGCGGCGGCCGATCCGCGTCGCATCGCTTCGTTGCTCCTCCCTCACATGCCGACGGGCATGCTCGGTCGTCGCGCCTCGCGCTGCTCGCGGCTCGACCGCCTGGCTCGGTCCGGAGATTGATTCACGCGCTCTGACCGCTACGATCCGGTGCGTGACCGCCCGGATCGTCCTGTTCGCGCTCGAGGACCTGCGCGCCCGCCACGCGAGCGCGCTCCCGCCCGGCGCCGACCCGCGCCACGACACCGCGCCGTTCCGGCGCTTCCGCGCCGCGCTGCTCGACCTCGCGGCCGCGGCGGCCACCGGGCCGGCCGAGCTCTCCATGTGGTGGGAGGGCACGTACAACGGCTACGTGCTGGCGGTGGCCGCCGAGCCCGCCGAGGCGCTCGAGGCCCTCGATCCGTCGCCGGCCTGCCCGCCCGACGGCGAGAGGGTCGCGCCCCCGCGCGCGGATCGGTATCCTCTCGCCCGCGTCGAGCCCGGGCGCGCCGCGGTGGCGCGCGATCCGGACGGCGCCACCTACGAGGCGCCGTTCGGATCGGCCTCCGGCCACTTCGGCGCGCCGGGCATGCGGAGGATCCCATGAAGGCGGTCGTGTTCGGCGGCAAGGGCGGTCCCGAGGTCATCGCGCTGCGCGAGCTGCCGGACCCGGCGCCGGCGCGGGGCGAGGTGCTGGTGCGCGTGCGCGCCGCGGCGCTGAACCGCGCCGACCTGCTGCAGCGGCGCGGGCTCTACCCTCCGCCCCCGGGCTACCGCGAGGACGTGCCGGGCCTGGAGCTCGCCGGCGAGGTGGCCGCGGTCGGCGCGGGCGTCACCGCCTGGAAGCCGGGCGACCGGGTCATGGCCATCGCGGCCGGCGAGGCGCAGGCCGAGCTGTGCCTGGTGCACGAGCGGATGCTCGTGCGCATCCCGGACCGGCTCTCGTTCGAGGAGGCCGGCGCGATCCCGGAGGCCGGGATGACCTCGCACGACGCGCTGTTCACCCTGGGTGGCCTGCGGCCCGGCTGGCCGGTGCTGATCCACGCGGTCGGCTCGGGCGTCTCCACCGCCGCGGTGCAGATCGCGAAGGCGGCCGGGGCGACGGTGATCGGCACCTCGCGCACCGCCGAGAAGCTGGAGCGGGCGAGGGCGCTCGGCCTCGACCACGGGATCCTGGTGGGCAAGGACGAGCCGCGCTTCGCCGACGAGGTGAAGAAGGTCGCCGGCCGCTGCCCGCTCGTGCTCGACTTCGTGGGCGGGCCGTACACCGCCGAGAACCTGGCCGCGCTCGCCACCGGGGGGCGCATCGTGGTGATCGGCACCATGGGCGGCGGGAAGCCGACGGTGGACCTCGGCGCGCTCATGCGCGCGCGGGGCAGCATCGTGGGCACCGTGCTCCGGCCGCGGCCGCTCGAGGAGAAGATCGCGGCCACGCAGGCGTTCGCGAAGGACGTCCTGCCGCTCGTCGCGGCGGGCAGGGTGAAGCCGGTGGTGGACGCGGTGATCCCGGCGGCCCAGGTGCGCGAGGCGCACGAGCGGATGGAGCGGAACGAGAGCTTCGGCAAGCTCGTGCTGGCGTTCTGACGATCCGGGCCGGACCACGGCCGGCCGCGAGGCCGGGCCGTGGTCCGCGTCCCCGCGCTACCGCCGGCGGCGCCGCACCGCGCCGGCCAGGCCGAGCAGCGCCAGCAGCCCGCCCGCGCCGCTGCGGCAGCCGCTCGGCGCGATGACGCCCGCCTGCAGCCCGCCGCCGGCACCGCCGCCGCCCGAGCCGCTCCCCGTGCCGCTGCCCGGAGCCCCCGGCGCGCCGCCGCCCAGCTCCACGATGCGCCGGGCGATCCGCTCGCGCGCGGCGAGCAGGTCGGCCGGGCTCACCTCGGCGTCGTAGGGGTGCGGGAAGAGCGCGCCGGAGATCTCCCGCGCCAGCGCGCCGTCGCCGAGGTCGGTGAGCAGCTTCAGGTACTCGTAGTCCTCCATGCCCTCGCGGATCATCTTCAGGCGGATGGAGGCGACCGGGATCTGCGTGGTGCCGCCCACCTTCGCCGGCGTGCCCGGGTAGAACAGCGTCCCGTCCCCGTTGCCGGAGAAGTCCCACTGGTTGTTCCAGGGGTCGTGCGAGTACGCCATGGTGGTCTCGTAGTAGAGCTCGCCCGTCACCCGGTGGTTGAACGAGATCCACTCCATGGCGCGGTTCCGCACCGCGGACGCGTCGATCATGTAGCTCGGCCAGCCGGTGAAGTAGCGATCCGAGTCGCTCGGCGAGCCCATGTCCACGGTCCCGCCGCAGCCGTGGCTCATGCAGCTCTGGTAGGTCCACACCTCGCGGCGCGGCGACCCGGCCAGGAAGGCGTCGTAGGCGGCGCGCTGCGGCCCGGCGAACCGCTCGCCGGCGCGGTCGTCGAGGAAGTTCACCACCGGCACGAGCACGTCGATGGACGAGGTGACGCCGGCCGCGTCGGCCTGCTGGACGGTGGTGGTGACGAGGGTGCGCAGGGCCGGGGACACCGCGCGCGCCGAGGCGGCGCGCGCCGGGATGTCGCCCCAGGCGCACTGGAGCGGGGGCTCGTCGCAGGTGTACTGGAACAGCCGGTCGTCCCAGCCGCGCGACTGGAAGAAGCTCGCCCAGGAGGCGTAGCCGGAGCTCCCGCCCAGGTACTCGACCGAGGTGGCCTGCGCGCCGGGCAGCGACGTCGCCGCGCCGCCGTCGAACAGCGGGCCGAAGAAGCTCGCGAAGTGGGCGAGGTCGCGGTTGCCGTCGTCGATGCGCGAGAGCGTGACGCGGTGATCGAGCGCGAGCTGGCCGTAGCGCCCGCGCAGCGTCGAGAGCGCGTCGCCGGAGACGCCGTGCGCGGTGTTGAGCGTGCCCCAGGACAGCCCGAACGCGCTCTTCAGCGACGCGGTGGAGGGCAGCGTGAACGGCCAGACGGTGAGCGTCACCGGGACGGTCGCCTCGCCCCCGTCCCAGGTCACCTGCACCGAGCCGGCGTACTCGCCCGCGGGCGCGTCCGGGGGCACGTGGACCTCCACCCAGACGGCCCGGCTCTCGCCCGCCGGCACGGCGAAGGGGAAGGCGTTCCGCCGCTCGCCCGTCAGCTCGTCCACGTCCGGCACCAGGGCGTCGGGCCACGGCCCCGTCCCCCCGTCGAGCGCGGAGGGGTTCGCGAGGTGGATGATCGCCTCGCGGTACAGCCGGACCGGGAGCGAGGCCGGGCCGGTCAGCCCGGCGGTGGTGGCGCGGACGCCGGTGGCGGCGCCGGTGATCACCACCTGGAACGCCTCGAACTCGTTGCGCGCGGCGGTGAGCGCGGCACCGCCGGGCGCGCGCGCGGGGGCGGCGGGGCGGATCTTCTCGGTGGAGGTGGCGGTCCAGACCGAGGCGGCCTGGGCGGGGAGCGCTGCGAACAGCAGGGCGAGGACGGCGGCGAACGCGGCGGGGGCCGCGAGCGGTCGGAGCGTCAAAGGAGGCTCTCCATGTAGGGACGCCGCCCTGATCAGCATACAGCCTGCCCTCCGGCGTCTCGTTCAGGTGCTGATCTGCCATGAGGGTCGGGGCCGACACCACAGACGGGCGAGCAGGCGCCCGCCAGCGGCCGTGCCGGCGCGCGCCCGCCCGGCCGGTCGCCGCTCATCACTGTTCGTGAATTGCCCGTCGGTGAACACGCCCCGCGGCGGCAAGCGCCGCCGCCGGGCGGAGGACCTAGCTTGCGCCCCGATGCGCGTTCTCTACCTGCACTACGGCCCCCAGTCCGGCGTCACCGCCGCCGTCACCCGCAGCCTGGCGGAGGCCGGCGCGGAGGTGGTCGACGCGAACCCGGCCGAGGGCTTCCTCTACCAGCTCCGCCCCGGCTGCCGGATCCCGAACGTCCGGCCCGCGGTGGTGCGCGCCGTCGCCGAGGCGCTGCGCACGCACGGCCGGAGCTGGAAGCCGTACTACCTGCACACCACGTTCGCGTTCGATCACCTCTCGGCGCGGGCCGGCGAGGCCATCCGGCGCGCCGGGGCCGACGCGGTGATCCAGGCCGGCGTGCTGTTCTCGCCCGGCCTCGTCCCCGACGTCCCGTACCACCTGTACCTCGACCACACCCGCGCCATCGCCGAGCGCTACCCGCCGCTCGAGGGCCTCCCGCCGCCGGTGCCCTACGCGCCGGAGTGGCGCGCCCGCGAGGAGGCGGTGTACCGCGGCGCGGCGGGCATCTTCACCATGAGCGAGGCGGTGCGCACCTCCCTCCTCTCCGACTACGGCGTGAGCCCGGCCCGCGTCCACGTGGTGGGCGCCGGCCCGAACGTCGAGCCCGGGCCGCGCGACCTGGGGCTGGCGCGCGAGCCGCTGGTGCTGTTCGTGGGCCGGAACTTCGTGCCGAAGGGCGGGCCGGAGCTGCTCGAGGCGTTCCGCGAGGTGCGCCGCGTCCACCCGCGCGCGCGCCTCGCGCTCGTCACCTCGCGGGCGCCGGCCGCGCTCCCGGAGGGCGTCACCGACCACGGCCTGCTCGGCAAGGAGGCGCTCGCCCGCCTCTACGCCACCGCGGCGGTGTTCGCGCTCCCGACGCTGCGCGAGGCGTTCGGGCTGTCCTTCCTCGAGGCCATGGCGTTCGAGCTGCCGGTGGTGGCGAGCCGGATCGAGGCCATCCCGGAGATCGTGGCCGACGGCGACACCGGGCTGCTCGTCCCGCCGCGCGATCCCGCCGCCCTCGCCGCCGCGCTGACGGCGCTGCTCGGCGACCCGGCCCGCGCCCGTGCCATGGGCGTCGCCGGCCGCGCGCGCGCCGCGGCCCGCTTCGGCTGGGCGCGCGCCGCCGCGCGCATGCTGGAGGTGCTGCGGCCCGCGCCCGCCCTGGCCACCGGCCGCGGGGCGTGAGCGTCACGGCGGCGGCTGGAGCGTGCGGACCTTCGCGACGAGGTCGTTGAACCAGTCCTGGACCGTGCCGCGCACGTCGTCGTGGTCCTGGTGGTAGGCGTTCAGGTGGCAGACGAACTGGAGCGCGGTGACGCCGTCGCCGGCGTCGGTCGCGACGAGCGATCCGTCCTGCACCTCGACGTTCACCGTGCCGTGGATGCGCTGGTAGCGGAAGCCGATCACCTCGGGCGCCTCGACCGTGCCCACCAGCGGCCCGCCCCGGTAGGCGATCACCCAGTGCACCCGGAGGCCCGACGGGCCGGCCTCGTAGCGGATCTCGAACGAGAGCGGGAAGTCCGGCTCGACTGTGCCGGTCACGCGCCAGTCCGCGCCGTGGATGTGGCTGGTGGCCGGGTCCTGCAGCGCCTCCCAGACGACCGGGAGCGGCACGTGCACGTAGGCCGCGCCGTGCGCCCACGACCACTCGGGCCCGTCGCCGTCCACGGTCACCAGCGTCTCGGGGTGGGGATCCCCCTCCACGGGCGCGGGGAAGCTCGCCCTGCAGTCCTCCAGCGGCTCGTAGCCGGCGGACGGATCGAAGGGGCTGTCGGTGTTCCCGCAGCCGCGGCCGCACCCGGCGAGCGCGACGATGGCGGCGAGCCCGAGCCGGCGGACGGTGCGCATCGCGACCTCCACCGTCAGCGTAGCGCCGGCGGCACGCACCGATCCGGCCCTGCTGCGCTCCGTCCTTCGGGGCGCGCCCGACGGACGCGGCCGGAGGGGCGAACCCGGGACGGCGGGCCACGCCCGGTGCGTTGACGGGCCCGCTCCCGGGTGGTGCGCTTCGTCCGTCCACTTCACAGGGGGAACCACCGTGCGCACCACGCGAATCGCCCTCGCCCTCGCGGCGCTCTCTGCGGCCGGCTGCGGCTCCAGCAGCAACGACGGCGGCGGTCCCACCGAGCTCACCGGCACGATCCGCGGCCAGCCCTTCACCGTGGTGGAGGCGGCGTTCGCCGGGCCGGAGGCCTCGAACGACTGCAGCATCGAGGTCGGCCTGCCGGCGCCGCTCCCGTACGCGCCCTCGTCGGTGCTGATCGGCTTCTCGAAGAGCCCCGGCCTGTGCCAGACGCTCACCACGCCCTGCGCCATGAAGAAGAGCTTCGGCCTGGTGGGCGGGCTGCTGGTCCACGCGCGCATCGGCCAGCCGGGCACCCCCGTGACCGCCCCGCCGCTCGACGCCGCCGGCTACACGGTGGTGACCGATCCGAGCAGCCTCACCCCGGACGCCACCGGCGCGGTGCGGGTGGGCATCTTCTCGGCCAACGAGACCGACGACGCCTGCGTGGACAAGGCGTCCATCGACGCGACCGGCACCGCCACCGTGACCGCGATCTCGGCGAACGAGATCCGTGGGTCGCTCGACCTCACCTTCACGGACGGCGGCACGCTGAAGGGGCCGTTCGTCGCGCAGAAGTGCGCCGTCACCTACGACGCGTGCGACCCGGCGCCGCCCGTCTGCAACGGCACGCCGACCTGCAACTGAGGCCGCTTGATCGCGCTCGCCGCCGCGCTCGCCCTCGCGCTCGCGCCGGGCGCCGCGGCCGCGGAGGAGCCCGGGCCGTTCCTGGGCGAGGGGACCCGCTGGGCGGACCTCCCGGTGGTCCGGCGCGTCCTGCTCGACGTGGTGGCGATCCCGGCCGACGCGCCGCGCTGGAGCGCACCGGACGCGGCCGGGCTCGCGGTCGCGCTCGGCGCGGGGCTGGCGCTCATGTGGCCCGCCCACCCGTCGGCCGACGTTCGGCTCGACCGCTGGATCACCCGCGAGCTGAACCCGCACCTGCCGCTGGTCTGGAACGACGTGGTGCAGCCCGCGCTGTGGGGCGGGATCGCGGTGGGCGGCCTCGGGACGTGGTGGCTCGCGACCGCCCGCGGCGACGCCCACCTCGCGCAAGGGTGCTCGCTCATGGCGGAGGCGCTCACGGTGGCGCAGGCGTATCACGTGTCGGTGAAGCTGCTCGTCGGACGCGAGGGACCGCACGACGGCGCGGGCGAGGGCCGCGTGCTCGGCCCGCGCGCCTCGCTCCGGCTCTACCCCTCCGGCACCCCCTCCGGCCACGCCGCCACGCTGTACTCGCTGCTCTCCGCGGGGACGGCGTACTTCGAGCCGCCGCTCGCGGCGCAGCTCGGGCTGCACGCGCTGGCGGGCGGGCTGGTGGCGTTCCACGTCATCGACCACCGCCACTTCCTCTCCGACTCGCTGCTCGGCTCGGTGCTGGGCTGGTCGGTGGGGCGATGGGTGGTGCTGCACCGGCGCTCCGACCCGGACGCGCCGCCCTCTCGCGGCGGGTCGTCCCTCGCGCTCGTGCCGCTGCCGCTGCCGTCCGGCGCGGGGCTGGCGCTCGCCGGCACGCTCTAGTCCCCCCGGACCGGGACCCGTCCGTCGGCGCCGCTCGGCCCGGCCCCGCCCACGCGCTGCGCCACTGCCCGCGCGGGCGGTGCCGCCCGGGCCGCCCACGCGCCGCGCCGTGGCGCGAGGCGCATCGTTCGGTGCGGAGGGAACGTTTGCCCGACTCGATCCTCGCCCGAGCGCGCCCGCTCATGGCCGCGCGCCTCGCCGGCGCCGCGCTCACCTTCGCGGTCCCGCTGGTGCTGGCGCGCGTGCTGGTGCCCGCCTCCTACGGGACGTTCAAGCAGGCCTGGCTGCTCTCCCAGACGCTCGCGCTGGTGCTGCCGCTCGGGCTCACCCAGAGCCTCTACTACTTCGTCCCGCGCGACCCCGCCCGGCGCGACCGCTACGTGGCGCAGACCGCCTGGGCGCTCCTCGCGGTGGGGGCCGCGTCGGCGGTGCTGCTGCTCCTGGCGCGCCCCTGGGTGGCGGCGCACTTCGAGAACCCCGAGCTCACCCGCAACCTGCCCTGGGTGGCCGCGTTCACCGCGTTCACGGTGGCGGGCGCGCCGCTCGACGTCGCCTGGAACGCCACCGGGCGCATCGGCGCGGCGGCGCTGGCGCGCGTCGCCACCGAGGGCGGCCGCGGCGCCGCCATGGTGGCGGGCGCGCTCCTGTGGCGCTCGGTGGAGGGCGTGTTCGCCGGGATCGCGCTCGCCACCGCGGCGCGCGCCGCGCTCTCGCTGTGGCTCCTGGCGCGGCGCCACGGGCTGCGCGGCGACCTCGCGCTGCTCCGGCGCCAGGTGGCGTACGCGCTGCCGTTCGGGCTCGCGTTCGTGCTCATCGTGCCGCAGCAGCAGTGGCACCAGTACGCCGTCGCCGCCGCGGTGAGCGCGGCCGCGTTCGCGGTGTACAGCGTGGGGACGTTCCAGCTCCCGGTGGTGGACGTGCTGTACACGCCGGTGTCGGAGCTGCTGCAGATCGGCCTCGCCGAGCACGAGGGCGCCGGCCGGCCGCCGCGGGCGGGGCTGGCGCTGTTCCACGAGGCGGTGCTGCAGCTCTCCTTCGCGTTCGTGCCGCTGGCCGGCCTGCTGGCGGTGGCGGCGCCGGTGCTGGTGCCGTTCCTGTTCTCGCCGCGGTACGCCGCCGCGGTGCCCATCTTCCGGCTGGCCACCGGCTCGGTGCTGCTCGCGGCGCTGCCGCTCGACGGCGTGATGCGGGCCCGGGCGCAGAACCGGTTCATGCTCGCGCTCTCCGCCGGGAAGCTCGGCGCCACCGCCGCGCTGGTCGCGGGCGGCCTCGCGCTCCTCGGCCCCATCGGCGCGCTCGCCGGCTGGACCGCGGCCGAGGCGGCCGCGCGCGCCGCCATGCTCGTGCGCACCGCCCAGCTGTTCGAGGCGCCGCTCCGCCAGGCGCTGCCGGTCCGGGCGCTGGCCCGCCAGGCGGCGGCGACCGCCGTGGCCGCGCCCGCCGCCTGGGTGGCGCTGAACGCGCTCGCCGCGCCGCCGTTCTTCCGGCTCGCCGCCTGCGGCCTGGCCTTCGCCGCCGCCTACCTGGGCGTCTCGTGGGCGTTCGGCTGGCTGCCCGCCGGCTGGGTGAGCCTCTTCCGCGCGCGGCGGGCCGGACGGACGCCCGCAGCGCCCCCGGAGAGCGCGTGAGCGCCGGCCGGCCGGGTCCCGACCCGCGCCCGGGGTCGCCGCGCCGCCCGGCGCTGCCCACGTCCCCTCGCATGCGGCCTCGCGCCCTCGCCCTCGTCCTCCCTGCCGCGGTGCTCGCCGCGCTGACGCTCGCCCGCCTGCCCGCCGCCTGGGAGAGCGGGAACGCGCTCAACCACGTCTCGGGCGCCTGGATGGCGCTCGCCGACGACCTCGCGCACGGCACGTTCTACCGCCCGCTCGCCTCGGCGGAGCTGGGCTATGGCGGCACCCGCTTCTTCCCGCTCGCGTTCGCGCTGCACGCCGGGCTGCTGCGCCTGGGCGCGCCGCTGCTCCCCGCCGGCTACGCGCTCTCCCTCGCCGCGGGCGCGCTGCTGGTGGTGGGCGGCTTCCTCCTGGCGCGGCGCATGGGGCTGGCCCGCGCGCCCGCGGCGGCGTTCGCCGCGCTCGCGCTGGCGGGCTTCGCCGGGCAGCACGCGCTCTCCGCGGTGCGCGGCGACCTCCTCGCGGTGGCGCTCCAGGCGCTCGGGCTCGCGGCCACGCTCGGCTCGGATCCCGACGCGGACGCGCCGCCGCGCCCGCGCCGCGGCCGGCTGGCGCTCGCGGCGCTCTGCTTCGTGCTCGCGTTCGCGGCGAAGCCGACCGCGCTCACCGCCCCGGCCGCCGCGGCCGCGTGGCTGGCGCTGCGCCGCGCGCCTCGGGCCGCGCTCGGCCTCGCCGCGGCCACCGCCGCCGGCGCGGCCGTGGTGACGCTCGCCACGGACCTGCTCTCCGGCGGCCGGTTCCTGTCCGTCCTGGCCGCCTGCGCCGCCGGGGGCGCAGGGCCCGGCGACCTGGTGCGGGCGCCGTTCCGGCTGGCGCGGCTGTTCCTGGTGGAGGACCGCGCCGGGCTGGTGCTGGTCGTCGCGGCCGCCGCCGCGCTCCGCGCCGCGGCGCCGCGCGCCCTGGCCGGCTGGCGCGCGCCCGCCGCGGGCGGGCTCCTGCTGGCCGCGCTCTGGGTGGCGTTCGCGGGGCTGGGCGTGCTCGCGGTGCTCGCCTCGCCCGGCACCGGCGTGAACCACCTGCTCGAGCTGGAGGCGGCGGGGGCGTCGGCGCTCGCGGCCGCCGCGGCGACCCGCGCCCGGGCACGCCCGTGGCCCTGGCCCGGGCTCGGCGCCCCGGCGGCGGCGGTGGCCGGGGCGCTGCTCGCCGGCGTCACCTGGCGCGCCGACACGGCGAGCTCGCGCCTCGCCGAGCTGCGCGCGGTCGTCTCCGCCCTGCCGCCCGGGCCCGTCCTCTCCGAGGACCCGCTCGTCCCCCTGCTCGCGGGCGAGCGCCCGCTGCTGCTCGATGCCTGGATGCTGCGGCTGGCGGGGGCGCACGACCCCGCGCTGGCGCGCCCGCTGCTCGAGGTGCTCCGCGCCGGCGCCGTCCCGGCGGTGGTCCTGCTGCAGGATCTCGCAGGCCCGGAGGCGGACGGCTGGTACACGGCCGGCAACCTCGGCGCCGCCCCGATCGCGGAGATCCGCGGTGCGTACCGGCGGGCGCTCTGGATCGGTCGGTACCACGTGTACCAGCCGCTCGCGCCCGCCCCGCGCGTCCCGGGCGAAGGCGACCGCGTGGTGCTGGCCGGGCCGGTGGCGGCGCCGCTGCCGCCCGCCGCGCTGCCGGCCGTGCCCGCCGACGTCCGCGCGCCGGCGGTGGTGCCGCCGCCCGCCGGGAGCCCCGCACGCCGTGCCGCGCGCCGCCCGGCGCCGCCCCCGGCGCCATCGCGGGGCGGCGAGGCGCGCGGGCCGGCGATGTGACGCGAGGACGGCGTCCCTTCGGCGCGGGACCCGTCGCCTCCGGGTCGATTGGCCGGTCGGCGCCCTCGCGCTAGAGTCTCCGGCCCATGCGCAAGATCGCTCAGGAATCCTCCACCCCGGCGCCCGGCGCGGCGGGCGCGCCGCACCGCGAGCTGACCGTCCGCGCCGTGGGAGTCGCCATCGTGGTGGCCGCCATCATGGGCGCGGCCGAGCCGACGGTGGTGCTCCGCATCGGCTACGGCCCGAACATCTCGGTGGTGAGCGCGTTCCTCGGCTTCATCGTGCTCTCGCTGCTCGGCGTCTTCACCCGCGTGCGCGCCACGCGCTGGGAGACGAACCTGGTGCAGACCGCCGGCACCGCCGCCGGCTCGGGCGTGGGCTTCATGTCGGTGGTGCTCGCGGCCATCGACATGCTGAACCAGCGCGGCCTGCTCGACCTGCACCTCAGCCCGCTGCAGATCTTCGCGTGGCTCGCGCCGTCCGGCCTGCTCGGCGTGCTGCTCGCGGTGCCGCTGCGCAAGCACTACATCGACCAGGAGAACCTCACCTTCGCCGACGGCACCGCCGCCGGCGAGACGCTGCTCGTGCTCGACCAGGGGCGCAAGCAGGCGGGGCCGCGCGTGGCGGCGCTCGGGATCGGCGGCGCCATCTCGGCCGGCTTCGTGGCGCTGCGCCAGGGCCTGGGCTGGATCCCGGAGACGATCGCGTTCCGCTTCCTCACCCCGCACGCCGAGGCGCTCCGCGTCGGCTCGGAGCTGGGCGTGCTCTCGCTCGGCGCCGGCCTCCTCATCGGCCTGCGGGTCACGCTCTCGATGGGCCTCGGCCTCGTCCTCGCCTGGCTGGTCGCACCCGAGCCGCTGTTCCGGGCCGGGCTGGTGCCGGAGCTCACCTTCAACGCCGTGCTGCAGCGCTGGATCATGTGGCCGGCCACCGGGCTGATGGTGGCCGGCGGCCTCGCCGCGCTGGTGCTGAAGTGGAAGGTGATCGCGAAGACGTTCCGCGGGATGTCGGCCAAGGGCGCCGGCGACGGCGGCGACTTCCCCATGCGCTGGGTGGTGTGGGGCGCGATCGCCTGCACGGTGGCGCTGGTGGTGGTGCAGAAGATCTCGCTCGGCTTCCCCATCTGGCTGTCGCTCGTGTCGGTGGGGCTCTCGCTCATCCTGATGCTGGTCGGCATCCGCGTGCTGGGCGAGACGAACTGGGCGCCCATCAGCGCCATGGCGAACGTGATGCAGGCGGTGTTCGCGGTGCTCGCGCCGGGCCACGTGCCCATCAACATGGTGGGCTCCGGGATGAGCGGCTCGGTGGCCGCGAACGGCGAGCACCTGATGCAGGACTACCGGGCCGGCAAGATCGTCGGCTCCACCAACCGGAACCTCACCATCCTGCAGCTCGTCGGCGTGCCGGTGGGCGCGCTGGCGGTCGCGGTCGCCTACCCGGCGGTGCGGGCCAAGTACGGCGTGGGCGGCGAGGGCGGCCTCACCTCGCCGATCAGCGTGAAGTGGGCCGGGTTCGCCGAGCTCCTCTCGCAGGGCTTCGGAGCGCTCGCGCCGAGCGCCGTCGCCGCGCTCGGCATCGCGCTGGTGCTGGGCGTGGTCCTCACCGTGCTCGAGTCGAACCCGCGCTTCGGCCGGTTCGTGCCCTCCCCCACCGCGGTCGGCCTCGGGATGCTCATCCCCGGCTTCGCCATCTTCCCCATGGTGGTGGGCGGCCTCATCCAGGATCTCTGGAAGCGGCTCTCGCCGCGGACCGAGGGGATCTACAACACCCCGCTCGCGTCCGGCTTCATCACCGGGGAGGCGCTGGTGCTGCTGGTGCTGGCGCTCCTGGCGCTGTGATGGCCGGCCCTGCGAAGCGGATGCGGCGCGCCGACCTCGAGCGCGAGCGCTCCCGGGCCCGCGGCGCGCGGCGGCTCCTCCCGTGGGCGGTCGCCAGCGCGATCGCGGCCGGCCTGCTGGTGGGCACGGCCGGCGCCGGCTGGCGCGGCGGCCTGGCGATCGCGGCGGTGGGGCTGCTGTTCGCCGCGTTCGCGGCGGCGGCCTCCGTCGCGCGCTGCCCCTCGTGCGGGGCGCCGCTCGGGAAGGCGCTCGGGAAGGAAGACGATCGGCCGGCCCCGGGGGGACGTCCGGGACCGGCCGATCCGTTGCGGGAGCAGCACTGCGCGCGCTGCGGGGCCCGGTTCGACTGAGCCCCGCGAGGCGAGGGAACTACGGCACGAACTCGACGTGCGGGGTCATCTGGCGAGCCAACGGCGACTCGGTGAGCAGGCGAAGCGCCCGTTCGAGCTTCTTGTCGCCGATACCGGGGACCGCCTCGTACGCGGCGGAGATGAGGTCTCCGAGCGTGGTGACCATGCGACGGGGCGCGAGGTGCTTCATGCGGCGGCGGGCCTTGCGGTTCATGGATCCCTCCGTGTCTCGAGCGTGCGGTTCCTACCGATAGCAATCCGCTTGCCTTGCCCCGAGCGACGAGGTTACAGGGGCTTGGCGCCGGAGACCCCACCCCGACCGGTAAGGATTTCAGCCCGGCCCGCGAAATCCCGACAGCATGCTGTCGGTTTTCCACCGGTTCGCACCAAGCCCGAAGGACGCCTCATGCCGACCCAGCCCTCCCGCGACCTCCAGACGTTCCCGAACCCGAAGCCCGGACGCCCGTTCGAGATCGCGATGGAGTGCCCGGAGTTCACCTGCGTGTGCCCGATGACCGGGCAGCCGGACTTCGCCACCATCCGCCTCCGCTACGTCCCGGCCGAGCGCTGCGTGGAGCTGAAGAGCCTGAAGCTGTACCTGTGGAGCTTCCGGAACGAGGGCACGTTCCACGAGGCGGTGACGAACCGCATCTGTGACGACCTCGTGGCTGCCCTCGCGCCCCGCTGGATCGAGGTCGTGGGCGACTTCGCCGTCCGCGGCGGCATCCACACGGTGGTGACCGCCCGCCACGGCGAGCGCCCCGCCGGAGTCTGAGCGCGCTCGACAGCGCCCGAGCGGGCGTGCGCGCGCCCCTGTCAGGCTTCCCCTTCACCCCCTCGCACTTCACCTTGAGGTCCGGGGAGGGGAGGGTGGATGCGCAGAGGGCGGCTCTCGATCGCGTACGTCCATTACGGGTCCCAGAGCGGGGTGACCGCGGCCATCGCCGCGGCGCTCGGGGAGCGGGGGCACGAGCTGCGGCTGGTCGCGGCGACCGGCGACCTCGAGCCGCGCGACCCCGGCACGCGAAGGCTCCGCCCCGCGCCGCCGGTGATCGCACACCTGGCGCTGGCCGCGGCGCGCTACGGCCGCCTCGCGCTCCGGCACCGGTGGAACACGACCTACGCCTGGGATCGCCACGCGTCCCGCGCCGGCGAGCGCCTGCGCGCGCTCGCGCCGGCGCCGGACCTGGTGCTCCAGAACGGCGCGCTGTTCGCGCCCGGCCTGCCGCCGCCGCTCCCCTACGCGCTGCTCCTCGACCACACCCGCGCGCTGGCGCAGGCGAGCCCGCCCTGGCCGGCCGCCGGCCTGGCGGCGCCGGTGGACTACGGGCCCGGCTGGCGGGCGCGCGAGACGGCCGTGTACCGGGGCGCGCGCGTGATCGCGACGTTCTCGGCGAACGTGGCCCGCTCGCTGGTGCGGGACTACGGCGTGGACCGCGCGCGCATCGCGGTGGTGGGCGCCGGCGCGAACGTGTTCCCGGCCGAGGCGCCCCGGCGCGACGACGGCCGCACGCTCCTGTTCGTGGGCAAGGACTTCCGGCGCAAGGGCGGCCCCATCCTGCTCGAGGCGTTCGCGCGCCTCCGCCGCCGCCGGCCGCGCGCGCGGCTGCTGGTGGCCGGGCCGCGCGAGGTGCCGGGGCTGCCCGAGGGCGCCTTCCACCTCGGGCCGGTCGCCACCGAGGAGCTGCCCGCCCTGCTCGCCCAGGCCACCGCGCTCGTGCTGCCCACGCTGCGCGAGCCGTTCGGGATCGCGTTCCTCGACGCGATGGCGTGCGGGGTGCCGTGCGTGGGCACGCGCATCGAGGCGGTGCCCGAGATCGTGGCCGAGGGCGAGACGGGGGTGCTCGTACCCCCCGGCGATGCCGTCGCGCTGGCCGGCGCCCTGGAGCGGCTCCTCGACGACCCGCAGGGCGCGCGGGCCATGGGCGCGCGCGGCCGCGCGCGGGTGGCGGAGCGCTTCACCTGGGCACGCGTCGCGGCGCGGCTGGAGCGCGCGCTCCTCCGGGCCACCGGCGGCGACGCGCCCGGCCCGCGTGCGCCCCGCCGGGCGCGGAGCGTGCCTCCCATCCGCGCGGTGCCGCCGCCCGCGCCGCATGAGGCCGTTCTCACCCTGCACTGACGGTCCGCCTCACCCTGCCCCGGTGATCCGGCCGGGGCGGCCCCGGGGTGGGGTGGTACACGGTACGCGCATGGGCGCGGGCGGCGCTGCGACATGGGCAGCCGCTCGAACGCGGTTAGAATCCAGGTCCGCTTGTCCGGATCCGGAATGTCCGCCCCCGCCACCTTCGAGCCGGCGACGCTCGTCGGCACCTGCCTCGACGGTCGGTACGAGCTGACCGGCCACCTGGCCACCGGCGGCATGGGCGCGGTGTTCCAGGCCCGGCACGTCCACCTGCGCAAGGACCTGGCGGTGAAGGTGCTCCGGCCGGAGCTGTCGGCCTCGCCGGACCTGGTGGAGCGGTTCCGGCGCGAGGCGGAGATCGCGAGCGCGCTCCAGCACGACCACATCGTGCACGTCACCGACTTCGGCCGGACCGAGGAGGGCTGGCTGTTCCTCGCCATGGAGCTGCTCACCGGCGAGAGCCTGTTCGACCGGCTCCGGCGCGAGGGCGCGCTCGCGCCCGCGGCGGCGGTGCCGGTGCTGTGGCAGATCTGCGCCGGCCTCGGCGCCGCCCACGCCATGGGCGTCGTGCACCGCGACCTGAAGCCGGAGAACGTGTTCCTGGCGCGGACCGCGAGCGGCCGCGAGGTGGCGAAGATCCTCGACTTCGGCATCGCCAAGATGACCGATCCGAGCTCCGGCTGCGCCACGCAGGCCGGCATGGTGGTGGGCACGCCCGAGTACCTCGCCCCGGAGCAGGCCACCGGCGGCGCGGTGGACGCGCGCGCCGACCTGTACGCGGTCGGGCTCATCGCCTGGCGGATGCTGGCGGGGCATCACCCGTTCACCGCGCCCGACGCGCGCGGCCTGCTCATGAAGCAGGCCACCGCGCCGGTGCCGCCGCTCGCCGGGGCGCGCCCGGAGCTCGCCGCCTGGCCGGAGCTGGTGGCGGTGGTGGCCCGCGCCTGCGAGAAGGAGCCGGCCGCGCGGCCCGCCAGCGCGGCCGAGCTGGGCGAGGCGCTCGCGGCCGCGCTCGGCCCCGCCTTCGCCCTGCCGCCCGGCGCGACGCCCGCGCCCTCCCCGCCCCCGCTCGCCTCCGCCGAGTTCGAGCTGGTCGCGCCCGAGACCCTGACCCCGGCGGTCGCGCCGCCCCGCACGCTCACGCTGCCCGGCGCGTCGGCCTTCGCCGTGCCCGGCCCGCTCGACCGGGTGCGCGCCCGTGCCGCCGGCGCGCTGTCCCGCGCCGCCGGAGCGCTCGCCTGGGCGCGGACCGCCGCCCGCCCCGCGCTCGACGCGCTCGGGCGTCGCGCCGCGGCCTCCGCGCGCGCCCACCCCCGCCGCGCCGCCGCGGTGGCCGGCGCGGGCCTCCTGGCGCTCGCGCTCGCGGGCGGCATCGCCTGGGCCCGGGCGCGCCCGGCCGCCGAGGCGCGCGCGCACCTCGCGGCGGGCCGGCCCGCCGAGGCGAGGAGCGCGCTCGAGGCGGCGCTGCGGCGGCGCCCGGACGATCCGGAGCTGCTCCTCCTGCACGGGCGCGCCCTGCACCGGCTGCCGGGCCGGGCCGCGGACGGCGTGGAGGCCTACCAGGCGGCGCGCGAGGCGGGCGTGCTCGACGCCGAGGCCCGCTCCGACCTGGCGCGGGACCTCGGGGGCGAGCGCAGCCTCGCCGATCGCGCCGCGCGCCTGCTCCGCGACGAGGGCGCGCGCGCCGTCCCGGTGCTCGCGGGCGCGGCGGCGGCGGGGACGGGCGTGCAGCGGCTGCGCGCGCTGGCGGTGCTGCGCGACCTGGGCGCCGAGGAGGAGGTGGAGCGGCAGGCGGCCTATGGCGCGCTCCTCTCCGACCCGGAGTGCGACGTGCGCCGCGCCGCCGCCCGGCGGCTGGGCGAGCTGGCCGATCCCGCCGCGCTGCCCCGGCTCCGCGAGGCCGCCGCGGCCCGCACCGAGCGGCGCGGCCTGTTCGGCCTCACCAGCACCCGGGTCCCGGTCTGCGGCGCGCCGGAGGCGGCCGAGGCCGTCCGCCGCATCGAGGCGGCGCAGTAGCCCTCGCCGTGCTAAACGACGCCTCCACACACCCGTGGAGGAGCACGCATGTCCCGAGGCATCGAGCGGATCGCGGTGAAGGCGGCAGGGGCGGCGCCGGCGGAGGCGGAGGCCGACGCGCTGGCGCTGCCGGTGTTCGAGGACGAGGTCCGCGGCGCCGGGGCCGGCGCGGTGAAGGACCTCGACCGCCTGCTGGACGGCGCCCTCCTCGCCGCCGCCCGCGCCGAGCGGTTCGCCGGCAAGGCCGGCCAGGAGCTGTCGCTCGCGACGCTCGGACGCGCCCGGGCAGGCCGCGTGGTGCTCATGGGGATGGGGCCGCGCGCGAAGGCGCTCGAGGCCTGGGCGCGAGACGGGTACGAGGCGCTGCGGGCCGCCGCGGGCAAGGCGGCGCGCGGCGCGGGGAAGGCCGGCGCGCGCAGGCTCGCGCTCGCCGCGCCGGCGCTGGACGGGGACGCGCTCCCCGGCGCCGCCCGCGCGCTCGCCGAGGGCGCGCTCCTCGGCTCCTACCAGTTCACCCGCTACAAGAAGGACGATCCGGCGCGGCCGTCCGGCGTCGCCGAGGTGGCGGTGCTGGTGCCGCCGTCGCTGGAGCGCGCCCGCGCGGTGAAGGACGCGCTCGACGTCGCCCGCCGGATCGCGGGCGCGGTGGCCTGGGCGCGCGACCTCGTGAACCTGGGCCCGGCGGACTGCACGCCGGAGCTGCTCGCGCGCGCGGCCGCCGAGGTGGCGCGGCGCGCCGGCCTCGCGGTGGAGGTGCGCGGGCCGAAGGAGATCCAGGCGCTGAAGATGGGGATGTTCCTCGGCGTCACCCGCGGCTCCGCGGAGCCGCCGCGCCTCGTGAAGGTGAGCTGGATCCCGCGCGGCGCCGCCGGACGGAAGGCGCCGGTGGTGCTGGTGGGCAAGGCCATCACCTTCGACTCGGGCGGGCTCTCGCTGAAGCCCACCGAGAGCATGGTCACCATGAACACCGACATGGCGGGCAGCGCCGCGGTGCTCGGCGCGATGCAGGTGATCGCCGCGCTGAAGCCGCCGTTCCCGGTGCACGCGGTGCTGGGCGCCTGCGAGAACATGCCGGGCGGGCGCGCCTACAAGCCGTCGGACGTGCTGGTGGCGCACGACGGGCAGACCGTCGAGATCACCAACACCGACGCGGAGGGGCGGCTGGTGCTCGGGGACGTCCTCTCCTGGGCGGCGGACACCCTGAAGCCCGCGGCGATGATCGACGTCGCCACGCTCACCGGCGCGTGCATGGTGGCGCTCGGCAACGGCACCGCCGGCCTGTTCGGCCCGGAGGGCCCGGTCGCCGACGGCGTGCTCGCGGCCGCGCGCGCGGCCGGCGAGGACGTCTGGCGCCTGCCCATGACCGAGGCGCTGAAGGAGCAGCTCAAGAGCGACCGCGCCGACCTGAAGAACACCGGCGATCGCTGGGGCGGCGCCATCACCGCCGCGCACTTCCTCCACGCGTTCGCGAAGGAGACGCCCTGGGCGCACCTCGACATCGCCGGGCCTTCCCACACCGGGAAGGAGCAGGGCTACGTCGCGAAGGGCGCGACCGGGTTCGCGGTCCGCACGCTGGTCGAGTTCGTGCGCGCCTGGAAGGCGTGAGCGGCAGCATTCACGGTTCGTGATCGCGGCCGCCCGGGCCCGGCCCGGCGCGCCGCGATCACTCCGCGAGCGGCGCGTCCTCGGTGCCGGCCGCGTCCGGCGTCGCGAGCACCTCGCGCGCCTTCTCCAGCTCGTCGGGCAGCACGAGCAGCACCAGCCCGCCGTTCGCGAGCGCGATCGGCGGGAGCAGCGACGCGAGCGGCCGGTCCTGCACCACCGCCTCGATCCCCTCCGCCTCGAGCAACCCGAGCGCCACCTCGGCCTCGGAGAGGCTCTCGAACGACGCCACCGGGACGAGCTCCTGGTTCTCGTGCATCGCGCGCCTCCTCGCCCGGAGGATACCGCCGACGGGGCCCGCGCGCAGGCGGGTCCGGCGGCGCACGCCCGCCCGCCCGCCGAGCGGGGACACCGGTCGGGTTCCTACCGGTCATGCAATTGCCCGGCGGGGCGTGCCCCGGCATGTCGAGGAGATGACCGACCTCGCCCGGCTCCCTCCGCGCGACGAGCGCGGCGCGCTGCGCGTGGTGGTGGAGTCGCCGCGCGGTGCAAGCCTGAAGCTGAAGTACGACGCGGAGCTGGGCGTGGTGACGGTGTCGCGCCCGCTGCCGCTCGGGCTCGCCTACCCGTACGACTGGGGGTTCATCCCGGGCACGCGCGCGCCGGACGGCGACCCGGTGGACGCCCTCGTCTACTGGGACGCGGTGAGCTTCCCCGGGGTGGTGGTGCCGTGCCGCGCCGTGGGCGTGGTGCGCCTGGAGCAGGACTCGAGGTCGAACGGCCGGGTGCGCAACGACCGCATCCTGGCCGTCCCGGTGAAGCACCCGCGGGGCGACGACCTCCGCTCGCCGGACGACCTGCCCGCGCGGGTCCGCGACGAGATCGCGCAGTTCTTCCTCTCCGCGATCTTCTTCGAGCCGAAGAACCCGGCGCTGCTGGGCTGGGGCGGGCCGGAGGAGGCCGAGCGCCTGGTGGACGGCTGCACGCGCGCGCTCGCGGCCGTGATCCGGCGCCGCTCCTGATCCAGCGCAAGCCGCCGCCGTCCCCCTGGCCGATCGCGCGCCGGCGGGGTGGGCCGGAGGCGGGCCCCTGCGGTAATCTCGCCGTTCACCCGGCGGGCGCGCCGCGCCCCGGAAGCGAGCGAGGAGAGCCATGATCGCGTGGACGCCGGACCTGGCGGTCGGGATCGAGGAGATCGACGCGCAGCACCAGGAGCTGTTCCGCCGCGCCGAGCGCTTCGTGTCCAGCCTGGGCCAGACCTCGCGCCAGGAGGTCGGCATCCTGCTCTCGTACCTGCGCCTCTATTGCGTGACGCACTTCGGGGCCGAGGAGTCCTGGATGCGGGAGGTGGAGTACCCGGGCTACGCGCAGCACAAGGCGGAGCACGACGGCTTCGTGGCGAGCCTGATGGCGCTCTCCGACGAGCACGAGAAGCGCGGCGGGCCGGGGCTGCAGGCGACGCGCGTCTCCACGTTCGTGGAGCGCTGGCTGCAGGACCACGTCACCAGCACCGACGTCGCGTTCGCGAGGTTCGTGCTGTCGCGGTCGGAGTAGGGCTCGCGGCCCGTGGTCGCGCACCCCCGCCGCGGAGGTGCGCCGCCGCCCGCGCGGGGCTAACCTCCGGGCGTGAACCTCACCGACACGCTCGCGCTCCTCCTCCGCCCCGCCGGCGGCGGCATCCACCTCGTCTCCAGCGGCAAGGCCGAGCAGCTCGCGCTGCAGCGCCGGCTCTACGGCGCCGACGACGAGCGCGAGATCCGCGCGCGCTGGCGCGAGGACCTGGAGCGCGCCGCCACCGCGCGCGCGGTGGTGCTGGGCATCCCCTCCGACGTGGGGGCGGGCTTCCGCCGCGGCGCGAACCTGGGCCCGGCCGCCATTCGCGAGCGGCTGCTCGCCGACGATCCGTCGCGCAGCGCGCGCGACCGCGCCGACGGGGTGGTGGACCTCGGCGACGTGTTCGTGGTCCCGCAGCTCCTCCACGACAACATGCTGGGCGAGGCGCAGCTCGCCGCCAGCCGCCGCGCGCTCTACCCGGACCTCCCGGCGGACGAGGCGGCGCGCCTGCCGGTGTCGCCGCTCTCCATCGCGGAGCACGCGCTGTCGCTGGTGCTGGAGGTGAACCCGCGCGCCCGCGTGTTCGCGGTCGGCGGCGATCACTCCACCGCCTGGCCGGTGGTGAAGGCGCTCTCGGCGCGCTGGCCGGGCCTCGGCATCGTGCAGATCGACGCCCACACCGACCTGCTCGAGGACCGGCTCGGCATCCGCTACTGCTTCGGCACCTGGTCGTACCACGCGAACGAGCTGGTGGGCCGCGGCGGGCGGCTGGTGCAGGTGGGCACGCGCGCCTCGGGGCGCGACCGCGCGCACTGGGAGTCCACGCTCGGCGTGCGGCAGTTCTGGGCGGCCGACGTGCTCGCCGATCCGCGCGCGGCGCTGGACGCGATCCTGGCGCACGTGAAGGCGACCGGCGTGTCCTCGGTGTACTTCACCAACGACATCGACGGGACCGATCAGCAGTGGGCCGACGCCACCGGCACGCCCGAGCCGGGCGGCCTCACCCCGGCGTTCGTTTCGGCGCTCGTCCGGCGGCTGGGCAGCGAGGTGGGGCTTGCGGGCGGCGACGTGATGGAGGTCGCGCCGGGGATCGCGGGCGGCGAGGGCGCGGGGCCGCGCACGGTGGGGCTCGCGGCGGGCTACCTCGCCGAGACCATCGACGCGGCGCTGGGCCGGACCCGGTGAGCGCCGCGGAGGACGCGGAGACGGCGAGGCCCCGGCGCCTCTCGGAGCCGGGGCCCTCCTGCGGATGCCGGACGTTGCCTCGGGGCTCGCGCCGCTAGGCCTTCTCTTCCGCCTTCTTCGAGGTCGGGGTGGTGGCGCCGAGGAGCGCGCCCACCGCCGCGCCGGCGGCCGCGCCGCCCACCGCGAACAGCGAGGCGACCGCGGTGACGCCGAGGACCATGCCGAAGACGATGAGCGCCTTCACGCCGATCGAGGCGGTGACCGGGGTGCCGAAGATGCCGCCCGCGAGCAGCACGCCCGCGTAGCCGCCGTACAGGAGCGCGGGGAGGAGCGCGACCGCGAGGAAGACCGCGAGACCGATGCCGGCGCCGACGAGAGCGGGGACCTTGTTCTTGTTCGCCATGACCTTCTCCTTGTTCGCTGGGGCCGTCCGTCCGGCCATCCGCCCTCTCGTTGTGCACGGCCCCTGCCAGCCTTCTGCGCCCCGGATCTCGCGGGGTTGCGCGCCGTCGTGTCGGGACTTCCCGACCCGCGCTCCGCCGGTCCCGACTGGGGGAGGTCTGCGCGTCCGTGTGGTAGGTTCTCGCGCGTGAACGCGTTCAAGCCCCACCTCGCCTCGGTCGCCGACTACCCGTACGCGAAGGTCGATGCGCGCCTGAAGCTCGACCAGAACGAGAGCCCCGACGACCTCCCGCCCGACCTGAAGGCCCGCGCGCTGGAGCGCATCGCCGCCGCCGCCTGGAACCGCTACCCCGAGCTGCACGCCGAGGACGTGCGGGCGGCGCTGGCGCGACACGAGGGCTGGGACCCGCAGGGCGTGGTGCTCGCGCCGGGCTCGAACCTGCTCGTGCTCGCGCTCACGCAGGCCGCGCGCACCGTCGTCGACACGGTGCCGGCGTTCCCCTACTACAAGGGCGGCAGCCTCGCGACCGGCACGCCGTGGCGCGGCATCCCGCTCGCGCCCGGGTTCGCGATCCCCATGGACGCGCTGCTCGCCGCCATGGACGGCGCGGGCGGCGTGCTGTTCCTGCCCAACCCGCACGCGCCCACCGGGCAGCTCTTCGCGACCGGCGACGTGGAGCGGCTCGCCGAGCGCGCCCGCCAGCAGGGCTGGGTGCTGGTGGTGGACGAGGCGTACCACGCGTTCGCGGGCAGCGACGCCCGGCCGCTGGCGCGCGCGAACGACCACGTGGCGGTGCTGCGCACGTTCTCGAAGTCCTGGTGCCTGGGCGGCGTCCGCGCCGGCTACCTGCTCGCGTCGCCGAAGGTGGCGGCGGTGGTCCGCGCCTGCCTGCCGCCGTTCTGCATCCCGGTGCACACCGGCGCGATCCTGCAGACGGTGCTCGAGGCGCCCGGCTACGTGGGCGAGCTGGCGCAGCGGATCCAGGCCGAGCGCGCCCGCGTGCTCGAGGCGCTCTCGACGCACCCGACCTGGCGCCCCTATCCCAGCGCCGCGAACTACGTCCTCGTCCGCACGCCGGACGCGAAGGCGGCCTGGGACCACCTGCTCTCGCGCGGCATCCTGGTCCGCCGGCAGGACCACTACGCCGGGCTGGAGGGCTGCATCCGCATCACCATCGGCACGCGCGCCGAGAACGACGCGCTGCTGGCGGCGGCGGCCGAGGCCCGCTGAGGCCGGGGCCGCCGGCTCCGGCTCCGGCTCGACGCTGCGCGACCCGATCCGGCGGGCGCCCCGCCCGCGGCGCTCACCCGGCGCGCCGCGGCACCACCGCGCCGGTCCGCCGCGCGTACGCCTCCCACTCGGCGCCGAACCGCGCCGCCGCCTCGCGCTCCTCGGCGGCGGCGGCGAAGCCGTAGCTCGCGAGCGCGAGCGCGGTCGAGAGGAGCCCGGCGCTCGAGGGCAGGCGCAGGAGGTGGCCCGCGAGCACCATGCCGAGCCCGAGGTAGAGCGGGTGGCGGATGCGCGCGTACGGGCCACCGGTCGCGAGCCGTCCCCGGCCCGCCTCCAGCCGGGCGCGGAACGAGGCGCCCGCCAGGAGGAAGCCGGCGACCAGCAGCAGGCCGCCCGGGATGCGGCCGGCCAGCCCGGGATCGACGGCGCCCGCGCGCGGGACGAACCCGTACGCGGCCGCGAGGGTCACGGCGATCGCCGCGACGTACACCAGGATGCCCGCGAAGTCGCGCCCGCGCTCCGGCAGCGTGAAGCGGTACCCGAGCACGATCGCGAGCGCGGAGATCGCGAGGGTGAGGCTGCCTTCGGCGGAGAGCAGGGATTCCACGCGGGCTCCGGGCGTCAGGCGGCGATGGCCGGGGTGGCCTGGCCGTCCTTCACGACCTCCTTGCGCTTCCAGAGGAAGTAGATGGCCGGGTACACGGTCAGCTCGAGGAGGAAGCTCGTCACCAGGCCGCCCACCATGGGCGCGGCGATGCGCTTCATGAGATCCGCGCCGGTGCCGGTGGACCACATGATCGGCAGCAGGCCCAGCATGGCGGCGAGCACGGTCATCGCCTTCGGCCGCACGCGCTTCACCGCGCCGTGGATGATCGCCTCCACCAGGTCGCTCTCGGTGCGCAGCAGCCCCTTCTTCTTGTACTCGTCGTGGGAGAGGTCGAGGAACAGCAGCATGAACACCCCGGTCTCGGCGTCGAGCCCCATCAGCGCGATGAGCCCGACCCAGACCGCGATCGACATGTTGTAGTCGAGCATCCACAGCAGCCAGATGGCGCCGATGGCGGAGAACGGCACCGCCAGCATGATGACGCTCGCCTTGAAGGTGCTCCGGGTGTTCATGTAGAGCAGGAAGAAGATGAGCACGAGCGTGATGGGCAGGATGAGCTTCAGCCGCTCGTTCACGCGCATCATGTTCTCGTACTGGCCGCTCCAGGTCATCGAGTAGCCGGTGGGCGTCTTCACGCCCGCCGCGACCGCCTTCTTCGCCTGCTCGACGTAGCTGCCCACGTCCACCTTCGAGGTGTCGAAGTCCACGAAGACGTAGCCGGCCAGCAGGCCGTTCTCGTCGCGGATCATCGACGGGCCCTGCGCCAGCTCCACGTCGGCGATCTCCTCCATGGGGATCTGGCCCTGGCCGCCCGGCAGCGGCAGCAGCACGCGCCGGAGCGACTGGAGGTCCTCGCGGTAGTCGCGCGCGTAGCGGACGTTGATGCCGTAGCGCTCGCGGCCCATCACGGTGGTGGACTGGTTGTCGCCGCCCACCGCGGTCATGACCATCATGTTCGCGGCGTCCACGCTCAGCCCGTAGCGGGCGAGCTGGTCGCGCTTCAGCACGAAGTCGAGGAAGTAGCCGCCGGCCACGCGCTCCGCGTAGACGCTGCGGGTGCCGGGCACCTTGGTGAGCGCCGCCTCGACGTCGAGGCCGATCTTCTCGATCTCGGCCAGGTCCGCGCCCGCCACCTTGATGCCGATGGGCGTGCGGATGCCGGTCGAGAGCATGTCGTTGCGCCCCTTGATCGGCATGGTCCAGGCGTTCGAGATGCCGGGGAGCTGCAGCGCCTGGTCCATCTCGTGCTCGAGCTCCTCGTACGAGATCCGGTCGCGCCAGAACGGGCGCAGGCCCGCCTTCAGCCACTCCGGCGCCCAGGACGAGTACCAGCGCGGGTGCTCGCGCCACTCGCGCTCCGGCTTCAGGATGATGGTCGTCTCCATCATGGTGAACGGCGCCGGGTCGGTGGAGGTGTTGGCGCGGCCCGCCTTCCCGAAGACGCGCTCCACCTCGGGGAAGGTCTTCAGGATCTTGTCCTGCACCTGCAGCGCCTTCTGCGCCTCGGCCACCGACATGCCCGGCTCGACCGCGCTCGGCATGTAGAGGATCGTCCCCTCGCGCAGCGGCGGCATGTACTCCGAGCCGAGGTGCCGGAACACCGGGATGGTGGTGAGCACGAGCAGCGCGCTCACCGCGATGGTGGCCTTGGCGTGGCGGACCACGAAGCGGCAGGGGCGCTCGTACAGGTGGTGCAGGACGCGCGAGATGGGGTGGCCTTCCTCCGAGTAGTACCTGCCCACCAGCACGCGGGTGGCGATCGCCGAGGCGAAGCGGGGCCGGAAGGTGTACGGCTCGATGCGCGCGAACAGCATGCGCATGGCCGGGTCGAGCGTGATCGCGAGCAGCGCCGCGATCGCCATGGCGAGGTTCTTCGAGTACGCGAGCGGCCGGAACAGCCGTCCCTCTTGATCCACCAGGGTGAACACCGGCATGAACGCGACCGCGATGACGAGCAGCGAGAAGAACACCCCCGGCCCGACCTCGAGGAGCGCCTCGAGGCGGACCTCGTGGAAGTCGCCCTTCTTCCCGTCCTGTATCCAGTGGTGGATCTTGTTGTAGGCGTTCTCGACCTCGACGATGGCGCCGTCCACCAGCACGCCGATCGAGATCGCGATCCCGGAGAGCGACATCAGGTTCGCGTTCAGGCCCATCAGGTACATGGGGATGAACGAGAGCGCGACCGACACCGGGATGGTGACGATGGGGATGATCGCCGACGGGATGTGCCACAGGAAGATGAGGATGATGATCGAGACGATGATCACCTCCTCGATCACCTTGTGCGTCACCGTCTCGATGGCGTGGTCGATGAGCTCGGACCGATCGTAGGTGGTGACCACCTCGACGCCCTTCGGCAGCGACGGCTTCACCTCCTCGAGCTTGGCCTTCACGCGGTGGATCACGTTGAGGGCGTTCTCGCCGTGGCGCATCACCACGATGCCGCCCACCACGTCGCCCTCGCCGTCGAGGTCGGCCACCCCGCGTCGCATCTCCGGGCCGAGCGCCACCGTGGCCACGTCCTTCACCAGGACCGGCGTGCCGCCCTCCGCCTTGAGCACGATGTTCTCGAGGTCCGCGATGGTCTTCACGTAGCCGCGGCCGCGAACCATGTACTCCCGGCCCGCCAGCTCCACCAGGCGGCCGCCCACGTCGTTGTTGCCGGCGCGGACCGCCTGCACCACCGCGTCGAGCGGCAGCTTGTAGGCGGCGAGCGCGTTCGGGTTGACGGTCACCTGGTACTGCCGGACCTGGCCGCCCACCGTGGCGACCTCCGACACGCCCGGCACGCTCTGGACGGAGTAGCGCAGGAACCAGTCCTGGTAGGAGCGGAGCTCGTCCGACGAGTGCTGCCCGGAGCGGTCCACAAGCGCGTACTGGAAGATCCAGCCGACGCCGGTCGCGTCCGGGCCGAGCTCGGTCTTCACGCCGGCCGGGAGCTGCGGCTGGATCTTGGAGAGGTACTCGAGCACGCGGGTGCGCGCCCAGTAGAGGTCGGTCCCGTCCTCGAAGATGACGTAGACGTAGCTGAAGCCGAAGTCGGAGAAGCCGCGGATCGCCTTCACCTTCGGCGCGCCGAGCAGCGCCGTGGTGATCGGATACGTGACCTGGTCCTCGATGATGTCCGGGCTGCGATCCCACTGCGAGTAGACGATGACCTGGGTGTCGGACTGGTCCGGCAGCGCGTCGAGCGGGATGTTCCGCATCGTCCACCACGCGCCGACCAGCGCCACCACCGTGGCCGCGATGACCAGGTACTTGTTGTGCGCGGAGAAGCGGATGATGGCCTTGATCATGGCTCACCGCCCTCCGTGCCCGGCGTGGCCGGAGCCCGCGTCCGCGCCGCCGGACGCCTCGCCCGCGTCGGCCGGCGTCGCCGCGGCCGGAGCCGCCGGCGCGCCGCCGGACGGCGCGAGCGCCGCGAGCGAGGCGCGCAGCCGCGACTCCGAGTCGATGAGGAAGTTCGCCCGGGTGACGACCTTCTCGCCCTCGTGCAGGCCCGAGACGACCTCGACGGAGGTGCCGTCGGACGCGCCGAGCTTCACCGCGCGCGGCTGGAACTTGCCCTCCTCGAGCGCCACGAACACCACGCTCTGCGTGCCCGAGTCGATCACCGCGTCGGCCGGCACGCGCAGCCCCTCGCGCGCCTTCCCCTGCAGGACCACCTCGCCGAACATCTCCGGCCTGAGCTCGCCGGTCGGGTTCGCGAACGCGAGCCGGACCTTCACCGTGCGCGTCTTGGGATCGAGCAGCGGGTCGATGAACGACACCTTCCCCTTGAACGGGTGGTCGGGGAAGGCGTTCAGCGTGAGCGTGGCCGGCAGGCCGACCTTCACGTTGCGCAGCTCGCGCTCGTACACGTCGGCGAGCACCCAGACCTGGGAGAGGTCCACGATCTCGTAGGGCATGGCCCCCGCGTCGAGCTTCATCCCCTCGACCACGTCCTTCTTCACCACCACGCCGGAGATGGGCGAGTAGAAGGTGAGCGTCTTCGTCGGCTTGCCGGTCTCCTCCAGCTTGCGGATCTCCGCCGGCGGGACGTCCCAGAGCTGCAGCTTGCGCCGCGCGGCCTCGACGAGCGCGTCGCCCCCGACCGCGCGCGAGCCCGCCAGCGTGCCCTGCGTGCGCAGCGCGAGCAGGAGCTCCTCCTGCGCGGCGAGCAGGTCCGGGCTGTAGACCGAGAACAGCGGCTCGCCGCGCTTCACCGGCTTGCCCACGAAGTCCACGTAGATGCGCTCCACGTAGACCGGGATCTTCACGTTCACGTGCTTCACGCGCGTCTCGTCCACCGCGACCCGGCCGACCGTGCGCCAGGCGCCGCCGACGGTGCCGCGCGTCACCTGGGCCGTCCGGAGCCCGATGAGCTGCTGCCGCGAGGGGTCGATGCTCACCGTGGCGAGCCCCTCGACGTCGGCCGCGCCCCCGCCCCCGTCCACCTTCACCAGCTTCATGCCGCAGATCGGGCAGTCGCCGGGGTGGTCCTGCACGACGCTCGGGTGCATCGGGCACTGGTACTGCGGCTTCTGCTCGCCGGCGCCGGCCCTGGCGCCACCCCCCGCGGCCGCGCCGCTCCCGGCGCCGCCCTGCGGCTGCTCCATGGGGACGAGCTTCATGCCGCAGAGCGGGCAGTCGCCCGGGTGGTCCTGCACGATCGTCGGGTGCATCGGGCAGGTGTAGAGCTGCTTCGTCTCGGCGTGGGCCGCGTGGTCGTGGCCGTCGCCGCCGGCGGCCTCGCCGCCGCGCAGGCCGCCGGCGAGCAGCACCGCGCCGCCGCCCAGGGCCGCGCCCGCGAGCAGCGCCGCGAGCAGGATCAGCGCCCCGCGCGCGCGCCGCGGCGGGGGGGGGACGTTCGGGTTCGTCGGGATCGTCGCGTCGCTCACATGCCACCGCCCATCGAGGAAGAGGAAGAAGAGGAGGAGCCGCCGGTGGCCGCCGCCTGCGCGCCGCCGCCCGCCGCACGGGCCGGGGCGGCGGCGGAGGCCGCACCACCCGCGCCGGGCATGCCCCCGCCCGCGCCCGCGGCGCCGCCCGGGAGCGCCTCGTCGAGGCTGACCTCGCGCGCGGCGACCCACAGCCGCTGCGCCTCGGCCGCCACGCCGAGGAACCCCTCCTCGTCGGAGACCGTGCCGGCCAGCGCCTCGAGCACCGACGCGAACGGCACCCGGCCGGTGACGTACTGCGCGAGCGCGCTCTCCGCGGTCGCGCGCGACTGCACCAGGAGCCCGCCGCGGTAGAGCGCGAGCGTCTCGAGCGCGGCCGCCAGCGACTCCTCGCGCTGCAGCGCGCGGAGGCGCACCACCTGCGCGAACGCGTCCGCCGCGGCGACGCCGTTCTCGGCTCGGGCCGCGCTCATGGCCACCGCGCGCGACTGCTTGCGCCCCGAGAAGATCGGCAGCGGGACCGACAGTCCAACCTGCCACATCGGCTCGAGCGCGCCGCGCGGCATCAGGCCCGCGCTCAGGGTGACGTCCGGGAAGCGCTCGCGCCGCGCCAGCGCCGCCTCGCGATCCGCCTGCTGCGCCGCCGCCCGCGCCGAGGCCAGCTCCGGGCTGCGCGCCTCCGCGTCGGCGAGCGCCGCGTCGCGCTCCGGCAGCGCCGGGTCGGCGAGCGCCTCCAGGCTGGCGATGGTCTCGACGGGCTCGCCGGCGGGCTGGCCGCGCAGGCGGTTCACCACCGCCCGCCGGGCGCGCTCCTCCGCCTCGAGCGCGACGCGCCGCTGCCGCAGGCGCGTCCGCTCGAGCTGCGCGCGGAGCAGGTCGGTCTGGGCGCCCACGCCGGACTCGTAGCGGGAGCGGGCGGTGCCCTCCGACCGTGCCCAGAGCGCCTCCAGGCGCCCGAGGAGCGCCAGCCGGTCGCGGACCAGCACGAGGTCCACGTAGGCGCGGCGCATGTCCGCCTCGGCGCCGAGCCGCGCGCGGTCCAGCGACGCGATCGCCGCGCTCGCGCCGGCCGCCGCCGCCTCGGCCCGCAGCGCGCGCTTGCCCGGGAACGGGAACGTCTGCGCGAGGCCGATGGAGTAGTAGCTCGTCTCCATCTTGCCGACCTGGATCCCGCCGAAGCCGTCGTTCTGCAGGCCCAGCGACAGCACCGGATCCGGCAGCGCGCCGGCCTGCGGGACGCGCTCGTGCTCGGCGCGGGCCATGGCGTGCGCGGAGCGGAGCTCGGGCCGCGCCTCGAGCGTCTCCGAGACGAGCCGGGCGAGCGCGGGATCGTCGTCGAGCGGGACGCGCCCCTCCGCGGCGGCGAGGGCCGGCGCGGCGGCGACGAGGAGCAGGATTGCGGGACGGAGTCGTCTCATACGGGGCAGCTTCCCAAGCAGCGCGCGTGCCACCCGGCGGCGGCCGGACCGCAGCCTGATCAGGCGGAAATCCGTCGGTTTTCGACGGACCGGCCCCACCGCACGCGTCACGTGTAACCCGCGGCGTCACGCATTCCCGCGTGAACCCAGGGCCCCCTCCATCGGGCCCCGGCGGGGTATCCTGCCGCGGACCGCGCCCCCCGGCCCCGCCGACCCCATGCCCGTTCGCAACCCAGCCCTACCGTCCGCGACGACCGACGCGGAGCGCCGGGTGGCGAGCGTCGCGTGGGAGGCGCTCGACGGCACGGGTCCCGGCCTCGGGCCGGAGCTCGCCGAGGTGCTCGCCGGCGGCGCCGCGGAGCGGGTCGTGACCCGCGCGCTGCGCGCCCGGCCGGCGCTCGACGCCCAGGGGCGCGCCGCGGTGGCGGAGGCGATCTTCGGGGTGGGGCTCTGGCGCCGCCGGCTGCGCGCGCAGCTCGGCGATCCGCTGGCGCCGCCGGCGCTGCTGCTCGCGGCGCTGCTGCGCGACCTGGGTCGCCGCGAGGCGGGCGTCGCCGAGGCGCTCGCGGGCGTCCCCGCGGGCGCGCTCCCGCCGCCGCGTCCGCCCCCGGCCGCGCGCGCCGACCGGTTCTCCCTGCCCGGCTGGCTCGACGCCGAGCTCGAAGCGGCGGCCGGCCCGGAGGCGGACGCGCTCGCCGCGGCGCTGTGCCTGCCCGGCCCGGTCGCGCTCCGGGCGAACCGGCTCCGCATCGAGCCGGCGGCGCTCGCGGCGCGCCTCGGGGCCGAGGGCGTGCGCACCCGGCCCGGCGCGCTCGCGCGCGCGTGCCTCGTGGTGGAGGGCCCGCGGCCGAACGTGTACGGGCTGCGCGCCTGGCAGGAGGGGCTGCTCGAGGTGCAGGACGAGGGGAGCCAGGTCCTCGGCGACGCGGTGGGCGCGCGCGCCGGCGAGGCGGTGCTCGACGCCTGCGCCGGGGCCGGCGGGAAGACGCTCCTGCTCGCCGCGGCGGTGGGACCTGCGGGCCGCGTGCACGCCGTGGATCCCGACGCGGAGCGGCTGGTGCGCCTGCGGACCCGCGCGATCGCCGCGGGCGCGGCACGCATCGTGGCGGTGCACGGCGCCGCCGCGCCGGCCGAGCTCCGGGTGGACCGCGCCCTGGTGGACGCGCCCTGCTCCGAGCTCGGCGCGCTCCGCCGCGGGCCGGACCTGCGCTGGCGGCTCGATCCCGCCGCGTTCGAGCGGCTGCCCGCGCTGCAGGCGCGGATCCTCGAGCGCGCCGCCGCGCGCGTGCGCCCCGGCGGCCGGCTGGTCTACGCGACCTGCACGTTCCGCCGCGCCGAGGACGAGGACGTCGCCGAGGCGTTCGAGGCGGCGCACCCGGAGTTCGCGCGCGTCGCCCCGGACGCGCCGGCGAGCACGCTGACGAAGGACGGCTTCCTGCGGACCTGGCCGCACCGCGACGGCACCGACGCGTTCTTCGCGGCGGCGTGGGTGCGGAGGGGATAGCCGCGCGCGCTACCTGGCCTTCGCCGCGCGCGCTGCCAGCAGCTTCGCGCCCCCATGCGCCTCGAGCGCGACCTCCAGCGCCCGCGCGTAGTCGGGCCGCGCGCCCTCGAGCCGCGCGCGCCCTCGCTCGGTCAGCACCGTGTACACGCCGCGCTTGTCGTCCGGGCACAGGTCGCGGACGGTGAGGCCGCCGCGCTCCAGGCGCTCGACCATCCGCGAGACCGAGCTCTGGTTCAGGCGCAGCTGGCCGGCCAGCTCCTGCATGCGCAGCTCGGAGTCCGGAGCCCGCGCCAGCAGCTCCAGCGCGCGGAACTCCGTCAGCCCGAGCCCGTGCCGGGCTTGCAGCACCTTGCCCAGATCGGCCTCGACCTGGGCGACGAGCTGGACCAGCTCGAGCCACGCATCGCCTCGCCTCGACGTCACCGGCGCGCGCTCCTCTCGGACGGCATGCGGCGCATGCTCTCACGTGCATGCCCATGCAAGCAATGGGCAGCGGGGGTCGCGCCCGCCCGTCAGGCGCGCGCCCGGGGCGCTCCCGGCGCGGGCCGGGCGCCGTCGGCGAGCTTCAGCCAGACGACGCCGGCGATGATGACCGCCAGCCAGAACGCCTGGACCGGCGTCAGCGACTGGTCGAGCAGGACGCTGCCCAGGATCGCGGCGCCCACCGAGCCGATGCCGGCCCACACCGCGTAGCCGATGCCCACGTCGATCGTGCGCAGGGCGACGCTCAGCGCGTACAGCGTCAGCAGGAAGAACACCCCGGCGGAGATGGACCAGCCGGGCACGGTGAACGCCCGGCTGCCGGCGACGCTGAGGGCGTAGCCGATCTCGAAGGCCCCCGCGAGCAGCAGCATGATCCACGCCCGCCCACTGCCCCTGTTCGTCTCGTTCGTCGTCGTCACGTCTCGCTCCTCGTCGATGATCAGGAGGGATGAAGGAATGAAGGGATGACGGCCCCTGCGGTCAGGCGGCGCCGCTGAGCCGCAGGCCCACCACGCCGCCGATGACCAGCAGGATCCCCAGGAGCTTCTGCCAGCCGAGTCGCTGCCCCAGGAACAGCGCGCCCAGCACGACGACCCCGACGCCCGCGACCGACGTCCAGATCGCGTAGCCCACCCCGACGTCGAACGTCAGCAGCGCGAGGCTCAGGAAGAAGGTGCCGATCGCGCCGCTGACGAGCGTGGCGGCCGTCCACCACGGCCGGGTGAAGCCGCGCGCATTGCCTGCGGAGATGGCCACCGCGATCTCGAAGATCACGGCGACGCCGAGATGGATCCAGCTCATGAAGGGGTCTCCTGGTCGGTTCGGTTCAGGGAGCGCCGTCGAACGGCGCGGTGTCATTGCTTGCGCATGCATGTAGTCGCGGCGACCGGAGCCGTCAAGTCCTTGCATGTGCATGCAATGCGATGGCGGCCCGGGCACGGCAAGAGGGGGCAGCGGGGATCGGGGGCGGCCCCGGGTGACCGGAACCGCGGGGGAGAGATCGGCTCACGAACTGCGCGTGGACGGACCGTGGACGCGGCTCCGCGTGCGAGGTCGGAGGCGGCTCCGGCGCTGCGCGGCGGCGGCACCCATTTGTCTTTTGGTGAAGCTTGACGCATCTCGCGAGCGGCGAAGGTTTCGCGCTCGAAGGCGCGCGAGAACGGGCTCTTCGCACGCCGCCGCGGCGACCCGACGATGCGTTCGCGTGTCACGAGGGGTCGCGACCCCTCGACGGCGATCGTGCGCCCTGGGCGGTCCTGGCGCGTCTCACGGGGCGCGAACTTCGCGTGCGATGCTTCCGGCATGGACACCGCACGCCAACTCGCCGACGACCTCGCCCGGCTGCTCCGACATGAGCACGGCGCCATGGCCGACTTCCTCCTCGCCCTCGCCCGCTTCGACGAGCGGCAGCGCTGGCGCGAGCTGGGCCACACCTCGCTGTTCTACTTCCTCCACCGGGAGCTGAAGCTCTCCAAGGGCGCCGCCCAGAACCGGAAGACTGCGGCCGAGCTCATCCAGGCGTTCCCGGAGGTCGAGTCGGCCCTTCGCTCCGGTGAGCTGTGCCTTTCCACGGTCAACGAGCTGGCGAAGGTGCTCACCCCTGAGAACCGCGCCGAGGTGCTGCCGCGGTTCTTCGGGCTCTCACGCCGGGACGCGGAGGCGGTCGCGGCGGCGCTCCGGCCGGCGGCGGTGGTGCCGGAGCGCGAGGTCGTCACCGTCATCCGCGCAACCGGGCCCGCGCCGCGGGCGCTCGCCCTCGTCGCGGCACCCTCCCCGGCCTCGGCGCCGCCCGGCCATTCGGTTCATCCGGATGAACCACCGCGGTCAGTGATTCACCCGGGTGAACCGCCTTCCCTCGTGACCACCGGGGGGTCGTCCACGCTGCCGGCGGCGCCACCGCCACCTCGCGAGACCGTGAAGCCGCTCGACGCGGAGGTCGCGCGCCTGCACCTCACCGTCTCGCGGGCGTTCCTCGACAAGCTCGAGGCCGCGACCGACGCGCTCGGGCACGCGTGCCCGGTCGGGAACGCGGCAGAGATCCTCGAGCGCGGGCTGGACCTCGTCCTCGCCCAGCGGGCGAGGCGTCACGGCCTGGTCGAGAAGCCGCGCAGGAGCCGCGGTCCGTCCCGAGCCGACCTCGTCCCGGCGGAGGTGAAGCGGGAGGTGTGGCGGCGCGCGGGTGGCCGCTGCGAGTGGACGCTCGAGTCCGGCGAGCGCTGCGGCTGCCGGCGCCGGCTCGAGTACGATCACGTCCAGCCCCTCGCGCTGGGGGGCGCCTCGACGATCGACAACGTCCGGCTCGTCTGCCGGCCGCACAACGTCCTCGCGGCACGGCACGTCTTCGGAGACGCGCTGATGGACCGCTACACCGCGCCTACAGGTCCGTGCTCCGCAGCACCGCGCCGTTCGCGGCGTTCGTGACGAGGTGCGCGTAGCGGCGGAGCCAGGACGAGCCGGGGTCGCGCCGCTTCGGCCGGAAGCCCGCGCGGCGCCGCGCCAGCTCGGCGTCGGAGACGTCCACCGTCAGCGCGCGCGCCTCCACGTCGATGGTGATCCGGTCGCCGTCCTGCACCAGGCCGATCACGCCGCCCTCGGCGGCCTCGGGGGAGACGTGGCCGACGCAGGCGCCGCGGGTCGCGCCGGAGAAGCGGCCGTCGGTGACGAGCGCCACGCTCTCGCCCAGGCCCATGCCCATGATGAGCGACGTGGGGGAGAGCATCTCCTGCATGCCGGGCCCGCCCTTCGGCCCCTCGTAGCGGATCACCACGAAGTGCCCGGGCTTCACCTTGCCGCCCATGATCCCGGCGATGGCCTCGTCCTGCGAGTCGAAGCAGATCGCCGCGCCGGTGAACCTGCGCATCGAGGGCTGGATGCCGGCGGTCTTCACCACCGCGCCCTCGATGGCGAGGTTCCCGAACAGCACCGCCAGGCCGCCCACCGGCGAGTAGGCGTTCTCCAGCGGCCGGATGAGCTCCGGATCGGCGGTCCGCGCGTCGCGGATCCGCTCGCCCACCGTCTCGCCGGTCACGGTCAGCGCGCCCTCGCGGACGATGCCGCCGCGGCGGGCCGCCTCGCGCAGCACCGCCGGGACGCCGCCGGCGCGGTGGATGTCCTCCATGTGCACGGTCGCGAGCGAGGGGGCGATCTTCGCGATGTGCGAGACCTTGCCGGCGATCTCCTCGATGTCGCGGAGCGACAGCGGCGCGCCGGCCTCGCGCGAGATGGCGAGCATGTGCAGCACGGTGTTGGACGAGCCGCCCATGGCCATGTCCACCACCATGGCGTTGTGGATGGCGTCGCGGTTCGCGATGTTCCGCAGCTTGAAGCGCTCGTCGGCGGCGATCTCCACCGCCCGGCGCGCGGCGCGGCGCACCAGCGCCTCGCGCTCGGGGGTGAGCGCGAGCACGGTGCCGTTCCCGGGCAGCGCCACGCCCATGGCCTCGCACAGCACGTTCATCGAGTTCGCGGTGAACATGCCCGAGCACGACCCGCCGGACGGGCAGGCCTGGCACTCGATCTCGTACAGCTCGGCGTCGGTCAGCTGCCCCTGCGCGCGCTTGCCCACCGCCTCGAACGCGGTGTTGAGGTCGATGGGCGTGCCGTCGTGGAGGTGGCCGGCCTTCATGGGCCCGCCGGACACGAACACGGTGGGCACGTTCACGCGGAGCGCGCCCATGAGCATGCCGGGGACGATCTTGTCGCAGTTCGGGATGCAGACGAGCGCGTCGAGCTGGTGCGCGTTCATCACCGTCTCGATGGAGTCGGCGATGAGCTCGCGCGAGGGCAGGCTGTACTTCATGCCCTCGTGGCCCATGGCGATGCCGTCGTCCACGCCGATGGTGTTGAACTCGAACGGCACCCCGCCGGCCTTGCGGATCTCGTCCTTCGCGATCCGGCCGTACTCCTGCAGGTAGTAGTGGCCCGGGATGATGTCGATGTGGCTGTTGGCGATGCCGATGAACGGCTTCTCGAAGTCGCCGTCGTTGAGGCCCGTCGCGCGGAGGAGGCTGCGGTGGGGCGCACGCTCGAAGCCCTTCTTGATCCGGTCGCTGCGCATCCCCCCGTTTTCGCGGAAACACGCGTGGAAAGCAATCGGCCGCGGCGCGCGCCGTCGCGGCGGACGGGCGGGCGTCCCCCTCGCCGCCCGGCGCGCCGGCGCGCGTCGCGTTAGATGGAGGACGATGCGTGCCCCCGGCTTCGACGAGGCGACCGAGCGCGTGCGCCGTGCGCTCGCCGCGCGGCCGCGGCGGGCGCTCGCGGTGCCCGGCTTCCGGGCGGCGGCGGTGCTGGTCGCGCTGCTCGACCGCGCCGGCGGCCCCTCGATCCTGTTCACCCGCCGTTCACAGGCGCTCGAGCACCACCGCGGCGAGATCTCCTTCCCGGGGGGGCGGCTCGAGCCCGGAGAGGACGCCGCGGCCGCCGCGCTGCGCGAGGCGCACGAGGAGGTGGGCCTGGCGCCGGCCGCGTCCGAGGTGCTCGGCCTCCTCGACGACCTGCCCAGCGTGGCCGGGTACGTGGTGACGCCGGTCGCCGCCTCGGTGCGCGCGCCGCCCGGCGCGTTCACCGCCTCCGCCGGCGAGGTGGACGAGCACTTCGAGCTGCCACTGGCGCAGCTCCTCGATCCGGCGCTGCGGCGCGCCTCGCTGTGGGATCCCGCCGGCCTCCCGGAGCGGCTCGCGGCGGTGGTGGCGCGCGCGGCGGTGCCGTTCGAGGACGTGGACCCGGGGACGGGACACTGGCGGGTGTGGTCGTTCCACGCGGACGAGGCGCGGGTGGTCTGGGGCCTGACGGCCCGCATCCTGGCGGATCTCCTCGATCGGGCCTTCGTCGCGCGGGGGTGATGGCCGGGGGGCACCCGCGTCGGGGGGGCCCGTCGCGCGCGGGGATGGGCGGGCTTACCATCCCGGCGTGAGCCGCACGCGCGCCGCCCTGCTCGTCGCGCTCGCCGCCGCGGGGCTCGCGGCCGGCGGCTGCGGCAACCCGAGCTTCGACCGGCGCATCGACCAGGGCGGGCGCGGCGTGGGCGAGGCGTGCACGCGCGCCTCCGACTGCCGCTCCGGCCTGTGCCTCTCGCGCGTGTGCGCCGCGTCGATCCCGGCCGGCGCGTGCAGCCCGTCGGGTCGCCGGCCGGCGATCGCGCTCGGCGCGGTGGCCGGCCCGGCGGAGCGGCCGGCCGACGTGCCCGACCCGCCCTGTGCGCTGCCGGTGAACACCGCGGTGATCGGGCCGGTGCAGGAGCGCGGCACGCACGTGCCCGGCGACGAGGTCTCGTTCGACGTGCCGCCGGGCACCACCGGCTTCACGCTCTACCTCCAGGAGGTGGACGGCACGGCGCCCGAGGCGGTGGACTGGCCCGGCGCGGGCCCGGCCGCGAACGCGCCCTTCCCGCAGCTCGTGCTCGACGCCGGCGGCGCGCGCTTCTACGACGACGCCGCCTCGCCGCCGATCGTGGACGGCAGCCGCGATTACAGCCAGTGGCTGCTGTTCTACGCGGGGGTGATCCCAGCGGCCGGCGCCGTCACGATCCCGAACACCACCACCGCGCTCGACCGCGTCCGCTCCGACGGCCAGCTCGCGCCGGGCGCGTGGCGCTTCACGCTGAACGACCTGGCGGCCGCCTGCACCACCACCGCCGGCTGCACCGGCGGGAGCACCGCGGGGCGCTACGACGTGAAGGTGGTCACCCGCGCCGGACCGCTCCTGTCCACCGGCACGCTCGACCTCGAGATCTACCTCGTCTCCTCGGACCCCGCGCACCCCGAGTACACCGCCGCGAACGCCGCCGCCGACCCGTCCACCAACGCGACCGCGGCGCAGTTCCGCCGGCTGGTCGACGGGCTGCAGTCGCTGTTCGCGCGCGCGGGCGTGTGCCTCGGCACCGTCACCTTCCACGACGTGCCGGACTGGGCGCGCACCGAGCTGAGCACGCCGAGCATCGACGACTCCGGGCCGTGCAGCGAGCTCGCGCGCCTGTTCCGGCTGGCGGTGCCCCGCAACGCGGTCCACCTGTTCCTGGTGGACGAGCTCACCACGTCCGCGAGCGGCAGCGGCGGCACGGTGGTGGGGCTCGACGGCTCGATCCCGGGGCCCTCCGGCGTGCCCGGGGGCGTGAACAGCGGGGCCGCGGTGGTGCTCGCGGACCTCGGCGCCGAGGCCGCGCCGGGCGCGTGCTCGCCGGCGAGCCCGTTCTCGGTCGCGGCCTGCGGCACCGACGTGGTCTCGTACATCGCGGCGCACGAGGCGGGCCACTGGCTCGGCCTCTACCACACCACCGAGGCCACCGGCACCGCGCTCGACCCGCTCGCCGACACGCCCGGCTGTCCCTGCGGCACCTGCCGCCCGGCGTCCTCGCCGCTGCCCTGCGGCAGCGCCCTCCTCTCCGCCCCGCAGTGCGCCGGCGGCTCGGGCTGCGGCGGCGGCGACAACCTGATGTTCTGGCAGATCGATCCGTCGGTCGCGCGCGGCACGCTCACCCCGCAGCAGGGTGAGGTGGTCCGGCTCAACCCGGCGGTCCGCTGAGGGAGGCCCCCGTGCTCGCGCGCCTCGCCGCCGCCCTCGTCCTCGCCGCCCTCGCCGCCGCGCCCTCCACCGCCGACGAGGTGCGGGCCATGCTCGGCACCATCGACCGCCCCATCCCGGCGGAGGCCTGGCGCGCGCTCGGCCCCGAGGCCGGGCCGCTGCTGGAGGCCGCGGCCGCGAGCGGCGCCGAGCTCCCGAGCCGCCGCGCCCGGGCGCTCGAGGGCCTCGCGGCCCGCGGGGGCGCGCGGGCCGAGGCGCTCCACCGCCGGCTCGCCGCCGACCCGGCCGCGCCGCGCATCGTGCGCGCCGGTGCGGTCCGCGGGCTCGGCGCGCTCCTCCCGCCGGCGGGCCTCGGCGACGCGCTCGTCCCGCTCCTCTCCGACCGCGACCCACGTCTGCGCCGCGCCGCGGCGGAGGCGCTCGCCGCACGGGCGCCGGCCCAGGGCTGCGGCGCGGTGCGGGCGCAGGCCGCCCGCGAGCCGGGCCGCGCGCTCGCCGCGGCGGTGCAGGCGTGCGAGCGGGCGATGCCGCGCCGCCGCTGATCGCCCCGCGCGATCGTCGTCGCCGCGCCGGACCCCTGCTATCGTCCGGCCGTGCTCGCGCTCGCCGTCGCCCTGCTCGCTGCCGCCGCCGCCTCGGGCCCGCCCATGGCCTGCGAGCGGCTCGCCAGCCTGTTCCCGAACGCTCCCCGCCCGCCGGGCGGGGAGCCGGGCTGCGCCGCGGCGCTCCGCGGGGCGTGCGACGCGGGGCGGCGGCTCGCCTGCGCCGAGCTGGGGCGCGTGCTCGAGGCGGGCACCGCCGGGCCGGCGGATCCGGCCGGCGCCGCCGCGCTCCACCGCCGCGCCTGCGACGCCGGGGTGGGGGCCGCCTGCGCGCGCCTCGCGCAGCACCTCCGCGAAGCGGGGCAGCCGGCGCGCGCGGTGACCGAGGCGCTGGAGGAGGGTTGCGCGCTGGGCTCCGGGGCCGCCTGCCTGGAGCGCGCCGCGGCGGAGCCGGACCCGGCGCGCGGGGTGCGGCTTCGCGAGCGCGCCTGCGATCTCGGCGAGGCGGAGGGCTGCCTCGCGATCGTCGCCGGCGCGCCGCCCGCCCGCGCGCAGGCGCTGCGGGATCGCGCCTGCTGGCTCGGCTCGGCCGACGGCTGCGCGGCCGCCGGGGCGGGGCTCGCCCGCGGCGACGCGGGGCCGGAGGATCCCGTCGCGGCGCGGCTGCGGCTCGAGCGCGGCTGCGAGCTGGGGGGCGCCGAGGCGTGCGCGCGGCTCGGGCTGGTGCTGCTCGCGGAGGGGCGGCGCGGCGAGGCGGCGCGCGGCGCGCGGCTGCTGGTGGAGGGGTGCCCGGCGCTCGGCGCGGAGGAGTGCCTGGACTCGGCCGAGGCCTGGCTGAAGGGCCCGCAGGCGGTGATCGACGAGGGCTCGGACCCGGCGCTGCTCGACCTCGCCTGCCGGCGGAAGGTCCCGGACGCCTGCGCGTGGCTGGGGCGGATGGTGCAGGAGGGCCGGCGCCTGCCGGCGGACGGCCCGCGCGCCGCCGACCTGTACCGCCGCGCCTGCGAGGCGGGCCGCGCCGGCGCCTGCTCGGACCTGGGCGTGCTCTACCGGTTCGGCGCCGGCGTCCCGCGCGACGAGGCGCGCGCCGGGGCGCTGTTCGCCGGCGCCTGCGCCCGGGGCGTCGAGCGCGCCTGCGCGCTCCGCGACGATCCCTCGCGGCCGATCGACTGACCGGCGCGGGATCAGCTCGCGAGCGCGCGCGGGCCCTGCGCGCCGCCCAGCGCGGCGACCTCGATCGGCCCCGCGGCCTCGAGGCCGTCGGCGCGGAGCTCGGCGCGGAACAGCTCCTCCGCCTCGCGCGCGTCCCAGGCGCGGACGTGCGCCACGCGCCTCCCCTCGGGCGACGCGATCGTGCAGCGGTAGAACGACTCCCGGTGGGCGTTCATGCGATCCTCGGTTCGGAGGGCGCACGGTCCGGTGACGGACCGGTGGCGCCGCGGCGAAGGTAGCGCCTGCGGCATGGCGCCGCGGTGCCGGGATCGTGTCGTTCTCGTGACGGCGGCGCGCTCAGGCGGCGGGCATGCCGGGCGGGTCGTCGGGCCGGAACGGGCGGCCCAGCGCACGCGCGATCGCGTCGAGGAGCGGGTGCTCCTCCACCGGCTTCGCCACGAACGCGTCGGCGCCGGCCTGCAGGAGCGCGCGGGCCGCGCCGTCGTGCCCGGAGACCCCCACCACCGCCAGGCTGCGCAGCCGGCGCTCGCGCGAGCGACGCAGCAGGCGCACCAGCTCGGAGCCGAGCATGCCCGGCATCACCTCGTCCACGATCACGAGGTCCGGCGGATCGGCGTGCACGAGCGCCAGCGCCGCCTCGCCCGAGTCGGCGTCGATGGGCGTGTAGCCCGCCCCCTCGAGGATGAGGCCGATCAGCTTTCGGATGAGGTGGTTGTCGTCCACCACCAGGATCCGGATGGGCGCCATGGTTGGACCTCGCGCCAAGGCTAAGCGCGCACCCTGACGCGGACCAGCCCGGCACGCGTCGCCTGTCGAGGCCGCCCCATCAGAGAATGCCCTCCGGTGCGCACGGCGGCGGTGCCCACGCGTGAACTCAGCGCCCCTGCTGCTGCGTGACGTCGGCGGCGGCGTCGGCCTGCGCCCACATCGACCGCGGCGTGCGGGCCTGCTCCATGATGGCGATGCCGATGGCGCAGGCCAGGAACACGGCCAGCGCGAGCATCCAGGGCCGGAACTCGAGCAGATCCCGGGGCTGCACGGGACGGCGCCCCCCGCTCTCGTCTTCCCACGGCCACATCATGCCCCGTAAGTAGACCGCGATTCTCGCGAGATGCAACCCCTAGCTCGGGATGACGAGCGGGCGTTCAGGGGATCCCCCGGGTGGGTGGGGAAGCTCCGGCCCGCCACCTCCGCCGGGGCGGCTACACTGTCCGGCCCATGATCCCCCTGCTCGTCGCGCTCGCCGTGTCGGCGGCCCCCTCCCAGCCCCGGACCCTCCGCCTCGACCTGTTCCACACCGGCACCGCCACCGAGGAGCGCTTCGCGGTGGACCGGGTGGTGCTCGAGCCGCTGCCGTTCCCGGGCAACCCGGCGCGCCCGGTCGACGACACCAACCTCGGCAAGTACTTCTTCGAGGTCCGGGACCTCGCCACCAACCGCGTCGTCTACTCCCGCGGCTACGCCTCCATCTACGGAGAGTGGGAGACCACCGAGGACGCGCGCAAGGTGGGCCGCACCTTCTCCGAGTCGCTCCGCTTCCCCGCGCCCGACGCGCCGGTGCAGGTGTTGGTGAAGAAGCGCGGCGCCGGCAACGCGTTCCAGGAGGTCTGGTCCACGGTGGTCGATCCGAAGGACCGCTTCGTGGACCCGTCGCGGCCGCCCTCGCCCGGGCCGCTGATCGAGATCCTGAAGAGCGGCGACCCCGCCCACAAGCTCGACCTGCTGCTGCTCGGCGACGGATACACCGAGGCCGAGCGCGGCAAGTTCGAGAAGGACGCGCGGCGGCTGGTGGCGGAGCTGTTCGAGCACGAGCCGTTCCGCTCGCGGAAGGCCGACTTCAACGTGTGGGGGCTCTGCCCGCCCGCCGAGGAGAAGGGCGTCTCCCGCCCGCTCACCGGCGTGCACCGCCGCACCCGCGTCGGGGCCACCTACGACGCGTTCGGCTCGGAGCGCTACCTGCTCACGTTCGAGAACCGCTCCATGCGCGACGTGGCGTCGTTCGCGCCGTACGACGCGCTCGCCATCCTGGCGAACGGCGAGACCTACGGCGGCGGCGGCATCTTCAACCTCTACGCCACCGTCGCCGCCGACAACCGCTGGGCCGGCTACATCTTCGTGCACGAGCTGGGGCACCACCTGGCCGCGCTCGCCGACGAGTACTTCACCTCCGACACCGCCTACCTCTCGCCGGAAGGCCGACCCGAGCCGTGGGAGCCGAACGTCACCGCCGACCCGAAGGCCGCGAAGTGGGCCGACCTCGTCGCGGCGGGCACGCCGCTCCCCACGCCGTGGCCGAAGGACGTGTTCACGAAGCGCGCGAACGAGTTCCAGGAGCGCCGCAAGCGCATCCGCGCGCAGAACCGGCCCGAGGCCGAGATGGACGCGCTGTTCCTGGCGCAGCAGAAGGAGGAGACCGCCCTGCTCGGCCAGGCGCGGTTCTCGAAGGCGGTGGGCGCGTTCGAGGGCGCGAACTACGAGGCCACCGGCTACTTCCGGCCGCAGATGGACTGCGTCATGTTCACCCGCGATCCGGTGCCGTTCTGCTCGGTCTGCCAGCGCTCGATCGGCCGGGTGATCGATCTGTACACGGCGCGGTGAGGGATCCCGGCGGGGACGCGTCGTCCCCGTCGGCCCCCGACCCGGAGTCGTTTCCTCCCGACCCAGAGTCGTTTCGGCGGGACGGTTCGCACCCCGTCCGGGGGACTGCGCTCCGGTCGTGCTGCGACGCGTTATGATTCTGGAATCAGCGACGGCGCCATCCCCCCCCGCGCCAGCCCGGAGACCGCCATGGTGGACAAGAAGACCGCGAGCTTCATGCGCTCGCTCGCCCTGGGTGACATCGAGGAGGAGATCCTCCTCCCCTACCCGGAGCCGCGCCGCGCCGAGAAGGAGACCCTGGAGGCGATCCAGCAGACCTTGAAGTCCATGCTGGGCGGGCGCGGCGCCGACTTCCGCGCCTGGGACCGCGCCGGCGAGATGCCGCCCGGCTTCGTGCAGGACCTGAAGGACGCCGGGCTGTTCAGCCTGGTGGTCCCGGAGCACCACGGCGGCATGGGGCTCGGCGCCACCGCCTACGCCCGCGTCATCCAGGAGCTGGGGCGCTACGACGCCTCGGTCGCGGTCACCGTCGGCGCGCACAGCTCCATCGGCATGCGCGGCCTGCTCCTGTTCGGCACCGAGGAGCAGAAGGCGCGCTACCTGCCGCGCCTCGCCACCGGCGAGCTCATCGCCGCCTTCTGCCTCACCGAGCCGGGCGCCGGCTCCGACGCCGCCAGCATCAAGACCACCGCGGTCCGCGACGGCGACGACTGGATCCTGAACGGCGAGAAGCTCTGGATCACGAACGGCGGCATCGCCGACTTCTTCACGGTCTTCGCGAAGACCTCGCTGGAGGGGCGCGGCCACATCACCGCCTTCATCGTCACGCGCGACATGAAGGGCGTCACCACCGGCCCGCACGAGGACAAGATGGGCATCCGCGCCTCCTCCACCACCACGGTGGTGCTCGAGGACGTGCGCGTGCCCGCGGCGAACGTGCTCGGCGAGGAGGGCAAGGGCTTCAAGGTCGCGATGAAGATCCTGAACGCCGGCCGCACCGGCCTGGGCGGCGGCTCGGTGGGCGGGATGAAGCGGCTCATCGAGCTGTCGGTGGCGCAGGCGAAGGAGCGCAAGCAGTTCGGCCAGCCCATCGCGAGCTTCGGGCTCGTCCAGCAGAAGATCGGCCAGATGGTGATCGACTGCTACGCGGCCGAGAGCGTCGTGAACATGGTGGCGGGGCTGGTGGACCGGGGGTTCGAGGAGACGCAGGTCGAGGCGGCCATCTCGAAGGTGCTCGCCTCGGAGAGCGTGTGGCGCACCGCCGACGAGGCCCTGCAGATCGCGGCCGGCTCGGGGTACATGCGCGAGATGCCGTACGAGATGGCGCTCCGCGACACCCGCATCAACCGCATCTTCGAGGGCACGAACGAGATCCTCCGGCTGTTCATCGCGCTCACCGCGGTGAACGACCTGGGCCAGGAGCTGGCCGACGTGGCGGAGTCGATGAAGGGCGTGCTCGCCGATCCCATCAAGGGCTTCGGCGTCATGTCCGACTACGCGAAGCGCCGCGCCGCGCTCGCCACCGGGCTGCGCCGCAAGAAGGGCAAGTGGACCATGCTCCACCCGGCGCTCGCCGAGGACGCGGCGGTGTTCGAGGCCGCCGCCACCGACCTCGCCATCGCCGCGGACAAGCTGCTGCGCAGGTACGGCAAGAAGATCGTGGGCGCGCAGCTCCTCACCAAGCGGCTCGCCGACGCGATGATCGACCTGTTCACGCTCGCCTGCATGCTGGCGCGCGTGTCCACGCGGCTCGAGGACCACGGCGAGGCGGCCGCGGTGGAGGAGCGGCGCATCCTGACGGTGTTCGCGCGCCAGGCCCGCCGGCGCGTGGAGGCGGGGCTCGCCGGCCTCGAGCAGAACGAGGACGGCGCGCTCCAGGCCGTCGCGGCGCACGCGCTCGAGACCGGCCGGTACGGCTGGGACAATCTGTAGCGCGGACGCGAAGCGCCCGCGCGCTCCCCGGGGACGGTGGAGCGCGCGGGCCGTGGGTTCGCGGGCGAGGGGCACCGCGGCCGCGCCGGGCTACGCGGCGTGCAGGAACGCGAACACGACCTTGCGCCAGCCCTCCTCGCCGAGCGCGGCGGGGAGCGGCTCGACCAGCGCGCCGCCGTCGGCCGCGGCGAGGCCCAGCTCGGACTCGACGAAGCGCGACAGCCGCGTGCGCTCGGCCGAGAGCCAGCCGCCCGCCTCCCGGTCCTGCGGCAGGCGCATGTAGGCCGCGTCCGCGGGCGCGAGCGTGAACAGCCAGCCGCCGCCGTACGGCTCGCGGTGCACCAGCCCCGGGTCCCGGCGCACGGCCGGGTTCACCCGCATCACCTTGCCGTCCACCGGCGCGCCCATGCGGACGGTCCGGCCTCCGGCGCGGAGCACGACGATGGGGTCGCCGCGGTGGACGTCCATGCCGGGCCGCGGCAGCTCGACGGACGTCACCGACGGCAGGATGTGCCGCGCCAGGTCGTCGACACCAACGGTGAACTCGCCGGTGCGGCGCCCCGGCGCGAGCCAGGTGTGGTTGGGGGCGAAGTACGCCCCGGGCCGCCAGGCGAGCCCGTCCTCCATGGGCACCGCGCGTGCGCGCCGCTGCCGCAGCGCGTGGATCCCGACGCCCAGGAGCACCGCCGGGATCGCGAGCGCGAGCCCGCCCGCGATGCTGAGCGCGAGGCGCCCACCCATGCCGACCAGGAGCGAGCCGGCGGCTTCCAGGATCTCCATCAAGGTCGTCATCTCCGCTGCCGCCTTTCCGGCGGGAGGGGTCCCCCGAGCCTGCGGAGCCGCTCCGCCGGGAAAGACCCAATGCAAGGGGCAGGCCATCCGCGGACCCCAGCGGTTTCGCGCCCCTGCGATCCTCCGCGGCAAGCCGCCGCGTCGAGAAGCTCACCATACGATGGGTGCGACCCGCGCGAACCTCTCGCCTTCACTGCGGTTCGGCCCTGCGTCGAGATCCTCGACAGGTGATGCGATCCTCACCTGCGCCGGACGCCGCCGGAGGCTCCGGGCGCGCGGCGCTGGCCCCCCGGTGCGCCGCCCCACCGGATGCGACCGGCGAGGCTTGCCCCCGCCGCCGCGGCCGCCAAGCTTCCGGTGCGGAGGTTCCACGGATGCTCCGCCACGCCCTCGTGATCCCGCTCGCGGCCGCCCTCGCGCTGCCGGCCCGCGCCGAAGACCCCGAGCCACCGGTGGAGGGTCGGCTCGAGGCCGGCGCCGCGCAGGTGGAGATCCTGGGCCGCCCGGTCCGGGTGGGCGAGCGCATCGAGCTCCCCGAGGGCTACCTGATCGTGGAGGAGAAGGGCACCGAGGACGCGCGGGTGGGCTCCTTCAGCGTGGTCCCGGCGGAGTCGTTCCAGCCGGTGGCGATGTTGGCGATGGCCGCGGGCGACGGCGCCGGGCGAGGCACGGCCTCCGACGCCGCGCCCGCCCCGGCGCCGGCCGCGCCCGCCGTCCTCCCCGCCGGGCAGCGCCCCGAGCCGCCGTGCCGCGGCGAGCGCGCCGCCTACCTGCGCGAGCTGTGGAAGACCTCCGGCATCGACGTGCGGGACCCGGACGCCCTGCTGACCGGGCTGGAGGCGGGAGCGGCCGGGCCGGCCACCGGCTACTACTGGTTCGCGCTCGCGACCGACCCGTTCCGCCCGCTGGCGTGGTCGTCCGACCTGCGCGAGCGCGCGGACGCGCTGGCGCGCTGCGTCCGCGGGCGCTGAGCCCGCTAGCCGCCGACGAGGGCGCGCCCGTCGTCGAGCTCCCGCGCCGGTGGCGACGCAGCCTCGCGCTCGGACTCCTCCACGCCGACCGGCAGCTCCAGCCGGAACACGGCCCCGCCGCCCTCCGGCGCCTCCACCGACACGCGGCCGCCGTGCGCCTCGGCGATGCTGCGGGTGATGTAGAGCCCGAGGCCGAGCCCCCCGGTGCCCGCGCTCCGCTCGCCCTGCTCGAACAGCTCGAAGATGCGCGCCCGGTCCGCCTCGGAGATGCCGCGCCCGGCGTCCTTCACCGCCACCTCGACCGCGGCGCCGCGCCGCGAGACGCGCAGCGCCACCGGCCCGGACGCGCCGTGCTTGACCGCGTTGGAGAGCAGGTTGGTGATGACCTGGTCCACGCGCCCGCGGTCCCACACGCCGCGCAGCGCCTCCGGCGTCTCCACCGTGAACGCGCGCCCCTGCAGCGCGAGCACGTCCTCGAAGCGCCCGGCCACGTCGCGCGCGATCTCGACGAGGTCGCAGGGGGCGCGCTCCAGCGCCAGGCGCCCGCTCCGGATCCGGGCCAGGTCGAACAGGCTGTTCACGAGCCCGCCGAGCCGCTCCACCTGCTTCACCGCGCCGCGTACGCGCCGCTGCAGCTCCTCGCGCGAGCCGGGCGGCACCGGGATGCGCCCGGTGTCGAGGAGCTGGTTCAGCACGCGAGCCTGCAGCAGCAGCGCCGCCAGCGGCGTGCGCAGCTCGTGCGAGGCGATGGAGAGGAAGCGCTCGCGCAGCTCCACCGCCTCCTTCGCGCGGTGGTAGAGGAGCGCGTTCTCCACCGCCTGCGCGACGCGCCGGCCCAGCTCGGCGGCGAGCTCGAGGTCGCGGGCGCGCGCCGGGCGCGAGGTGAAGAGGCGCATGGTGCCGAGGCGCTGGTCGTGCGCGGTGAGCGCGACCTGCACGATCTCCGCGGCGGCGAGCGCGTCGAGATCGCGCGCCAGCCCCTCGCCGTCCGCGTCCAGCAGGCCGGCCGGATCCTGGATCACCTCGGTGCCGCGCTCCGGCCCCCGGCCGAGCGACGGGTGACGGGCCACGCGCTCGAGCGCCTCGCGCGCCTCCGGGCGGACGTGGGCGACCGCGCGCACGGGCGGGGCGCGCGGATCGACCACCACCTCGACCGCGCAGCCCTCGCCGAGCGACGGCACCGCCACCGCCGCGGCGCGCGCGACCGTGTCCCGGCAGTCGAGCGAGCCGGACAGCTCGGCGGTCGCCCGCGCCAGGAGCTCCAGCGCGGCGCGCCCCTCCACCACCTCGGTCACCTCGACCGAGAAGCCGCGCAGCTCGAGGCCGGCGCCGTCCTCGCCGGGCAGGAGCCGCGCCGCCGTCTCGAACCACGCCTCGGACCCGTCGGCGCGCACGAAGCGGTGCTGCAGCGTGGTGCCGTGGCTGCCGGCCGTGATGGCGCGGAGCGACGCCAGCACCTGGTCGCGATCGGCCGGGTGCAGCGCCGCCGCGAACAGGCCAGGGTCCGCGGTCCAGCGGTCCGCCGGGTGACCGAGGATCGCCTCGGCGCTCGGGCTCACGAAGCGGCACACCAGCGTGTCGGGATCGATCACCCACACCAGCGCGTGGGTGATCCCCTCGACCAGCGTGCGGTAGCGCTTCTGCGCCGCCTCCTGCCGGCGCAGGCTCTGCAGCTCGAGCTGCGCCAGCGCCAGGGCGTGCTCGCGCCGCTCGTGCGCCCGGAGCTGCTCCGCCTGCGCCAGGATCTGCCGCTGCGCGCGGTGCAGCGCCACGAACGCCGCCACCTTGGAGCGGAGCAGCTCGGGGGTCACCGGCTTGAACAGGTAGTCGACCGCGCCCGCCTCGTAGCCGCTCAGCACCCGGCGCTCGTCGGCGCCGTACGCGGTGATGAAGACGACCGGGATGTTGCGGGTGCGCGGGTTCTGCCGGACCAGGCGCGCGGTCTCGTACCCGTCCATTTCCGGCATGTTCACGTCGAGCAGGATGAGCGCGCACTCGTCGCGCAGCAGGAACCGCAGCGCCTCCGCGCCGGATCCGGCCTTCACCAGCTCGTACCCCGCCCCGGAGAGCGCCGATTCGAGCGCCAGCAGGTTCGCCGGCCGATCGTCGACCAGCAGGATCTTCACGGGCTCGACACCGTCCATGAACGCTCCGGAGGCTCCGCCGAAATGCGTCCATGATCCGTTCGACCCCCCGCATGCGTAACGCCCCCGGTGCGGCCCCTTCCCGCCAGGGTCTGTTCGTACTGACAGTCAACGAAACCCCCCGGCGGGGAATGGAGAAACGCGCTCCAGATGGAGAAATGGATCCCTCTTCCCGTCCTACTCTTCCGAGGAACCCCCATGACGAGCCGCGCGCGCGTGAAGCCCCACGTTGGTGCTCCCCCTCCCCCGCCCGTGCCGGCTCGCGCCGCCCGCGCCGGCGCCGCGCGCGCGCCGGGCGGACCGGGGCGCGTCAACGGCGACGAGGTGGCAGACGGACGCACCTCGACGCCGGCACCGGGCGCGCACGCGCGCCTCCAGGCGCTCGACCCGGAGGACCGCGAGGAGCTCGCGCAGCTCGTCGAGGTGCTGAAGGCGGCGAAGGCCGGCGACTTCTCGGTCCGGCTGCCCTACCGGCGCGACGGCCTGCTGAACCAGGCCGGCGAGCTGCTGAACGACCTGCTCGCGCTGAACGAGCACGCCACCGACGAGCTGGTGCGCGTGGGCCGGGTGGTGGGGCAGGAGGGGCGCTCGACCGAGCGCGCCTCGGTGGGCCCGGCGCGCGGCGGCTGGGCGGCGGGGGTGGGCGCGGTGAACCAGCTCATCTCGGACCTGGTCGCGCCGACGAACGAGGTGGCGCGCGTCCTCACCGCCGTGGCCACCGGCGACCTCTCGCAGAAGGTCGCGCTCGACCTGGGCGGCCGGCCGGTGCGCGGGGAGTTCCTGCGGATCGCGACCAGCGTGAACGCGCTCGTGGACCAGCTGAGCGCGGTGTCCGCCGAGGTCCGGCGCGTGGTGCGCGAGGTCGGCAGCGAGGGCAAGCTGGGCGGCCAGGCCGCGCTGAAGGGGCTGACCGGCACGTGGAAGGACCTCACCGACGACGTGAACGGCCTCTCCGCCAACCTCACCGCGCAGCTCCGCAACATCGCCAAGGTCACGACCGCGGTCGCGAAGGGCGACCTCTCCCAGAAGATCACGGTGGACGCGCGCGGAGAGATCCTCGAGCTGCGCGACACCATCAACACCATGGTGGACCAGCTCTCCTCCTTCGCCGCCGAGGTGACGCGCGTCGCGAAGGAGGTCGGCAACGAGGGGAAGCTGGGCGGCCAGGCCGACGTGCGCGGCGTCTCCGGCACGTGGAAGGATCTCACCGACAACGTGAACGGGCTCGCCGCGAACCTCACCGCGCAGGTCCGCAACATCGCCAAGGTGACGACGGCGGTCGCGAACGGCGACCTGTCGCAGAAGATCACGGTCGACGCGAAGGGCGAGATCAACGAGCTGAAGAACACCATCAACACGATGGTCGACACGCTCCGGTCCTTCGCGGCGGAGGTGACCCGCGTCGCGAAGGAGGTCGGCACGGAGGGCAAGCTGGGCGGCCAGGCCGACGTGAAGGGCGTCGCCGGCACGTGGAAGGACCTCACCGACAACGTGAACGGGCTCGCCGCGAACCTGACGGTGCAGCTCCGCGACGTGTCGAAGGTCGCGACCGCCATCGCGCACGGGGACCTGACGCAGAAGATCACGGTCGACGTCCGCGGCGAGATCCTCCAGATCAAGGACGTCATCAACCGGATGGTGGACCAGCTCAACTCCTTCGCCGCCGAGGTGACCCGCGTCGCGAAGGAGGTCGGCACCGAGGGCAAGCTGGGCGGCCAGGCCAACGTGCGCGGCGTGTCGGGGACCTGGAAGGACCTCACCGACAACGTCAACGCCATGGCCTCCAACCTGACGGTGCAGCTGCGCGACGTGTCGAAGGTCTCGACCGCCATCGCGAACGGCGACCTGACCCAGAAGATCACCGTCGACGTGAAGGGCGAGATCGCCCAGATCAAGGACGCCACCAACAAGATGGTGGACCAGCTCAACTCCTTCGCCGCCGAGGTGACGCGCGTCGCGCGCGAGGTGGGCACGGAGGGCAAGCTGGGCGGGCAGGCCAACGTCCGCGGCGTGTCCGGCACCTGGAAGGACCTCACCGACAACGTGAACGGCCTCGCGGCGAACCTGACGAACCAGGTGCGCAACATCGCGCTCGTCACCACCGCGGTCGCGAACGGCGATCTCTCGCAGAAGATCACCGTCGAGGCCCGCGGCGAGATCTTCGAGCTGAAGAACACCATCAACGTGATGGTCGACCAGCTCCGCTCCTTCGCCGCCGAGGTGACCCGCGTCGCGAAGGAGGTCGGCACCGAGGGCAAGCTGGGCGGCCAGGCCTACGTGAAGGGCGTGTCCGGCACCTGGAAGGACCTCACCGAGAACGTGAACGGCCTCGCGGCCAACCTCACCAACCAGGTGCGCAACATCGCGCTCGTGACCACCGCGGTCGCGAACGGCGACCTGTCGCAGAAGATCACCGTCGAGGCGCGGGGCGAGATCTACGAGCTGAAGAACACCATCAACGTGATGGTCGATCAGCTCCGCTCCTTCGCCGCCGAGGTGACCCGCGTCGCGAAGGAGGTCGGCACCGAGGGCAAGCTGGGCGGCCAGGCCTACGTGAAGGGCGTCTCCGGCACCTGGAAGGACCTCACCGAGAACGTGAACGGCCTCGCGGCGAACCTCACCAACCAGGTGCGCAACATCGCCAAGGTGACCACCGCGGTCGCGCACGGGGACCTGACGCAGAAGATCACCGTCGAGGCGCGCGGCGAGATCCTCGAGCTGAAGAACACCATCAACGTGATGGTCGATCAGCTGAACTCCTTCGCCGCCGAGGTGACCCGCGTCGCGAAGGAGGTCGGCACCGACGGCAAGCTGGGCGGCCAGGCCGAGGTGAAGGGCGTGTCCGGCACCTGGAAGGACCTCACCGACAACGTGAACGCGCTCGCCGCGAACCTGACCAACCAGGTGCGCAACATCGCGCTCGTCACCACCGCGGTCGCGAACGGCGACCTCTCGCAGAAGATCACCGTGGACGCGAAGGGCGAGATCCTCGAGCTGAAGGACACCATCAACGTGATGGTGGACCAGCTGAACTCCTTCGCCGCCGAGGTGACCCGTGTCGCGAAGGAGGTCGGCACCGACGGCAAGCTGGGCGGCCAGGCCGACGTCCGCGGCGTCTCGGGCGTGTGGAAGGACCTCACCGACAGCGTGAACCTGATGGCGACCAACCTCACCACCCAGGTGCGCGGCATCGTCCGGGTGGTGACCGCGATCGCGAACGGCGACCTCTCGCAGAAGTTCGTGCTGGAGGCGAAGGGCGAGGTGGCCGCGCTGGCCGAGACCATCAACGGCATGACCGACACGCTGCGCACCTTCGGCGACCAGGTGTCGAGCGTGGCCCGCGAGGTGGGCATCGAGGGCAAGCTGGGCGCGCAGGCGCACGTGCCGGGCGCGTCGGGGATCTGGAAGGACCTCACCGACAACGTGAACTTCATGGCCGCGAACCTGACCAAGCAGGTGCGCGGCATCGTCAAGGTCGTGACCGCCATCGCGAACGGCGACCTCTCCCAGAAGTTCATCCTGGAGGCGAAGGGCGAGGTGGCGGCGCTGGCCGAGACCATCAACGGCCTGACCGGCACGCTCGGCATCTTTGCCGACGAGGTGTCGAGCGTGGCCCGCGAGGTGGGCATCGAGGGCAAGCTGGGCGGGCAGGCCAAGGTGCCGGGCGTCTCCGGCATCTGGAAGAACCTCACCGACAACGTGAACCAGCTCGCCGGCTCGCTCTCGGCGCAGGTGCGCGCCATCGCCGAGGTGTCCACCGCGGTGACGAAGGGCGACCTCACCCGCAAGGTGGCGGTGGAGGCGCAGGGCGAGGTGGCCGCGCTGAAGGACAACATCAACCAGATGATCGAGGCGCTGCGCGACACCACCGACAAGAACACCGCGCAGGACTGGCTCAAGACGAACCTGGCCAACTTCTCCAACATGATGCAGGGCCAGCGGAACATCGTCTCGGTGGCGCAGGCCATCATCTCCGAGCTGACGCCGCTGGTGGACGCGCAGCACGGCGCGTTCTTCATGCTGGAGCAGCCGGAGGACGGCGTGCCGGACGAGCCGGTGCTGCGCCTCATCGGCAGCTACGGCTTCGGCGGGCGGCGCAGCCTCTCCAGCACCTACCGCATGAAGGAGACGCTCATCGGCCAGTGCGCCTTCGAGAAGAAGCGGATCATCGTGAGCGACGTGCCGGAGGGCTTCCTCTACATCGCCAGCGGCATGGGCGAGGCGCCGCCGCGCAACCTGCTGGTGCTGCCGGTCCTGTTCGAGGGCGAGATCAAGGCGGTCATCGAGCTCGCCTCCTTCCGCGAGTTCAGCCCGAACCACCTCGCCTTCCTCGACCAGCTCATGGAGAAGGTCGGGTTCGTGCTGAACATGATCTCCTCCAACATGCGCATGGAGGGGCTGCTGCTCGAGCTGAAGCGCTCCAACGTCGAGCTGGAGGCGCAGGCCGCCGAGCTGAACGAGAAGGCGCGCCTGCTCGAGCAGAAGAACTCCGAGGTGGAGCTGGCGAGCCGCAGCCTGGAGGAGAAGGCGGAGCAGCTCCAGCTCATCTCGCGCTACAAGTCCGAGTTCCTCGCCAACATGTCGCACGAGCTGCGCACGCCGCTGAACAGCCTGCTCATCCTCTCGAAGATGCTGGCCGAGAACCGCGACGGGAACCTCACCCCGGAGCAGGTGAAGTTCGCGAGCACCGTCTACACCTCCGGCCACGAGCTGCTCGGGCTCATCAACGAGATCCTCGACCTCTCCAAGATCGAGGCGGGCAAGATGCCCATCGAGCCGCGCGACACGCGCCTCGAGGCGGTGCGCGACGACCTGGAGCAGACGTTCCGCCACGTCGCCGAGCACAAGGGGCTGGGCTTCCAGGTGCGCATGGGTCCGGACCTCCCGGAGCGGATCCACACCGACCCCACGCGCCTCCTGCAGATCCTGAAGAACCTCATCTCGAACGCGTTCAAGTTCACCGAGCGCGGCGAGGTCGTGCTCGACGTGGGCCCGGCCGCCGGCGGCGCGCTCGCGTTCGCGGTGCGCGACACCGGCATCGGCATCGCGGCGGACAAGCAGAAGCTCATCTTCGAGGCGTTCCAGCAGGCGGACGGCACCACCAGCCGCAAGTACGGCGGCACCGGCCTCGGGCTCACCATCTCCCGCGAGATCGCCCGGCTGCTGGGCGGCTCGATCGAGGTGGAGAGCGCGCCGGGGCGCGGCAGCGTGTTCACGCTGGTGCTGCCGGCGCGCTGGGCCGGCGCGGAGACGGGCCGGGATCCGGCCATGGCGCTCGCGGCGGAGCGGCCGGAGGACTACCCGGAGCTGCCGGCCGGCGTGGACTTCTCCGGCCGCACCGTGCTCCTCGCCGACGACGACATGCGCAACCTGTTCGCGATCCACAGCGTGCTCGAGACCGCGCACGTGAAGGTGATCCACGCGCAGAACGGCCGCGAGGCGCTGGAGGTGCTGGAGGCGTCCCCGCAGGTGGACCTGGTGCTGATGGACACCATGATGCCGGAGATGGACGGCCTCACCGCGATCCGCGCCATCCGCGCGCAGGCGCGCTACCGGGCGCTCCCCATCGTCTCGCTCACCGCCAAGGCGATGACGGGCGACCGCGACGACGCGCTCGCCGCCGGCGCCACCGACTACGTGGCGAAGCCGGTGGACCCGCAGCGGCTCCTCTCGGTCATCGGCCGCTGGCTGGCCGAGCCCGACGCGCGGCCGGGCGGCGCGGTGAACGGCGCGGCGCGATAGCCGGGAGGCGGCCGCCGCGGCGCGCCTGCGGCGGCCGGCCCCGCCGCGTGCGGTTGACTTCCCCGCGCGCGTGGCCGACAACGGGATCGTCGTGATCGGAACCCTCGCCCAGCGCTCCTCCGCCCGCCTCGCGGCATCACCGGCCCTCCGGCCGGCGGCGGCCGCGTGCGCTCCGGCGCCGGCCTGTCTTGGTTCCCGCGTCCTGGCGCAGCGCGCGTAGCGCCGCCGGGACGCAGCCTCGCACCTCAGGCCCCGCACCACCCCAGCGTCCACCCGCGCCGGGGGCGCGCGCGCGCGCGCCGCCCGGAGAGAGGAGCTCCACGTCATGAAGCGCGTGACCATCCGGGATCTGCACTGGCTCATCGGGCCCCAGGAGCCCCCTTGCCTGTCCGTGTACCTCACGCTCGACGCGGGGTGGCCGGGCGGCCCGGAGGACTGCCGGCGCCTGAACGCGCTGCTCGAGGAGGCGGCGCGGCGCCTCGCGGCGTCGCACCCGCGCGACGAGGTGAACGCGCTCCTGAAGCCGATGGTCCGCGGGCTCGAGCGCGGGTGGCCCCCGCGCGCCCGCGCGCTGGCGCTGCTGCGCTCGCACGAGGTCAACCTCGCCTTCGAGCTGCCGTTCGAGGTGCCGGCGCTTGCGATCGTGGCGGACGCGTTCCACACCAAGCCGCTCCTGCGCGACGCGGACCGGAGCCGGTTCTTCGTGCTCCGGCTCCTCGGCGGCGGGACGGCCGAGCTGCTGGAGGGCACGCCGGAGGCGCTCGCCGAGGTGGAGCCCTCCCGCACGCCTCGCGCGCTGCGCGCCGCGCTCGCGGGCGAGGTGCGCGAGGACGAGGTGGCCGTGCGGCCGCTCCGGCTGGTGGCCGGGCGCGAGGAGGAGGCGCGCCTGCGGCGGCGGTTCCGCGCGCTCGACGACGCGCTCTGCGCGTTCCTGGACGACCGCGGCACGCCGCTGGTGCTGGCCGGCGTGGCGGAGCACCACGCGCCGTTCCGCGCGGTGAGCGCCTACCCGCACCTGCTCGACGACGGGATCGAGGAGGAGGTGGCGGACCTGGAGGCGCTCCACGCGCGCGCGTGGGGCCTGGTGCGCGCGCACCACGAGGAGGTGGAGCAGCTCGCCGCCTCGCAGTTCGTGAGCGCGTCGCTGCGTGGCGAGGCGAGCGACCGGCTCGACGAGATCGCCGCGGCCGCCGCCGACGGCCGGGTGGGGCTGCTGCTCCACCGCGAGGGCGCGCACGTGCCGGGCCGGGTGGACCCGCGCAGCGGCGCCTGCGCGCTCGCGCCCGGTCGCGAGCCCCGCGCCGGCGCGGACGTCATCGACGCGCTCTGCGACCTCACGCTGCTGCGCGGCGGCGACGTGGTCGAGGTGCATCCGAGCCGCATGCCCAGCGACTCCCCCATCGCCGCGGTGTTCTGGAGCTGAGCCGATCGTCCCCGCCGACCCCGACCGGACAGGAGGTGCACATGTTCACGGAGCTGCGGCTCGAGCGCAGGCTCGAGCTGCTCGATCTGGAGGAGCGCAGGCTCCTCACCCGCGCCGCGCTCGGTGCGGCCGCGGCGGTGGCGCTCGCCGTCGCCGGCGTGGTGGGCGCGGCCAGCCTGGGCGCGTCCGGCGCGACCGCCCTCTCGCAGGCGCTCACCACCGCGCCGCTGCCGCTGGCGGCGCTGGTGGGCGCCTGGGCGTACGGGCAGCGGCGCCGCGCCGGCGAGCTCCGCGAGCGCCGGGCCGAGGCGCGCACGGCGCTCGAGGCCGGACCGGACGGCGACCTGCTCGACGATTTGGGACCGGCGGGGCGGGTCTCGCCGGCCGACCTCATCGCCCTGGAGCGCCTGATGCGCACGTTCTACGAGTCGGCCTCGGGCGCGCCCGCCGAGAAGCGCTGGGGCCGGTTCACCGCGCTGTTCGCCCCCGGGGCGCTCGTCGAGACCGGGCGCGGCGGGCCGTCCGACGCGGGCCTGCCGGTGGACCGGTACGTGGCGCTGGCGCGGCTGGAGGGGCGCGAGGTGTGGCTCCGCGAGGTGGAGCGGACGCTGCACCTCCTCGGCGAGGTCGCGGTGGCGCTGAGCGCGTTCGAGGCGCACGAGCCGGACGCCCCCGCGCCGACGCGCGGCGTGAACGTCCTGCGGCTGCGGAAGGTGCGCGGCGCGTGGGAGGTGGAGGGGGTCACCTCCCGGCCGCTGGAGCGGCCCGTCACGCTGCGGCGCACGCTGGCGCCGTCGTCCGGCCCGCGACCGCCGCCCCCGCGCGCAGCCTGACGGCGGCGCGTGAGCGCGGCGGGCGGGCGTGGAGGCGGCCTCGCGTGAGGGCGCACGAGGCGGCGTCAGGGGATGGGTGCGGGCGGGGCGTCAGGAGACGCCCCACGGCGCGGAGAGCCCGCCGGTCCCCTCCAGCCAGCCCGCCACCCGGTCGGCCGCGCCCGCCACGTCGCCGTCGGTGACGTCGAGCTCGAGCCAGGGCAGCGACGACTCGCGCACCAGCCGGCGGAACAGGTCCTGCTCGCGCACGAACGCGTCGAGGTCGTCGTACTGCGAGGGCTTGCCGGAGATCTTCAGCCGCTCGGCGCGGGCGGCGGCGAAGGTCTCCGGCCGGCGCGTGCAGAGCACGTGGCGGAAGCCGAGCACGCGCAGGCGCGGATCGAGCCAGGAGAAGTCCGGGTCGCGGCGGCCGGCCTGGAGCTGGTACGCGCGGGTGGAGACGTGGAAGCGGTCCACGATCCACGAGTAGTAGCGGTTCAGCTCGAACAGCCGGGCCCAGGTGGCGTACGTCTCCATCGCCTGGGCCTCCTCCTCCGGCGCGTAGTTGATGGGTCCGCGGCCCCAGGGCACGTCGGTGAACGCGCACCACTCCGCCGACACGAGCGGCGAGTGGTACCGGTACCTGCGCGGGCCGACGATGCGCGGGTGCTCGTTCAGCGCGAACGCGAGGTCGGTCTTGTGCGTGAGGCGGGTGCCCTCGAGGATGATCTTCGGCGTGAGCTTCGCGCCCATGCGGCCTCCTTGCGCCGCGCAGGATAGCGCCGTCCTCGCGCGCCACCGCCCGCCGCCTGGGGCGTGCGCCGGGATCGATCCCCCGGGCGCGGGGCGTCGCCGTCCCTCCCGCACGCCTGCGCCCTTTTCGACCGCAGGTGACCGCCGCGCGGCGCGCTAGAGTCGCGGCTCCGGCGCCCTGGCGCGCCCCCGGAGGCCGCATGACCCCGTCCCGCCGCCCCGCCGCGCTCCTCGCCGCCGCCCTCGCCGCGCTCGCGTGCGCGCACGCGCCCGCCGGATCCTCCGGCGCCGGCCCGGCCCGGGCCACCGGCGCGCCGGCCGCGCCGTGGTGGAAGGGCGCGGTCTTCTACGAGGTGTTCGTGCGCAGCTTCGCGGACTCCGACGGCGACGGGAAGGGCGATCTCCGCGGCCTCACCGCGAAGCTCGACTACCTGAACGACGGCGATCCGGCCACCGCCACCGACCTCGGCGTGGACGCGATCTGGCTCATGCCGGTGTTCGCCTCGCCCAGCTACCACGGCTACGACGTCACCGATTACCTGAAGGTCAACCCCGACTACGGCACCGAGGCCGACCTCGACCGGCTCATCGCGGAGGCGCACCGGCGCGGCGTCCGCGTGGTCCTCGACCTCGTCCTCAACCACACCTCCGACCAGCACCCGTGGTTCCGCGAGTCGGCCTCCTCGCGCACCTCGCCGCGCCGCGACTGGTACGTGTGGCGCGCGGACGATCCGGGCTGGACGCAGCCGTGGAACCCGTCGCAGGCCGCCTGGTACCGCCGCGGCGGCGAGTGGTACTACGCGATCTTCTGGAGCGGGATGCCGGACCTGAACTACCGGAACCCGGCCGTGCGCGAGGAGGCGAAGCGGATCGCGGCGCACTGGCTGGGGAAGGGCGTGGACGGGTTCCGCCTCGACGCCATCCGCCACCTCGTCGAGACCGGCCCGGGGGCGGGCCAGTCCGGCTCGCAGGAGAACCACGTCTTCCTGCGCGAGCTCGCGGCGGCGGTCCGTGCCGGAAAGCCGGACGCGGTCCTGGTGGGCGAGGTCTGGTCGGAGACCGACGACATCGCGCGGTACTACGGGGACGGGAAGGACGAGCTGCAGCTCCTGTTCGACTTCCCGCTCGCGAAGGCGATCGTGGAGGGGGTGGACGCGGGCGACGGCGGCTTCACCGCGCACGTGCTCCGCGAGGTCGCCGCGGCGTATCCGCCCGGCGCGGTGGACGCGCCGTTCCTCACCAACCACGACCAGTTCCGGGTCGCGACGCAGCTCGCGAACGACGCCGGGAAGCTGCGGCTCGCGGCGGCGATCCTGCTCACGCTCCCCGGCGCGCCGTTCGTCTACTACGGCGAGGAGCTGGGGATGCAGAACGGCCCCGGCCGCGAGGACGAGTGGAAGCGGACGCCCATGCCCTGGGACCGCTCGGAGCAGGGCGGGTTCACCCGGGGTGACCCGTGGATGCCGCTCGGGCCGGGGCACGAGAGCGCGAACGTGGCGGTCGAGTCGAGCGATCCGGGGTCGCTGCTGTCGAGGTACCGGGCGCTCGTGCGCGCGCGGAAGGGGTCCGCGGCGCTCGCGCGCGGGGATGCGGTGCCGCTGTCGACGCCGGGTTCGGCGCTCGCGTACGTGCGGCGGGTCGAGGGGGAGACGGTGCTGGTGGTGCACAACATGGGGGCGGGGCCGCTCGAGATCGGGGGGCTGGAGGCGCCGGGTGCGGTTGCGGAGGCGGTGTTCGTGGATCCTGGCGCGGCGCTGGTGCGGGACGGGACGGGGTGGCGGGTCGTGCTGCCGCCGCGGGCCTCCGGGGTTTGGAGGGTGAGGTAGGGGGGCTTTGAAGGGCGCGGCGGGGGTGCGTGGCCGGAATGGGTTCGGAAGCGGAGCTGGAGGTCGGGCAGCGGGCTTGCGGGACGGGCCTCGCTGGCCGCGGCCGGCGACGGGGGATCGGCTTGCGAGAGGCCTGATGGCGGGGCGGGGCTGGCTTCCGCCGGGCGCGGCCGCGCTTCTCCGCTCATGGTGAGCCCCGTCGAACCATGAGCGGGATGCCGGGACCGAAGTCACGCTGAGTGACTGCTTGCAGCCCAACTGGAACGCGCTCCGCGGTTGACGCTCCCTTCACTGTAAGACGATCCCGCGGTCTTGGGCGCACGGGAACCCTGCCCAGAACGCACTGCCTCTCGCCTGCGCCTCGCGCTCTCGTTCCGAGCGCGTTTGCGACCCTGCCCTCCCCTTCGCGTGCCTGGCGCCGAATGCGTGCGTTCGGGGAGGGCCCGGAAACGCGTGAGAGAGTGTCGACATGGGCACTGCGCGTGAACTCTCGGATCGGCTCGCCACCCTCCTACGCCGTGAGCGCTCGGCGCTCGCGGAGTTCCTGGTCGCGCTCGCGGGCTTCGACGCGAGGCGCGCGTGGGCGGAGCTGGGGTACGCCTCGCTCTTCCACTACCTGCATCGCGACCTCGGGCTGTCGAAGGGCTCGGCGCAGTACCGGAAGGTCGCGGCGGAGCTGATCCAGGCGGTCCCGGCCATCGTCGAACCGCTGCGGGACGGGCGGCTGTGCTTCACGACCATCATCGAGGTGGCGCGGGTCGTCACGGCGGAGAACTGGGAGACGGTGCTGCCTCGGTTCTTCGGGCTGTCGCGGCACGAGGCGACCGAGGTCGTCGCGGCGCTCGCGCCGCACCCGGCGCCGCCGGTGCGGACGGTGCTCACGGCGGTGCCTCGGGCGCCGGCTGGTTCAACTGTTGAACTGAATGTCCCTGCGGTGACTTTTGGTTCAACTGTTGAACCGACGGGCACGACGGTGGCGTCCAGTTCAACTGTTGAACTGACCGCCGCGGCGCACTCTCCCCGCGGCGCGACGGTCACACCGCTCACCGCGACCCTTCAGCGGCTTCATGTCACGGTAAGCGAACGTTTCGGGCGCAAGCTTGAGCGGCTGCGCGATCTTCGCCCGGATCTCTCCGACGACGCGCTCCTCGAGGCCGCGGTGGATCTGCTGCTGGCGAAGGCGGAGAAGCGGAAGGGCGGCGGAGCTCGTTCCTCGGACCGGCCTCGTGCCTCGGTCCGGCCTTCCCGCGACCCAGGCTACATCCCTGCCCACGTTCGCCGGGAGGTCTGGCGGCGCGACGGTGGGTGCTGCCAGTGGCGGCTCGCCAACGGCGAGATCTGCGGCTCCACGCATGCGCTGCAGCTCGACCACGTCGTGCCGCGCGCGCTGGGCGGGGAGTCCAGCGTGGGCAACCTTCGCGTGCTCTGCGCGGCGCACAACCTCGAGGCGGCGCGGCGGGTGTTCGGCGACGCGCTGATCGACGCGTACGCGCCGGGACGTCTGCACCGGGCTACCGCTCGTCCCGAGCCTGTCGAGGGATGAGCGGGCGCGGTGGACACCACGGGGCGCGCGTGCTGTCATGCCCGCCGCCATGGGTGGCATGGGCCGCACCGAGCTGTTCCTCGTCGTCCTGCTCGCGCTCGCCGTCGTCGGCGTGGCGTGGTTCCTGCGCACGGGCGCCTGGAAGCGCGGGCGGATCGGGATCGTCGCGGCCGCGGTGCTGGTGGGGCTGCTGCTGCTCACCCGGCGCGTGGGGTGGGGGGAGCTCGCCGTCGTGCTGGTGCTGGCGGGGATCCCGTTCTTCCTGCTGGCGCCGCGGCGGCGCTGAGGTCGGCGATCGCTACGGCCCGGTGCAGGTACCGTGGGGCGAGGCGAGCATCATCAGCTTGCCGGAGAGCCGGTCGACGAACATCTGGTACCCCGTCTCGCAGCCAGGCGTCATCTCGAGGTACATGCCGGGCGATTGCGGCGAGCAGGTGGAGTCGGCCTGCACGCCGTACTGGAGCACGAGGGTCTCGCCGTTCGCGAGCGGGACGGCGGTCTCGGCCAGCACCTCGAACGCCTCCGGGTCCGTGCACGGGGTCCACTGGTACAGCGTGGCCGTGTGCTGGCGGTCGATCACGACCGACGACTCGATCCACAGATAGCGCTCCGACATGGGCGGCCCGGCCACGCGCTCGTCGAAGGCCACGATCTCCGCACGGCCCTCCGGCCCGAGGCCGGCGAGGTAGTCGTCCAGCCAGCTCGCCCCCGAGCCGCCTTCCTGCAGCGTCCGCACCGGGATCGCGATCCCCTGGTACGCACCGCCCGCGGGATCGGGCCCCGATCCGAGCGACCAGTGCACGATCCTCGCGCCCGAGGCGTCCGTGTCCACGGTCAGGGCCGCGTTCATCCACAGCTCGATGAAGTCGCGACCAGGATCCGAGATGTCGACGGGATCGGGCGCGAGGATCAGGGTGACGACGCGGCGGGTCCGCAACACGCTCTCTGTGACGCGCTCCAGGCCGGTCGCCGGATCCACGTTGCCGACGCGCGCCACCCGCTCGCCTCCGTCGGCAGAGCGGATCACGATGCGGACGTTCGTCCCCTCGCTCGTGTCGGAGTAGCGGTCGAGCATGGGGACCCAGGCGTGTCCGGTGTAGGAGCCGCTGCCGGCTCCGAACGGCTGGTAGTCGACGTCGGTGACCACGTACGGCAGGGTCACTGCCTGCGTATCCACGATCTCCCACTCGGCGCAGCCGCAGGCTCCGCCGTGGCGCTCGGCCCGGACGCAGCCGGCGGGGGCCGCGCAGTCCCCCGTGCTGCAGCCGGAGAGGCCGGTGGCGACGGCCGAGAGCAGGGCGAGAGCGGGGAGCGCACGCATCGGAGGGCACCTTTCGCTGGAAGCTTTGGCGCCACCGTACCCCGTCACACGCTACGTGAGAACACCCAAAGAGAAACGGCCGGGTCGCCCCGGCCGTCCCCCCTGCGTCGATCCGTCGCGCGGCTACTTCTTCATCGCCTTCTCGGCGTCCGCCTTCGACGTGTAGACCTTGCAGTCGCCCGAGACGACCCAGGCCTCCTTGGAGTCCTTGATCATCCAGAACATGTCCTTGTTGCACTGATCCTTCTTGTCGCCCTTGTGGATGATGTAGTTCACCCGGCCGTTCTCGTACTCGCTCGCCGGGATCGTCCAGAAGACGCCGAAGTCGTCCTTGCCGCTCGGCTGCATGGGCTTGAACCAGGTCACCCCCTTCAGCGGACGGTCCGACATCTGCTTCGCCGCCCACTCGTCCGACGCCTCGGACTTCGCCTGGAAGCTCTCCCACGTGTGGAGCGCCCAGCCGTCGTAGCTGCCGTCGGCGCGGTGGTAGTGGAGCGTGACGTTGTCACCTGCGGCCGCCGCCTTCTCCTCGGCCGCCGCCGGCCCCGCGAACCCCATCACGGCGGCGATCAGGCCGGCCGCGAGCATTTCGACGATACGCTTCATGACGGTTCCCTCCTGCACTGACTGTAATCGGCGAGGCCGCCGAGGCCGGGGGAACCTGCCCCCCGGCCCCGCCGGTGATGCGCCTCGGCTAGAACCAGGTCTCGAGCTGGGCGCCGAAGGTGACGCCGTGCTTCTTGTCGCCGAAGACCCTCGACGGACCGTTGCCGTTCGGGCCCGAGTAGTACACGGCGTTCCAGCTCTGCAGGAAGCCGGCCTCGGCGGTGTTCCAGTTCGCGTAGGTCACGAACATCCGGAGCTCCGGACGGACGAAGAAGGCGCCGCCGGGCCCGGGGGCCGGCGAGAGGGTCGGCGCGAACGACGCCGTGAACAGCTTCGCCTCGTCGGTCGGCGGATCCTTCGGCTTGAAGGACTGGTAACCGACCTCGGCCTGCAGCTTGAAGTAGTCGTTCACGTGGTAGACCGGGCGCGCGCCGAGCGACCAGGTCTTGAAGCTGTCGAACGCGCCGTCGCCGCCGTACTGGTGCGAGACGTCCTCGTAGACGAACGCGAGCATGCCGGAGAAGAGCGAGTTCGGCTGCACGACCATCTGCTCCACGATGCGCCAGCGCTCCGCCTTGTCGCTGTTCTGCGGCTCGGGGTAGGCGGTCATCGGCGCGATGGTGCCCGTGGCGTACTGGACTGCGAGCTTGTTGAAACCGCCCAGCAGGCCCGGCTGCACGTGCTGCAGGGTGAACATCGGGCTCACCTTCTGCACGTCGGCGCCGCGCGGGCTGCCGCTGTTGATGGCCAGCTCCGCGCCGACCTCGAGGTTGCCGCCAAAGAAGAACGGGATCGAGTAGATGCGCAGGTCGGGCCGCCACACGGCGGTCTTGTCGTTGCGATCGTACCCGAGGCCCCAGCCACCCTTGTTCTGCAGCACCGCGAACGCGACCTTGGCGAAGCCGGCCAGGTCCACGTCCTCGATGCCGGCGCCCTGGCCCGAGGCGTCCCAGTAGAAGAAGTCGAGGATGTGGAGGTCGTTGCGGCGGTAGTACCGGTTGCCGACCCACACCGCCGCGCCGCCCATGAAGGGCAGGTTCTTCGCGATGATGTAGTTCTGCCGCAGCGCGAGCTCGTTGATGGCGGTGTCGCCGCCGCTGTTGTTGTTGAGCGGCTCCGCGTTCCGGAGGCCGCCGGTCTTGTAGTGCAGCATGCCGACGTAGTCGAACTGCACGCCGCTGCGATCCCGGTACAGCGTCTGGCCGAACTCGAGCTCGGCGTAGGTCTCGCACTCGTTGCCGAGGCGGAACTTGTAGCCGACCGGCGCGGTCAGGAAGCAGACCTGGTTGCCGCCGTCCTCGTTGCCGCCGATGCCGGTGCGCAGGTACCCGTGAAGCTCGACCGCCTGCGCCGGGATCGCCGTGAAGGCGATCGCCGCCGCGAGGATGCCGACCAACGTCTTTCTGGCGTTCATGTGATCTCCCTGGTGATGCTCCCGTGCTGCTCCAGCGGGCCGTGCCGGCCCCGCCCTCCTCCCACTCGCTGCCGCCTTCCCTCCCCCGCTACTTGCGGACCAGCGTCAGCGTGGCCGGCTTCTTCACCGTGCCGTCCGCGTTGCACTCGTAGGCGAGCATCTCGTGCTGCGCCGCGATCTCCGACTTGTCGCCCACCGCCTTGCCCGCGAGCACGTCGATCACGTGCGGATCGCAGTCGGTGTCGGTGCCGCCGCCGAAGCGGTGCTGGCCCTCGTACTCGTTCACCTTGCGGGTGAGCAGGTCGGTCTTGTCCGGGAAGCCCTCGTTCGACTGCATCAGGACCTGGTAGCCCCACCTCGCGATGGAGCCCTCGCCCAGGTCCTTCTTGCTCACCGTGCCGGTGATGGTGCGGCCCTTCCCGATGGTCTCGTCGGGCACCACGATGGCGGCGAGCAGGTCGGCCGCCTTCTGCTTCGCCTCCGAGCGCACGCGGCCCGCCGGCTGCGGCGAGAGGATCACCACCTTGTTCCAGGCGGAGTCCTTGGCGAACACGACGTTGGTGCCGGGCAGCCCCTTGGTGAAGCTCGGGCCCTTGCCGGTCTGGACGTGGATGAACGCCATCTGCACCGAGAAGTTCGCCGGCGCGGGCATGCCCCACGGGTCCTCGAGGTCGGAGTTCACCGTGATCTCGAAGGTGACCTTGTCGCCCTTCTCGGTGACCTCGAGCTGCGTGAGGTCGAACGAGCCGGCCTTGTACACGGGGTCGGTCGGGTAGACGTACTTGCCGGGCCCGTTGTCGTCGCCGACCGGATCCTTGAACACGACCTCCTGCGCCGCGGCGGTGGTGGCCGCGAGGGCGGCGAGCGCTGCCAGCACGAGACGGTGAATCATGGTTCGACTCCTCCGAGTGCCGCGGGACGCGGCGTGGTTCAGCCCTTCACGCTGCCGGCGGTGAGGCCGGACACGAGGTACTTCTGGAGGTACAGGAACAGCACCACGACCGGGATCGACACGATGATCGAGCCGGCCGCGAAGTACCCCCACTGCTGCGAGAACCCGCCGACGAAGAAGCGCAGGCCGACGGGGGCCGTGTACATCTCCTCCTTGTCCATGAACGTCGCCGCGAGGATGAACTCGTTCCACGCGGTCATGAACGAGAACAGCGCGGTGATGGCGATGGCCGGCTTCGCGAGCGGCACCACCACCGTCCAGAAGACCCGCGCCGGACCGGCGCCCTCGATGATGGCCGCCTCCTCCAGCTCGCGCGGGATGGTGTCGAAGTAGCCCTTCAGCATCCACACGCAGAACGGGATGGCGGTGGTGGCGTAGGTGAGCACCAGCCCGATGCGCGTCGAGCCGAGCCCCAGCCACTTCACGATGATGATGTAGAGCGGGATGAGCATCAGCGTGCCGGGGAACATCTGCGACACGAGAAACGACATCATCCCGGTGCGCCGCCCGGGGAAGCGGAAGCGCGAGAACGCGTAGGCGGCGGTGGACGCCAGGAACACCCCCAGCACCGTCGTGGCGGCCGACACGATCACGCTGTTCAGCATCCAGCGGCCGAACGGCTGGTCGCCGAACACCGCGGTGAAGTTCGCCGCGCTGAAGCGCTCCGGCCACGGGATCACCGCCCGGAGCAGATCGAGCTTGCCAGGGTCCGCGGGCAGCGACGCCAGCGCCAGGCTCTGCCCGCCGGAGAGCGCGATGCTGATCACCCAGAGCAGCGGGTAGACGGTGACGAGCACCATCCCCACCAGCACGGCGTGCAGGATCCAGTGCGGGATCCGCTCCTCGCGGCGCGACGCCATCAGATCCCCTCCGTGGCGCGCGTGACCCGGTTCTGGAACACGCCGTAGGCGAGCAGGATGAGGAAGATGACGGTCGAGTACGCGGCGGCGTAGCCGTAGCGGTACTGCTGGAACGCGTACTTGTACGCCTGGGTGATGAGGATCTCGGTGGTGCCGTTCGGCTCGCCCGCGGTGACGAGGAAGATGATGTTGAACATGTTGAAGGTCCACACCACCGAGAGGATCACGGCGGGGACCAGCGCGGGCTTCAGCGACGGGAGCGTGATGGCCTTGAACTGCTGCCAGCGCGTGGCGCCGTCCACCCGCGCCGCCTCGTAGAGGTCGGCCGGGATCGACTGCAGGGCGCCGAGCGAGACCACCATCATGAACGGGAAGGAGAGCCAGCCGTTCGTGGCGAGCGCGGTGAGGTAGGACGTGAACGGGTGATCGAACCAGGAGATGGGGTCGAGCCCGAACAGCATCCGCCCGTAGTTCACGACGCCGAACTGCCGGTGGAACATGCCGCGCCAGATGAGCGCGGTGATGTAGTTCGGCATGGCCCAGGGCAGGATGAGCAGCACGCGGTAGATCGGCCGGAACGCGAGCCCGCGGGTGTTGAGGATGAGCGCCAGCACCAGGCCCAGCGAGACGCCGATGGCGACGTTCGTGACCGTCCAGATGACGTTGAACGCGAGCGTCCAGTAGAAGGACGGGCTGCCGTCGGGCATCCGGAACGCGAAGGTCCGCAGGATGTCGACGTAGTTCTGCAGGCCCACCCAGAGCTCGGTGAGCGGCGCGCTGGTGTTGTAGATGGTCTGTCCGGTGAACGAGAGCACCACCCCGTACAGGAACGGGAAGAACACCAGCACCAGCATCCCGATCATCGCCGGGACGGCGTACGCGTAGGCCACCCGGTGCCGCCGGAGCGCCGCCCCCGTGCGGCTCGCCGCGCCGAGCGCCACGAACAGCAAGAGCGCGAGCCCGACCGCCGCCGAGAGCCCCAGCGCGCGGACGCCCTCGCCGCCCCCTCCCGCGAGCCGCAGCGCCCAGGCCGCGAACCCGCCCACGCCGGCGGCGTACAGCACGAGCGCCGCCGCGAGCGCCGGCCCGCTCCGGGCCACGGCGCGCCGGAGCGGCAGGAGCACGAGGAGCGGCAGCGCCACCGCGGCGAGCGCGGCCGGCACGCCGGGCGCGGCCGGCGGGGGCTTCGCGGGCCGGTCCACCTCCACCGCCCCCACCACCGCGCCGTCCTTGCGCACGGGCGCCCCGAGCGCGTACCGGCCCTGGAGGCGCTCCACCTCCACCTCGGCGCGCGCGAAGCCCTGCTCCGCGTTCTCCATCACGACGCCGCGGAGGCGCTGGGCCTGGTCGTACGCCCACTTCTCGTCGCGCTGGAGCCGGCGCGGCGCGGCGCGCTCGCCTACGTCGCGCGGATCGGTCGAGCCCTCCAGGCGCGCGCCGGAGACGATCACCAGGCGCGCCACCGTCCCGGCCGGCTGGCCCGCCTGCCAGGCGGAGAGCGCGGCGCGGGCGGCGTCGCCCTCGCCCCCGGCCTGCTCCACCGCCTTCGCGAGCTGCGTGACCGCCCCCACCGCCTCCGCCCTGGCCCGCTCCTCGTACCCGCCGGCCGAGGCCGCGCGGAGCCACGCCCAGGAGAGCGCGACCGCGACGGCGAGGCCGGCGGCGAGGGCCGCGAGCGCCCGGGGCCAGTGGGAGACGGGCCGGGTCACTTGCTCTTGCGCAGCTTCGCGACGTCCTCGGTGACCTTGGCCTGCGCCTTGGCGAGCGCGGCCTTCGCGTCGCCGCCGCGGGTGATGGCGCCCATGGCGGTCGTGGCGGGCGACCAGACCATCGTCATCTCGGGCAGGTTGGGCATGGGCACCGCCACGTCCACCTGCTTCTTGAACGCGGCCAGCACCGGGTCGGCCGCCACCTTCGCGTCGGCGTAGACCTTCGCGTTGGCGGGGCTCTGCCGGCCCTCGAGCGCCATGATCCGCGCGGCGTCCACGTCGGTGGCGAACTTCACGAAGTCGAACGCGGCGTCCTTGTGCTTCGAGGGCGCGGCCACGTAGACGCCCTCCACCGTGGTCCACGGGCGCATGGGCTTCCCGCCCGCCTCGGTGAGCGCCGGCAGCGTGGCGACGGCCCAGTCGATGCCCGGGGCGATCTCGCCCAGGAACCAGTTGCCCGAGAACACCATCGCCGCCTTGCCCTCGTTGAACAGCGAGGTGATGAGCGCGGTGGACGGCTCCGCCGGCATGAAGCCCGCCTTGATCCAGGCCTGCAGCAGCTCCGCCGCCTTCACGTTCTCGGGCGCGTCGAGCACGGGCTTGCCGGCGTCGAACACCCGGCCGCCGAACGTGTTCTGGAGGGCCGCGTGGTAGTAGTAGTCGGAGTAGGAGTACGCGAGGCCGAACCGGCCCGCGGCGCGCTGGGTGAGCTTCTTCGCGACGGCCTCCAGCTCCGCGCTGGTCCTCGGCGGCGCCTTCACCAGCTTCTTGTTGTAGACGAGCGCGATGCACTTGTAGTTGAGCGGGAGCCCCCACACGCCGCCGCGGTAGGTCATCGCCTCGAGCGTGGAGGGGATGAAGCGCGCCTTCAGCGCGTCGTCCATGAAGAAGTCGATCGACTCGACGGTGTTGCCCGCCTCGATCCAGCCGCCCAGGCGGTCCTGCGCGAAGATGAAGACGTCCGGCCCCTTGCCGCGCGGCACCGCCGCGGAGATCTTGTCGGCGAACGCGTCGTAAGGGACGGCGAGCGTGGTCACCTTGTTCGGGTTGCCGGGGCGCGCGTTGTACGCGGCGGCGACCTTCTCGAAGGCGGCCTTCTCGGCGCCGCGGTAGGCGTGCCACACCACCACCTCCGCCGCGGAGGCGAGGCCGGGGAGCAGCAGGGCGGCGAGCAGGGCGAGCAGCGAGCGGTTCCGCATGGTTCCTCCTCGCGCCGCCCTCACAGGCGGCGCTGGGTCTCGGCGTCGAACAGGTGCAGGTGGTCCAGCTCGACCTGGACCTCGAGCTGGTCCCCGATGGCGGGGATGGCGTGCGGCGCCTGGCGGAAGACCACCGGGTCCTCGCCCGCGCGGGCGTGCACGATCACCTCGTCCCCGAGCGGCTCGGCGATGTCCACCGTGACCGGGATCCGCGCCGACTCCCCGCGCGGCGTCCGGCCCAGCTCGACGACGTTCTCGGGGCGGATGCCCACCGTCACCGCGGCGCCGTCGCGCGCCGCGGCCGCGGCGCGCAGGGCCGCCGGCACCGGCAAGGAGAAGCCCGCCGCCGCGATGCCGCCGCGCTCCAGCCGCGCCTTGAAGAAGTTCATGGGCGGGCTGCCGATGAAGGCGGCCACGAACAGGTTCGCGGGGCGCTCGTACAGCTCGAGCGGCGCGCCGACCTGCTGGAGCTTGCCGGCGTTGAGCACCGCGATGCGGTTGCCCATGGTCATCGCCTCGATCTGGTCGTGCGTGACGTAGATCGTGGTGACGCCGAGGCGCGCCTGGAGCTTCTTGATCTCCGCGCGCATCTGCACGCGCAGCTTCGCGTCGAGGTTCGAGAGCGGCTCGTCGAACAGGAAGACCGAGGGCTTGCGCACGATGGCGCGGCCCAGCGCGACGCGTTGCCGCTGCCCCCCGGAGAGCTCCTTGGGCTTGCGGTGGAGCAGCGCGTCGATGCCGAGCACCTGCGCCGCCTCGGTGACCAGCCGGTCCACCTCGGCCTGCGGCGTCTTGCGGATGCGCAGGCCGAACTCGAGGTTCTCCCGCACGGTCATGTGCGGGTAGAGCGCGTAGCTCTGGAAGACCATCGCGATGTCGCGGTCCTTGGGCGGGACGTCGTTCACCACCCGGCCGCCGATGAGGATCTCGCCCCCGGAGACCTCCTCCAGCCCCGCGATCATCCGCAGCGCGGTGGACTTGCCGCAACCGGACGGGCCGACGAGCACCATGAACTCGCCGTCGTGGATCTCGAGATCGAGCCCCTCGATGACCCGCGTCTCGCCGAACCGCTTCGCGAGATCCCTGAGGACGACCCCCGCCATGCCCCACCTCTCGGCCGCCTCGGCCCAGGCCCGTCCGATGGGCGCCCATGTCTAGACCGCCGCGCTCCGCGTGAGGGTCAGCCAGATGGGGCCTGCGGACAATGCGACCAATGTACGCAAACCCCCATTTACGCGGAGTTAGCGACGAATCGCCGCGCCGGGTGCGGGCTTCGGCACCACGACCCGGGCCGCGCGACCCGGGAGCTCCAGGGTCATCCTGCCGTCGCCGACCGATATCGCACCGCCCTCCAGGGCGTCCTCCAGGTCCCGCCCTTCCCAGCCGGCGGGGACCGGGATCCTCAGGGAGAGAGGCGAGTTTCCCCGGTTCACCGCCACCACGACCGCGTCGTCTCCGTCCCTGCGCAGGAACACCAGGCCGTCACCGTCGGTCGAGAGCGGCGCGTGGGTTCCGCGGGACAGGGCGGGGTGCGCGCGACGCAGGGCGATCACCCGCTGGTAAAACGCGCGCATTGCCTCGTCGCGCGGCTTTCCGGCGCCGGGGAGCACGTCCCTTTGCCCCCATGGCATGTCCGACCGATTGTCCGGCCACTCGCCGATGGGCCGCGCCACCTCCTCCCCGTAGTAGACGGTCGGGATCCCCACGGTGGTGAGCTGCAGCAGCGCGGCAAGGCGAAACAGCGCGCGGTCGCCGCCGAGCAGGTGCAGCGCGCCCGGCTGGTCGTGCGAGGAGAGGTACTGCGCGAGCAGGTGCCCGGCCCGGACCTTGTGGCGCGACGCGAGGTAGCGCTCGTAGGCGATGGTGCGGCCGCGGCCGAGCAGCCACCCGACCGTCGAGCCCTGGAAGCCGAAGTCGAGCCCGGCGTCGAGCGTGTCGGCGGCGAAGTACGGGTCGAGCGACTCGCGGTCGCCGCCCCACAGCTCGCCGAGCAGGAAGAAGCCGGGGACGAGCTCGGCGCGCACGCGCCGCCGGTGGAGCTCCCAGAAGGCCGGCTCGACGTGCTTCACCGTGTCGAGGCGGAAGCCGTCCACGCCCGAGCGCTTCGCCCACCCGAGCTGCGCCGCGAGCAGGAACTCGCGGACCTCGGGCAGCTCGGTCTTCCAGTCGGGCAGGCCGGCCAGGCAGCTCGTCAGGTCGTCGTCGCCGCAGTCGCCCACCACGTTGTTGCGGAGCCACGGGCGCGTGCGGGGATCGCGCAGGTACGCGCTGTCGTAGCCAGCGTGGTTGTAGACGACGTCGAGCAGCACGCGGAGGCCGCGCGCGTGGCAGGCGTTCACGAAGGCGGCGAGCTCGGCCTCGTCCCCGAAGCGCGGATCGAGGCGCGACAGGTCGTCCATCCAGTAGCCGTGGTAGGCCCAGTCCGGGAAGCCGGCGCCGCTCACGTAGCCGGGGATGTTGCGCACCAGCGGGTTCACCCAGATCGCGGTCACGCCCAGCGCGGCGATCTCGTCGAGCTGCGCGGTGAGGCCCCGCAGGTCGCCGCCGTGGAACGTGCCCTTGCCGGCGAGGTCCACGTCGCGGTCGTTGCCGCGGTCGCCGTCGGCGAAGCGGTCCACCAGCACGAAGTAGAGGACCTCGTCCTGCCACGGGCGCGGCGGCAGCGGCCGGGGCGGCGCCCCGGCGAGCGCGGTCGCCGCCGCGGCGCCGGCGGGCGGGCCGGCCGGCGCGCGCGGCGCGCAGGCCGCGAGCGCGAGGGCCGCGAGGCACGGCACGAGCGCGGCGAGGGTGGCACGGCGGCGACGTGGGGCGAACGGCATGGGCGGCATCTTCCGCCTGCCGATCCAGCCCGTCAGCTTTCCCGTCGGGGTCCGGTCGCGCGGCGCGCCCCCGCGCTATCTCACCAGCGCCACCGAGCCCGCGGCGCCGGGGAGCAGCGTCACCGACTCGGCGAGCGAGATGAGGTGGAAGATGCCCTCGCGCCCGTCGTAGGCGGCGGTGAGCTCCTGGCCGACCACGGCCTGCGGCCCCGAGGCGCTGCGGACCACCACCACCGCGCCGTCGTGGAGCCCGGGCGCCTTCACGATCCCGCCCTCGAACGCGGGGAGGAGCTGCTGGTAGGGCGTCAGCGAGGAGCCCGGGAACGGCCGGAACAGCTGGTAGAAGCGCGCCGGCGACACCGCCGCGGCGTAGGGCCCGTGGCGCCCCGCCGCGTCGAGCGCGGCGAGCGCCGCGAGCAGCGCGTCGGCGGCGCGGGCGGGATCGGCCCAGTCGCCCGCCGGCACCTCGACGAGACCGGGGTGGTCGAGCAGCCCGCGCACCCCCGCGCCCGCGTGACCCTCGAACAGCAGGCGGTCCTCGGCGCGCGCGATCCGGCGCGCGGCCTCCGCCGCCTCGGTGAGCGCGAGCGGCTCGCCCCGCCGCTGGAGCGCCTCCACCGCGCGCGCGCCCAGCCGGAACGTCCGGTGGAGCACGGGGAGCGGGCGGACGCTCGGCACGTGCACGTGCGTCTCTTCGCTCGCCTCCGGCTCGTCCTCTCCCCCGGCCGGCGCGTCCTCCGCCACCCCTGCGCGCGCGTCGAAGCCGAGCGGCCCGATGACCTTGAGGAGCCGCCGCCCCGCGCGCGCCTCGGCGGCCGCCGCCTCGACCGCCCCGTCGATCCGGTCCCACACCTGCTGCCCGAAGGGCGCGCCGTCGCGGTCCCGCCAGCTCATCGCCCGCCCTCCCCGCCCTCGCGCCCCTCGACGTCCGCCGCGCCGGACGCCTCCTCGGCCTCCTCCTCGCGCACGATCGGCCCGGCGTGCCCGGTGTGCATCCGCAGCATCCGCGCGAACACCACGTCGTGGCGGCGGATCCACTCCAGGATCATCATGGCGTGCTCCACCTCCTCGTCGCGGTTGTGCTGCAGAACGCGCTTGAGGTCCGGATCCGAGGCCGCGTCGACGCGCTGCTGGTACCAGTCGATCGCCTCCAGCTCCTCCTGCAGGGAGACGAGCGCCCGGTGGAGGTCCTTGGTCCGCGCCGAGAGCGCGTCCTCGCGCTCGTGGAAGCCCTGCGATGCACCGGCCATGTCGGAAGGGGTGCGCAGGCGCGCCGGGCGCGCCAAGCCCCCGCGCGAACCGTCGCTTCCGCGGCGGCGCGGTTCGTGGCATGGAAGCGTGGGTGGAGAGTCCCGCTTCCTTCCTCGAGCGCTGGCACTACGGCGGCCTGTTCGCGGTGATCCTGGCCGAGGAGGCGGGCGTCCCGCTGCCGCTCCCCGGCGACCTGTTCATCGCGGCCATGGGCTTCCTCGCCCACTCGCACCGCGCCGCCTTCCTGCCCACCGCGGCGGTGGTGACCTCGGCCACGGTGCTGGGCGCCACGGTCCTGTACCTCGTCTCGCGGCACGCCGGGCGGCCGCTGCTGCTCCGGGTGGCGCGGCGCTTCGGCTACACCGAGGCGCGGGAGGCGCGTCTCGAGGGCTGGCTCACCCGGCGCGGCGCGGCGGCGGTGGTGATCGGCCGGCTCATCCCCGGGCTGCGGATCGTGATGACGGTGGTCGCGGGCGCGCTCCGCCTGCGCCAGGGCACCTTCGTCGCCGGCACGCTGGTGGCGGGCGCGCTCTGGGCGACGATCTACTTCTGGCTCGGGTGGGCGCTGGGCGCCGGCTACGAGCGGCTCGCGGGCGAGATCCGCCTCGAGGCGGTCTGGCCCTGGGCGGCGGCGGCCGGGGTCCTCGCGGCGGGCGCGGTGCTCTCCTGGCGTGCGCGCCGGCGGGCCGCGGCGGCCGCCGAGGCGTCCGTCGAGAGCCCGCCCTCCGGGACCGCCGGCTGAGCGCGGTCCGGTGGGGCCCCCGTCGCGCCGCAGCCCCGGGCTGTCTAGGTTCGGTACGTGGGAGCCGCCGGCAACGTCGTTCGCAGGGTGATCCTGGTGGAGGACGATCCCGGGATGCGGGAGGCCATCCGCGCGCTGCTCGTGCGGGTTGGCTACCAGGTGGCGCCCGCGGTGGACGGCGCCGAGGCCTGGGAGCTGCTCGCGCGCGGGCCGCGGCCGGTCGCGGTGCTGGTGGACCTCTACACCCCGCGAATGACCGGCCACGACCTGGTGGCGCGCATCCGCCGGACGCCCCGCCTGGCGGTGGTCCCCATCATCGCCATGAGCGGCGAGCGCGCCTCGCGCGACCGCCCCGCGGCGGAGGCGTTCCTCGAGAAGCCGTTCTCCCGGGAGCAGCTCGAGTGGGCGCTCGAACAGGTGGGCGCGGGCTGACCCGCGGCCGGGGCGGCCGCCCGGCCGCTCAGAGCGCGTGAATCCATCCCCGGACCGAGCCAGGCGGTCGAGACGCGAGCAGCGCGAGGCGCGACGACCGAGCATGCCCCGAGGCATGTGAGGGAGGAGCCACGACGCGATGCGACGCGGATCGGCCGCCGCGGCGACGGGAGGGGATGGGTTCACGTGCTCTCAAGGTTGCGGCTGCGCGTCGGTGCCGCCGCGCGCCGCAGCCGCCTGCGCCGCCGCCGCCCGGGCGCGCGACCGCTCCCGCCAGCGCATCGCGGCCGGCAGCGCCAGCAGCGCCGCGGCCAGGCACGCCACCTCGCCCAGCACCGCCAGCAGCCCGAACGAGATGAGCGCCTGGTTCCGCGCGATGAGCAGCGACGAGTAGCCGATGATGGTCGTGAGCGAGCAGAGCGCCACCGCGCCGCCGGTGGTCCGGACGATGTCCGCCACCGAGCCCGCGTGGTCCACCCGCCGGCGCTGGAAGATGTTCGTCGCGTAGTCCACGCCGATGCCGAACGTGATGGGCAGCGCGATGAAGTTCAGCATGTTGAGCCGGAGCTGGAGCGCGCCGGCGAGCCCCATGAACCAGAGCACGCCCACGCCCAGCGCGGCGAGCACGCCCAGCGCGTCGCCGAGCGAGCGCACCGAGCGGCGGCCCAGCCCGAACGCGATCAGCACCAGCGCCACCACCCCGAGGAGCGACAGCACGGTGGCGCGCGGCCCGTCGCGCTCGATGGCGTCGAGCACGTCCGCGAACACCAGGGTGGAGCTGGCCATGGGCAGGTCGGCGCGGGGCATCGGCACCGAGCGCAGCTCGCGCGCGAAGCGCCGCACGTCGAGCCCGTTCCACACGTCCATCCGGCCCGAGGGGTACAGCAGCACCGGCGTGCCCACGCGCCCGTCCACCTCGGTGAGCTGGCGCCGGATCATGTCCGGCAGGTCCTTCGCGCCGAACGGGCGCAGCTCCTCGGGCGGCAGCACCTGCTCGATGGCGAGCCGCTTCTCGGGCGAGAGGAAGGAGAGGTTCTCGGGGGTGGCGAGCGCGCGCAGCTCCCGGATGAGCGGGAGCTTCGCCTCCTGGCCCTCCGGCACGAACGCGGCGATGGAGAGCACGTGGCCGAAGGTGGTGTCCGGCGTCGCGCGCATGTGCGCGTCGAGCGCGTTCGCGATGGCGCGCGCCTCGCCCTCGTCGCGGGCCAGGATGGCGGTGGGCGAGAGGTGGTCGCCGTGCAGCGCGTCCACCCGCTGGTCCCACCAGCCCGGCCCGCCGTCGGCGAGCGCCGACTGGTCGCGCAGGCGGCGGAAGTCGTGCTCGATGGGATCCCGCGACCAGCGGACCACCATCACGGCCGACGCGATCGAGAGCAGCACCGCCACCGTCACCATGCGGCGCGGCGCGCGCTCCACGATGGCCGAGATCGCGTAGGTGAAGATCGGGCGGGCCGGACGCTGCCCCTGCCGCGGGATGGGCGCGCGGCGCTCCCACGCGAGCACCAGCGCCGGGGTGACCGCGTACGCGGAGAGCCAGGAGAACGCCATGCCCAGCCCGCCGATCAGGCCGAACTGGTTGAAGCCGCGGAAGTCGGTGGAGAGCAGCGAGGCGTAGGACACCCCGGCGGCGAGCGCGGCGGTGAGCGTGGCGAGCCAGGTGTTGGCGAGCGCCGTGACCATGGCGGGCCGGGGCTCCTGCCCGCGCCGACGGTCCTCGAGGTAGCGCGCGAACAGGATCAGCCCGACGTTGATGCCGTTGCCCACCACGATGGAGCCGAGGAAGGCGGTGTTGGAGTTGAGGTGGCCGACGAAGATCTCGGCCAGCCCGAACGTCGCGAACGTGCCGACGAGGAGGGGCGCGCCCACCGCGAAGACGGCCTTCCAGGTGCGGTTGTAGACGACCACCGAGGCCGCCACCGCGAGCAGCACCAGGATGGTGGCCCACACCAGGTCCTCGGCCAGGGCGTCGTGCTCGAGGATGTTGTTGGCCACGTACCCGCCGTAGCCCACCTCGATGCCGGCCTTCTCGGGCTCGAGCCGGCGGACGGTGTCCTTCACCACCCGCTGCAGCGCCACCACGTCGCGGTAGTCGTCCGGAGGCGCGTCGAGCCGGATCACCATGGCGAGCGCGGTCATGGTCTCGCCGGGCGCGTGACCGGGCACCTCGCCCATGACGTAGCCGCTCGGGAACTTGCCGAGCAGCCCCTTCCGCTCGCCGGCGATCCGGTCGACCAGCCCCTCCACGTCCGGGGCCGGCCCCTCGGCCTTCCCGGCCTGCCGGGCCCGCTCCCACGCCACCCGCGCGCCGAGCGTGTCGCGCAGCGACGCCAGCTCCTCGCGCGAGAGGAACAGCAGCAGGCGCGGCTTGAAGAAGTCGCGCGCCTCGTCCACGCGGTACTCGACCCAGCGCAGCAGGCCGGGCGGCGCGTCCTTCAGCGCGTCGTCGAGGTCGTCCGCGAAGAGCTGCAGGGCGAGCGGGTCCTTCCCCGCCAGCACCACCGACAGCTCGGCGAACCCGCCGATGCGCTTCGTGAGCGCCTCGAGGTCGCGGGCGCTCCGGCTGTTGGCGGGGAGCAGCTCGGACATGTCCGGGCGCAGGTCGGCGTACAGCCGGAAGGTGCCGTACCCGCCGACGAGCGCCACCAGGGCGGCGACGGCCAGGATGACGACGCGGCGCCGCTCGGAGAAGCGGACGAAGGCTTCGATGATGCGCATGGATGCCGTCTTCTACCTCATCCCGCGCCCGGGGCGCGGATCCGCAATCTACCCCTTCGCCGCCGGGGCCGTTCCCGGGTCCGGCAGGTCGCCGGCGCGGAGCACGGCGAGCCGTGGGCCGCGGGGCCCGAGCTCCAGGTACTCGAGGGCCTCGCCGTGGAGCGAGCCCGCGTTGGCGTAGCGATCCCCCGGCGCGAGGTGGGCCCGGTGCACGTGCCCGAACACGCCCAGCGCGAAGCCCTCCCGCTCCACCTCGGCCAGGCACCGGCGCCGGAACGTCGCCACCATCCAGTCCTCGGCCAGCGCGCGGGCGGCCGCCTCGGCGAACCAGGCCGCGCCCCGCACCACCCCGAACCGGCCGAAGCGGCGGGAGATTCCGTCCCCGAGCCGCCCCAGCGCCGAGGCGTTCACCGGGTCGGCGGCGTGCCCGTGCGCGACCAGCACGCGGCCGGTCCCGGGCACCTCCAGCACCACCCGCTCCTCGCCCGCGCCCGGATCGTGGTTGCCGCGCGTTCGCCGCAGCCGGCCCTCGCGGCCGAGCGCCTCCAGCTCGGCGACCACCAGCGGGTGCGCCGCCTCGGCCCGTCCACCTCCGGTGAACAGGTCGTCGAACGCGTCGCCGTTCAGCACCACCGTGGCGCCGTCGGCGCGCGCGCGGGCCAGGAAGGCGCGCGCCAGCCGGCCGTGCACCGCCGGGCTGCCGGGCGCGAGGTGCCAGTCGCTGGCGATGCGCCAGGTGGTCACCGCCCCGTGCCCCGCTGCGCGATCAGCCGGTCGTAGAGCGCCTGCGTGCGCGCGCGCGCCAGCTCCTGGAGCGGCTTCACCACCGCCGGATCCCGCGCCGACTCCGGCCGCCGCTCCACCGGGATGGGCTCGCCGATCGCCATCTCCATCCGCGCGGGGAGCGGCAGCGGCGACCAGAACGAGAGCTTGCCCCACCGCACGCCCGGGTACGCCTCCGCGCCGCCCACCACCGCCACCGGGACGATGGGCACGCCGGTGCGCACCGCCATGCGCGCGAAGCCGAGCCGCCCGTCCCAGCGCAGCCGGTAGAAGTCGCGCGAGGGCTGCGCCTCGCGCATGCCGCCCGGCGTGACGAGCAGCGACTCGCCGCGCTCCAGCACCGCCACGCAGTCCTCCTCGTCGGTCCCGATGATGCCGGCGTGCTCCTTCACCCGCGGCAGGCCGGGCAGGAAGCGCTCGATCTGCGACTCTGCCCCCACGATGCGGAGCGGGCGCCAGTCCTCCCGCCGCCCGCTCTCGTGGAACTCCTTCCAGCCGAGGAAGTAGCAGGCCAGCACCAGGTCGAGCACGAGGTACCCGGCGCCGTGCAGCGCCACGTAGACGCACGGACCCTGCGGCACCGTGCCCTCCACCGTCATGCGGTGGTAGCGCGCGAGCCGGCGCGCACCCCCGAGGATCCAGCGGTAGGCCGGGTGGCGCGGATCGAGCGGCGGCGGCGGGGCGTGCGGGGCGTGGCGGCTCACGGGCGGCTCCGGGTCCGGGCGGGGATCCAGCTGCGGCGGGCGCGGACGGCCTGGTCGAGCAGCGCCTGCGTGGCGGCGGCGACGCGGTCGGCGTAGGCCGCCACCCCGGCGGCGTCGCCGGGCGACGGCGGCGGCATGGGCGCGCCGAACCAGAAGTCGAGCGCCACCGGCAGCGGCACGGGAGGCAACCAGAGCGAGCCGCCCTTGCCGAGCGGGAGGCGGAGCGGGTGCTGCTGGTCGGCCCCGGCGATCGCCACCGGCACCACCGGCACGCCGGCGGCGGCGGCGATGCGCGCGTAGCCGCGGCGCCCGGCCCAGTCGAGCGCGTCCTCGTCGCCGTACAGCTCGCGCGCGCCGCCCGGGAACACGAGCAGCGACTCGCCGCCGCGGAGCGCCGCGAGCGCCGCCGCTTCGGTGGCCTCGATGCTGCCGACGTGGCGCCGGACCCAGGCGAGGCCGGGGATGCGATGCAGCGAGGTGCCGCGCTTCTCCATGGGGCGGAACGGGATCCGGTCGGCGTCCCAGAACGTGAGCAGCCCGAGCAGGAAGATCTCGAAGTAGAGCCAGGTGCGCGGGTGCTTCGCGACGTAGATGACCGGCCGATCGCGCGGGACCGCCTCGAGCCCGTGCACGCGCGGGCGGTACCAGAGCTTCAGGCCGCGCGCGAACGGGACGAGGATCGCCTTCTGGCGCCAGGTGCGGGGGAAGGCCATCGCGCGCTCCCGCTAGCCCCGCGCCGCGCGCGCCACCGGCGCGAGCGGCGGGACGGCGAGCGCGGGGCTCCCGGCGCCGGCCACCTGGTAGATGTGCAGCACGCGGGCCGCCACCCGCGACCAGCACAGCGCGTCGGCGCGCGCCCGCCCGCGGGCCCAGAGGCGCGCCCGCAGCCCGGGGTCGTGAGCGGCCCGCGACAGCGCCGTGGCGAGCGCGTCCGGATCGCCGGCCCGCACCAGCAGCGCCGCGCCGCGGGCCGCCTCGGCGTACCCGGGGATGTCGCTCGCCACCACCGGGCAGCCCGCCGCCATGGCCTCGGCGAGCACCATCCCGAAGCTCTCGCCGCCCAGCGACGGCGCGCAGAACACGTCGCCGTCGCGGTAGGCGCGGGCGAGCGCGTCGTCGCTCACCCGGCCCAGGAAGCGCACCCCGGCGCGGGCGGCGCGCCCGGCGAAGCGGTCCGCCGGCCCGTCGCCCACCACCTCGATGTCCACCGCCTCGCCGCGGGCGCGCAGCCGCTCCGCCGCGTCGAGCAGCACCGCCAGGCCCTTGCGCGGCTCGCCGAAGCGCCCGACGAACAGGACCCGCGGCGGCGCGTGCGGCGGGCGCGGCGCGGCGTCGGTGTCCGCGCCGAACCGCGACCGGTCCACGCCGTTCGGGATGACCGCGATGCGGCCGCGGAAGATGGGGCGCGCGAAGCGCTTCGCCTGGCGCGAGACCGCGATGCCGAAGTCCACCCGGGAGAGGCCCGCGGAGGCGAAGCGGCGCAGCACCGACTGCAGCCAGGGCTCGCGCTCGGCGTTCGCGTGGAACGTCGCGACCACCGGCCCGCGCGCGTGGCGGAGCGCGTGGCGCCCCGGCCCGGGCACGATGGGCTCGTGCACGTGGACGACGTCGAAGTCGTGCGCGTCGAGGTAAGCGCGGGTGGCGCGCTCCGAGACGAGCAGGCCGATGCGCGCGACCGAGCCGTTCGCCGGCACGGGCAGGACGCCCCGGAGCCCGTCGCAGCCGTCCGGCACCGCGCCGCTCGCCGGGCCGAGCACCCGCGCCTCCACGCCGAGGCCACCCAGCGCGCGGGCCAGCCCGAGCGCGTGGCGGTTCACGCCGCCGTCGTGGGACAGGTCGTACGGCGTGACGATGCAGACGCGCACGGCCGGATCCCTAGGGCGTGCCGGCCGGCGGCGCCCCCGGGGCGCCGTGCCGGGCCCCGCCCGCGGCCGCTCCCTCGCCGTGGCGGAGCATCTGGTGGATCACCCACAGCCGCCCGAGCGCGGTGCCGCCGGCGCCGAGCGCCACCAGCGCGCAGGTGGTCTCGAGTAGCGGCGACACGGCCGCGGCGGGCGCGAACGACGCTGCGAGCAGCGCCGCCATGAGCATCACCACCCGGTGCGGCCGCTCCAGGCCGAAGGTCGGGCAGGAGACGCCCAGGCCCTCGCCGCGGGCCCGGGTGTACGACACCATCATCGAGGCGGAGAGCGCGCCCACCGCCCACAGCATCCCGGAGCGGTCCGGGAATGCCGCCGCGAGGCCGCCGAACATGGCCATCTCGGAGACGCGGTCGAGGTTCGAGTCGAGGAACGCGCCCGCCTTGGTCTGCGTGCCGGTGCGGCGGGCCAGCTCGCCGTCGAGCAGGTCGCACCAGGAGCCGTAGACCAGCAGCAGGAACGCCCAGCCGAAGCCCCCCATCCCGACCGCCACGCCGGCCGCCGCGGTGAGCGCGGTGCCGATGGCGGTGACGCCGTTCGCGGTGAGCCCGGCCGCGTTCGCGGCGCGCAGCAGCGGCCCGCTCACGAAGTACGCCCACCGGCCCAGGATCCCGATGATCCCGCGCCGGCCGGTGAAGCGGGCCGGCTCGGGCGGGCGCACCACCGCGTACGCCAGGGCGGTGGCCGCGCCGAGGGCCAGGTGGGCGAGGATCGCGAGTCGCGCGCCGGTCGGCATCGCCGGCTAGCCGACCGCGGCCTGCTTGGCGGCCTGCGCCGCCGCGTCGGCGTACTCGCGCAGCTTCGCGAACAGGTTCGTCTGCTGCTGGAAGAGGTCGTGCACCGCGCCGTTGCCGGCCGCGGTCACCGGGCTCTTGAAGAAGAAGGAGAGCCACTCCTGCGGCCCCTTCTCCCCGGCCCGCTGCGCCAGGTCGGCGAGGATCGCGAGGTCGACGGCGAGCGGCGCCGCCAGGATCGAGTCGCGGCACTGGAAGTTGACCTTGATCTGCATCGGGTAGCCGAGCCACCCGTAGAGATCGATCGCGTCCCAGCCTTCCTTGTTGTCGCCGCGCGGCGGGTAGTAGTGGATCGTGACCTTGTGGTCGATGTCCCCGTAGAGCTCGGGGTGCTGCTTCGGCGACAGGATCGAGTCGAGCACCGAGAGCTTCGAGACCTCCTTGGTCTTGAAGCTGGCGGCGTCGTCGAGGACCTCGCCGTCGCGGTTTCCGAGGATGTTCGTGGAGAACCAGCCGTCGAGCCCGAGCAGCCGCGCGTGCAGCATGGGGGCGATGGTGGTCTTCATCAGCGTCTGGCCGGTCTTGAAGTCCTTGCCGCCGGTGACGATGCCCTCGCGCTCGGCCAGCTCGCGGAGCGCCGGGGTGTCCTGCGAGAGGTTCGGCGCGCCGTTCATGAACGGCAGCCCGGTCTTCATCGCGGCGTAGGCGTACACCATCGACGGCGCGATGGTCGGGTCGTTCCGGTCGAGCGCGGCCTCGAACGCCTCCAGCGAGGCGTGGGCCGGGCCGATCTCGGCGTAGACCTCGGTCGAGCCGGTCCACACCATGACGCCGCGGGCGCAGCGGTGCTTCTCCATGAAGCCGCGGATGTCGGCCTGCAGCGCCTCGGCCTTCTCGCGCAGCGAGCCCTTCTTGACGTTCGGGCCGTCGAGGCGGCGCACCCACTCGGTGTCGAACACCGCCGGCATGGGCTTGATGGCCTCGAGCTCCGCCTTGAGCGGCTCGAGGTGGTCGCGGTTCAGCACCCGGGCGCGACACGCGGCCGCGTACACGTCGTCCGGAATGGGGTCCCACCCGCCGAACACGAGGTCGTCGAAGGACGCGAGCGGCAGCACATCCTTGATGAGGCGGCCGTGGTTGTGGCCGTCGTCCAGGAAGTGGCCGAGCTGGGTGAGCGACCCCACCGGCTGCGCCAGCTTCTTGCGGACGGCGTGGACCCCGGCGATGGCGGTGGTGGCGACGGCGCCCATGCCAGGCATGAGCACCGCCAGCTTTTCCCCCTTGCGCAGGGGCTTCAGACCGGAAACGATTTTCATGTGCACACCTCTGGGCGGTGGCCGCGAAGGGCGCGGCGCCTCCTCTTCCTGCCCCCGCGCTCCGGAAGGCTGCACGCCGCCCAGGAACGCCTGACGGCAGAACGGGCTGCCGGTGGCCGGGTTTCTACCTCATGGCGGGCCCGGGCGAAAGGGTAAGGCGCACGCCGTCGGCCCGCGCTCACCGGCGGCCGGCCGCGTTGGGCCGGGCGAAGCGCACGTCGTGGACCCGCGCGCCGGGCTCCATGAAGCGCAGCAGCGCCTCGCCCTCGGCGGCCAGCGCCAGCCGCGCGGCGCCCTCGAGCGCGGCGAACGGCTCCACCACGAGCGCCGTCCCGCGCCGCCCGCGCTCGGTGCGCCAGGTCCCGGCCACCCGCCCGTCCACCAGGAAGCACGCGCGCACCAGCCCGTTGTTCGTCACCACCAGCGGGCGGTGCGCGTCGTCGATGAAGCGGCGCCGGTCGGCGTGGGCGAGCAGCAGCGCGTCGAACTCCCCCAGGAACCGCACCGGCGCGGCCACGTCCTCGGGCGGGCGCGGCGCGTCGGCGAGGTCCACCAGCTCGCGGCCGTCCTCGTCGCGAAAGGTGCGCAGGTCCGCCCCGAGCCCCTCGAGCGCCTCGCGCACGGCGCCGAGGCCGGTGAAGGTGGCGAGGTCGGCGGCGCTGGCCGGTCCGACGGCCGCGAGCGCGCGGCGCAGGAGCGCCTGCAGCGCCGCCGCGGGCTCGCAGGCGCGCCCCAGCCACGCCTCCGCGTCCGCGAACGCCGCCGCGGCCGGCCAACCCCAGGGCGCGGCCGCCTCGGGGACCTGCACCAGCGGGACGCCGTAGCGCACCGCCAGCGAGGCCGCGTGCAGGTCGGCGCGCGGGAAGCGCTCCGCCACGAGCGCCCGCAGCGCGTCGAAGGTGCGCGGCGCCTCCGCCAGCCAGCCGCGCGCCGCCTCCGCCAGCGCCGGCCGGTCGACGGTCTCCAGCTTCCGGCCGGCGGCGCTGCGCAGCGCCGGCTCGAGCGAGGGGCCGAGCGCGGCGCGCAGGCGCAGGAAATCGCGGGCGGAGAGCAGGTGCAGGGTGCCGCGCAGGAACGGGGCGCGCACGATCTCGCGCGCCAGCGCGGCCCGCGTCAGGTCCACGGGCACGAAGCCGTCGAGCCGCGTCCAGAGCGCCAGGAACGGCGGCCGGGCGAGCTGCGCCTGCAGGCAGAGGAGCCGCTCCAGGGCGCGCACCGGCGCCGCCCGCTCGCGGGCGAGGAGCAGCTGGCGGGCGAGCGTGGCGCGGTTCAGCGCCCGGCGGGTGAGGAGCGGCGGGGGCATTCCGCCGACAGTGTACCCCTGGCCTCCGTCGCGCGGGCGCCCGGCCGCCCGGCGGCGCGCGCGGCCGGTTGCGGCCGGTTGCGGCCGGTCGCACCGGTGCGGATCGTCGTCGCGGGAGGGGAACGCGATGCGGAGGGCGGACGGTCTTTGGCGGCGGCGCGCGGGGGCGGTGGCGGACCTGCCCGCGCGCCTGGCGCTCGGCAGCAGCATGCTCTACCACGGGCTGTCCAAGCTGCGCGGCGACGGGCCGGCGCAGACGGCGCGGATGTTCGAGGGGCTCGGGCTCCGGCCCGGCCGCGCGCTCGCGATGGCGACCGGCCTGGCCGAGACGTTCGCGGGCGCGGCCGCCATCCTCGGCATCGCCACCGCCCCTGCGGCGCTGGCGGTGATCGTGACGCAGGCGGTCGCCATCCGGAAGGTGCACGCGCCGAACGGCTTCAACGTCGTGAAGGGCGGCATGGAGTTCAACCTCGCGCTCGTCGCGATGGCGCTCGCGCTGCTCGCCGAGGGGCCGCGGACGGTCTCGGCGCACCACGCGGCGCGCCGGCTGGCGCGTCGGCACGGCCTGCCGGCCCTCCTCGCCGCCGGGCGCCCGGGCCGCGTCGAGCGCGCGCTCGCCGTCCTCGGCTGACCGCCCGGCCTGCGCCGGCCCGGCGTCCCCGCCCCCCCCGGCGAGCGCCGGGACGGCGGGATGCGCGCCACCGCCCACCCACGCGGGTGAGCGGAGGTGGACCTGGGCCGAATGTCACGGGATTATGCGCTCGGCCTCCTTGTTTCCCGACGGGCGAGCGCGCGAAGCGTGAAATACGCGGTCCGCTGCCCCGTAGGGCCGGGCACGCACATGACCGCATCCGAGCTTTCCACCGACGGTTCCATCCTGCTCCGCGCGCTCGCGGTGCCGCAGCACGGGTTCCCGCTCGTGACCACGCGCCGCCGCGCCGGGCTCGCGCTCGCGCTCGCCACCGCCGCCGCGCTCGCCACCGCCGCCGCCGTGCTCCCGAGCACCGACTTCGGGGCCGCGGCCCTGGCGGCCGACCGCGGCGAGGACGGCGCCGAGCTGACCGTCAGCCAGCGCGAGGACAACGCCGCCACCGCGCGCAAGCTCGGCCTGATCGCCGGCTGGGCCGGCGCCGCCGCGCTGCCCGCGCTGCTCGCGGTGGCCGCCGCGGGCTGCCTGTTCGTCGGCTTCCGCGTCGCCGGCGCCCGCCCGGACTTCAAGGCCACGCTGGCGGTGACCGCGCACGGGATGCTGCCGGTGTGGCTGCGCGGGCTGCTCGCCATCCCGGCCGCGCTGGTGCACGCGCCGCTCGCGCCGGCCGACGTGCCGCGGCTCGTGCCCTCGAGCCTCGCCGCGCTCGTCCCGTCGGCGCCGCCGCCGCTCGCCGCCGCGCTCGGCGCCGCCGACCTGTTCACCGTGTGGGCGCTCGTGCTGGTGGCGGTCGGCATGGCCCGCGCCGCGGGGACCTCGCGCCTGCGGGCCGCGGTCGTGACGCTGGTGCTCTTCGCCGCCTACGTGGCGCTCTTCCAGGTGGTCCCCGCCGCGCTGTCGGCGGGCGGCCCCGGCCCCCGCTAGCACAAGGACCCGAGACCGCATGCGCTCCCTCGCCGCCGCGCTCCTCCTCGCCCTCGCCTCCGCGACGCGCGCCCAGGCCCCCATCACGCTCGACGACGCGCTCGCGCAGGCCGCGCGCGCCAACGCCGACCTCTCCATGGCGCGCGCCGACCGCGGCATGGCCGCCGCCGACCGCGGCCAGGCGCGCGCCGCGGTGCTGCCGCGCCTCGACCTCGACGCCGGGTTCGGCCACAGCTTCATCGGCCGCGCCTCCGGCGCCGGAGCGCTCATCGACCCGATCACCGGGCAGGTGACCGTGATCGGCGTCGCGAGCGACTCCGAGGCCTACAGCGCCTCGCTCTCGCTCTCGCAGCCGCTCTTCGACTGGGCCCGCTTCAAGGACCTCGACCGCGCCCGCTGGGGCGCCCGCGCCAGCGACCGCGGCTACGACGAGACCGCGCTGTCCGTCTCCTTCGAGGTCACCCGCCGCTTCTACGACCTCGTGAAGCAGGAGCGGAGCCTCGAGGTGCTGCAGAAGACCGTGACGCGCTCGCAGGAGCTGGTGGACCGCGCCGAGGCGCTGTTCACCGCCGGCCGCGCGCCGAAGAGCGACACCTACTCGGCCCGCGTGAACCTGCAGAACGACCGGATCGCGGTGGAGGGGCAGCACATCCGCGTGGCGCAGGCCCGCACCGCGCTCGCCCAGGTGCTCGGGCGCATCGACGCCGAGGCGATCTCGGTGGTGGCGCCCGCGGCGATCGACGCGCCCGGCGTCCCCGGCGCCGAGCCTCCCCCGGCCGACGCGCTCCTCGCCCGCGCCCGCGAGCGCCGCCCGGCGGTGCTGGCCCAGGCGGCCTCGGTGCACGCGGCCCGCGCCGGGGTCGGCGGCGCGCAGGCGGGCTACCTGCCCACGGTCTCGGCGGTGGGCTCCTACGCGCGGCAGGGCACGGTGCTCGGCGGCCAGGGCGGCGTCTACGGCGACCCCTCGCGCGACTACAGCGCCTCCGCCCAGGTGGTCCTCTCCTGGAACCTGTTCGAGGGGTTCGGCACCTCCGCCCGCGTGCAGCGCGCCTCGGCCTCGCTCGACCGCGCCCGCGCCGACGAGGACCGCACGCTCCAGGCGGTCGCGAAGGAGATCGGCGACGCGCGGGCGGCGACGGTGGCGCTCGCCCGGCAGGTGGCGCTCGCCACCGACACGCTCACCATCGCGCAACAGTCCCTGGCGCTCGCCACCGAGCGGCTGGAGGCGGGCCTCGCCAACCAGCTCGAGCTCCGCGACGCCAATCTCAAGCTGACGCAGGCGGAGCTCTCGCTCCTCGAGTCCCGCATCGATCACGCCGTGGCGGTCGCCGACCTGGCGCGCGCCGCGGGAGGAACGCTCTAGATGGCCACGCAGAACCCGCTCCCGATGCCCTCCCCCGACCACGCTGCCCCGGCCCCGGACGCCCCGGTGCTCGCCGCCCTCCCGCCGCAGCCGCGCATGAGCTGGGGCAAGCGGATCGTCGCCGGCCTGTTCGTGGTGGCGGTGGTCGCCATCACCGTCTCCGCGCTCCGCCCGAAGCCGCCGCCGCCCATCGGCATCCAGGCGGTGGCGGCGAAGCGCGGGCCCATCACCCGCCTCGTCACCGCCGCCGGCAAGCTGCAGGCGGCCACCGAGGTGAAGCTCTCCGCGAACGTCTCGGGCGACCTGCTCGAGCTCGACGCGCACGAGGGCGACCTGGTGAAGAAGGGCCAGGTGCTGGGAAAGGTGGACTCGCGGCGCTACAGCGCGCAGGTGGCGCAGCAGACCGCGGCGCGCGCCAGCGCCGCCGCCGACGTCGAGCTGGAGAAGGTGAAGGTCGCGCAGCTCGAGCAGGAGCTGGCCCGGGTGGAGCGCCTGGTGAAGACCGGCAACGCGAGCGCGGCCGAGCTCGACACCGCCCGCTCCAACCTCGGGGCCGAGCGGGCCCGCCAGCAGGCGGCGGTCGAGCGGGTGGCCCAGGCCGAGGCGGCGCTCAGCGAGGCGCGCCACGCGCTCTCGCTCACCACGCTCGCCTCGCCCATCGACGGCGTCATCACCAAGCGCCAGAAGACCGCGGGCGAGCGCGTGCGGGGCTCGGACCTCTCCGAGGACGTGGTGCTCATCATCTCCACGCTCTCCAAGATGGAGGCGAAGATCGAGGTGGGCGAGCACGAGGTCGTCTACGTGAAGGAGGGCGACACCGCCGAGGTCGAGATCGACGCCTTCCCGGACCAGAAGTTCCCGGCGACCGTCGTGGAGGTGGCGCGCAACGCCACCGTGAAGAACCAGGGCACCGAGGGCGAGGTGACCACGTTCTTCGTGCGGCTCGCGCTCGACCACCCGGTGCAGAACGCGCTCCCCGGCATGAGCGCGCAGGCGTCGATCGCCACCGACACGCGCGACAGCGCGGTGGTGGTGCCGATCCAGGCCGTGACCGTCCGGCCCGAGCGCGAGCTGACCGGCGCCGGCCCCGCGCCGGAGGGCCCGCCCGCCCCGGCACAGGGCGCCGGCCAGAAGAAGGCCAAGCGCGACCCGCTGCGCAAGGTGGTGTTCGTGATCGAGGACGGGGTGGCGAAGATCCGCCCGGTCGAGACGGGCCTCGCCAGCGACACCGAGCTCGAGATCACCTCCGGCCTGAAGGAGGGCGAGAAGGTGGTGGAGGGCCCGTACCGCGTGCTCTCGCGCGAGCTCGCCGACGGCAAGCGCGTCAACGAGGAGCCGCTGGGCGGCAAGCCGGGCGCCGGCGGGAAGAAGGGCTAGCCGTGGCCGAGCCGCTCATCGTCGTCGAGGAGCTTCACCGGCACTACGTGGTGGGCGGCGAGACCGTGCGCGCGCTCGACGGCGTGTCGTTCACCATCGAGCGCGGGGAGTGGGTCGCGATCGTGGGCCAGTCCGGCTCGGGCAAGTCCACGCTCATGAACCTGCTCGGCTGCCTCGACACGCCCAGCGCCGGCGTCTACCGCCTGAACGGCTCGGACGTGGAGGGGCTCGCCGACGATCAGCTCGCCGACCTGCGCAACCGCGAGATCGGGTTCGTGTTCCAGACGTTCCAGCTCCTGCCCCGCGCCAGCGCGGTGCAGAACGTGGAGCTGCCGCTCGTGTACCGCGGGGTGCCCCGCCGCGAGCGGCGCGCCCGCGCCGAGGGGGCGCTGCGGGCGGTCGGCCTCGGGCACCGCATGACCCACCGGCCCAACGAGCTGTCCGGCGGCCAGCGGCAGCGCGTCGCCATCGCGCGCGCGCTGGTGGGCGAGCCGTCGATCCTGCTCGCCGACGAGCCCACCGGCAACCTCGACTCCGCCACCGGCGAGGAGATCATCCGGCTGTTCTCCGAGCTGCACCAGCGCGGCCACACCATCATCCTCGTCACCCACGAGCCGCGGCTGGCGGCGCGCTGCCCGCGCGCCATCCGGCTGTCCGACGGCCGGGTGGTGGGCGACGGCCCCGGCGCCGAGGTGGCGCTGTCCGGCGCCCGGGCGGTCCACGCATGAACCGCGTCGCCCGGGCCTTCGTCCGCGCCGGCGCGGAGCTCGCCGAGTCGGTGCGCATCGCGCTCGAGTCCCTGATCGGCGCGCGCCTGCGCAGCTTCCTCACCACGCTCGGCATCGTCATCGGCGTGATGACGGTGATCGCCATCGTCGCCATCATCCAGGGGCTGAACCGCTCGTTCGAGGGGCAGATCGCGAACCTGGGCGCGAACACGCTCTACGTCTCCAAGTTCGCCTGGCTGGCGCAGGGCCGCGGCGAGTGGTGGGAGATGCGGAACCGCAAGGACCTGGGCAAGCGCGAGCTCGCGGCGGTGGAGCGCGAGGTGACGCTCGCCACGGCGGTCGCGCCGCAGGCGGGAACGCGCGGGACGGTCACCCGGCTCGACAAGGAGCTCTCCGGCGTCCAGCTCATCGGCACGAACGCGCGCTACCTCGACACCGGGGCCGGCTCGGTGCAGGCCGGGCGCTTCCTCACCGACACCGACGTGGACCTGGAGCGCGCCGCCGCGGTGCTGGGGCACGCGGTGGCGGAGCGGCTGTTCCCGGGCGCCTCGCCGGAGACCGTGCTCGGCCAGCGCGTCACGCTGGAGGGCCACCCGTTCACGGTGGTGGGGGTGATGGCGAAGCGCGGGCAGATGCTCGGCATGGACATGGACAGCAACGTCATCCTGCCGTTCACGACGTTCCTGCGCGACCTCGGCTCGAAGCGCTCCCTCAACCTGGCGGTGGCGGCCGCGCCGGAGAACCTCTCCGCGCTCGAGGACCAGATCGTCGGGGTGCTGCGCCGGGTCCGGCAGGTGGCCCCGGACAAGAAGGACGACTTCGCCATCAACCGGCAGGAGCAGTTCCTGCGCATCTACCGCCAGCTCACCGGCGCGCTGTACGGCGTCGCCATCGGCGTGGGGCTCATCACGCTGGTGGTGGGCGGCATCGGCATCATGAACATCATGCTGGTGTCGGTGACCGAGCGGACCCGCGAGATCGGGGTGCGGCGCGCGCTCGGGGCCCGGCGGCGCACCATCCTCCTGCAGTTCCTGATCGAGTCGTCGGTGGTGGCGGCGCTGGGCGGCGCGGTGGGCACCACGCTCGGCCTCGGGGTGGCGCAGCTCGTGGCGCTGCTCACGCCGCTCGCCGCGGCGGTGACGCCGTCGGCGGTGGCGCTCGGGCTCGGCTTCTCCGCGGGCGTGGGCCTGCTGTTCGGCTCCTGGCCGGCCTGGCGCGCCGCGCGCCTCGATCCGGTCGAGGCGCTGAGGTACGAATGAACGCCTTCCTCGACACGCTGGCGATGGCCATCGGCACGCTGCGCGGGAACGTGCTGCGGTCGATGCTGACGCTGCTCGGCATCGTGATCGGCGCCTGCACCGTGGTGGCGATGATGTCGCTCACCGAGGGGCTCCGCCTCAAGATGACGACCGACTTCGCCATGCTGGGCGCCGGCGCGTTCCAGGTCCAGAAGTGGCCGCACATGAACTTCGGGCCGATCGACTGGCGCAAGTACGAGCAGCGCAAGCCGCTCACCCGCGAGCAGGGCGAGGCGCTCCGGTCGCTCCCGCACGTGAAGTTCGTGTCGATCGAGGAGTACCCGAGCGGCGACGGCAACGGCGCGGCGGTGGTCTCCACGCCGGAGCGGGCCACCCGGCGCGAGGTCGCGTTCGGCGGGGTGCTCCCCGACTACGAGCCCGCCAACGGCGTCACCGTCGGCCAGGGTCGGTTCATCAGCACCACCGACGTGCTGCTCGGCCGCCGGGTGACGTTCGTGGGCACCGACGTGGTGGACGTGCTGTTCCCGAAGATGGACCCCATCGGCCGCGAGGTGCGCATCCGCGGCGTGCCGTTCGAGATCATCGGCGTCTCGATGAAGCAGGGGAGCATCTTCGGCCAGTCGAAGGACTCCTGGGCGGTGGTGCCCTGGACCGCCTACGAGGTCGCGTTCGGGCGGAACCGCAACAACAACATCGCCATCCAGGCCACCTCGCCCGAGGACCTGCCGCTCGCCATGGACGAGGTGGTCGCGGCGTTGCGGCGGCTGCGCGGGCTCGGGCCGCAGGAGGAGAACGACTTCGAGCTGTTCTCCAACGACACCTCGGCGGAGATGTTCGACAACCTGGCGCGGATGGTGGGCGCGGCCACGTTCGGCGTGTGCGCGCTGGCGCTGCTGGTCGGCGGCATCGGCGTCATGAACATCATGCTCGTGTCGGTGACCGAGCGGACCCGGGAGATCGGCGTCCGGATGGCGCTGGGCGCCCGGCGCGGCCGCATCCTGATGCAGTTCCTGCTCGAGTCGATCACGCTCTCCGGCCTGGGCGGCCTGGTGGGCGTCCTGGTCGGCGCCGGGCTCGCCCTGGGCGCCCGCGCCGTGTTCGACGTTCCGGCGAGCATCCCGGCGTGGGCGGTGATACTCTCCCTCGCCTCCGCCTGCGGGGCCGGGTTGCTGTTCGGCATCTACCCGGCCGCCCGAGCCTCGAAGCTCGACCCGGTGGAGGCGATGCGGATCGAATAGGAGAGCGGCGGCGCGTGGACAGAGCGAAGGTGATGAGAGAGGTACGGGGCTGGACGCTCACCATCCTCGCGGTGCTCGCCTTCCGGACGTTCCTCTACGAGGCCGTCTACATCCCGTCGGGCTCGATGCTGCCGACGCTGGAGATCGGCGACTACGTCATCGTGGAGAAGTGGGCCTACGGCGCGCGGCTGCCGTTCACCGCGACCGCGCAGGCCACGTGGGCCACCCCGAAGCGCGGCGACATCGTGGTGCTGCTCGCGCCCCCCGGGAACCCGCGCGACGACGACCTCATCAAGCGGGTGGTGGCGGTCGGCGGCGACACGGTCGAGATCCTCGACGGGCACCTGGTGCTGAACGGCCAGCCCGTGCCCCGCGAGCGCATCGCCGGCTCGTGCAGCTACTGGGATCGCCCCGAGGGCTCCGGCTGGCGCGAGGAGCCGTGCGTGGACGCCCTCGAGCAGCTCGGGCCGCACCGCTACCACACGTACTGCACCCCGTACCAGGAGTGCGGTGACGTGCCGGCGCAGAAGGTGCCCGAGGGCACGGTGTGGCTCGCCGGCGACCACCGCGACCACTCCGCCGACAGCCGCGTGTTCGGCCCCGTCCCCGTCGGCCGCATCAAGGGCCGCGCCTGGATCGCGCTCGCGTCCTGGGGGCCGGGCGGGCCGCGGTGGAACCGGCTGTTCCACTTCGTGAATCATTAGCCACGGGGACTGCGTCCCCGCCCCGCCGGCGGAGCCGTCGGGGCCCCACCCCTGCTGCGCGGGGCCCGTGACCTCGCGCGCCCGCCTGCGCGGGCGCGCGCGAGGTCCCCGCGGCGAGGGGCTACGCCCCTCCCCCGCTGCGCGGTGCCCCCTCCCTGCTCGCCTTCCATCGGCTGACGGCGAGCGTGGCCGCGGGAACGACGTGGGTCTGTCGAGGGGCGTTTCGGGCGCCCGAAACGAAGGTGGGCATTTCATGCGCATGAAACGCCGCCGCCCCACCCTCGTCCGCGCTCGAGCCGGCGGGCGCCACGCCGGCTCCGCGTGACGCGCACCGTGGCTCGCCCTCCGGCCTCTCGCGAGCCGACCGCGCGGCCCCGGTTCCGGGCCCGCGGAACCGTCCCGGACGCCGTCGAACCCTCGAAGCCCGTGCCCGCTCCCGCTCGGCACGACATCCCTTCACCCTCCGTACAACCCCCGCACCGTCTCGATCGTGTCCGCGTCCTCGGGGCGCTTGTCCTCGCGGTAGCGCTTCACGCGCGCGAAGCGGAGGGCGAGGCCGCCGGGGTAGCGCGGGCTGGACTGGATCCCGTCGAACGCGACCTCCACCACCAGCTCGGGGCGCACCGGGACCTGCCAGGCGTCGAGGGGACCCGTGGCGAGCGCCTTCAGCCGCTCGGTCTGCCACGCGAGCATGGCGTCGGTCATGCCCTTGAACGTCTTGCCGAGCATGACGAAGCCTCCGGTGGATGGGTCGCGCGCGCCGAGGTGCAGGTTGGAGAGCCAGCCGCGGCGCCGGCCGCTGCCCCACTCCGCGGCGAGCACCACCAGGTCGAGCGTGTGCGCGCGCTTCACCTTCAGCCACGCCGCGCCGCGGCGGCCGGCCTCGTAAGGCGCGTCGAGCGCCTTCGCCACCACGCCCTCCTGACCGCGGGCGAGCGCGTCCTCGAGGAACGCGCCGGCCTCGGCGGGATCGCGGGTGACGAGCCGCGGGACGCGCTGCTCCGCCGGGACGGCGCGCTCGAGCGCGGCCCAGCGCACGCGCTCCGGGCTCGCCAGCAGCTCTGCGCCGCCGGCCACCAGCGCGTCGAAGAAGAACGCGGTGAGCGGCAGATCGGGCGCGAGGCGCTCCACGTCCAGCCTCCGGCCGAAGCGGCGCATGGTGACCTGGAACGGCTCGGGCGTGCCGTCGGCGCGGAGCGCGATGGCCTCGCCGTCGAGCACGAGCCGCGGCTCGGGCGCGGCGCGCAGGAGCGCCACCACCTCGGGCACGGCCGCGGTCACGTCGCGCAGCGAGCGGGAGAACACGCGCACCTCGCCGCCGTCGCGGTGCGCCTGGATCCGCGCGCCGTCCAGCTTCCACTCCAGCGCGGCCTCGCCGCCGAGCGCCCGGAGCGCCTCCTCCACGTCCGCCGCGGTCTGCGCCAGCATGGGCGACACGGGCTCGCCCACCCGCAGCCGGAAGCGCGCCAGGCCGGCGGCGCCCTCCGAGAGCGCCGCGACCGCGACCGGCGGGAGCGCGCCGGCGAGCATGGCGGCGCGCCGGACCTCGGCCGCGGGGAGCCCCGCGGCCCGCGCCACCGCGTCGGCGAGCACGCCCTCCAGCGCGCCCTGCCGCAGCTCGCCGAGGAGGAGCGCCGCCAGGAACCAGCGCTCGGGGGCGCCGGCCCGGGCGAGCAGCGCATCGAGCTCCCGGCGACGGGCGCCGGCCGAGCCCGCGCCGGACGCGGTCGCGATGCGGCCCAGCGCCGCGTCCACCTCCGCCACCGTGAGCCCCGGCCCGCCGCCCTCCGCCGGCGCCGCGTCGAGCGCGGCCCGCACGGTGGCGCCGCCGATCCCGATGCGCCCGCCGGGCAGGTCGCCCGCGAGCCAGCTCGCGCCCACCGCGCGCTCGTCCGGCGCGAGCCGGCGGAGCGCCTCGGCGAGGCGCGCGATCTTCTCGAGGCGCGCCGGGGTGGCGGCCACGGCGCGGGAGACCTCGGCGAGCTCGGCGAGCAGCACGCCGGATCGTCTAACCGGCCTCCTCCGCCAGCGCGCGGGCGGCGGCGCGCGCGGCCGCCTCCACCGCCGGGACGGCCGCGGCCACCGCCGGGGTGAGCCCCTCGCCGACCTCGTCCAGGATCTCGGCCTCCACCGCGACGAGCTGGATCCGGGACGGGACCGGCGCGCCGGCGGCGCGGGCGCGGGCCACCGCGGAGGGGAGCCCGATGGCGTGCGGCGAGGGACCCCCCGGGGCGTGGATGGCCTCGAGCGGCAGCGCGTGCACGGTGCCCGGCGGCGCCGCCCCGGTCCGCACCGCGTCCACCACCACCACGCGGTCGAAGCCCTCCATGTCGTCGAGCAGGTACAGGCCGGCCTGCGCGCTGGTGCGGACCTCGACGTCCGGCTCCGGCCGAGCTGCCAGCCGCGCCGCGACGTGCAGCGCCACCGCGTCGTCGCGACGGAGCGGGTTGCCCAGGCACAGGATGAGGACCGATGCGACGGGGCGCCGCCCCGGCGGCCTCGCTGCGCTCGCTGGCCGTTCGGGGTCCATGCGCGGCAGCCTCAGTCCACGTCCTCCGGCACGCGCCGCCGGATCACCTCGCGCACCGCGCCGTCGGCGCCGCGCACCGTGACCACCAGCGGCAGCTCGCCGGGCAGCGCGTGCGACGCGCACGCGTTGCAGGGGTCGTACGCCCGGAACGCCATCTCCAGGCGGTTCAAGAGCGCCGCGTCCACCTTCCCGCCGCGGATGAGCCCCTTCGCCGCCTTCCGCACCGAGACCTGCACCGGCGCGGCGTTGTGCTGCGAGGCGACCACCAGGTTCGCGGCGGTGAGGATCCCGTCGGCGTCGGCGGCGTAGTGGTGGAAGAGCGTGCCCCGCGGCGCCTCCACCGCGCCCACGCCCTCGCGCGGCCCGGGCAGCGGCGCCGGCACCTCGCGCACGTGCGGATCGCCGAGGCCCGGATCCTCCGCGAGCTGCTGCGCGGTCTCCGCCGCCTGGAGCGCCTCGACCAGCCGCGCCCAGTGGAACGCGAGCGTCTGGTGCGCCGGCCAGCCCAGCGCCTCGAACAGCCGCTGCCGCTCCGCCTCGGCGCGCGGCGTGGCCATGGCGCGGGCCACGTTGAGCCGCGCCAGCGGGCCCACGCGGTACAGGCCGGTGTCGTCGCCCTCGGTGAAGCCGGTCCAGCCCTTCGACTTCAGATACGTGAGCTTCGCGTAGGTCCAGGGCTCGACCCGCTCGGCCAGGTGGTCGAGCCAGTCGCGCGGCGCGAACGTCGCCAGCTCGCGCCCGGCGGGGTCGATCACCCGCAGCCGCCCGTCGAGGAACGCGAGCCGGCCGTCCGCGTCCACCATGCCCATCGAGTGGCAGCGCACCCGGTACGCGTCGCTGGCGAGCGCCTCCGAGTACTCCGGGTGGTCGAGCACCGCCGCGCGGAACGAGGCGAGCGTGTCCTCGGCGAAGCGCACCAGCCCGGGCGCGAGCGCGCGGGCGCGGGCCACCGTGGCGGCGTCCACCGCCTTCGAGATGCCGCCCGGCAGCGCGAACACCGGGTGCACGGTGCGCCCGGCCAGCGCCGCCATCAGCTCGCGCGCCTCCCGCCGGGCGGAGAGGATGCGCTTGCCGAGATCCGCGCCCACCTTCGCGAGCACGCCCAGGATGTTGCGCATGGGCGCGGGCGCGTCCGAGCCGGCGTAGAAGTCCGGGCCGCCCATGTACCAGTAGTGGAGGAGGTGATCCTCGAAGATGAAGAGCTGGTAGTAGAGCGCGCGGGCGAGCCGGGCCGCCGGCGGCGGCTCGACGGCGTAGAGCGCGTCGAGCGCCTGCACCGCCGCGAGGTGGTGCGCCGCCGGGCAGACGCCGCACACGTGCGCGGTGAGCTGCGGCATCTCCTCGGCCGGGCGGCCCACGCAGAAGCGCTCGAAGCCGCGCAGCTCCGGCACCTGCAGGAGCGCGCTCTCCACGTCGCCGGCGTCATCGAGCAGGATCTCGATCTTCCCGTGCCCCTCGAGCCGGGTGATGGGGTCGATGGTGATCCGCCGCGTCACGCGCCCGCCTCGCCTTCCGGTCCGGACGGCCCGGCCGGCCGCACCCGGCGCGGCAGCAGCGCCGCGGCGTAGGAGTAGCGCCAGAACGTGCCCGCCGGATCCGGCACCGCCGCGCCGAGCGCCGCCGGGTCGGCGCCGCCCAGCAGCGAGGCGAAGCCGGAGAGCATGGCCGCGCCCGCGTCGCGCACGCCGTCGAGCGGCCCGAAGCAGCCGCGGCAAGGCATCCCCGCCTCGACGCAGCCGGGCTGGCACCCCTGGCGCGTCGCCGGGCCCATGCACACGAGCCCCTGGGCGAGGAAGCACAGGTCGGGGTCCACGGCGGAGGTGGCGAGGCGGCGGAGCGCGTCGAGCGCGATGCGCTCCGGCCGCGAGCCCTTGCGCGGGCAGCCTTCGCAGAGCGAGACGTCCGGCGCGAGCACCGCGCCGCGCGGCGGCGGGGCGTCGCCGAGCAGCGCGTCGAGCGCCGCCTGCACCACCGCCGGCGAGGGCGGGCAGCCGGGGACGGTGTAGTCCACCGGCACCACGTCCGCGAGCGTGAGCGTGCGCGGCAGGAGCACCGGCAAGGAGAGCGCCGCGCCGTCCACGCGCACCGGCCCGCCGGGCAGCGGCGCGTCCGGGTTCGCGACGCTGGGCGGCGCGCGGTAGGCGGCCTCGAGCAGCGCCTCCGGCTCGGACAGGTTCCCGAGCCCCACCACGCCGCCCAGGTGCGCGCAGGCGCCGAACGCCACCAGCGTGCGCGCCTTGCGGCGCAGCAGGCGGGCCCAGTCCTCCTGCTCGTCGAGGCGCACCGCGCCGTTCACGAACGCGAGGTCGATCCCGCCGTCGGGCAGCGCCTCCACGTCGGCGCGCTTGTGGTCGGTCGCGACCGGCCAGAGCACCACCTCGACGCGCTCCAGCAGGCCGGCGAAGCCGTCGCCCAGGTCCACCACCGCCTCCTCGCAGCCGCCGCAGGAGGCGTTCCAGTAGAACGCGACGCGCGGCTTCCCGCCGGCGCGCGGGGAGAGCGGCGCCGGCGCGGGATCGGCGCCGGCGAGCGCGGCGCCGGCCCCGTCGAGCGCGCGCCGCGCGTAGTCGAGCGGCCCGAGCGCCCGGAGCGCCGCGGTCATCTCGCGCACCTCGCCGGCGAGCCGCTCCGCCTCGTTCGCGCCCGCCCACGTCATCCGGAAGCGCGCCGGCTCGATGCCCGCCTGCTCGAGCGCGCCCGCCAGCACCGCGCCGCGGGCCGCGGCCCGCAGGTTGCCGTCGAGGTAGTGGCAGTCGCCCGGGTGGCAGCCGGCCACCAGCACGCCGTCGGCGCCCTCGCGAAAGGCCTGGAGCACGAACGCCGGCTCCACCCGCCCGGTGCACATGACGCGCACCGTGAGCAGGCTCTGCGGCATCTCCAGGCGTTGCTGCCCGGCGCGGTCCGCGGCGGCGTACGCGCACCCGTTGCAGAGGAACGCCACGATGCGCGGCTCGTGGGCCACCCGGCTCACCTCCCCGCCAGCAGCGCGGAGATCTCCGCGGCGATCTGGGCGCGGGTGAAGTGGCGGGCGCTGGCCGCGCCGGTCGGGCAGGCCGCGGCGCACGTGCCGCAGCCGCGGCAGTCCACCGCCAGCACCGTGGCCTTTCCGTCCGCGCCGTCGATCACCATCGCGCCGAACGGGCAGGCGGCGACGCACATCCCGCAGCCGCCGCACAGCGCCGCGTCCACCTCGGCGGCGAGCGGCTCGAGCGCGCGCCGCTCCCCCGGCCGCAGCGTGGCGAGCACCTGGCCGGCCGCGGCGGCGCCGTCGCGGATGGCGTCGCGGATGCTCCGCGGGCCGGCGGCCGCGCCGGCCACGTACACGCCGGCGGTGCGGGTGGCGGTGGGCTCGAACGGGCTCGCGCCGCCGTCGGCGAGGAAGCCGCGGCGGTCGGGCGCGAGGCGCAGCAGGGCGGCGAGCGAGGCGGCGCCGCCCGCGCCGCGCGAGGGCGCGTGGATCGCCACCAGGTCGGCCCGCCGGCGCGTGGCGCCGCCGCCGGGCTCGGCCAGCCGGACCTCGAGCGCGCCGTCCGCCGCGGCGACGCCGCCTTCGACGAGCGCGCCCGGGAGCAGCTCGACCCCCTCGCGCCGGAGCGCGGCCGCGAGGCCGACGAGCTGCGGCGCGCGATCGAGGCCGCCCGCGACGGCCACCCGCGCCGAGGGCAGCCGGGCGCGGACCCGCTGCGCGAGCTTCAGCACCTCGCGCAGCGCCAGCTCCCCGTCCGCCTCCGCCGCGCTGGTGGCGAGCAGCACCGCCTCCGGCGTCCGCCCACCCGCGCCGCGCAGCGCGCCGCCGGTGGGGCCGTCCGGGTGGAGCATCCGCTCGAGCTGCCAGGAGGACACGAGCCCCTCCGGCCCCTCCACCGCGCCGGGCTCGAGGCCGGTCGCGATCACGATCGCGCCCACCTCCACCTCGCGCGAGCGCGGGGCGTCGTCGAGGCGCACCGCGCCGAACGGGCAGGCGCCGGCGCAGGCGGCGCAGCCGGGCGGGCAGGCGGCGCGGTCCACCACCGCCGCGTGCGGCAGGCACCCTGCGTACGGCAGGTGGATGGCCTTGCGGGCCGGCTCGCCGCCGGACGGATCCGCGACCTCGACCGGGCAGGCGGCGCCGCACACCTCGGCGCAGCCCAGGCACGCGGCCGGGTCCACGTGGCGCGGCGCGACGACCAGCTCCACCGTGAACCGGCCGGCCGAGCCGCGCACGCGCCGGACCTCGGCGCCGGTGAGCACCTCGATGCGGTCCGAGTGCAGGACGCGGTCGAGCGCCGGCTCCATGAAGCAGCTCGCGCAGGCGAGCTCCGGGAACACCTCGTCGAGCCGGTTCGCGAGCCCGCCGAGCGCGTGCGCGCGCTCCACCAGCACGACCTTCCGGTCCTTCTGCGCGAGCGCCAGCGCCGCGGAGATCCCGGCCGCGCCGCCGCCCACCACCAGCGCGTCGGCGCTCACCTCGACGTCGCCCTCCGGCAGCGGGCGCTGCAGCGCCACCCGCGCCAGGCCCGCGGCCACCAGGCGCCGGGCGCGCGCGGTCACGTCCGCCGGCGCGCCGCCCAGCCACTCGGCCTGCTCGCGCAGGTTCACCATGTGGAGCTGCCAGGGCGAGCGCCCCGCGCCGGCGAGGACGCCGCGGAAGGTGTGCTCGTGCTCGCGGGGCGAGCAGGCCCCCAGCACCACGCGCTCGATCCCGCCCGCGCGGATCCGCTCGGCGAGCCACGCCTGGCCCTCCGGCGAGCAGAGCACGTCGTGGACGGCCACGTCGGCGGCGGCGGGGAACGCGCCGGGCGCGGAGAGATCCGGCAGCCGCACCGCGCGCCCGAGGTTCGGCCCGCAGCGGCAGAAGTAGAGGCCGGTCCGGCTCGGCGACGCCATCGTGGTTCCCGCGGCGCGCCCCACGCAGATCGGCCGCTCTCTCAGTACTGTATCTGGATCACCGTCTTCACGCCGTCGCCGCGTACCGAGAGCAGCGTCTTGCGGCGGCGCTCGCAGAAGGTGCGGATGTCCTTCTCGAACGTGGGGCAATCGCCGGTGATCTCGACCATCGTGCCGGACGGCGTCTCGGCGGTCTCGACCGCCAGCTTCAACACCGGCTGCGGGCAGCGCATGCCGCTGCAGTCGATCTTCATGATGGATCCCACCGCTCGCTTCCTCCAGGGCCGGACGCGACCGGGACCGGTGCCCCCCGCCGGCGCGATCGGGAGGGGCGGGGTGGGTCGCGTTCGCCGGGCGGGACCATACCTGTCCGCTCCGCTCGACGTCAAACCCAGGCGGGGCACTCCCCGAGCGCCGTGACGACGCAGGGAATCCCCGTGTTCGCGGGGAGTTACGGCGCAGCGTGGCAGGTCGGTCGGCCGCCCGGCGGGCGCCCGGTCGGACGTCAGTACTTCGCGTCCTCCGCCTCGATGAGGCGGTAGATCTCGGCCGCGTCGGGCGCCTTCATGATCGCCTCGCGGAAGGCCGGGTTCTTGAAGATCCGGCTGATCCGGGCGAGCGCCTTGAGGTGCGTGCCGGCCGAGTTCTCGGGGGCGAACAGCGCGAAGAACAGGTGGGTGGGCTTGCCGTCGATGGCGCGGAAGTCCACGCCGCCGGCGGATCGGCCGAAGCTCGCCATCAGGCCGGGCAGGCCTGGGACCTTGCCGTGCGGGATGGCCACGCCCTCGCCGATGCCGGTCGAGCCGAGCTTCTCGCGATCGAGCAGCGTCTCGACCAGCCGCTGCCCGTCGACCTTCTGGCTGGCGGCGAGCGGACGGACCAGCTCGGCCAGCACGGCGGGCGCCGCCTGCCCGGAGAGGCTGGCGATCACGGCGTCGGACCGGAGGAACTCGACGATCTTCATGGCGGACCGGCGTCAGCTAACACAGGTGGCAACGTGTGGGCAAGAAGGCAAGGCGAGGGGCCGGCGGGTCGCGCGGGGGACGCCGCGACGGGCGGGACGCGGCGCCCCGGGACGCCGCGCCCCACCGCCGGGATCAGGCCGGGTGCGCCTCGATGAGGCCGACGTTCCCGTCGTCGCGCCGGTACACCACGTTGATGCTCCGGTCCTCCGCGTTCTGGAACACGTAGAAGTGCGCGTCGAGGAGGTCGAGCTGGAGGATCGCCTCGTCGAGCGACATGGGCTTCGCCTGGAACTCGGTGCTCTTGATCACCTTGTGGCTGGGGCGCGACGAGTCCTCGAGGATCCCGAGCACGTCGTGGCGCACGTCCACCGGCGGCTGCTCCGGCGCCGCGGGGGCGGCCTTGTGGTTCTGGAGCTTCTCCTTGTGCTTCTTCAGCTGCCGCTCGATCTTGTCCGCGGCCGCGTCGATCGACGCGTACATGTCCCCGGTCTTGGCGGTGCCGCGCAGCAGGAACCGCCCCGCCTTCACGGTCAGCTCGGCGTGGTGCTTCAGGTTCTCCAGGTGGAGGACCGCGTACGCCTCGGTCGGGCGGTCGATGTACTTCTGCACGCGCTCGACGCGATCGCGGACGTGGGCCTTGAGGGCTTCGGTGGGATCCAGATGCCGGAAGGTGATGTTCACCTGCATGAACCGCCTCCTTGGGAGGACCGCAAATGCTTCGGCCGCGGTCCGGCGGGTTCTGTGTCCCGTCGGTGCCGCGGCCGCGAATGCTGCCGGAGCTGGCAACATGTCGAGGTCATAATACCCCAGGGCCGCCGCGATCGATCTCCGCGATCGCCCTCGCCCCGGGCCTGACGGGGCCTCGGCGCTCCCGCGATCGGGCGCCCGGCCGGCCTCCGCGGGCCGGGTCGCCCCGCCGCCCGTCGCCGGATCCCGGGACGCCGTCCGCGGCTAGAAGTACTTCTTGCGCTTCGAGCTGGGCAGGATCCCCAGCACCTCGCGGTACTTCGCGACGGTGCGGCGGGCGATCTCGATGTTCTGGCCCTTCAGGAGCTCGACGATCTTCTGGTCGGAGTGCGGGTGCTTCGGGTCCTCGGCCGCGACGATCTGGCGGATGTGGTTCTTCACCGCCTCGCTCGCGATCTCGTCGCCGCCGGTCTTCTGGATCGCCGAGTTGAAGAAGAACTTCAGCTCGTAGATGCCCTGCGGCGTGTGGACGTACTTGTTCGTGGTGACGCGCGAGACGGTGGACTCGTGCATCCCGATGTCCTCGGCCACGTCTCGCAGGATGAGCGGCTTCAGGTGGGCGATCCCCTTGTCGAGGAAGTCGCGCTGGAACTTCACGATCGACTCGGTGACCTTGTAGATGGTCCGCTGCCGCTGGTGGATGGACCGGATGAGCCACACCGCGCTGCGCAGCTTCTCCTGGATGTACTCCTTGGCCTTGCCCGCCTCGCCGTTCTTGAGCGCGGCGCGGTACATGCCGGAGATGCGCAGCTTCGAGAGGCCGTCGTCGTTGAGGACGGTGACGTACTTGTCGCCCATCTTGTGGACGTAGACGTCGGGGGTGATGTACTGCGCCTCCTCGCCGGAGTAGGCGCGGCCCGGCTTCGGCTCGAGGCGGCTGATCACCTTCACCGCCTTCACCACCTCCTCGATGGGAACCTTCAGGTCCTTGGCGATGGCCTGGTAGTTCTTCGACTCGAGGTGCTTCAGGTGGCGCTCGATGATCGCGACGATCTCGGGCGTGTCGGCGTTGATCGCGACCACCTGGATCAGCAGGCACTCGCGCAGGTCGCGGGCGGCGACGCCGATCGGGTCGAAGGTCTGCACCTTCCGCAGCACCCGCTCGGCGACCTCGATGCCCTGCCCCGACTCGAACGCCACCCGCACCAGCGGATCGCGCGAGGTGGCCTCGTCGGCCTCGCCCTCCACCGCCGGCATCTTGAAGTAGCCGTCGTCGTCGAGGTTCCCGATGATGAGCATCGCGACCTGCTCCTCGTCGGGCGTGAAGTTCGAGAGGCGCAGCTGCCACACCAGGTGGTCGACGAGGTCGGTCTTCTTGGTGAGCGTGGCCTCGTAGCCGGGCAGCTCCTCGTCGGAGAGGCCGCGGTTGGAGGGCGCGGTGTGGCCCTGGAGCTGGTACTGGTCGAGGTACTGGTCCCAGTCGATCTCGTTCGCGCCCTCCTCGCCCTTCACCTCCTCGGCCTTTTCCGCCTCCTTGTGCTCGGGCTTCGCCTCGATCTCGGCCTGCTCGGCGGGGCTGGCGCCGTCGGGCACCGCCTGCTCGTCGTTCTCGTCCGCCCCCTCCAGCATGGGGTTCTCGGTCATCTCGGTGCGGATGAGATCGACCAGCTCCATGCGCGAGAGCTGCAGGAGCTTGATGGCCTGCTGCAGCTGGGGCGTCATCACCAGCTGCTGGGTCATCTTGAGGTGCTGCTTCAGCTCGAGGCTCATCGAGGCTCCGCTGGCTGGTGGTCGTCCAGCCTGAACTTGTCGCCGAGGTACACGGCCCGCGCGCGCGGGCTCGCGGCGATCTCGACGGGCGTCCCCTGCTCGAGGATCGAGCCCGAGGAGAGGATGTACGCGCGCCCGCAGATGCCGAGCGCCTCGCGCACGTTGTGGTCGGTGATGAGGACGCCGATGCCGCGATCGCGCAGGCCGCCGATGAGGCGCTGCAGCTCGCCCACCGCGATGGGATCCACGCCGGCGAACGGCTCGTCGAACAGGATGTAGCGGGGGCTGGAGAGCAGGCTGCGCGCCACCTCGGCGCGGCGGCGCTCGCCGCCGGAGAGCTGCTCGCCCAGCGAGTCCGCGACCTTCTCCAGCCGGTACTCGGCGAGCAGCGCCGCGGCGCGCGCGTTCCGCTCGGCGCGCCCGACGCCGAGCGCCTCCAGCACGCCCACGAAGTTCTGGCGCACCGTGAGCTTGCGGAAGATCGACGCCTCCTGCGGCAGGTACCCGACGCCGAGCCGCGCGCGCCGGTGCATGGGCAGCCGGGTGAGGTCGTGCTCGCCGAGCGTCACCTTGCCGCGCTCCGGCACCACCAGCCCCACCACCATGTTGAACGAGGTGGTCTTGCCGGCGCCGTTCGGGCCGAGCAGCCCCACCACCTCGCCGGGCGCGACGTGGAACGACACGCCGTCCACCACGCGGCGGCCGCGGTAGGACTTCACCAGCCCCTCGGCCCTGAGGAGCGCGTCGCCGGCCGCGGTCACTTGCCCTGCCCCTTGCGCTGCGCGTCCAGCTCGCGGCGCCGCTGCTCCACCTCGGCGCCCGGCACGGTGATCCGGACCGGCACGCCGCCGCCCTCCAGCTTCACCTCGTCGGTGCGCAGCTCGTACACGAGCCGCCGGCCGTGCGCCTCGGTGCCGCGGTCGCGCAGCACCGCCGCGCCGTCGCAGGTCACCCGCGCGGCCGCGTTCTCGTAGGTGGCGGTCTGGCAGGTCACGGTGCGCTCGCCGCGGACCAGCTTCACGTCGCCGCGGCACACCGCCGTCTCGATCACGCCCGCCTCGTCGTTCTTCGCCTCGAGCCGCGCGCAGGTCAGCACCGCGTCGTCGCGGGTGAGCGTCACCGGCTTCCCGGTGAACACCACCTCGCGGCGCTGGAACGCGTAGCGGACCTCGGCGGCGTCCACCCGGTAGTCCGGGGCCGCCCGCGCGGCGCCCTTCGCGGCGGGCGCAGGCCGGGTCACGGGCTTGCCCTGGGCCGGCGCCGGGGCGGCGGTGAGCAGCGCGGCGGCGAGGAGCGCGATCACCGCAGCTCCCCCCCGCCGGTCAGCCGCGGGCTCCCGCCCAGCGTCAGCTCGCCGGTGCCGGCGTCGAGCACGAACCCGGTGCCCTCGAGCCGGTAGCCGCGCCCGTCCACCGTGAGCGCCTGGTCCCCGCGGACCATCCCGCCCTCGCCCTCGGGCGTGTACCGGGCGCTGGGCGTCCGGGCCACGTCGTCCCGGTGACGCACCGTGACACCGCCGTGCGCCTCGAAGGTGTGAGCCGACAGGGTCCCCGAGCCCTCCGGCGCGGCGATCCGCACCGGGTCCCCACCGCGCGGGAGGACGGCCACGACGTCCCGTGCCCGGAGCAGGGTCGAGTCGCGCTCCAGCGTCGCGGTGCGCGCCTCGCCCTCGACGCGCAGGTCCGCCCCCCGCCACACGCGGAATCGAACCCCCTCGAGCATCAGCTCAGGCACCACGTCACGCGCCTCCACGGGCTGGGCGGGCTGGCATCCGGTGCCGAGCCCGAGCGCGAGAGCGGCGGCCAAGCCGGCCGCCGTCCGCATCCAAAGCCGCTGAAACATAGCATTCTTTCCTTGGTGGATCGACAGGCACAGACCTTGCTTTATGCCCGGGCGCCCTAGCCGCGTGAAAGCTCAGCGCTTTTCGGCACTGCCTTTGCTTGGGGTCCGTCGGCCTGGTTCTCGCCTTCGGGGCGCGTCTTCCAGCGCTCGTGCATCCACACCCACTCGGCCGGGTTCCGCCGGATGGCTGTCTCCAGGGCGGCAGAGCAGGCGGCGGTCAGCCGGACCGCCTCGGCCTCGCGATCGGGCGGGTCGGCGGCGAACGGGATCTCCACGCACTCGAGGAGGTGGCCGTCGCCCGCGCGCGGCCCTCGGCGGCGGATGGTGCCGACCACGACCGGCGCGCCGAAGCGGATCGCGAGGTCGGCCGCGGCGCGCGGCGTGTACGCGAGCCGGCCGAAGAACGGGACGAACACGCCCTGGACCTTCGTGTCCTGGTCGATGAGCAGCCCGAGGGCCTTCCCCTGCCGGAAGGTGCGGATGATGGCGCGGCCCGTGTCGGGGTTCTCGCGCCAGAGCGTGGTGACGCCGCCGGCGGCCCGGAAGCGCTCCGCCACCCGGTTCAGCCCGGCGTCGCCGCCGGCCTTGGCGATGACGGCGTTCGGGATGCCGGCCCGGGCGATGCGCCGGGCGAGGAGCTCCCAGCTCCCCACGTGGCCGGTGACGAACACCATGCCCCGGCCGCGCGCGATGACCTCCTGGAGCAGCCCGGGCGGCGACAGCTCGACGTACGTCTCGAGCCGCGCGTCGTAGCTGCGGATGGCGGCGAGCTCGAGCGCGGTGCGCCCGAGGTGCACGAACATGGCGCGCGCGATGGCCTCGCGCTCGGCCTCGGGCTTCTCGGGGAACGCGACGGCGAGGCTCCGGAGCGCGAGCCGCCGCGTGCCGCGGGCGAGGTGGTAGCCGGCGCGGCCCACCAGCCCGCCGAGCGCGAGGGCGGGACCGAGGGGCAGGAGGCCCAGGATCCAGAGGAGGGCGCGGACCAGCGCGGAGCGGACGCTCCTCTTGATCCGCTTGCGGAGCGGTACGGCCATGGCGGGCGCACGCTAGCACGGGATCCGGGGCGATCGTCAGCCCCGGGCGGCCTCGGCCCGGCGCGGCCGGCCTACAGGCCGCGGGCGCGGAGCAGCAGGTCGCAGAGCTCGCGGACCGCGCCGCGGCCGCCGGGCGCGGCGGTGACGAGGTGCGCGACGGCCTTCGCCTCGGGCCGCGCGTCGGCGGGGCAGGCGGCGAGGCCCACCTTCGCGAGCAGCGGGACGTCGTTCACGTCGTCGCCCATGTACGCCACCTCGGCGTCGGGGATGCCCAGGTGCGCGAGCCGCGCGTAGCCGGCCAGCTTGTCGCGCTCGCCGAACACGAGGTGCTGGAAGCGCAGCTCGCGGAGGCGCGCCTCCGAGGCCTTGCCCGGCCGGCCGGAGACGACGCCGAACGGGACGTGCTCGCGCAGGAGCACGATGCCGTGGCCGTCCTTCACGTCGAAGACCTTCAGCGCCTCGCCGTCCGGGCCGTAGTAGAGCCGGCCGTCGGTGAGCACCCCGTCCACGTCCAGCAGCACCAGCCGGACGCGCGCGGCGCGGGCGAGGAGCTCGGCCTCGGTCACGGCTGCCCCAGCGCGTGCCGGACCGCCAGCACCTCGCGGAGCACGCGGTCGGCGGTGGGGAAGTCGAGCGAGTTGGGCCCGTCGGACTTCGCCACCGCCGGGTCCTCGTGGATCTCCATGAACAGCGCGTCGATGCCGACGGCCGCCGCGGCGCGCGCCAGCGGCGCCACGAACTGCCGGTCGCCGGCGGTGGTGTCGCCGCCGGAGCCCGGCATCTGCACGCTGTGGGTCGCGTCCATGCACACCGGCACGCCCAGCTCGCGCATCTGCACCAGCCCGCGCATGTCCACCACCAGGTTGCCGTAGCCGAAGGTGGCGCCGCGCTCGGTGAGGAACACGTTCTCGTTGCCGCCCTCGCGGCACTTGGCGACCGCATGGCGCATCTCGCGCGGCGCGAGGAACTGGCCCTTCTTCACGTTCACGGCGCGCCCGTGGCGCGCGCAGGCGATGACGAGGTCGGTCTGCCGGCACAGGAACGCGGGCACCTGCAGCACGTCCACCACCCGCCCGGCCGGCTCGGCCTGCCAGGTCTCGTGCACGTCGGTGAGGCACGGCAGCCCGGTCTCGCGCTTCACCGCCTGGAACGCGGCGAGGCCCGCCTCCAGGCCGGGGCCGCGGTAGCTCTTGCCGGAGGAGCGGTTGGCCTTGTCGAAGCTGGCCTTGAACACCACCGGCAGGCCGTGCTTCGCGGCGAGCTCCTTCACGCGGCGGGCGTGGCGGAGGCCGTGCGCCTCGTCCTCCATGACGCACGGCCCGGCGATGAGCAGGAGCGGCTGCCCGTCGCCCACGAGGTGCCCGCCCACGCGGGCCAGGATCGGCTGGGACATCGGCTATCCGTTCTTCCCGACCGCGAGCTTCTTCACCTCGGCCGGGGGCTGGCGCTGCTGGGCGTCGCGGTGCTCGAGGGCGGCCTTCACGAAGCCCGCGAACAGCGGGTGCGGCGCGAAGGGCTTGGAGCGGAACTCGGGGTGGAACTGGCAGCCCACGAAGTGCTGCCCGGGCAGCTCGATCATCTCCACCAGGCCGAGGTCCGGGTTCACGCCGGAGAACACCATCCCGGCGGCCTCGAACTGGGCGCGGTAGTCGTTGTTGAACTCGAAGCGGTGGCGGTGGCGCTCGTGCACCAGGTCGGCGCCGTACAGCGCGCGGGCCTTGGTGCCCTCCTTCAGCGCGCACGGGTACGCGCCGAGGCGCATGGTCCCGCCCTTGTCGGTCACGCCCTTCTGCCCCTCCATCAGCGTGACCACCGGGTGCGGCGTCTGCTCGTCGAACTCCAGCGAGTTCGCGCCGGCCAGCCCGAGCACGTTGCGCGCCATCTCGATGACCGCCATCTGCAGGCCGAGGCAGATGCCGAAGAACGGCACCTTGTGCTCGCGGGCGTACTTCACGCCCAGGATCTTCCCCTCGGTCCCACGGATGCCGAAGCCGCCCGGCACCAGGATCGCGTCCACCTTCTCCAGGTCGGAGAGGTCGCCCTCCTCCAGCTTGGTCGAGTCGATGAACGCCAGCTTCACCCGCGCGTCGTTCGCGATGCCGCCGTGGACCAGCGCCTCGTTGAGGCTCTTGTAGCTCTCGTGGAGCTCCACGTACTTGCCGACGATGCCGATCCGCACCTCGCCGCGGCGCGGGTTCTTCACCTTGTCGACGATGGTCTCCCAGCGCTCGAGGCGCGGGGCGCGGCTCCAGATGTTGAACAGCTCGGCCAGCTTGTCGTCGAGCCCCTCGCGGTGGAGCGAGAGCGGCACCTCGTAGATCGACGGGACGTCGAGCGCGGTGAACACCGCCGACGGGTCCACGTTGCAGAACAGCGCGATCTTGTCCTTCATGTCGCGCGGGATCTCGCGGTCGGAGCGGCACAGCAGCAGGTCGGGCTGGATGCCGATCTCGCGCAGCTCCTTGACGCTGTGCTGGGTGGGCTTCGTCTTCAGCTCGCCGGCCGCGGCGATGAACGGCACGAGCGTGAGGTGCGCGTAGACCGCGTTCTCCTCGCCCACGTCGTACTTCATCTGGCGGATCGCCTCGAGGAACGGCAGCGACTCGATGTCGCCGACCGTGCCGCCCACCTCGACGATGAGGATGTCCGCGCCGCCGGCGGCCTCGCGGATCACCGCCTTGATCTCGTCGGTGATGTGCGGGATCACCTGCACGGTCTTGCCCAGGTACTCGCCCCGGCGCTCGCGCTGGATGACGTTCTGGTAGATGCGGCCGGTGGTGTAGTTGTTCCGCCGGGTCATCTTGGCGCTGGTGAAGCGCTCGTAGTGCCCGAGGTCGAGGTCGGTCTCGGCGCCGTCGTCGGTGACGAACACCTCGCCGTGCTGGAACGGGCTCATCGTGCCCGGGTCCACGTTGATGTACGGGTCGAGCTTGAGGTGCTGGACCTCCAGCCCCCGGTTCTCGAGCAGCGCGCCGATCGACGCCGCCGAGAGCCCCTTGCCGAGCGAGCTCACCACGCCGCCGGTGACGAACAGGTACTTCGTCTTCTTTCCCCGCTTGACCATGTGCTCTCCCCGGATCACGCCCCGGCGGCCAGGAGCGCCCGCGCGCGCTCCAGGTCGTCCGGCGTGTCGATCCCGAAACCCCGGTAGCCGGTGTCGGCCACACGGATGTCGTACCCGTGCTCGAGCGCCCGCAGCTGCTCGAGCGCCTCCTCGCCCTCGAGCCGGCCCGGCGCGAGCGCGGTGAACGTCTCGAGGAACGCCGCGGTGAACGCGTAGATGCCCACGTGGGCGCGGGCGAGCGGGCTCTCGCCGCCGGCGCGCCGGTGCGGGATGGGCGCGCGCGAGAAGTACAGCGCGTCGCCGCTCGCCCGGGTCACCACCTTGACGACCTGGGTCCGCTCCAGCTCCCCCGCGGCGAGCGGGCGAGCGAGCGTCGCCATGCGGACGCCGGCCTCCATCGCGCCGATGACCGCCTCGATGGCCTCCGGCTCGATGAGCGGCTCGTCGCCCTGCAGGTTCACCACGATCTCCGGCCGCGGCGCGAGCTTGCGCGCGGCCTCCGCCACCCGGTCCGTGCCCGTCGCGGCCGGTCCGGTCAGGATGGCCTGGCCCCCCGCGTCCCGCGCGGCGCGCGCGATCCGGTCGTCGTCGGTGGCGACGGCCACGACGTCCACCCCGCGGGCGCGCTGCGCGCGCTCGACCACATGGGCGATGAGGGGCTTGCCTGCCAGATCGGCGAGGGGCTTTCCCGGGAAGCGCGAGGCGCCGTACCGGGCCGGGATGATGACCGCGACGTGTCTCAAACCGGGATTGCAAAGTACGCGGGGGGATCCCCCGAGTCAACGGCAGGTTTCGAGCGCCCGGGATTCATTCAGGACGGGGCCGTCCCTGCCCTCCGGAGCGGAGCTCCGCGGGGCCCCACCTTGCTGCGCGGGCCCGTGACCTCGCGCGCCCGCCTGCGCGGGGGCGCGCGAGGTCCCCGCGGGCGCGCCCGGCGGCGCGCGGGCCGCCGGGGCAGCGCCGGTGCGCGCGCGGGTCATTTCGGGGGAGCGCCGGGCCGCCTAGCTTTCGACATGGCCCTCGTGCTCCACGTGGTCGGCGCCCGTCCCAACTTCATGAAGGTCGCACCCCTGATGGCGGCGCTCTCCCGGCGGGGCGCTGCGCAGCGGCTGGTCCACACCGGCCAGCACTTCGACGAGCGGATGAGCGGGGTGTTCTTCGCCGAGCTCGGGCTGCCCCGCCCCGACCTCGACCTGGGGGTGGGCTCCGGCACCCACGGCGAGCAGACGGGCCGGGTGATGATCGCGTTCGAGCGGGCGCTGCTCGAGGCGGCGCCGCGGCCGGACCTGGTGGTCGTGCCCGGCGACGTGAACTCGACCGTGGCGGCCGCGCTGGTGGCGGCGAAGCTCGGGATCCCGGTGGCGCACCTCGAGGCGGGCCTGCGCAGCTTCGACCGGACCATGCCGGAGGAGCTGAACCGGGTGGTCACCGATCACCTCTCGGACCTGCTGCTCACCCCGAGCCCCGACGCCGACGAGAACCTCGCGCGCGAGGGGATCCCGGCCACGCGCGTGGCGCGGGTCGGGAACCTCATGATCGACACGCTCCGCGCCCACCTTCCGCGCGCCCGCGCGCTCGCGGCCTGGCGCGGCCTGGGCCTCCCCGAGGGCGGCTACGCCGTCGTCACGCTGCACCGGCCCTCCAACGTGGACGATCCCGCCGGCCTGGGGCGGCTGCTCGGCGCGCTGGCGGAGGTCGCGCGCGCGCTGCCGGTGGTGTTCCCGGTCCACCCGCGCACCCGCGCCCGCCTCGCCGACCCCGCGCTGGCCGGGGCCGCCGCCGCGCTGCGCCTGGTCGAGCCGCTCGGCTACCTCGAGTTCCTCTCGCTCACCAGCGCCGCGCGCCTGGTGCTCACCGACTCCGGCGGCCTGCAGGAGGAGTCCACCGCGCTCGGCGTCCCGTGCCTCACGCTGCGCGAGAACACCGAGCGCCCCATCACCGTGGCCGAGGGGACGAACCACGTGGTGGGCACCGACCCCGCGCGCATCGCGGCGGAGGCCCGCCGCGCGCTCGACGCCGGCCCGGGACGCGGCCGCACCCCGGCGCTCTGGGACGGGCAGGCGGGGGAGCGGGCCGCGGACGCGGTGCTCGCGTTCCTGGCCGGCGCGCGGGCCTGACCGGCGCCTCGCGGGGACGGGGGCGCGGCGGCGGCGCCCGGTGTATGGTGCGCCGGTGACGCAGCAGGTCCGGGTCCGCTTCACGGTCGAGCCGAACTACGCGGGGTGGCGCCTCGATCGCTACCTGCAGGAGAAGATCCGCCGGCTCTCGCGCGAGCGGGTGCAGCGGCTCATCGAGCACCGCCTCGAGACCGAGGACGGCCGCCGGCTGAAGCCCTCCACCCGCGTCGCGCCCGGCCTCTCCTTCGCGCTCCTCAAGGACGCCGAGGCCGAGCCGGACACGCCGCAGGCGTTCGCGGTGGTGCACGACGACGGCGCGCTGCTGGTGGTGGACAAGCCCGCCGGGCTGCCGGTCCACCCCACCGCGCGCTACGCGGCGAACACGTTCACCTCGCTCGCGAAGCTCCGCTACCCGGACCGCAAGGTGGACCCGGCGCACCGGCTCGACCGCGAGACCTCCGGCCTGCTCGCCTGCGGGACCGCGCCCGAGGTGACGAAGGTCCTGAAGCGCGACTTCGCCCACGCGCGCGTGCACAAGACCTACCTCGCGCTCGCGCTCGGCGCGCCGGCGGAGGACGCGTTCACGGTGGACGCGCCGCTCGCGCTCACCGGCGCGTCCGCGGTGCGGGTGCGGATGCACGTGGCCGCGGCGGGGCTGCCCTCGCAGACCGCGTTCGAGGTGCTCGCCCGCCGCCGCGCGCCGGACGGCGCCCCGGTGGCGCTGCTCGCGTGCCGGCCGCGCACCGGGCGCCAGCACCAGATCCGCGCGCACCTCGCGCACGCCGGCCTGCCCATGGTGGGCGACAAGATCTACGGGCCGGACGAGGAGATCTTCGACCGGTTCACCCGCCGTGCGATGACCGACGAGGACGTCGCGCTGCTCCGGCTGCCGCGGCACGCGCTGCACGCCTGGCGGCTCGAGCTGCCGCACCCGCTCACCCGCGCGCCGGTCCGGCTGGAGGTGCCGCTCCCGCCCGACCTGGCCGCGTTCTGGGAGGGCTGCGCCCCGTGAACGCCTACGACTTCGCCGGCCTCGTGGGCGGGCTCACCGGCGCGTGGATGGCGATCGGGGCCGGGCTCCTCGGGATCGCGGCCGGGCTGCGGCTCGCGGCGGTGCGGGGCCGGCCGGGCAAGGGCCGGGGGTCGCGGGGCGCGCTCGCGTTCGCGCTGGTGGTCGGGCTCGCCGGGCTGGCGCTGTTCGCGGCCGCCGAGCGTGCCCCGTTCCGCCGCGCGCTCGATCACGCCGCGCCCTGGGTCCTCGGCGCCGCCGCGCTGGTGGGGCTCGTCGCGGGGTGGCGGGCGGCGAGGAAGCGGCCCGCTCCGCAGGAGCCGGACACGGCGCCGGAGCCACCGGCGGACCCCTGACCGCCGCGATCGCTCGCCCCTCGACAGGCTCGGGACGAGCGGACGTTCACGCACCGCTCATGATGAGCCCCGTCGAACCATGAGCGGGGATCGCCGCCGGGCCCGTGACCGTCAGCCGCGAAACCGCGCGTGCCGCGCGATCCGGTCGCGGACCGCCTCGGCCTTGGCGATGCGGCTGCGCTGCTTCACCGCCAGCAGGTAGAAGCGCTCCCGCAGCACCTGCGCCTCGTCCTCGGGCAGGTCGCCGTGGCGGCCGCGCTCGACCTCGCGCCGCTCCACCGCGTGGGCGAGCGAGATGGCCGCCGCCACCGAGACGTTCAGCGACTGGACGAAGCCGCGCATGGGGATCGCGTAGCAGGCGTCGGCGAGCGCCAGCGCCTCCTCCGAGACGCCGCGCTGCTCGTTCCCGAACACGAGCGCCACCTTGCCGGCGAAGGAGAGCCCGGCCATCGGCGTGGACCGCTCGCCCAGGTGCGTGGCGTAGATCGCGAACCCCTCCGAGCGGAGGTGGGCGAGGCACTCGGCGGTGGAGGACCAGCGCCGCACGTCCAGCCACTTGTCCGCGTTCTGGCTGATCTTCTTGTTGCGGTCGTAGGGCTTCATGGGCCCCTCGATCGCGTGCAGCGTCTGGACCCCGAACGCCTCGCAGGTGCGCAGCACCGCGTTCACGTTCTGCGGATCGCAGAACGCCTCCATCACCACGGTGAGCGTGCGGGTGCGGTTCGCCACCACCGCGTCGATGCGGGCCCGGCGCTCCGGGAGCACGAACGCGGGGTCGCCCAGCTTCACGCGCGCGCCCTCGGCTTCGCGAGCTTCTTGCCGCCGCCGCCGCGGTGCGGCCGCGCCTCCTTGAAGAGCGCGCGCCCGACCGCGTCGAGGAGGGCGTCGAGCCCCTCGCCGGTGACCGCGGAGACGAGGTGCACCGGCACCGGCTTCTTGCGCCGGCCGAGCAGCTTCTGCAGCTTCACGCCGGCGGCGCGCGCCTCGGGGACGTCGATCTTGGTCACCGCCACGATCTGCGGCTTCCGCGCCAGCTCGTCGGAGTAGGCGGCGAGCTCGGCGTTGATCGCGTCGAGATCGGGCTTGGGCGCGCGGCCCGGCTCCGGGTTCGCGCCCTCCACCAGGTGGATGAGGACGCGGCAGCGCTCCACGTGCCGGAGGAACTGGTGCCCCAGGCCGGCGCCGGCGTGCGCGCCCTCGATGAGCCCCGGGATGTCCGCGACCACGAAGCTCCGCTCGCGCCAGCCGACCACGCCGAGGTTCGGCGTGAGCGTGGTGAACGGGTAGTCCGCGATCTTCGGCCGGGCGCGCGAGATGCGGCTGATGAGGGTGGACTTCCCGGCGTTCGGGTAGCCCACGATCCCCACGTCGGCGAGCAGCTTCAGCTCGAGGACGAGGTCCCGCTCCGCGCCCGGCGTGCCGTCCTCGGCGTAGCGCGGCGCCTGGTTGGTGGAGCTCGCGAAGTTCATGTTGCCGAGCCCGCCGCGGCCGCCCTTCGCGATCACGACGCGCTCGCCCGCGGCGCCCAGGTCGCAGAGCTGCTCGCCGGTGGCCGCGTCCTTCACCACCGTGCCCGGCGGGACGCGCAGGACCAGGTCCGCGCCGTCCTTGCCGTTCATGTCCGAGCCGCTGCCCTTCTCGCCGTTCCGCGCCTTGTGCTCGCGGATGTAGCGGTAGTCGAGCAGGGTGGAGAGCTGCGGATCGACCTCCAGCACCACGTCGCCGCCGTTGCCGCCGTCGCCGCCCGCCGGGCCGCCCCGCGGGATGAACTTCTCGCGGCGCCACGCGACGGCACCGTCGCCGCCGTCGCCGGCCTTCACGTGGATCTTCACCTCGTCGACGAACTTCACGAGCGACCTCGAGAAACGCGAAGCGCCGCGGACCCGAGGATCCGCGGCGCGCGCAGTGCCGTCGCCCCGAGCCGTGCCGGAGGCGAGGGGAGCTTACGCCCCGGGGAGCACCGACACCACGCGGCGATCGCCGCGGGTCCGGCTGTACTTCACGGTGCCGTCGATGAGGGCGAACAGCGTGAAGTCCTTGCCCATACCGACGTTCTGGCCGGGATGGACGAGCGTGCCGACCTGGCGGACGAGGATGTTGCCCGCGACCACCTTCTCGGACCCGTAGACCTTGATCCCGCGGCGCTGGCCGGGAGAGTCGCGCCCGTTGCGCGAAGAGCCCTGTCCCTTTTTGTGAGCCATTTCCTGCTCCGTTCGCCCCGGGCCTAGGCCCGGACCGTGGTGATGAGGACCTCGGTGTAGGGCTGACGGTGGCCCCGCTTCTTGGTCCAGCCTTCCTTCTTCTTCCGGAAGTGGATGACCTTCTTGTGCTTGTCCTGGGCGACGATCTCGCCCTCGACGGTGACGCCGGCCAGGGTCGGCGTGCCGACCTTCGCCTCGCCCTCACCCCCGACGAGCAGCACGTCGAAGTTCACCTTCCCGCCGACGTCGCCGGCGAGCTTCTCGATCTTCACCCGGTCGCCCTGGGCGACGCGATACTGCTTCCCGCCGGTCCGAATCACCGCGTACATCGCTTCTCTCCTCGGAATCTGGGGAGGAAAACACGGCCGCGCGCGTGCGAGCGCGACGATCCGGCCCTCCGGAAGGGCGGTCATATACGATCGCGCCGCGGCACCTGTCAAGGAATGCCGGGCAGTTGGATCGGCGCACCCTCGCCTGCCGCCCAGGGGGGGGGCGCCGATGTGGGCACCCCTGCACCTTGCGGCCTGCGGCCGATCGGTCGATCCTCCGCGTCCTATGAACAAGCGACACCTGATCGCCCTCGCGTGCGCGCTCGCGCTCCCCTGCCTCGCGGAGGCCCAGGCCTCGGTGCAGCTCCGCCTGGACCTTCCGGTCGTCCTCCCTCAGCTCGTGGTGGTCTCCCCCGGCGTCCAGGTGGTGCCGGACGTCGAGGAGGAGGTCTTCTTCGTGGACAGCTGGTACTGGGTCCGCCACGACGGCGGCTGGTACCGCGCCCGCAGCCCGCGCGGCGGCTGGGCGTTCGTGCAGCCGCGCTACGTCCCGTCGCGGCTCGTCCAGGTTCCCCCCGGGAAGTACAAGCGCTTCCACCCGGGCAAGGGCCACGGCGCGCCGGCCCGCTACGAGGGCGGCGGCCACGGTGGCCACGGCGGCGGCGACCACGGCCACCCGGGCAAGGGCGGCAAGGGCCACGGCAAGCACTGACGCGTGCGGCACCGGCGGGCGGTGGGGTCGGACCCCGCCGCCCGCGCCGCGTCCGGCGGCCGCGATCACAGCCCGAAGTGCGCCGGCGACAGCCCCTTCCACTGACAGTAATCGCGCAGCTCGCGCTTCACGAGCCCCCAGGTCAGCGCCAGCGCCAGGACGTCGTCGGTGAAGCCGAGCGGCACCAGGAAGTCGGGGATGAGGTCCACCGGGGAGACCACGTAGACCACCGCCGCGGCCAGCGCCGCGACCGCCTTCCACGGGACCTTGCGGTAGGTGCCGTTCGCGTAGTCGCGGATGACCATCCAGAGCAGGCGCAGCTTGCTGCGCAGCTTCGCCGGCGCGGTCTTCGCGTACCAGGGCGGGCGCGCGAGGAAGCGCCGCGCCGCCTCCGCGTGCTCGCCGGCGGTCTCCGGCGTCACGTCGCGCGCGTCGCGGGCGAGCTCGCGGGCGGCGGCGTCGCGGCAGGAGATGCAGTCGGCGTTCGTGCCCTGGGGGCGGCCGCAGGCGGGGCAGGTGCGGGGGGCCATGCCGGGGATCCTAATCCCCGGGGGCCGCCGGCGGGGAGCGCCCCGGCCGCGTCGGGCGGGGCTCACCCTTCGCGGGCGCGGCGCCGCGCGCGCTCGGGGCGGGAGGCGGGCTCGGCCTCGCCCACCTCGTGGAAGCGGCGGTAGTCCACCGCGCGCCGCCCGTCCGGCAAGGTCCGCACGATGGGCGCGAAGCGGGCGCCCCAGCGGATGCGCGCGGCGGGGTAGACGTGGCGGGCGTAGATGACGCGGGTGAGCGCCTCGTCGTAGCCGCTGAACGTCACGATCACCTCCGCCTCGGCGCTCTCCAGCGCGCCCGCGTCCGCGCCGGCGAGCGGGCTGCCCGGCCCGATCACGTGGGCTGCGGTCCAGGCGTGCGAGAACAGCGCGGTGCCGCCGCGCACCAGCGGCAGGTCGTGGGCGCGCCGGACCGGCTCGCCGTCGTCGTCGAGCTCCTCGCGCACCAGCATCACCGACACCTTCGCGTCCACCACGTGGCTGGTGCGCTCGTTCGCCATGCGGAACTGGAGCGCCTCGCCCCCGCGGTGCGGGCCGATCACGGCCACCTCGCTGAACAGCACCCGGGCGCGGAGCAGCGAGAACTTCGCGAGGACGATGCCCGCGCCGATCACGAGCTCCGCCCAGCGCACGAACCCCTCGGCGCCCGTCACCAGCCCGGCCGCGAGCGCCCGGGGCGCGAGCGCCGCCCGCACCTCGTCGGCCGAGGCGCCGCGCGCGAGCGCCACCAGCGCCGCCACCGCGGAGCCGCGCGCCGCCGGCCCGGCGTCGCCGAGCGCGTAGTGCGCCGCCTCGAACCCCGCTGCGGTGACGAAGTACACGAGCGCGTACACGGCGCAGAGGCGCGCCCAGGAGCCGGTGACGAGCCGGTGGTACAGGTCGGCGAGCGGGCGGCGCCGCAGGCCGATCGCGACCAGGCCGCGGGTGGCCTGCCCGAACACGCGGGTGTGGGTGAGGTCCGCCATGCGGCCGCGGATCGTAGACGCAGGGTGCAAGGCGCGGCTAGGCGCCGGACCGCCTACCCCGGCGCTACCGCGTGCTGGCCAGCGCCGCCAGCCCGGCCGCGTGCGGCGCGCGCACCACGCCGCGCTCGGTCACGATGGCGGTGACGAGCGCCGCGGGCGTGACGTCGAAGGCCGGGTAGCGCGCCGGGACCCCGACCGGCGCGATGCGCTGGCCGGCCAGCATGACCACCTCGTCGGCGCCGCGCTCCTCGATGGGGATGTCCGCGCCGGTGGGCGTGGCGAGGTCCACGGTGGACCACGGGGCGGCCACGTAGAAGGGCAGCCGGTGGTGCGCCGCGAGCACCGCCAGCGCGTAGGTGCCGATCTTGTTCGCCACGTCGCCGTTCGCGGCGATGCGGTCGGCGCCCACCACCACGCAGCCGATCTCGCCGCGCGCCATGAGCCAGCCGGCCATGCCGTCGGTGAGCAGCGTCACCGGGATGCCGTCGCGGTGCAGCTCCCAGGCGGTGAGCCGGGCGCCCTGCAGGAACGGGCGCGTCTCGTCGGCGAACACCGAGATGGCGTTCCCGGACTCGACCGCCGCGCGCACCACCCCGAGCGCGGTGCCGTAGCCGGCGGTGGCGAGCGCGCCGGCGTTGCAGTGGGTGAGCACCCGGGCGCGGGCGGGCACGAGCGGCGCGCCGAGCGCGCCGATGCGGCGGCAGGCCGCCTCGTCCTCGTCGCGGATGGCGTGCGCCTCGGCGAGCACGTCCGCGGCCGGCGCGCCGAGCCGCGCCGACATGCGCCGCACCGCCCAGGCCAGGTTCACCGCGGTGGGCCGGGCGCGGGCGAGCAGGTCCGCCGCGGCGCGCAGCCGCTCCGGGCCGGCGCCCCGCCGCGCCTCCACGGCCAGTGCGTAGGCCGCCGCCACGCCGATGGCGGGCGCGCCGCGCACGGTGAGGTCCTTGATCGCGGCCGCCACCGCGTCGGCGGTGGAGAGCTCGAGCCAGCGCTCCTCGGCCGGCAGCGCCTTCTGGTCGAGCAGGCGCACCAGATCGCGGGCGTCGTCGTACAGCACCGGCCGCAGGGGTTCACGTACCGTCATCGCTCTCCCTTGCCCAGCCCGGCGAAGAGCCGCAGCGCGAAGTACCCGGCCGCGCAGGCGGCCACGCCGGCCGCCGGCCAGCGCCCCTGCGCGCCCAGCACCCCGGCCACCACCGCCGAGCCCGCCAGCGCCACGCCCAGGAAGATCCGGCTCGGGCCGCCGGTCGCGCCGGCGCCGGCCGGCCCCGCACCCCACCCTGCCCAGCGCGCCACGATCAGTCCCCCAGCTTCCTGCGCAGCAGCGCGTTCACCACCGCCGGGTTGCCCTTGCCGCGCATCTCCTTCATGACCTGCCCGACGAAGAAGCCGAGGAGGTTCTTGCGGCCGCCGCGGTACTTCTCCGCCTCGCCCGGGTTCGCGGCGAGCACCTTGTCCACCGCGGCCTCGATGGCGCCCTCGTCGGACACCTGCGCGAGCCCCTTCGCCTTCACCACCGCGTCGGGCTCGGCGCCGGTGCGGAAGACCTCCTCCACCACCTGCTTCGCGCCCGGGCCGCCGATGGTGCCGGCGTCGACGAGGCGCAGCACCGCGGCGAGCCGCGCCGGCGTCATCTTCCAGGCGGCGGGCGCCTCGCCGGTCTCGTTCGCCAGCCGCGCCAGCTCCCCGGTCACCCAGTTCGCGACCTTCTTCGCCGCCTCCGGGCCGGCGCCGTACGCCCCGAGCGCCGCGTCGAACCAGGCCGCCACCGCGGCGTCCGCCACCAGGTTGCCGGCGTCGTAGGCGGAGAGCCCCAGCCTGCGCTGGTAGCGCTCGGCCCGAGCGCGCGGCAGCTCCGGCAGCTCGCCGCGGATCCGCTCCACCAGCGCCGCCTCGACGATCACCGGCGGCAGGTCCGGCTCCGGGAAGTAGCGGTAGTCGTGCGCCTCCTCCTTCGAGCGCATCGAGCGGGTCTCGCCGCGGTCCGGGTCGAACAGCCGCGTCTCCTGCACCACCGGCTCGCCCGCCTCGATCAGCTCCACCTGGCGGCGCGCCTCGAACTCGATCGCCTGCTTCAGGAAGCGGAACGAGTTCATGTTCTTGATCTCGCAGCGCGTGCCGAGCTCGGAGGCGCCCTTGCGCATCACCGACACGTTCGCGTCGCAGCGGAGCGACCCCTCCTGCATGTTCCCGTCGTTCACCCCGAGCGCCATCAGGATCGCGCGCAGCGCCTTCAGGTACTCGACGGCCTCCTCGGCGGAGCGCAGGTCCGGGCGCGAGACGATCTCGACGAGCGGCACGCCGGCGCGGTTCAGGTCCACGCCGGAGGCGCCGTCCGCGGACACGTCGTGCACGTTCTTGCCGGCGTCCTCCTCCATGTGGATCCGGACCAGCCGCGCGGTGTGGTCGCGGCCCTCGAGCGTGAACGTCACCTCGCCGCCCTCGCAGATGGGCAGCTCGTACTGCGAGATCTGGTAGCCCTTCGGGAGGTCCGGGTAGAAGTAGTTCTTCCGCGCGAACACGCTCTTCGGGCGGATCTCGCAGCCGAGCGCGAGACCGGTCCGCACCGCCATCTCCACCACCGCGCGGTTCAGCGCCGGGAGCGCGCCGGGGAGGCCCAGGCACACCGGGCAGGTGTGCGCGTTCGGCGCGCCGCCGAACGCGGTGGAGCAGCCGCAGAAGATCTTGCTCCGGGTGAGGAGCTGCGCGTGGACCTCGAGCCCGATCACCACCTGGAAGTCGGAGAGGGGCATCTCAGGGCTCCGGGGGCGCGGGCAGCGGCCCGAGCTCGCGCTCGAGCGCGCGCGCCGCGCGGAACAGGGTCGCCTCGTCGAACGGGCGCCCCACCAGCTGCAGCCCCACCGGCAGGCCGCTCGCAGCCTCCAGGCCGCACGGCACCGAGAGCCCGGGCAGCGCCGCCAGGTTGCAGGTGATGGTGAAGATGTCGGCCAGGTACATCCGGAGCGGGTCGCCGGTGCGCTCGCCCAGCTTGAACGCGACCGACGGGGTGACCGGGCCGGCGATGACGTCGCAGCCGCGGAACGCCTCGTCGAAGTCGCGGCGGATGAGCGTGCGGACCTTCTGCGCGCGCAGGTAGTAGGCGTCGTAGTAGCCGGAGCTGAGCGCGTACGTGCCGAGCATGATGCGGCGCTTGGGCTCGGCGCCCAGGCCGCGCTCGCGGCTCTCCGCGTACATCTCCTTCAGCCCCTTCGCGTCCGCGGCGCGCAGGCCGAAGCGCACGCCGTCGTAGCGGGCCAGGTTGGAGGAGGCCTCCGCCGGCGCGATGAGGTAGTAGGCGCCGATGCCGTACTTCGAGTGCGGCAAGGAGACGTCCACCAGCGTGGCGCCCAGGCGGCGGTAGGTGTCGAGCGCGGCGCGGACGGCGGCCTCGACGCCGGCGTCGAGCCCACCCGAGAGCCACTCGCGCGGCACGCCCACGCGCAGCCCGCGCGCGCCGTCCTCGAGCGGCGCGAGGTAGTCGTCCACCGGGCGGGTGGACGAGGTCATGTCGCGCGGGTCGTGGCCGGCGATGGTGCGCAGGACCAGCGCCGCGTCGCCCACCTCGCGGGCGAGCGGGCCCACCTGGTCGAGCGACGAGGCGAACGCCACCACGCCGTAGCGCGAGACGCGGCCGTAGGTCGGCTTCACCCCGACCACGCCGCAGAACGCGGCCGGCTCGCGGATGGAGCCGCCGGTGTCGGTGCCGAGCGAGGCGTGCACCTGCCCCGCCGCCACCGACGCGGCGCTGCCGCCGGAGCTGCCGCCCGGCGTGCGGGAGAGGTCCCACGGGTTGTGGCAGGGCTTGTACGCGCTGTTCTCGTTGGACGAGCCCATGGCGAACTCGTCCATGTTGAGCTTGCCGACGATCACCGCGCCGGCGGCCTCGAGCCGCTCCACCACGGTGGCGTCGTAGGGCGGCAGCCAGCCCTCGAGGATGCGCGAGCCCGCGGTGGTGGGGACGCCCTTCGTGACGAAGAGGTCCTTCACCGCCACCGGCACGCCGTCCAGCTCGGAGCGGCGCTCGCCGCGCGCGGCGCGGGCGTCGGCCGCCCTCGCGGCGGCGCGCGCGCGATCCGCGCTCACCGCCAGGAACGCGCCCAGCTTGCCGTCCGTCGCCTGGATGCGCGCCAGCGAGGCCTCGACCAGCTCGGAGGACGAGATCGCCTTCGCGGCGACGCCCGCCCCCGCCTCGCGCAGCCCGAGGCGGCAGAGCTCGTGCGCCGGCGTGCTCATTCGATGATCCTCGGCACCTTGAAGGCGGTGCCCTCGCGCGCCGGGGCGGCGGCGGTCGCCTCCTCCGGCGTCAGCGACGGGAGCACCGCGTCCTCGCGCCGCGCCGGCAGCTCGCCGGCGGCGAGCGCGTGGGTCATCGGCTCGACCGCCGTGACGTCGAGCTCCTCGAGCTGGCGGACGTGGTCGAGGATGGCCGAGAGCTGCCCGGCGAAGGTGCGCTCCTCCTCCTCGGACAGCCTCAGCCGCGCCAGCACGGCGATGCGCCGGACCTCCTCGAGCGACAGCGCCATCTGCCGCCTACGCCTTCGACTCCGGCTTGAACCAGTTCAGGATCGCGCTCATCACGCCGCGCGACTCCGGCTTCTCGAGGTGCTCGAGCTCGCCCTTGTCGAGGAAGATGCCGCTGCACGAGAAGCACACGTCCACGTCCACGCCGCGGAGCTTCATCTCCTGCATCTGCATGCCGCACTTCGGGCAGTGCATGAAGTGGAGGTCCTTCAGGCGCTTCCGCTCCGACTCCTCCGTCTCCTTCTTGAGCTGGAGCGCGAGCTTCCGCTTCTTCTCGGCGTCCTCGCGGACGAAGTACTCGTCCTCGGTGGTGGACGGCTTCCCCGGCGTTCCCTTGTCGGACATGGTCATCTCCTCAGTGCGTCGATGGCGTTCCGGGCGACCGCGGCCTCCTCGCCGTCGGGATGATGCGCGAGGTACCGCTCGTAGTACCTGATGGCTTCCGCGTCGTTCCCCTGCCACCGGTATGTCTCGGCGAGCCCGAGGGTGGCGTCCGGATTCTCCGGCTCCACCCGCAGCGCCGCCTGGAAGGCCGCCTCGGCGGAAGGGTAGCGGGCGAGATCGAGATAGCACAAACCCTGCCCGGTCAGGGCCGCCACGTTGTCGGGATCCGCGGCGAGCACGCCGCGGTAGAGCTCGAGCGCCCGCGCGATCTGGCCGCGGCTCCGCAGGCGGCCGGCCTGCGCGAGCGCGTCGGCGCCCGCGGGCGGCCTCGCGGCGGCGCCCGCCTGCTCCGGCGCGGCCGCGGGCGGCGCGGCGTCCGGCGAGGGCGCGGCGCCGGGCGCCTCCGCCGGCGCGGGCGCGGGAGCGCCGGTGGGCGGCGGTGCGCCCGGGGCGATGGCGCCGGTGGGCGAGGGCTCGCCGGGGGATCCGGCCGCGGGCGACGGCGAGGTGGGCGCGGCCTCGGGCGCGACCGCGGACGGCGGGGCCGGCTCTGCGCCGGGCTGCGGTCCGGGCGCGGCCGGCTCGGCCTCCGTCGGCGGCGAGGCGGCGTCGCCGCCGAACAGGTCCACCTGGGCGCGCATCCGGTCGAGGAGCACCTTCGCCCCGAGCCCGAGCCCGCCGGCGAGCACCAGCGCCAGGATCAGCTGCGGCGCCCGGCTCCGCCGCAGGCTGGTGGAGGGCGGGCTCCCCGGATCGAACGTGCCGGCGCCGAACGCGGCGGGCGGCTCGATGCGGGCCGCGGTGGGCGGGACGACCGGGCGCGGGACGTCCGGCGGCGCAGGAGGGGCCGCCGCGGGCGAGGCGGCGCGCGCGCCGGGTGTCGCGGGCGCGGCCGGGGGCGCCGGCGGGGCGGGGGCGGCGGGAGGTCCGGCCCGGGGCGGCGGCGCGAGCGGCCTCGCGCCGAGCGCGTGCTCCGGGCGGAGCGGGGTGGTGACGAACACCACCTTCCGTCTCACCTCGAAGAGGTACCCGCAGTTGGTGCACTGAAGGGCCACGCCGGCGGCCGTCACCTGCTCGTCCTCGAGCACGTAGGCCGCCCTGCAGCGCTCGCAGCGGATGTCCATCGGTCCCCGGAGAAAACCTCGCGCTTCCGCAGGATTCTACGCGAGCGCCCCCCGCCCCGCCGAAAAATTGACCCCCCGGTACCCCCCGATATCCTCCCGGAGGCAGGCCCTCGTCCGCGCGAGCGGCGTGTTCCACCCTCGAGGTCCCGTCGTCGCCATGGGCAAGCCCAAAGCCAATCGCCGTGTCTCCCCGAAGGAAAAGGGAAAGCGCGGCGACCCGCCCGCCGAGCGCGCGAAGGGCGGCGCCGCCCCGCGCACCGGCATGGCGCGCGACGTCGGCGCGGTGGTCCTGTTCGCCGCCGCGCTCGGCAGCGGCCTCTCGCTCGCGACCTACTCCTCGCTCGACGCGGCGCTGATCGCGCACGGCATCGCGCCCGCCAACCTGGTCGGCCCGGTCGGCCACCGGACCGCGTCCGCGCTGTACGGCGTGCTGGGCCTCTCGGCCCTGGTGCTCCCGTTCGGCCTGGGCGCCGCGGCCTGGCGCCTCTTCCGCGGCGCGCCCCCGCGCATCACGCTCGTGTCGGCCGGCGCGTACACCGTGCTCACGCTCTCGGTGGCGACGCTCGGGCACCTGGCGCTCGCCGGCAGCGTCTCGCTCCCGTTCCCGCCCGGCGGCGCGGTGGGCGCCGCGCTCGCGCGGCCGAGCGTCCACGCGTTCTCGCTGTGGGGCAGCGTCATCCTGGTGGGCGCCACCGCCACGGTGGCGGCCATCGTGGCCTGCGACCTGAAGGTGCAGACGGTGGGCGCCGCGCTCTGGCGCGCGCTCGCCGCCACCGCCGGCTTCCTCTCGCGCCGCCTCGCCACCGCGGTCGACGAGCACCGCGTCGCCGTCGCCGAGCTGCGCGCCGAGGAGGCCGCCGAGCGCGAGCGCCGGCTCGCGGCCGAGCAGCTCGCCGAGACGGCCGAGATCGAGGCGAACGGCGAGGAGGCGCACGAGGAGGCCCGCGCCGTGGCCGGCGCGCTCGCGCTCGAGCAGCTCCGCCGCGACACGTTCGAGGATCCGGCCTGGGTGGAGGGGCTCGCCCCCGCGCCCGAGCCGCGCGAGGAGGCCGAGGGCGCCGGAGAGGGCGAGCCGGCCGCCGAGGAGCCGCCGCGCCGCCGCCGCAAGGCGCGCGAGCCGGAGAAGGCGGTCGACGTGCGGGCCGAGCTCGAGGACCCCGCCGCGCTGCCGGTCCCGGCGCGCGCCGAGAAGCCGGAGATCGTGGTCTCGCAGGCGATGCTGGAGCGCGCCCGCAAGAAGGAGAAGAAGAAGGAGGCGCCCGCCTTCGCGTTCCAGAAGGCCGGCGACGTGTTCCAGCTCCCGGCCACCGACCTGCTCGACGTCCACGACGAGAAGGCGAAGGACCTCGACACGGCCGGCCTGACGCGCACGGCCGAGGTGATCGTCGCGACGCTCGCCCAGCACGGCGTGGACGGGACCATCAAGCACATCCGGCCCGGGCCGGTGGTGACGCTCTACGAGTTCTCCCCGGTCGCGGGCGTGAAGCTCGCGCGGATCGAGAACCTCGACAAGGAGCTCACCATGGCGCTCAGCGCCACCCGGATCCGCATCATCGCGCCGATCCCGGGCAAGGGCGTGGTGGGCATCGAGGTCCCGAACCGCGACCGCGCCACCGTGTGGCTGCGCGACATCCTCGAGTCGGAGTCGTTCGCCTCGGCGGGCGGCTTCCTGCCGCTCGGCCTCGGCAAGAACATCGAGGGCATCCCGTACTGCGTGGACCTGCAGCGGATGCCGCACCTGCTCATCGCCGGCACCACCGGCTCGGGCAAGTCGGTCGGCCTCAACACCATGATCCTGTCGATGCTCTTCCGCCAGACGCCGGCGGAGGTCCGCATGATCATGGTGGACCCGAAGATGACCGAGCTGTCCACCTACGAGGACATCCCGCACCTGCTGCTGCCGGTGGTCACCGACCCGCAGAAGGCGGCGCGCGCGCTGCAGTGGGCCGTGGACGAGATGGAGCGGCGCACGCAGATCCTCGCCGACACCGGCTCGAAGGACCTCAAGTCGTACAACGGCAAGGTGGAGAAGCTGCGCACCGAGGGCCGCACCTTCGAGGACCGCGACGAGGCCGCGCCGCCCCGCAAGCTGGTGGTGGTGGACGTGGCCGCGGGCGAGTCGGAGGACGAGGTCTCGGCTCGCGCCGCGAGCGACGCGGCCGCCGGCGGCGGGTGGCACCCGCTGCCCGGCGAGGCGGTGGCGGGCTCGCCCGAGTTCGAGGACCCCACCGCGCCGCCGCCCGCCGACCCGGTGGCCGCGCGCGACGAGAAGAAGCTGCCGCAGAAGCTGCCGTACATCGTGGTGGTGATCGACGAGCTGGCCGACCTCATGATGACCGCGCCGCGCGAGGTGGAGATCTCGCTCGCGCGCCTCGCGCAGAAGGCCCGCGCCACCGGCATCCACCTCATCGTCGCCACGCAGCGCCCGTCCACCGACGTGGTCACGGGCATGATCAAGAACAACTTCCCCGCGCGCATCACGTTCCGGCTCGCCTCGCGCCACGACTCGCAGACCATCATCAACGGCCCCGGCGCCGAGACGCTGCTCGGCGACGGCGACATGCTGGTGCTCACCGCCACCGCGCCGGTGACCCGCGTGCAGGGCGCGTTCGTCTCCGAGGAGGAGCTGCACCGGGTGGTCGGCTTCCTGAAGGAGCAGGGCAAGCCGGTCTACGACGAGTCGATCCTGAAGGCGCGCGAGGGCGCCGGCCCGGGCGGCTACGATCCCGACGAGGACGACCCGGTGTACGACCAGGCCATCGACCTCGTCTCGCGCATGGAGGAGGTCTCGGTCTCGAAGCTCCAGCGCGAGATGCGCCTCGGCTACAACAAGGCCGCGAAGATCATCGAGCGCATGGAGCGCGAGGGCATCGTCGGCCCGCCGAACGGCGTGAAGCCGCGCCAGGTGCTGATCCGCCCCGCCGGCGAGACCAGCGCGATCCCGAACGTCTGATCCCGCGCGCCCGCGGCGCATCGCCCGTCCGTTCTCGCGCGCACGCACCGGCGCACGTTCTCCTACATCGGTGCCGGTGGATTTCCCTTCCGCGATGCCCGGAGGGGAAGTCCCGGTGGTGGCGCGGTGTTCCCCTGCGGCGCGGCGATCCCGCGCGGGCGCCGGAGGTTGTCCGGCTCCCCGGGTCCGCGGTACACCCGCAGCGGGGGCGCGCGTCCGCGCTCCGCCGCCGGGCCCACGGCATCGAAGGCGCCGGGACCGGCGCGACACGACTTTCATCCGGAAGGAAGGACCGCATGAACAAGACCTCTCTTCGCCTCACCGCGGCCGTGACCGCGGTCCTGCTGTTCGCCGGTTGCCAGACGGCCGGCAAGCGCACCGCCATCGGCGCCGGCGCGGGCGGCCTCGCGGGCGCGGGCGTGGGCGCCCTCCTCGGCGGCAAGAAGGGCGCGCTCATCGGCGCCGGCGTCGGCGCGCTCGCCGGCGGCTCGGTGGGCCTGTACCTCGACAAGCAGCACAAGGAGCTGGAGAAGATCGCCGAGACCAAGCGGACCGAGAACGGCCTGCTGGTCGAGATGAAGGGCGACATCCTGTTCGACTCCGGCAGCTCCGCGCTGAAGCCGGAGGCGATCTCCAAGCTCGAGCAGATGGGCGACGTCCTCGCCAAGTACGGCGACGACCGGATCCGCATCGAGGGCTACACCGACGCGACCGGCTCGAAGTCGATGAACGAGGAGCTGTCGCTCCGCCGCGCCGACGCGGTGAAGCGCGTGCTCGTCGGCCGCGGCGTGCAGGAGAAGCAGATCACCGCGCTCGGCATGGGTCCGGTGCGGCCGGTGGCGGACAACGGCACGTCGGCGGGCCGCGCGCAGAACCGGCGCGTGGAGCTGCATATCGACGTGCCGAACGCGACTTGATCGTAACGAGGGCTGCGCCCTCGCCCCACGGAGCGCAGCTCCGTGGGGCCCCACTCCTGCTTCGCGGGGCCCGTGACCGCTCGCGCCCGCTTTCGCGGGCTCGCGAGCGGTCCCCGCGGGGAGGGGCGTTGCCCCTCCCCAGCTGCGCTGGGGCCCCTCCCTGATCGGAGACCCCATGAGCCCTTCGACCGGGCCCCGGTGGCGCGAGCTCGGCGCGGCGATCGTGCTCGCGGCGGCTTGCGCGGGGCTCGTGCGGATCTTCTTCTTCACGCACTGAGGGCGGTCGCACCGCGGCGCTCACCCTGAGCGTAGGCGGGCCGCAGGGCCGCCGGAGTCGAAGGGCCGGAGTCGAAGGGCCGGAGTCGAAGGGCCGGAGTCGAAGGCCCTAGACCTTCTTCTCCTCGCCGCGCACCAGCCTGCGGATGTTCTCGCGGTGGCGCACGAAGATGAGGAGCGCGATCGCGAGGCCGGCCCAGGACACCGGGTGGCGGGGGCCGTAGGTCGCGAAGCCGCCGGCGGCGCAGAGGGCGGTGCCGGTGAGCGAGCCCACCGACGAGATCCGCGTCAGGCCGTAGGCGACGGCGTAGCCGACGAGCCCGGCCAGCGCGGCCCAGGGGGCCAGCACCGCGAAGATGCCGAGGCCGGTCGCGACGCCCTTGCCGCCCTTGAAGCCGAGCCACACCGGGAACAGGTGGCCGACGAACGCGGCCACCGCCACGGCGGTCACCCAGAACTCGGCGTGCGGCGTGCCCCCGAGCACGCGGCGCGCCACGAGGATCGGCACGATGGCCTTGGCGGCGTCCAGAACGAGCACCAGCACGCCCATCTTCTTGCCGCCGGCGCGCGCAACGTTGGTCGCGCCGATGTTGCCGGAGCCGACCGTGCGCACGTCCACGCCCAGCACGAGGCGCCCCAGCACCACGCCGAACGGGATCGAGCCGGCCAGGTAGCCGGCCGCGACCAGCAGGGCGCCCAGGAGGTCGGGGCTCACGCGGCGCCTCCGCGGGCGACGAGCCACGCCCAGTTCGCGAGCAGCGCCACCACGCCGAGCGCGACGGCGGCGCGGGCGGCGCGGGGGGATGGGACCGGCAGCGGCCAGCCCGCGGCGGCGCGGACCAGGTCGGCCGCGGAGAGCAGCCAGATCCCGCCCGCCAGCGCGGCGCCGAGCGGGCTCGCGCCGAGCGCGGCGGCGAGGTCGCCGTGGGCGAGGTGCACGAACGCGTGGGTCATGCCGCAGGTGGCGCAGGGGATGCCGGCCAGGCCCTTCAGCGGGCAGGTGTACTGGAAGGAGAGCACCGGGACGAAGCGTGCCACGAGGAACGTGAGCGCGCCGACGAGCGCGAACACCTCCGCGTGCCCGAACCGCGCCGTGCGCCGCCAGCCGATCACGCCCGCCTCACAGGTCGATCGCCGGGCCGTGGCCGAGCTCGGAGAGCCCGCCGAGCGTGCCGCCCAGCAGCATGCCGAGCGGCCCGAGGCAGCAGCAGACGCACAGGAGCAGCGCCGGCGTCAGCACCGCCGCGGCGGCGCGGCCGGTGCCGCAGCGCTGGGCCTCGGAGAGGCCGATCACCACCGCCACCAGCCACCAGATCGGCGCGATCAGGCCGCCGCAGCCCGGCACCGCCAGGAGCGCGAACACGCCGAACGTGTAGCCGACGGTGGTGAGCGTGGCCGGGAAGCCGCGGTGGGCGCCGCCGAACAGGACCAGCAGCAGGTGGATCGCGCCGGCCGTGACGTAGAGCGCGACGAGCCCGAGCAGCGGCGCGAGCAGCACCTCGCCGAGCACGATGGCGCCGGTCCCGCGCTGCACGAAGCTGCGGAGGAGCTCGGCCTGGCCCGGCGGCATGCGGCCGGCGAGCTGCTCCATCACCGCCACCATCTGCTGCCCGGAGAGCCAGTTGAAGACCGACTGGACCGCGACGCCGAACGCGTACGAGATCACCGCGAACAGCACGGCGCTGCCGGGCTGGTCCACCCGCACGTGCCGGAAGAAGCGCGCCGGCTCGATCGCCGCGAGCTTCCAGGTCTCGAAGTACGAGGAGAGGAAGCCGCGCTGCGCCCGCTCGGCGAACGGGGCCGCCAGCACCGGGCCGGCGGGCACGGGCGGGGGAGGCGGCGGCGGACCCCAGCCACCCGGCGCGCCGGAGGGCGGCGGCGGACCCCACGGCGGCGGGGCGCCGTGGCCGCCGGGCGGGGGCGGAGGGGGCGGCGGCAGCTCGCCGCCGGACGGCGGAGGCGGCGGGGCGCCCCACACCGGGCCGCCCGGCTCCGAGGGGCCGGAGACGGGCGCGGGGGCGGGCGGCGAGGTGGGCTCGGCCTCGGGCGGCGCGGCCGGCGGGGGCGGCTCGACGGCGGCCGGCGGCGGCGCGTTCGGATCGGCGAGGAGCAGCTCCGCGCCGCAGTGCGGGCAGGTCTGCCGGCCGAAGCGGTCGGTGGTGAACGTCGCCTGGCAGCGGGCGCAGCGTGCGAGCATGGCGCGGAGCTTACCGCGTCCGCCCGTGCCCGCCCGCGGGAAAGCGCGCTACTCCGAGAGGACCCGGACCTCGTCCACGTTGATGGCGCCGCGGCTGCGGTAGATGGCGATGACCACCGCCAGGCCGACCGCCGCCTCGGCCGCCGCGACCGCGATCACGAAGAACGCGATGGCGTGACCGGCGAGGTCCCCGCTCCGGCGCGCGAACGCGAGGAACGTGAGGTTGGCCGCGTTCAGCATCAGCTCCACGCTCATCATCAGGATGAGCGCGTTGCGCTTGGTGAGCACGCCGAGCAGGCCGATGCCGAACAGGATCGCGGCGAGCCAGAGGTAGTACTCGACCGGCATTAGATCCGCTCCTTGGCCACGACCACCGCGCCCACGATCGCCACGAGCAGCAGGAGGCTGGTGACCTCGAACGGCAGCAGGAACTGGGTGTACAGCACCCGGCCGACCGCCTTCACGGTGCCGAAGTCGGCGGTGAGCGTGGCGAGCTCGCTGGTGCGCGCCTGCGCGATGGCCGAGGCGAGCACCGCCACCAGCAGCACCACGCCGAGCGCGCCGATGAGCTGCATGGCGCGCCGCGGCTCCTTGATCAGGTGCTCGTCGCCGAGCGACAGCAGCATGATCACGAACAGGAACAGCACCATCACCGCGCCCGCGTACACCAGGATCTGCATGAACGCGATGAGGTGCGCGACGAGGAGGACGTAGATCCCGGCCAGGAAGAAGAACGCGGCGACGAGGTTCATCGCGGCGTACACCGGGCTGCGGGACATGATCACGCCGATCGCGGTGGCGACCAGCGGGATGGCGAACACCCAGAAGGTGACCTGCTCTGCCGTGACGCTCATCGCCTAGTACCTCACCGCCCCGACGAGGGCATCGCGCGAGGACTGGTCGAGGCCCCAGCCGCTCTCGCCCATGGGGCAGCGGTGCGCCTCGACGTGCCGCAGGAACTCCGGCTTGAACTTCTTCAGGAACGACTGGACCGGCATGGCGGCCGCGTCGCCGAGCGCGCAGATGGTGTTCCCGGCGATGTTGCCGGCCACCTGCTCGAGCTTCTCCACGTCGGCCGCCGTCGCGTGCCCGTGCTCGATCTTCTCGAGGATGCCCTCCATCCACGAGGTGCCCTCGCGGCAGGGGGTGCACTGGCCGCAGCTCTCCTCGGCGTAGAACTTCGCGATGCGGGCCAGCGCGCGGACCAGGCACACCGACTCGTCGAACACGATCACGCCGCCCGAGCCGGACATCGACCCGGCCGCCTTCACCGCGTCGAACTCGAGCGAGATGTCGATCTCGTGCGCGGCGAGCACCGGCGCGGAGGAGCCGCCCGGGATGACCGCCTTCAGCTTGCGGCCGCCGACGATCCCGCCCGCGTCCTCCATGATCAGCTTCTTCAGGTTGTAGTGGACCGGCTTCTCGTAGACGCCGGGCCGGTTCACGTGGCCCGAGACGCCGAACAGGCGCGTGCCGCCCGACTTGCCCACGCCGAGCGCGGCGAACGCCGCGCCGCCGTTCGCGACGATCCAGGGGACGTTCGCGATCGTCTCGACGTTGTTGATGATGGTCGGCTTGCCCCACAGGCCCACCACCGCCGGGAACGGCGGCTTGAGGCGCGGGTAGCCCTTCTTGCCCTCGAGCGACTCGAGCAGCGCGGACTCCTCGCCGCAGATGTACGCGCCGGCGCCGCGGTGCACGTGGATGTCGAGCGGGAAGTCCTGCTTGCCGAGCAGGCGCGGACCGAGGATGCCGGCGTCGCGCGCCTCCTGGATGGCCTGCTCGAGGATGCGCGCCTGCTTCGCGAACTCGCCGCGGATGTAGACGTAGGCGAGGTGGATGTCGAGCGCGTAGCAGGTGAGCGCGATCCCCTCGATCAGCATGTGCGGATCGTGCTCGATGATGTAGCGGTCCTTGAACGTGCCGGGCTCGGACTCGTCCGCGTTCACGGTCAGGTACCGGGGGCGGACGTCCTTCGGCAGGAACGTCCACTTGAGGCCGGTCGCGAAGCCCGCGCCGCCGCGGCCGCGCAGGTTCGACTTCTTCACCTCGTCCACGATGGCGGCCGGGTCGGCGCCCATGGCCTTGTCGAGCGCGCCGTAGCCGCCGTCGGCCCGGTACGAGGCGAGCGAGGCGGAGTCCGGCTTGCCCCAGCGCTTCGAGAGGATGAGCGTCTCGCTCACTTGAGCCCTCCGACGATCTGGTCGACCTTCTGGATGGTGAGCCGCTCGTGCATCTCCTCGTCCACCAGCATGGCCGGGGCCGTGCCGCAGGAGCCGAGGCACTCCACCTCGCGCAGCGTGATGCGGCCGTCGCGGGTGCTCTGCCCGTTCGCGAGCTCGAGCTTCTTCTTCAGGTGCTCGAAGATGCGCTCGCCGCCGGTCAGGCAGCAGGAGACGTTGGTGCAGACCTCGACCACGTGCCGGGCCGGGGGCTCGGTGTGGAACATCACGTAGAAGGTCGCGACCTCTTCGGCCCGCGCCGGCGACGTCCCGAGCCGCTCCGCGGCCAGGCGCTGTACCGCCGGGGACAGGTAGCCGAAGATCTCCTGCCCCAGTCGGAGGGCGGGAATCATGGCGGCAGCCTTCCGATCGGGCGGGTACCGGTTCAGGATCCCCGCCAGCTCCCGGTCGAAATGCTCGACCTTCTCGCGGGGCAGTTCTTCGACCGCACCAACCGACGCAGGGTTCGTCATAAGGGTCCGGGAAGTCTGGGCGAAAACCGGGGCAGGCTAGTGAGGACATGTAAGATTGTCAAGGAGATCCGCAGCGATATACTCGACTGCTCAAGTCATGACCGAGGGACGGGAGCAGCGCCGCGACCCACGCGTTCCACTCGTCCTTAGGGTCGAGTATCCGGGCGTTCCGAGCGCCGTCCGCGACGCCACCGAGAACCTGTCCGCCGGGGGCCTGTTCATCCGGACCGAGCGGGAGCTCGACCCAGGCACGCGGATTCCCCTGCAGATCTCCTTCCCGGGGCTCCTCGCCCCCTTCGAGGTCGAGGTCGAGGTGGTCCGCCGCCGGCCGCCCGGCGAGGCGGGCCCCGCCGGCGTGGCGGTGCAGATCCCGCCGGACCGGGCCGCCGATCGGCAGAAGCTGGCCCAGCTCGCCGAGACGGCGCGGAGCGCGCGCGGCCGGACCCGGGGCGGCTACCGGGTCCTGGTGGTGGAGGACAACCCGCACGTCGTCGAGATGTACGAGTACGCGCTCCGCCGGCTGCGCAGCGGGAGCGACGCGCTCGACGTCTCGGTCGAGTTCGCCACCAACGGCCAGCAGGCGCTGGAGCGGCTCGCGGCGCCGCCGGCGGTGGACCTGGTGCTCACCGACCTGTTCATGCCGGTGATGGACGGCTTCGCGCTCATCGAGCGGATCCGCGCCGACCCGCGGCTCTCCGAGCTGCCGATCATGGTGATCAGCGCCGGCGCCGCCGACGCGCGCACGCGCGCCATCGACCTGGGCGTGGACGTGTACCTGCAGAAGCCGGTGCAGTTCGTGGACGTGATGAGCACGGTCCGCACGCTGCTGCACGTGCGCGGCTAGCGCTCATCCCGACCCTTCGACTCCGCCCGCTCATCCCGACCCTTCGACTCCGCCCGCTCATCCCGACCCTTCGACTCCGCCCGCTCATCCCGACCCTTCGACTCCGGCGTGCCTGCGGCACGCCTACGCTCAGGGTGAGCGCTGCGGCCGTCAGGCCGCGCGGAGTCGAGGGACGCTCACAGCCGCTTGCGCATCACCACGTGCTCGATCCCCGCCTCCAGGAACGGCGCGCCCTCCGGGACGTACCCGTGGCGGCGGTAGAACGCCTCCACGTAGCGCTGCGCGTGCAGCTCGATCTCGGCGAGCCCCTCGGCCCGCGCCTGCGCCTCGAGCGCCTGGAGCAGCAGCGCGCCCACGCCGTCGCGGCGGCGATCCCGGGCCACCGCCATGCGCCCCACCCGCCCCACCCCGCCCGCCTGCCGGACCAGCCGCCCGGTGCCGACGCAGCGGCCGCCGTCGAGCGCGACCACGTGGAACGCGGTCGCGTCCTCGGCGTCGTGCTCGAGCTCGATGGGCACGCCCTGCTCGGCCACGAACACCTCGTCGCGGAGCGCGAGGGCGAGCCGGCGCAGCGGCTCGGTGTCGGCGGGGACGACGGAGATCGGCATGGCGGGCTCCTCGGGCGCGTTCACGGACGGGCGATTCACCAAAAGGAAACGCCCGCCGGAAGGCTCCGGCGGGCGCGTTTGCATCGGTGTGCCGGAAGGCTACTTCTTGGCCTTCTTGTTGAAGATGTCCTTCAGCGCCTTGGCGGGCGTGAGCTTGATGGCGGTGCGGGCCGGGATCTTGATCTGCTCGCCCGTGGCCGGGTTGCGGCCGATGCGGGCCTTGCGGTCCACGAGCTTCACCGCGCCGAGCCCGCCGAGCGGGATCTTCCCCTCGGCCTTCAGCCGCTTCGTCACCACCTCCTCGACCGCCTCGAACACCGCGCGCACCTGCGCCTTCGAGACCTGCGAGCCCTCGGCCACCGCCTGGAAGAACTGAGCCTGCGTCATGTAGGGGATCCCTCCGTTCGCACCGCCGCAAGGTTTTCGAGGCGGCGAATGGCTTCGGAGATATCGCTTCCGGATCCACACGTCAACTTCATCGCGGCGCGGATCGCCTGGAAAATGGGCCGATCGTGACGATCCGGACCCCGCCGACCCCCGCCCGGAAGGCGGCCGGGAGGGGAGCACCGGGAGTCATGTGAGGGCGGCCACGATCTCGAAGACGATGAGCAGGATGATGGCGAGCTCCAGGAGCTCCGACCGGCTGGTGTCGGCGGCGTCGCCGATGAGGTCGTTCACCTCCGCCAGGAGCCGCTGCTTGCGAAGGACCGACTCCTGCCACGCCGGCAGCCGGAAGCGCCGGACCGCCGACTGGTACAGGCGGGCCAGGTAGAAGTCCCCCACGATTTTCACCGCGTTTTCGAGCCTTTCGATCATCTCCGAGAGCTCGAGCAGCAGCGCGGCGGTGCGCCGCTGGAGCTTGCGGTAGCGGCGCGTGAACACGTTCGCGACCGGGCTGCCCCCCGCCTCGATCTCGTCGTAGATGCGGTGCAGCTCGGTGTCGAGGAGCGCGTCGTAGTAGCGCAGCTCGAGCAGGTGGGCGGTCGCGAACTCGAGCAGGTCGGGGATGTCCTCGACCCCCGAAGGCTCGGAGACGAACGCGCTGTTCCAGTGCACCACCGCCAGGTCGTCCTGCAGGTAGGAGAACCGGTGGGACAGGACCTCCTGCCGCTCGGCCGCCGAGAGCGGCACGGCGCTGGTCTCGCCGAGCAGCAGCTCGGGCACGTGCCCCCCCGAGAGGAGGTCGCTGGCGGAGATCGGCCCCTCCTCGAAGCGGCGCACCAGGAACACCTGGTAGCTCTCCAGCCCCTCCCACGCGTGCGGGCGCTCCAGCGACGACCCGAGCGCGCGCGCCACCGCCTCCGCCTCGCGCCGCGCCGCCGTGTCGAGCGCGGGCGAGGGCTCCACGAACAGCCCCTCGGCGAGCGGCACCAGCGCGCCCAGGCTCGTGCCGGGCGCGATGGGGAGCCGGTAGCGGATCGAGACCACCCCGTAGTCGAACACGTGCGCGCTCGCCTCGGCCGGCCGCGTCCCCTCGGGCAAGGGGAGGTCGCGCGCCCCGAGCGCGAGCTGGAGCGGCGGCCGCGGGAACTCGAGCGCGGAGGCGGACTGGGCGCCCTCCAGGCGGAGGCGGCCCGCCGGCGCCGACGCGGCGCGCTCGGCCGCCACGAGGTCCACCGCGTCCGCCACGTCGAACAGCCGGTAGACCAGCACCTCGCCGTCCGCCACCCGGGGCCCGTCCAGCGTGCGCATGCGTGGACTGTAGACGCCCGGCCGCGATTCGGGAACGCCGGCGAGCGGGGCCTGCGTCAGCGAGGCTGCGTCAGCGGGGCCGCCTCCAGCGGGCCCTGTCCTGGAGGCGGGCCGCCAGGTCGGCGGTTCCGGGCGCTCGCGGCGGCCTGACGTGGATGGGAGGCGTGACGGCGGAGCGTTTTCGCCCAGAAGCTCGAAGCCGCCAGTACGGACCCCCGTCCGCAGCGCATACGCCCTCGCCCGCGACCGCGACTGTCAGCGCAGGCGCAGCCCACGACGACGCCCTCTCGCGCGCGTATCCAGCCGGCGTGCGCGGCGAGCGTGTCTGAGGCCGCGCGTCGCGCCAGCGATAGCCGAGCCCGGCCGGTGTGGTCGCGTCGCGAGGCACACGATGGCGTCGCCGAGCCGGGCACACGAGGACCGAGCAGCGCAGGCGTGCCCGTAGGCACGTCGAGCAGCGCAGGGACGAGTCTGCCCGGCGCAGGCAGCCAGCGTGCGCCGCAGCAGCGATCCAGGCCGGCCGGTCTCGGCGCAGCGCGGCCGAGTTCGCGAGCGCGCCCAGGTGCATCGGACGCGATCCGCGCGCGTCCTACGACCGTAGCCCCGCGCCGAGCATTCCTTCTCCACGTCGCGGGAGCGGGCGAGGGCGGGAGCGCCCACGAGGACCCGCACCCACGGCCCCCCCGGCTTCGAGTCGCGCCGCTTCGAGAGGCTCGGGGTGGGCAACCACGCGTACCCCGTCCCAATGGCCAGGGCCCCGTCATGACCGTTGCGGCCTGGCGGGGTTCGTCGTTGATGGTGCGCGCCCCCTCCGGACACCCGTGAACCTCGACGCCGTCATCCACAACCCGCGCGCCACGCCGCGCGTCCCCGCGCGCTGCGAGGTGCGGGTGCGCCAGCGGCTCTGGCGCTGGTCGGCCGAGACCGCCGACCTCGGGCCGGGCGGGTGCCAGCTCGTGTCGGGACGGCCCGTGCCGCCGGGGCGCTCGCTCCGCGTGACGCTCGCGTTCCCGGCGCTCCGCTGCGAGGTGCGCACCGCCGCGCGGGTGGTGTGGTCCCGGCCCAGCGCGCCGGGACGCCTCGGCCTCGTCTTCGAGGGCGCGCCCTCGCACCGCGCCTGGTTCCAGGCGCTGGCCATCGCCGACCCGGCCGTCTCGGCCGCGGCCCGGCGCACGCCGGACCGGCTCCCGCTCGAGGCGCGCGTGTTCCTCGGCGACCCGCCGCCGGCGATGGGCTTCACGCCGGACGAGCTGGCGCTGCTGCGGCGGGTGGGCTCCGGGGTGGCGGTGCGCGGCCTGCTCGCGTCGCTGGGCGGCACGCCGTCGGAGCGGATCGTCGGGGCGCTGTTCGGCCTGGTGACGCGGGGGCTCCTCGTGCTCGAGGCGGCCGCGTCCCCCGGCCCGGAGCGCTGGCGCGCCGCGCTCGCCGCGGCCGAGGCGGCCGCCGGGGTGCCCGCGCTGGCGCGCCCGTCGGCGGCGCAGCGGCTCTACGAGGAGGGGATGGAGCACCTCGCGGCGGGCCGGACCGCGCTCGCGCTCCGCCGCTTCGAGGAGGCGCGCGCGCACGCGCCCGCCGACCGCGAGATCGCGGCCATGGCGGCGCGGCTCGCGCGCTGGCGCTGATGGCGCCTCCCGTTCGCGGGGGGCCCGTCGCGAGGCACACGATGGCCTCGCCGAGCCGGGCACACGAGGACCGAGCCGCGCAGGCGTGCCCGTCGGCACGTCGAGCAGCGCAGGGACGAGTCTGCCCGGCGCAGGCAGCCAGCGTGCGCCGCAGCAGGGCTCCGCGCGAATGGGCGGCGCCGTGCTACTGGCCGACCAGCCGGAGCGGCGGCGGCGCGGTGCGCTTCGGGAACTGGATCAGGTACTCGCCGGTGAAGCAGGCGTCGCAGAACCCGGACCGCTCCGCGCCCATCGACGCGTACATGCCGTCGAGCGAGAGGTAGCCGAGCGTGTCGGCGGTGACGTAGGTCGCGATCTCCTCGACGGAGTGCGTGCTCGCGACCAGCTCCTGCCGCGACGGCGTGTCGATGCCGTAGTAGCAGGGCCAGGCGGTGGGGGGCGAGCTGATGCGCAGGTGCACCTCGCGCGCGCCCGCGGACCGCAGCATCTTGACGATCTTCCGGCTGGTGGTGCCGCGCACCACCGAGTCGTCCACCACCACCACGCGCTTGCCGCTCAGCACGTCCTTCAGGGCGTTCAGCTTCAGCTTCACGCCGAAGTGGCGGATGGACTGCTGCGGCTCGATGAACGTCCGGCCCACGTAGTGCGACCGGACCAGGCCCATCGCGAACGGGATGCCGCTCTCCTCGGCGTAGCCGATGGCGGCGGGCACCCCGGAGTCCGGGACCGGGATGACGAGGTCGGCGTTGACGGCGTGCTCGCGCGCGAGCTGGCGGCCGAAGCCGTGGCGGACCGCGTACACCGACCTGCCGAACAGCACCGTGTCCGGCCGCGCGAAGTAGATGTGCTCGAAGACGCAGCGCCCGAGCCGCGCCTGCGGGCGCTGGTCCGGGAAGAGCCGCTCGCTGCGCAGCCCGCTCCCGTCCACGATCACGAGCTCGCCCGGCTCGACCTCGCGCACGTACTCGGCCTCGATGAGGTCGAGCGCGGTGGTCTCGCTCGCGAGCACCCAGCTCCCCTTCAGCCGCCCGAGCACGAGCGGGCGGAAGCCCATCGGGTCCCGCGCGCCTACCATCACCTTGGGGGTGAGGAACAGGATCGAGTACGCGCCCGAGACCCGCCCCAGCGCCTGCCGGACCGCGCCGACGAGCTGCTCGGCCGAGCCGGGCGCGCCGGAGGCCCGGGCGCGCGCGATGAGGTGGACGATCACCTCGGAGTCGGTGGACGCGGTGAAGATCGAGCCCTGCGCCTCCAGCTCGGCGCGCAGCGCCTCGGCGTTCACCAGGTTGCCGTTGTGCGCGAGCGCCACCGGGCCGCCGGCGTACTGGACCGCGAGCGGCTGGGCGTTCTTGAGGTGGGAGGCGCCGGTGGTCGAGTAGCGGACGTGGCCGATGGCGGCCCCGCCTTTGAGGGTGGAGAGGACGTCCGCGTCGAAGATGTCCGCGACCAGGCCCATGTCGCGGTGCGTGTGGAGGGTCTCGCCGTCGCTCGAGACGATCCCGGCGGATTCCTGCCCGCGGTGCTGCAGCGCGTGCAGGCCGAGGTAGGTGAAGTTGGCGGCCTCTTCGGACTGGCCGACCGCCCAGATCCCGAAGACGCCGCACTCGTCCTTCATCTTGTCGTAGACGGCGTCGTACCCCATGAGGCGCGGGAGTATAACGATCCGCGCTTGAAAATGCCTCCCGCCAGACGACTCCTCCTCGCGGCCGCGTTCCTGCTTGGAATTCCCGCCGCGATCCTCGCGATCGCCTCCCTGCCGTGGCACGGCGATCGGCCCGCCGAGGCGGCCCGGGTCACGGCCGCGCGGCGCTGCCAGGGGCCGCTGTCGGCCGGCGCCGCCGCGACGACGTTCGACCTGCCGCCGGGCGTTCCCATCGGCGGCTTCGCCCGGCTGCGCTACCGCAGCGAGGGGGTCCGCGACCCGGTGGGCGCACGCGCGCTCGTCCTGTCGGTCGGCGATTGCCGGTACGCGCTCGCCTCGGCGGAGATCCTGCTCGTGCCCGAGTCGCTGGAGGTGGCGGTGCGCGCCCGGCTGGGCGACGTCCCGCTCGACGGGCTGCTCGTCGGCGCCACGCACACGCACTCCGGCCCCGGCGGCTACTGGGATCACGTGTTCGGCGAGCACATCGCCACCGGCCCGTTCGATCCGGCGCTCCGCGATCGCATCGCCGGCGGCATCGCGCAGGCGATCCGCGCGGCGGCGGCGGCGTCGGGCCCGGCGCGGCTCTCGGTGGGCGAGGGGCGCGCCGAGACGCTCGCCTACAACCGGACCGAGGGGCCGGTCGAGGCCCGGCTCACCGTGGTGCGGATCGACCGGCCGGACGGCGCGCCCGTCTCCGAGCTGGCGATCTTCGCCGCGCACCCCACCACGCTCGGACGCGCGAACCTCCTCATCTCGGGCGACTGGCCGGGCCGCTACCTCGCCGCCACCGGCCACGGGGTGCGCCTCTTCTTCCAGGGCGCGCTCGGCGATCAGGCGGCGACGCCGGTGAACGGCCCGGAGGGCACGCCCACCGATCGCTACGGCGACGCGTTCGCGCGCGCGGTGGACGGGCTCGCCTACTCCGCGCCGGATCCCGCCCCCGCGGTCGCCTTCGCCACCGCGGACGTCCCGCTGCCGGCGCCGGATCCCGGGGCCGTGCCGCCGCTGCTGCGCCGCGCCGCGAGCAACGCGTCCTGGGAAACCATGCCGGCGCGCGCCGAGGTGGAGGCGCTGCGGCTCGGGGGGCTCGTGCTGGTGGCCGTGCCCGGCGAGCCGGTATCGGAGATCGGCGAGGGCTGGCGCCGCGCCGCCGGGCCGGGCGCGCAGATCGTCTCGCTCGTGAACGGCTACGTCGGGTACGTGGAGACGCCGCGGATGATCGCCGCGGACCGCGGGGAGACCCCGCGGACCTACTACGGCCCGTCGCTCGCGGCCCGGCTCGAGCCGGCGGTGGCGGCCGCGGCGGCGGCGGTGCGGGCGGAGCCGCCGGCGCACCCGCCCGATGGGGCGGCGGGCCGCGGGCGCACGCCGGCCGCGGCGGGCCGGCGCTGAGGACCTACTCCCGCGGCTTCAGCGGCGCGAGCTCCTCCCACGTCGGGCCCTGCGGCACCTTCCGCATCGCCTCGGTGAGCGCGTCCGGCGGCACCACCAGCCGGCGGGACTCCATGCCCATCCAGGCGCCGCTCAGCACGATGCGCGCCGCGGTCTTCCCTCCGGGCCGCCAGAACTCGTGGGCGAGCTTCCAGCGCGCGCCGTCGGAGGAGAGGCCGAGGCCGGTGAGGTCCACCTCGACCGAGTCGCCCAGGCGCAGCTCGCGCGCGTAGTCGATCTCCTCGCGCAGCAGCACCGGGCCGATCCCGAGCTCCTCGAAGCGCGAGAACGGCCAGCCCTGGTCGGCGAGCCAGCTCATGCGCGTGTCGATGGCGTACTCGCTGTAGGCGGTGTTGCGCATGTGACCGTTCGCGTCGCAGTCGGCCCAGCGAACGATGAAGATCTTCGTGTAGCGCATCCGGTCTCTCGGCTCGGGTTGGGTAGCCGATTGTTTACCCCCGCGCCGGGCTCGACGCGGGGACCCGCTTGGGATGGATCGCAGGATCGCCGCCTCAGAAGCGCACCGACAGCCCGCCGCTCGCGTCGGCGTGCCGGTCCCGGTCCCCGTCCCCGTCCCATGACAGCCAGCCCAGCACGCCGGCGGTGGCCGCGAACGCCGCCGCGACGCCGGCGGACACGAACGCGTTCCGCCGCGCCGAATCGCCGCCGCTGCGCAGGTCGCGGTAGCGGCCGGGATCCGAGCCGGGCAGGAGCTGGCCGTCGGCACCGAGCATGTCCCGCGCGTCGGCGTAGCGCCCGGAGGCGGCGAGGCCCTGCTGCACCGCGACCGCCGCCAGCCCCAGCGCGAGCGCGCCCGAGCCGATGGCCGCCGGACGCATCCAGCGAGGCGCGACCCCGGGCCGCGAGCCTGCTCCCAGCGCGCGGCCCGCAGGATCCAGCGCCGGCAGCGCCGCGCGCGGGGCGGGGGCGAGGATCGACCGCACCGGCGCGGGCGCGTTGGCCGCCGCCAGCATCTGCGTCGGCGCGGGCGTCTGCGCGACCGGCGGAGCGGACGTCGGCGCGGGCGTCTGCGCGACCGGCGGAGCGGAGGTCGGCGCGGGCGTGGCCGAGGCATGGGCCGTAGCGGCGGTGGCGGCGGCAGCGGCGGTGGGTGGCAGGACGGCGGGCGAGATCGGCGCGGGCGCCGCGCCGGTGGCCCGCGCCGCCGGCGGACGGACCGCCGGGAGCGTGGCGGCGGACGCCGGTGCCGCTGCCCCCGTGGCCACTGCTGGCGTGGGGGCGGACGCCAGCGCGGCGACCACGGCCGGGGGCGACGCCGCGGGGACGGGCCGGAGCTCGGCGACCGGCGGCAGGGGCGGCCGGATCTCGCGCGGCCCCTGCTGCGTCAGGTTCTGCACGTCGCGCGAGGACTGGCCCGTGAGCAGGAACGACGCGAGCGCGCCGACCTGCACCGAGGGAAGGCCGCCCGCCACCAGCCGGACGCTGCCCTCGCGCAGCAGCGCGCCCCGGCGCACGTCGAAGATGGAGCCGACCAGGAACTGCGCCTGGCCCTCCTGCGCGCGGCTCACCGTCAGCAGGCGATCGACGCCGAGCCAGGCGCCGGCGCGCACGATGCCGTACCCGCGCGCCTCCGGCGCGAGCGCCAGCCCCGGGCCGGCGTTCACCCGCAGCGCCTCCGCCAGCGCGAAGTCGAGCACCACGCTCCGGTCCTCCGACTCGAGGTCCACGGTGAAGCTCGGCACCCGCAGCGCGCCCGCGCCGCCGCCGACGCGGTAGCTCCCGGCCGGCAGCGTCAGCGTGAGCGGCGTGGTGCCCATGGCGCGGCCGTTCACGTACACGGTGCCGGACCGCCCCTCCGAGGCGACGTGCAGGCGCCGTCGCGGCAGCGCGCGCACCCGCGCCTTCACCTCCTCGAAGCGACGGCGGAAGCCGGGCGAGTACTGGTCCGGATCCGGCTGCAGCGCCGGGTCGGTGCGGGCGAGCGCGAGGAAGGCGCGCTCCATCTCGCGCTCCTGCCCGAGGCTCAGCGACGCGTGGGCGAGGCGGAGCATGGCGCGCTTCCACTGGAAGAAGGCCTCCTCGCCCTCGGGCACCGCCTCCAGGTCGTCCACGATGGCGCGCAGCGTGCGGACCGAGCTGTCGAACTCGCCGTTCTGGTAGACCGCCAGCGCGCCGCCGTAGGCGCGGTCCAGCTCGGAGAGCGTGGCGTCCGAGCCCTGGCCGAGCAGGCGCCGCCGCATGGTGGCCACCTCCTCCACCCCGCCGACCCGGTCGCGGCACGCCGCGCGGAGCTGGTGCGCGAGCTCGGTGAGCTCGGCGTCCGGTCCGGCCGGCGCGTCCGCCACCGCCATCACCCCGAGCCGCTCGACCGCGCCCGCGCCGGAGGCGGCCAGCGCGCAGGCGGCGGCGAGGAGCGCGCGCCTCACGGCAGCGCCCCCGCGTTGCCGGTGTTGCGCGGGTCGTGGAACGCCTTCGGCCACGGCGCGGCGCGATCGAGCTGGCCGTCCACGATCACCGCGTAGAGCTTGCCGTCGGCCCCGGCCACGTAGGCGGTGGAGGTGGCCGCGCCGGGGGCGCCGTGGATGTTGGCGGGCTGGAGGGCCTGGCCGGTGGCGGACAGCTTCACGCTCCAGGCGATCTTCCCGTCGTCCGCGTTCACGGCGTAGAGCCGGCCGGTCGAGGTCGGGACGAGGAGCGCGGGCCGGGTGCCCGCGAGCGCGAGCGGGACGGCCGGCACGCCGTTCAGCGGCTCGCTCTCTGCCCACGGCGGGGCCGACGCGGTGGAGAAGCGCTGGAGCATGCCCGCGCCGCTGCCGACCACGACGCTGCCGTCGGCGAGGACGATGGGGCCGGAGCTGCCGACGGGGACGGTCGCAATCGTGGTGGTGGTTGCGTCTGCGGCAGTCCGGTTGAGGGCGCCGTTTTGCGCGACCGTCCACAGAGCGTCGGTCTCATCCACCGCAAGTGGTTGAACAACCGCATCACCCACGCGCGGCGGGAGAGGGCTGTCGATTCCGGTCCACTCTGAGCGAAGCACGCCGCTCGCTGGCAGTCCGAACTTGAGCAGGGTCCCGGACGATGCGGCGATCACGGATCCAGCCGCGGTGACCACAACGGGAGCGGCGACAGGGCCGAGAGCACTCGTCTGGTTACAGAACCCGGACGTGTCTGCGACGATAACGACGCCCGCTTGCGACCCTGCGACTGCCCGCGCCCCAACGAGCGTGGGTGGACCCGCGATCGGTTCACCTGGCGAGCAATCCGCAGGGCTAACTCCAACGTCGAGCACGTAGAGGCTACCGCCCTGCGTTCCGATCCATGTAGCGCTCCCTTCAACAGAAGGGACTCCAGCCGACCCTCCCGCGAGTTGCACAGGCTCGCCCACCGGCAGGCCTGCGCCGTCGAATCGGTAGACCATTCCGTTGCTGGCACCCAGGACGACGGTTCCGCTGCCGTCGACTGCGGGAGAGCTGAGTGCCACCGTCGCTCCGCTATCCGCAGCTTGGGCCCACCGAAGCCTCGTCACGGTTTGCGCCGCGGCGTCCACGGGAACGCTCGCGTTCCTCGCCCCGTCGCGCGCCGTCACCGTCGCGACCACGGCGCGCTCGAACGCCGGGAACGGGAACTCCTCGAGCGGCACCTGCGCCACCCAGCGCGCGCCGGCGCGGGTCATCGGGACCGCGCGCGACGGATCGAGATCGAGCGCGACGGTCACCTCGCCCACCTCGTGATCGTCGGCGACGGTGGCCTCCACCCGCAGCGTCCCGTCGCGCAGGCAGGGTGGCCCGCAGGTCACCGCCACGCCGGAGACCGCCGGCGGCTGCGCGTCCGGCCAGCACACCGCGCCGTCCGGCGTGGCCGCGCAGGTCTCGCCCGCCGGGCAGTCGGCGCTCCGCGCGCAGCCCGATCGATCCTCCTTCACGCCACTGCACCCCGCGGCGAGCAGCGCCGCCAGCGCCAGCATCCGGTTCATGTCCACCCTCCTAGAAGACGAATCGCCAGGTGAGCCCCGCCGCGAGCGCCGCGCCGCCCGCGCCCAGTGCGGCCGCGCTCCAGCGCCGCCGGCTGCGCCAGTCGGCGCGCGCGCGCGTGTACGCCGCCGGATCCCCGGCCGCATCGGCCCGGTCCGCCGCGCTCGAGGCCGACACGGCGAGCGCCACGCCCGCGATCAGCGAGGCCGCCCCCGCGCCGGCGAGGCTCCAGGCCGCGATCCGGCCCGCGCCCGGCCCCGGCTCGGGCGGCAGCGCCTGGAGCAGCCCGTCCAGCGCGGTGCGCAGCGGCCTCACCGCATCCTTCCCCGGCGGCACGTCCACCCGGCGCTGGGCGCGAGCCTCCTCGGTGGTGGCGTCGGTCAGCACCAGCACGAACCGGCTCCCGTCGGAGCGGCCCTCGGCGCGCGCCACCACCGCGTGCGCCAGCCCGGCCCGCCGCGCCGCGCGCGCGCCCTCCGGCGCGCCGTCGCACGCGACGCCGTAGTCGAGCCAGCGCCCCGCCCGCGCGCGGGCCGCCTCGCCGACGGCGTCGGCGCGCGCCAGCGCCGGATCCCCGTCCACCACCGGCCGGCACAGCAGCAGGCGCTCACCGCCCGAGGCGACCGCTGCCGCGATCACCATGCCCACCACGCCCGAGAGCGCCATCGACACCTCCGCACGAGCCATCACGTTGAGTGCGCCACGCACTATCAGCACAGGCGCGTCGATGGTTGCAAGCGGCGTGCAGCGTCCCCGACGCGTGTGGATCCGCGTGACCCACCCCGCTCCGGGCGCGCCGGATGGTCCGCGCCGCGGACCGCCCACCCGAGACGCGGACTCGACCCACGGTCCGGGGTCCGGGATCACTCGCGAAAGGCGGATCTGCTCCCTGGTACGACACTCGCAGTGCGCCCTCGCCGCTTGAAACCGGATCGCGTGTTCGTACGATCCGTGAACTCGCCATCCAGGAGGACGGTCGATGCGCAGCGCAGGGATCGTGGAGCGGCTCGGGATCATCATCTTCGTCATCGCAGCGGGTGCGGGCTGCTCGGGCGGCGGGGCCACGCCGCGCGCGTGCCAGGCGGACGACGGCTGCGGCGCCGCGGCGCGCTGCGTGGCGGGCGCCTGCGTCGGGAACGCGCCGCCGGTCGCGGCCATCGCCTCGGCGGGCGCGCCGGAGGCGTTCGCGCTCGTCGAGCTGGACGGCGGCGGGAGCGCCGATCCGGACGCGCCGCGCGACGGGATCGTGTCGCACGCCTGGACGATCTCGGCGGTGGACGCGCCCTGCGCGCCGCCCGCCGTGGCCGGCACCGGACCGCTGGCCCGGGTGCGCTTCGGCTGCGCCGGCCGGTACGCGGTCGAGCTGGTGGTGCGCGATCAGCTGGGGGCCGAGAGCGCGCCGGCGCGGCTCGAGCTCGACGTGGCGCCGTACGCGGGCACGCCGCCGGTCACCGCCGGCCCGGACGTGGCGCTCGGACACCTGTGCCAGGGCGAGCCGCTGCGCTGCGCGCCCGACGGGCCGGTCGCGTTGACCGCCACGCTGTCCGCTGCCGCCGCGCAGGGGCCCGTCCGCTGGCGGTGGACGGTGGAGCCGCCCGCCGGCCGCGCCCTCGGCGCCGACCGCCGCGTCACGTTCAGCCCCGGGTCCGACGCCGCGGCGCCGGGCGTGGCGATCGAGACCGACGGCGGCGCGATCTCCGGCGACTGGGTGTTCCGGGTGGAGGCCTCCGACGACGCGGGCGTGCTCGGCACCGGAGCTACGCGGGTGAGCGTCGGGAACCGTGCGCCGGCGATCGCCGCCACGCCGCCCCCCGAGGCACCGCACACCTACGAACCCGCCGGCCCGCGCCTCGTGGCCGCCGGACGGATCCCCATCTCGGTGACCGACCCGGACGGCGATCCGCTCGAGCCGCGCACCGTGACCTGGCACCACGCCGGCGACGGCGACGCCGGCGCCTTCGAGGGCGACGACCTCGGCGACGCGCTCACCTTCCGGGTGGCCGTCCCCTACGCCTCGCCGGCCGACGCCGCCTACCTGACCGGCGGCGCCGGGCTGGAGCGGACCATCGTGGTGACGGTGGCCGACGCGAACGGCGAGCCGGCGCGGGCCGAGCTGCCGGTGACCGTGGGGAACCGCCCGCCCGCGGTGACGTCGGCCCCGTCGAGCGGGGTCGGGATCGACCATGCGTTCGACGCCGTCGCCCGGCGCTACCGCGCCACGCAGGAGGTGTGGCGGGTGGTCGATCCGGACGGCGACCCCATCTGGCCCACCGGCGGCACCGGGGACGCGGCCTGCGACCGGCTCACGCTCCTCTCCGACGGGTCCACGATCATCGAGTGCAGCGGCGCGTACCAGAACCCGTACGACCTCGCGGCCTTCGTCGGGACGCGCACCCTCTCGCCGTCCATCGCGGATCCCTGGACCCCGACCGCGCTGCCCCCGGCGCAGCTCTCCATCGGCACGCGCCCGCCCACCGCCACCTCCTCCACGGTCACGCAGCTCGTCACCTGCTCCCGCCCGCCCGACGACACGTTCTGCTGCCGCTGGTCCGGGTCCATCTGCGTGCAGTACCCGCTCGTCATCCCGGCGCGGACCTACACGGTGACGCCGCAGGTCTCGGACGCGGACGGCGATCCGCTGGAGGTGGTGTTCTCGACCGGCGTGACCCCGACGCACGTGGTGTGCGAGGGCGGCGTGTGCGAGCGCGCCACGGCCCTCGCCCCGGAGGTCGCCACCTGCACGGGGACGCAGGAGACCGTCACGCAGGAGTTCTCGGTGACCGACGGCGTGGCGTGGCCCACCACCCCCACCGCGACCTTCACGTTCGTGCGGACCTGTCAGTGACCGGGCGCGCCGCCGGGATCGGCCCGGCGGCGCTCCACCACCGCGTCGGCCGCCTGGGCGATCCGCTCCACGCCGAGCGCCTTCTCCAGGACCGCGTCGGCGCCGGCGGTCGCGAGCCGCGGCTCCAGGCCTTCCTCGAGCCGGCCGGTGACCGCCACGATGGCGAGGTCCGCCTCGCCGCCCACGGTGCGGATCCGGCGCACCAGCTCGGCGCCGTCCATGCCGGGCATGCGCACGTCGGTGACGAGGAGGTCGAGCGCCAGCACCTCCTCGGCGAGCACCCGCAGCCCCTCGGTCGCGTCGGCCGCCGTGAGCACCTCGAACCCGCGGCCGGTGAGCGCGTCGGCGAGCATGCGGCGGAGCAGGGCGTCGTCGTCCACCACCAGCGCCCGGCGCGGCCGGCCGGAGAGCTGCGCCACGGCCGCGGAGAGGATCGCGTCCGCCTCGGCGTCGAGGGTGAACCGCACGCCCATGCCGCTCGCGCTCGCGAACACCACGCGCGCCGGGGTGGACAGCTCGACCCCGTTCGGCAGCGCCAGGCGCAGCACGAGCTGCGCGCCCACCTCGGCCGGCCGGGCGGTGCGCACGAACGCGCCGCCCTGCGAGAGGTTCTCGATCCAGTCGGACGCGAGCTCGCTCGCGGTCGCGTACTCGATGCGCGCCTGTGCGGCGGGGTCGGGCGGCGGCAGCGCGACGACGGTCACCGGGCCGTTCACCGCGAACCGGGCGGTGGCGCGGGTGCCGGCCCCGACCTCGCTGGCGCCGGCCGCCTTGCGCGCCAGGGCTTCGCGGAGCGCCGGCGGCGCGTCCTCGAGGTGCAGGGTGTAGCCGGCCGGCGCGCCGGGCCGCGCCTGCGCCGGGCCGCGGACGTCCATCACGGTCGCGCGCGCCTCCACCGGCCTCGCCACCCCGGGCAGCCGGAGCGCCAGGGCGAGCACGTCGCCGGGCGGTGGCGCGATGGGCGCCGCGACGAACAGGGTCCCGGCCTTCGGATCGCACTGCACGCCCTGCCAGCCCGGTCCGCCGACGTCCATGCACAGCACCGGGCGCGCGACGGCGCTCCGGTGCCGGCCGGCCGGCGCGCCCGCGTCGCCGAAGAACCGCCCGGCCGCGTCGAGCAGGTCGGCCGGGAGGACGCCCTCGGCGACGAGGTCGCACGCCTCCACCTGCGCGCGCAGCCGCTCGCGCTCGTCGTCCGACGCCTCGGCGGGCGCGAGGAGCCGCCCGCCGGCCCGCGCGGTCCAGAACGCGAGCCGCGCCCGCGCCGCGGCCGTGGCCGCCTCGCCGCGGGCGGCCACCGCCACCGCGAGGAAGCGGGTCGACGCGTCGAATGCGAATTCGCAGCGGTCGAGCCCGACCCCCAGCACGTGCGGCAGGGCGAGCACGAGCCGCTCCGCCGCGAGCAGGCGGTCGCCCTCGGCCCGGACGAAGATGCAGGCGAGCTCGACGGTGTCCATGGGGCGCGTCCAGTCCTTACTCGAGGTGGAAGGCGTGCGCCGCCCACGAGATGGGGGCGCCGGCCGGCGCCCCTCCGAGGCGTGCGCTAGGCCGGCGCGGTCGTCCCGGCGTGCGCCGCGTCGCGGCGGAGGACGGCGGGGATGCCGTCGCGCCACGCGCGGGCCAGGTCCTCGACGGGGACCGAGAGCGCGCCCTGGATCTCCAGCCGGTCGCCGCCCACCGCCCCGAGGCGGATGACCGGCGCGCCGCACTGTTGCGCGAGGTCGACGAAGCGGGCGGCGTTCTCCTTGGGCAGCGACACGAGGATGCGGCTCGCGTCCTCGCCGAACAGCACGAAGTCCTTGCGGACCGGGAACGGGATGCGCACCGCGCAGCCGATCCAGGCCGGCTTCGAGCCGTCCGCCGGGACCTCGTGCATCATGCAGCTCTCGGCGAGCGCCACCGCCAGCCCGCCCTCGGAGCAGTCGTGCGCCGAGGAGAGCAGCCCGGCCCGGACGGCGCGCCGGACGGTCTCCTGCACCGCCTTCTCGCGCGCGAGGTCGAGCGCCGGCGGGCGGCCGGCCTCCTTGCCGTGCTCGGCGGACAGGTACTCCGACCCGCCCACCTCGCCCTGGAGGCTGCCCACCAGCGCGATGACGTCGCCGGCGTCGCGGAACGTCGAGTGGCAGGTGCGCTCCACCGGCTCCACCAGGCCCACCATGCCGACGGTGGGCGTGGGCAGGATGCCCTGGCCCTCGGTCTCGTTGTAGAGCGAGACGTTGCCGGAGACGACCGGGGTGCCGAACGCGCGGCAGGCGTCGCCGATGCCGCGCACGCACTCGGCGAACTGCCACATGATCTCGGGCTTCTCGGGGTTGCCGAAGTTCAGGCAGTCGGTGATGGCGATGGGCTCGCCGCCCACGCAGGCGATGTTTCGGGCGCACTCGGCCACCGCGTGCATGGCGCCAAGGTACGGGTCGAGGAAGCAGAACCGGCCGTTCACGCCGACCGAGAGCGCGATGCCCTTGTGCGCGTGCGCGTCGTGCGAGACCGCGAGCCGCACCACCGCGGCGTCGCCGCCGGGCCGCACCGCGCCGACCAGCCGGACCATGTGGTCGTACTGGCGGTAGACCCACTCCTTCGACGCGATGGTCGGCCGGGCGAGCAGCCGGAGCAGCGCCGCGCCGAGGTCGGCCGGCTCGGGCAGGGCGGCCGCGTCGAACGCGTGCAGCGCCGGCAGCGCCGGGTGCGGGGCCATGGGGCGGTGGTACTTCGGCGCGCCCTCGGTGAGCGGGTCCACCGGCAGGTCGGCCACCACCGCGCCGCGCCAGTGCGCGCGCCAGCGGCCGCTGGCGGTCACCCGCCCGATCACCGCCACGTCGAGGTCCCACTTCTCGCAGATGCTCCGGACCAGCTCCTCCTTGCCCTCGGCCGCCACGAGCAGCATGCGCTCCTGCGACTCGGAGAGGAGGATCTCGTACGGCGTCATCCCCTCCTCGCGGAGCGGCACCTGGTCGAGGAACAGGTCGAGCCCGTTCCCGCCGCGGCCGGCCATCTCCACCGACGAGCTGGTGAGGCCGGCGGCGCCCATGTCCTGGATGCCGACCACCGCGTCGGTCTGGAACAGCTCGAGGCAGGCCTCGAGCAGCAGCTTCTCCATGAAGGGATCGCCGACCTGCACGGTCGGGCGCTTCTCCTCGGTGGAGGCGTCGAACTCGGCCGAGGCCATGGTGGCGCCGTGGATGCCGTCGCGGCCGGTCTTCGCGCCGACGTACATCACCGGGTTGCCGACGCCGGCGGCGGTGCCGCGGAAGATCTTGTCGGCCGGGAGGATGCCGAGCGTGAACGCGTTCACCAGGCAGTTGCCGTTGTACGAGGGGTGGAACGCCACCTCCCCGCCCACCGTGGGCACGCCCATGCAGTTGCCGTAGCCGCCGATGCCGGCCACCACGCCCTCCAGCAGGTAGGCGGTCCTCGGGTGGCTCGGGTCGCCGAAGCGGAGCGCGTTCAGCGAGGCGATGGGGCGGGCGCCCATCGTGAACACGTCGCGGAGGATGCCCCCCACGCCGGTGGCCGCGCCCTGGTACGGCTCGATGTAGCTCGGGTGGTTGTGGCTCTCCATCTTGAACGCGGCGGCGAGGCCGTCGCCGAGGTCCACCACGCCCGCGTTCTCGCCCGGTCCCTGCAGCACGCGCGGGCCGCTGGTCGGGAAGGTCTTCAGGTGGACCCGCGAGGACTTGTAGGAGCAGTGCTCGCTCCACATGACCGAGAACACGCCCAGCTCGGTGAGCGTCGGGGTGCGCCCGAGGTGCTCGAGGATGCGCTGGTACTCCTCCGGCTTGAGGCCGTGCTGCGCGACGATCTCGGGGGTGATCGGCTCGGTCATGAGGCCGCGGATTCTAGCGGCGGCGGCCCGGGAGATCGAGGCTCGTCGTCCGGCCGGGCGCCGGGCGGGCGGACGGCCGCGCGCCGGGGCCCCCCGGGCGCCCCCCGGGCGCGTCACGCCGCGCGATGCCTAGAGCGCGAGGAGGAGCTTCGTCAGGTCGTAGCGGACGTCGCCGCGCTCCGACACCGGCACCGGAGCGGCGGGGAGCCGCAGCCGCTCCACCAGCCGGTTGTAGCCGAGGCCCATCAGCGTCCGGAGGTTCACGGCGTCGTGCAGGTTGTACTCGGCGAACAGGCGGAGCGCGTCGGCGTCGCCCCGCTCCTGCCAGGCGCGCCAGAGCCGCACCGCGTCGAGCCCGGAGAGGCCGTGGAGGTGCGCCGGGCGCCCGACGCCGGTCTCCTCCTCGAGCCGCTTCAGGCCGCCCTGGTGCCCGAGCCGGCGCCAGAGGTGGCAGAGGTCCACGTGCGCCCGCGGCGGGCGCCAGCCGGGGAACGCGCGCCGGAGCACCGGCTCGTCGAAGGCGAGCCCGTTGTAGGTGACGAGCACCTTCCAGCCGCGCGCCGCCTCCGGGAACGCGTCGAGGTCGCGGCCGTCCAGGAACAGGCGCGGCCCGGAGGCGTCGAGCACGCCCACGCAGGTGAGCCGCTCTCCGTCGGTCTCCACGTCGAGGAACGCGGCGTCCTCGGCGAACGCGGGGTAGAGCCGCCAGCGCTCGGCGCGCGGGATCATGGCCGCGAGCGCGTCGGCGTCGCCGGCCTCCAGCGCGGCCTCGGCGCGGACCACCGCCTCGCGCAGCCGCGCGTCGATCCTGGGCGAGAGCGCCACCGCGGGCGCGGCGGGCAGGTCGGCCCAGCGCCGGATGCCGGCGTTCCAGAGCTTCCCCTCGAGGTAGGGGCCGATGCCGGGCGCGAGCCGGAAGGTGCTGCGGATCATGCGGAGGCGGAGCTTACGCGCGGAGGCGCCGGGCACGCAAAGCGCCGGGACGGCGTCCCTCCGCTCGCGGTTCGACGGGGTTCACCACGGGCGCAGTCCGGGCGACCCTGGCCGCGGTCACCGCTCCCAGGCGCTCCGCCACGCGCCGGCGCGCTCGGCGTGCTCGAGGAAGCTCCGGTAGAACGGGTGGCGCGACACGGTGCTCCCGTCGCCCACGACCACCAGCTTCGCCCGCGCGCGGGTGAGCGCGACGTTCATCCGGCGCACGTCGGCGAGGAAGCCCACCTCGCCCGCCTCGTTGGAGCGCACCAGCGAGACCACCACCGCCTCCTTCTCGCGCCCCTGGAAGCCGTCCACGGTGTCCACCTCCAGGCCCGCCTCCACCTCGTCGGCGAGGAGCTGCCGGAGGCGCTGCACCTGCCCGTCGTACGGCGAGATCACCGCCACGTCGGCGGGGGCGAGCCCGGCCGCGAGCAGGCGCCGGACCTCGGCGGCGGCCAGCTCCGCCTCGCCGGTGTTCTGCTTCGAGTCGGAGCCCTCCGGCGTCTCCTCCTCGAAGCCGCGCCCGGAGGTGTCCACCAGCTCGAGCGGCGCGTCGTCGATGGCGCGGCCGGCCGCGGCCGGGTGGGCGCGGAGCGCGCCGCCGTAGAGCGCCTCGGAGGGGAACGCCATGATCCGCGCGTTCATGCGGTGCTGCTCGGCGAGCATCACCCGCGCCCGGTCCCCGTGCGCCTCGACCAGCCGCTCGAACAGCGACACCCCCAGCCCGCCCGCCTGCGCCGCCGCGGAGAGCACGGTGGGCGGCAGCTGCAGGTGGTCGCCGGCCAGCACCGCGCGGTCGGCGCGCAGGAGCGCCAGGTACGCGGCCGGCTCCACGGCCTGGGTGGCCTCGTCCACCACCGCGAGCGCGAAGCGGCGGCCGGCGAGCGCCGGCGCGTCGAGCGAGGTCAGCGTGGCGAGCACCACCTGCGCCCGCTCCAGCACCTCCGCCTCCGCCCGCGCCTCGAGCCGGCGCGCCTCCGCCAGCAGCGCGCGCGCCTCGCGCTCCTGCTCGCGCGAGGCGCTGAAGCGGCCCGGGCCGCGCTTCTGCCGGCGCTTGCGCGCGTCGCGGCGCAGCGCGAGCGCCTGGTCCACCAGGCCTTGCGCGATCCGCGCCGCCTCGTGCGCCTCCACCCGCGCCTCGAGCGTGTGCTCGAGCAGGCCCGGGAGCACGCGCGCCGGGTGGCCCACCCGCACGCAGGCGAGGCCGGCGGCGGCAAGCCGCTCCACCAGGTTGTCCACCGCGAGGTTGGAGGGCGCGGCCGCGAGCACGCTCTCGCCGCGGGCGGCGGCGCGGCGGATCACCTCCACGAGCACGGTCGTCTTGCCCGTGCCGGGCGGCCCGTGCACGAGCGCGAGGTCCTCGGCGCGGTCGGCGAGGTCGAGCGCCGCCTGCTGCTCGGGGTTGAGCCGCGCCTCCAGCACCGGGCCGCGAGGCGCCCGCAGGAAGCGCGGCGGGGCGCCGGAGCCGGGCGCGAGCACCGCGTGCCAGCGCTTCCCGGCGCGGTCGTCGCGGAGGCGGCGCAGGCCGCCGGAGAGGCGCTCCCAGGTGACCGGGGACGGCTCGAGCTCCAGCACCACCCGGCCGTCGGTGACCCAGTCCGGCGGCGGCTCGTCGAACGCCACCGCCACCGCGGTGCGCGTGCGCCGGGCCACCACGCCCTGCGGGGCGTCCGGCGGCGTGTCGCGGCGCTGCGCCACCGACACGAGGCTCCCCGCGCCGATCCGCCCGCCCGGCAGCGGGCGCCCGCCGCGCCCGAACGTCACCAGCGCGCGACCGGCCAGCGCGCCCTCGTCCTGCGCCTCCACGTCGGCGATGGCCAGCCCGCGCGCCTCGCGCTCGGCGAGCGAGAGCCGGCCCTTCGCCTCCGCGAAGCGGGCGCGCTCCTCCTCGCGCTCGGCGGCGAGCAGCGCGGCGAGGCGGTCGAGGTGGTGCGTGAGGTCCAAGCCTCCCGTATAGTCGGCGGCGCGATGTCCGGCGAGTACGTCCTCTGGTTCGACCCGCGCTGCTCCGCCAGCCGCCGCGCGCTCTCGCTCCTGCGCGAGCGCGGGGTGGAGCCGGCGCTGCGGCGGCCGCTCGAGGAACCCCCGTCCGCGGACGAGCTCGCGGCGCTGCTCCGGGCGCTCGGCCTGCCCGCGCGCGCGGTGGCCCGCCGCGACGAGGACGAGTACCAGGTGCTGCGCCTGTCGGACCGCACCCCGGAGGCCGAGCTGGTCGAGGCGCTCGCCGCCCATCCCCGCATGCTGGAGCGGCCGATCCTGGTCGCCGGCGCGCGCGCCGTGCTGGCCCGCCCGCCCGAGCGCGTGCTGGAGCTGCTCGGACCCCCCTGAACGCACCCGGTCGTACCTGTAGACCCTTACGGGGCCTTCGGCTTCAGGGTATATGGCCAACCAGGGAGCCATCCCCGGCTGGCGATCCGGCGGGGAGGCGCGGCAGCCCCGGGTCCGTGTCGCCCCGGGTGCCGCTCGGATGCCCGCGGCGCGGGGCGCGCGCCGACGAGCCGGATCGCGCGACGCCACGGGCCCGAGAGGTTGCGGCGATGAGCGGGCGAGGCGAGGTTCGCGAGCGGATCCCGGGCGAGCGGTCCGGACCGGCGGACGGGGACGCGGTCCGCCGACGCGCGCCGCTCGAGGCGGCGGTCGCGGCGCTCGCCGAGCTCGCCATGAACGCCGAGGGGACCGGGCCGCTGCTCACGGCCGCCTGCGCCATCGCGCGGGACGCGCTCGGCGTCGATGCGGCCGCGTTCCTGCAGCCGGACGACGCCGCCGCCGGCGCGCTGGTGGTCCGCGCCGCGGTGGGGCTCCCGCCCGACGCCGCGGGCGCGCGGGTGGGCGGCACGCCGCCGGACGAGAGCGCGGCGGTGACCGGCGGTCACGGCGGCCGGCCGCCGCTGCTCGACCTCCCCGGCATCGAGGCCTCCGCAGAGGTGACGTTGCCCGGGCGCGAGCGCCTGCTCGGCGTGATCGGTGCCTACGCCCGGCGCCCGCGGGCCTTCCACGCGGACGAGCTGCGCTTCCTCGAGACGAGCGCCAGCGTGCTCGCGGCGGCGCTGGCGCGCGACCTCGCCGAGGCCGAGGTGCTGGACCGCGAGCGCCAGCTGCGGGCGGTGTTCGACGCCGCGCTGGACGCGATGCTGTGCGTGGACGCGTCGGGCCGGGTCCGCGACGCGAACGCGGCCGCGGCCGCGCTGTTCGGGGGCGGGCGCGCGAGCCTGGTCGGCCGCAGCCTGACGGACCTCACCGAGGCGCCGGCGCCCGGCGCCCCGGCGCTCGCCGACGTCCTCCGCGGCGAGCGGGTGAGCGGCGCCGCCGAGGTGGTGCACGCGGGTGGGCTCCGCCGCTCGGTCGAGTTCACCGGCGTGCCGGACATCCAGCCGGGCCGGCACCTGATCGCGCTCCGCGACGTGAGCGAGCGCAAGCAGCTCCACGCCCGCCTCGCGCTCGCCGACCGCATGGTGTCGGTGGGCACGCTGGCCGCCGGGGTGGCGCACGAGCTCAACAACCCGCTCGCGTACGTGATCGCCAACCTCTCGTACCTGGACGAGCAGCTCACGGTCCTCGCCCCGCGCGTGGCCGCGGCGGGGAGCTCGCGCGAGCCGGACCTCGCGAGCGCGCTCCTCGACGCCGTCCACGACGCGCGCGACGGCGCCGAGCGGATGCGGATCATCGTCCGGGACCTGAAGACGTTTTCGCGCCCGGACGAGGAGCACGCCGGCCCCGTGTCGCTCGGGCCGCTGCTCGACTCCTGCGTGAGCGTGGCCTGGAACGAGATCCGGCACCGGGCGCGCCTGCTGCGCGCGCCGACGGACGTGCCGCCGATCCAGGGGTGCCAGGCGCGGCTCGGGCAGGTGTTCCTCAACCTGCTCGTGAACGCCGCGCAGGCGATCCCGGAGGGCCACGTGGACGAGCACCAGATCCAGGTCTCCGCCCGCGCGCTGCCCGGCGGCCAGGTGGCGGTGGAGGTGTCCGACACCGGCTCGGGCATCGCGCCGGAGCACCTGCCGCGCATCTTCGACCCGTTCTTCACCACCAAGCCGCCGGGCGTGGGCACCGGGCTCGGGCTGTCGATCTGCCAGAGCATCGTCTCGGCGATGGGCGGCGAGATCCAGGTGGAGACGATGCTGGGGCGGGGCACCACCTTCCGCGTGATCCTGCCGGCGTCCGGGCCGGACGAGGCCGGCGCGTCGGGAGTGGGGACCGCGCACCTGGCGCCGCGGGTGCGCGCGCGGATCCTGGTCGTGGACGACGAGCCGCTGGTGGGGACGGTGATCCAGCGGGCGCTCCAGGGCGAGCACGAGGTGACGGTCACGTCGAGCGCGCGCGCCGCGCTGGCGCGGGTGGCGGCGGGGGAGCGGTTCGACCTGGTCCTCTCCGACCTGCTCATGCCGGAGATGACCGGGATGGAGCTGTACCGCGCGCTGCGCGAGCGCGCACCGGAGCTGGCGAGCCGCGTGGTGTTCCTCACCGGCGGCGCCTTCACCCCCGCCGCCCGCACCTTCCTGGAGCAGGAGCCGGTGGAGTGCGTGGAGAAGCCGTTCGAGCTGGAGACGATCCGGGCGCTGCTGGCGCGCCGGCTCGGCGCCCGCCGGGCCGACGCCTGCTGACGCTTCTCCGCGCGCCGCAGGCGCGCCCGCGGGGACCTCGCGCGTGCCCGCGCAGGCGGGCACGCGAGGTCACGGGCCCCGCGAAGCAGGGGTGGGCCCCCGACGGCTCCGCCGGCGGGGCGGGGCGGCACGCCCCGCTGGATCGCCAAGCCGTTCGAGCTGGAGACGATCCGGGCGCTGCTGGCGCGCCGGCTCGGCGCCCGCCGGGCCGACGCCTGCTGACGGCTTCTCCGCGCGCCGCAGGCGCGCCCGCGGGGACCTCGCGCGCTGCTCCGCGCTCACCACACCACCAGCAGGCCCATCGGGATGGGGACGACCCGCGCGCCCGCCGGTGACGGGCCGCCGCCCTGCGCCGGCCGGTCCTCCCGGCCGTGCAGGAGCAGCGGCGCGGCGACGCCCACCCCGCCGCCCACCGCGGCGCCGACCAGCACGTCGGTGAGCCAGTGCTTGTCGCCGGCCATGCGCAGGTAGCCGACGCCGGTGGCGAGCGTCATCCCCACCGCCCAGACCCAGGGCGTGCTCCGGTAGCCGCGCAGCGTGGACACAGTGCCGGCGGCGGAGGCGATCGAGAACGCCAGCGCCGAGTGGCCCGAGTAGAAGGACAGGTTGTCGTCGGGCTCGCCCTCGCGGCCCGCCGCGGCCCAGTTCCCGTAGCGGACGAACGGGCGCTGGCGCCCCACCGCCAGCTTCACCACCTGGTTCACCGCCATGGAGAGCGAGGCCGCCTCGGCCACATAGAGCAGGTCGCGCCAGCCCTCCCCGCCGTCGCCGGCGGACCGCGCCGCGAGGAGCTGGTGGGCGGTGACGGCCGCCGGCATCAGCGCGAACGCGAGCACGTCCGACCCGCGCGCGGCGAGCGCGGCGTCGGAGAGCACCAGCCGGTCGCGCGCCCAGACGTCGAGCGCGTTCGCCTTGCAGAAGCGGCACCCGGAGGGCGCGAGCTCCGGCTTCAGCACCTCACCGAGCAGCCAGACGCCCGCGGCCGCGCCGGTGACCGCGAGATCGGTCCGGTCGTCGCCGCGCAGCGGGTGGGGGCCGGCGGCGCGGGCCGGGGTCGCGAGGAGCGCGGCCGCCAGCAGGGCGGCGGCGGCGGGCGGGGAGGCGCGGCGCATCGCCGGACAGTATCATCCGCCCGCCATGGCGCGAGCGCCCGATCCCCCCTCCGGCGGCGACGATCCCTTCTCCGAGCCGGTGCCGCTGCCCATCGACGGCACGCTCGACCTGCACGCGTTCCCGCCCGCCGAGGTGGGGACGCTCGTGCCGGAGTGGATCGGCGCCTGCCGCGAGGCGGGCCTCACCGAGCTGCGCATCGTGCACGGCAAGGGCATCGGGGCGCTGCGCCGCACGGTGGAGGCGCTGCTGGCGCGCGATCCGCGGGTGAAGGCGTTCCGCCCCGCCGGCGAGGACCGTGGCGGCTGGGGCGCGACGCTGGTCACGCTTCACGCATCGTGACGGGCGGCCGCGGCGAGCGCCTCCTCCAGCGCCCCGGCGTCCGGGCCGCTGCCCTGCGCCAGGTCCGGCGCGCCGCCGCCCTTGCCGCCCAGGCGCGCCGCCGCCTCGCGGACCCGCGCGCCCATGTCGACGCCGGTGACGCCCGGCCCGGTGTCGCGGGGGCGCGCGAACGCGAGGTGGGCCCGCCCCTCCTCCTCCGCGCCGAGGAACGCCGCGCGACCGCGCGCGGCCAGCCCCGCGGCCACCGCGCGCAGGTACCCGGCCGCGCCCGGCGCGGGCGGTGCCAGCACCGCCCGCACCGCGCCGGCGGGCTGCGCCGCCGCGAGCCGGTCCGCCTCGCCCTCGGCGAGCGCGGCGGCGAGCCGGTCGAGGTCCTTGCGGCGCTGCGCCGACTCCGCGGCGAGCCGCGCGGTCGCGGCCGGCACCTCCGCCGGCGCGCAGCGCAGCGACGCGGCCGCGGCGGCGAGCCGCCCGCGCGCCTCGGCGAGCGCGCGCACCGCCCGCGCGCCGCACACGAACTCGACGCGCGTGCCGGCGCCCCACTTCTGCGCCCCGAGCACCGCCACGGCGCCCACCGCGCCGGTGCGGCGCGGGTGCGTCCCGCCGCAGGGCGAGGCGTCCACCACCTCGCCGCGCGCGAGGTCGCCCACCACCACGATGCGCGCGCCCTTCTCCGGCGCCTTGCGCAGCGGCAGCGCCGCCAGCTCCGCCGGCGCGAAGTCGCGCGCGGTGACCGGCAGGTCGCGGAACACGAGGTCGTTGGCGCGCGCCTCGGCGGCGCGCAGCCGCGCCTCGCCCAGGCCGGCCGGGGGCGCGTCGAGGTCGATGGTGCAGGTCTCGGCGCCGAGGTGGAACGACACGGTGTGCGCGCCGGCGGTGGCCTCGAACGCGGCCGAGAGCAGGTGCTGGCCGTGGTGCTGCTGGAGGTGGTCCCGGCGGCGGGCCGCGTCCACCTCGCCCGGCACCGGGGCGCCCGCGTCCGGCGGCGTGCCCTCCAGCGCGTGCAGGACCTCGCCGTCCACCTCCTGCACGTCCACCACCGCGGCGCCGCCCAGCCGCCCGCGATCCGCCGGCTGGCCGCCGCCCTCCGGGTAGAACGCGGTCCGGTCGAGCACGAGCGCGGGCCGCCCGGCCAGCGTGCGCACGGCCACCACCCGCGCCTCGAAGGTGAGCCGGTCCGGATCGTCGAGGTACAGCCGCTCGGTCATGGTCGCTCCCGGTGCCCCGCCGGCGCGCCGGGCGCCGGGGCGGGCGAGCATATCCCCGCGGCCCGGCGCGCGGCGTGCCCTCCCGACCCGCGCGCCCCATCGTGAAGGGCATGAAGCTCGTCATCCACGCCCATCACCTCACCCTGCCGCCCGACCTGGGCGCGTTCCTCCGCAAGCACGTGACCCGCCCGCTCGCCCGCCTCCAGGACGACTCCGCGGCGGAGCTGGCCGTCCACCTCGGCGACGCGCGCCGCAAGAAGGGCGGCGTGGACCAGGAGTGCCGGCTCTCGTTCCGGATGCCGGGCACCCGGACGCTGCACGTGGAGAGCGTGCAGGAGGACGTGCACGTGGCCCTGCTCGACGCCGCGGAGCGGCTGAAGCGCCTCGTGAAGCGCGAGCTGGAGAAGATGCGCTCCCGCACCGGCCACCCGATGCACCGGCCGCTCGGCCGCAGCTACCGCCTGAGCGCGAGCCGCCGGGGCGTCACGCCGGACGGCGATCCGGCGGGGTTGTAGGGTCCCTCGACTGCGCGCGGCCTCACGGCCGCGCTACGCTCGGGATGAGCGCGTTCCGCTCACCCTGAGCGTAGGACGGACCGGAGGTCCGTCCGGAGTCGAAGGGTCACGCCGCCACGCGCGGCGGCCCGAGCAGCCGGCGCAGGTGCGCGAGCAGCGCCTCGCTGGTGAACGGCTTCTGGATGAGCTCCACGTCGCCGTCCACCAGCCGGTCCTGCACCAGCACGTCGTCGGTGTGGCCGGTCATGAACAGCACCTTCATCCCGGGCTGCCCCGGCGTGAGCGCCTCGGCCAGCTCCGCGCCGGTCATGCGCGGCATGACGAGGTCGGTGAGCAGCACGTCCACCCGGCCGCCGCGGGCGCGCGCCGCCTCCAGCGCCTCGGCGCCGTTCCGCCCGGAGATGACCTGGTAGCCGCTGCCGGAGAGCACGCGGCCGAGCAGCGTCCGGAGCGCGTCCTCGTCCTCGGCCAGCACCACCGTCTCGCCCAGCCCGCGCGGCGCCGCCACCGGCACCGCGACCGCCACCCGCGCCGCCGCCTCGTCGGCGGCCGGCAGGTACACGGTGAAGGACGTGCCCGCGCCCGGGCGCGACTCCACCCGGATGGCGCCGCCGGCCTGCCGCACGATGCCGTAGACCGTGGCGAGCCCGAGCCCGGTGCCGGTCTCCTTGGTGGTGAAGAACGGCTCGAAGATGCGCGCCCGCACCTCCTCCGTCATGCCCATGCCGGAGTCGCGCACCGTGAGCGTCACGTAGCGCCCGGCGGGCAGCGAGAGCTCGCGCAGCGCCTGCGGCACCTCCACGTTCGCGGTGGCGATGTGCAGCGGCCCGCCGTCGGGCATCGCGTCGCGCGCGTTCACCGCCAGGTTGAGCAGCACCTGCGCGAGCTGGTCGGCGTCGGCGAGCACCGGCCACGGCTGCTCCTGGAGCGTGGTGGTGACCTCGATCCGCTCGCCGATGGCGCGCCCGAGGAGCTTGCCGAGGTCCTGCACCACCTTGTTGAGCGACAGCACCTCCGGCCGGAGCAGCTTCTTGCGGGAGAGCGTGAGGAGCTGCCGGGTGACGCCCACCGCGCGGTGCGCCGCCTCGATGATCCCGTCGGCGCACTCGCGCAGGCGCGGATCGGTGGTCGGCAGGTCCCGCACCAGCAGCTCGGAGTAGCCGAGCACCACCGCGAGCACGTTGGAGAAGTCGTGGGCGACGCCGCCGGCGAGCCGGCCCACCGCCTCCATCTTCTGCGCCTGGCGGAGGTTCTGCTCCAGCTCGCGGCGCTCCGCCTCGGCGCGCTCCCGCTCCGACATGTCGCGCACCGACACCACGCGCAGCCCGCGGTCGTGCAGGCGCAGCGCGTCCACCGTCACCTCGACCGGGAAGGCCGTCCCATCGGCGCGCCGGTGCCGCCCCGGGGCGGCGTGGATCCCCGCCGCCGGGCCGCCCTCGCCGCCGCCCTCCTCGAGCAGGTCGGCGTAGCGCAGGTCGCGGAGCGCGTCGCGATCGCGGCCGTAGAGCCGCTCGGCGGCCGGGTTCGCGTCCTCCAGCCGGCCCGACTCCGCGTCCACCAGCAGGATGGCGTCGGAGGAGGTCTCGAACACGCCGCGGTGCAGCGCCTCGCTCTCCACCAGGCGCGCCACCAGCTCGCGCTGCGAGCGCTTCATCCGCACCTTCTCGACCGCGTTCTCGACCTTGAGGTTGAGCGCGTCGTAATCGGAGACCGGCTTCGTCACGTAGTCGAACGCGCCGATCTGCACCGCCTGGATGGCGGAGTCGAGGGAGGCGTAGCCGGTGACCAGGATCACCTCGACGTCGGGCTTGGCCGCCTTGAGCTGGCGGGCCACGTCGAGCCCCGAGCCGTCGCCCAGGTTCTTGTCCACCAGCGCCACGTCGATGTCGCCGGGCTCCGCCGCGCGCGCCAGCGCCTCGCGCGCCGAGCCGGCGAGGAGCAGGGTGCGCCCCTCGCCTTCCAGGAACCGCCGGAACACGTCGAGGATCACGGGCTCGTCGTCGACGATGAGGATCGTCGCCATGTCGCCTCCGGGAGATCGAAGCGGACCCCGGCCGAGAGGCCCGCCGCCGCGAGCGCGCCGAGCGGCGAGCGCCCGGCGGCCAGCAGCGACGCCTCCAAGAATGGGGTCGCGAAGCGGAACGGCCAGCCCACGCCCAGGGTGGCGTGGAGCGCGGGGGCGGCGCCGGCGTCGCGGGCGGCACCGTCGGGATCGACGCGGCCGAGGAGCGCGCCCGCGGCCAGGCTCCCCCACAGCTCCGGCCCGCGGCGCAGCTCCCGGCGGACCGTGGCGCCGCCGAGGAGCGTCAGGCCCCGCGCCGGCGCGTCGGCGCTGAGCCGAATCGGCTCGCCCCTGGAGCCGGTGGCCCGCAGGTCGCGGTGGTCGTCGAACCCGAGCACGCCGGCCTCCAGCCGCCAGGCGAGCACGTAGGTCGGGGGCAACAGGCCCCGCATCGGCAGCTCCGTCGCGAGCCCCGCGCTCGCGGCGGTGAAGCGCCCCCGCAGGTCCCACAGGACGCCCGCGGTGGGGAGGATCGCCGGCCCGCGGGGGGGGACCAGCAGGAGCTCGGCGGTGGCCCGCGCCTGGCCCACCTGGGCGAGCACGGTCTCGCCGGTCCGCGCCGGGACGGCGGGCGCGCGGTACCGCACCCGCCAGGTCCCCTCGCCGTCCGGCTCCACGCCCAGGATCGACCCGCGCCGCGCCGAGACGGCCGGCACCGCGCGGACCGGGTTGTCGTAGCGATCGAGCACCGTGACCCGGAGCGCGGCGTCGTGGCCGTCGGCGAGCAGCACCGCGTCGTCGGGCGAGAAGCGGGCCCGGGCGGGCGGGCCGGGCTGCAGCGGCAGCGCGCGCGACCCCGAGATCCCGGCCGCGGGCGCGCGGGCGATGATGACCACCTCGCCGCGGCCGCCGAAGCCGGGGCGGACCCGCAGCCGCGCCGCGACCGCGCCGACCCCGGCCGGCGCCGGCGCGGAGAGGGTGCCGCCCGCCGCCGCCAGCTCCACCGGCGCGTCCACCGCGTTGCCGGCGGCGTCGAGCACGCGGGCGGTGACGCCCACCTCCTCGACCGAGCCCGCCACCACCGCCTCGCGATCGAACGTCACCGCCACCGTGGCGGGCGGCCCGGCGACGGCGTCGAGCCGGATCACCGCGCGCGAGGCGGGCGAGCCGGGGAGCCGCACCACCAGCCGGTCCTCGCCCACCGCGCCGGCCGGCAGGGTCCAGATCGCCTCGAACGCGCCCGGCTCGCGGGCCACCGCGCTCACGCTGCCGCGCGAGGCCTCGAACGCCGGCACGTCGCCGCGGCGCGCCGCCCCGTGGGGCGCGACCACGTAGGCGAGCACGCGCACGTGCTCGGCCTGGTCGGCGTGCACCGCGACGTGGTCCGCGACCGCGTGCACGAGCGAGGTCTCCGGCACGTGCAGGTCCACCGGCCGGAAGCCGTGGTGGGCCTCGCGCACGCCGGGCGGGACCACCACCGGGATGACCGCCAGGCCGTCGGGGCCTGCGCGCCGCGGCCCGAAGGTCCGGTCGCCGATGCGCAGCGAGATCTCCTGCCCGGGCTGCGATCGGACCCGCGCGTCCCCCTGCCCGGAGAGCGGCAGCGCCAGCCACCCGTCCACCGGGCCGCGCGCGGTCCGGCCGGTGGCGGCGACGATCGCGACCAGGGGGTAGCGCTCGGCGGGCGGGCGGTAGCGCGCGGCGAAGCCGCCGCCCGCGAGCCGGCGGAGCCCCTCCACCCGGCCGGCGTTGGTGGAGATCGAGAGCTCCTCCACCTCGGCGGGCGCGTGGATGCGCAGCTCGGCGGCGCCGTCGCGCCCGAGCAGCAGGCGCGGCGGATCGGCCACGATGCGCAGCGCGCCGCCCGAGCCGGGCGGCGGCTCGTCCAGCGCGGCGGCGCCGGCCGGACCGAACGCCGCCAGCAGGGCGACGGCCACGAGGGCGCGGGTCGGGCTAGGGCGGCGGCGGCGGCGGCGCATTCCAGTCCATCTCGAGCGACTCGATGTTGCCCGCCCTGGTCGCGGTGGGCGGGCAGCGGCCGTCGGGGGCGGGGGCGGCGCCGGGCCGGCACTCCGGCGCGGCGGCGGGCTCCGGCCGCTCCTGGGCGCGGCGTGCGGCCGCGCGCGCGAGGACGCCCGGCGCCACCTCGGCGGACGGGCGCGCCTTGGCGCGGAACGCCTCCGCGGTGGCCGCGGCGGGCGCCGCCTTGGGCGCGGCCACGGCCGCCGTAGCGGCGGGCGCGGCGGAAGGGGTCGGGACGGGGGCGGCGGCTGGCGCCGGGGTGGCGGGCGCGGGGTCGACCGCGGAGGTCGGGGCGCCGCGGGCGGCCGGGGCCGGGGCTGGACGCGGCGGGCGGCGCGCGGCGGCGGCCGGCGCGGGCGAAGGCGGCGGTGCCGCCGGCGCGGCGACGGTGAGGACCGCCGGGCTCGCCGGCGACCCGGCCGTCACCGCCTCGGCCTCGGGCGCAGGCGGGGCCGCGTGGCGGCGCCCGGACAGGACCGCGCCCGCGCTGGCCGCGGCCACCCCGGACGCGAGCGCCAGCCAGGCGGCGAGGCGCGCGGCGCGGATCACGGCGTCCCCTCCGCCGGCGCGGCCGGGATGGAGACGCAGAACTCGGTCACCGCCCACGGGAGCCGGGCCGGATCGGCGGCGTCCACCAGCGTCACCGCGCCGCCGAAGCGGCTCATCAAGCGGCGCGAGATGTGGAGCCCGAGGCCGGTGCCGTGCCCGGGCGCCTTGGTGGTGAAGCGCGGCTCGAAGATGCGCTCGCGGAGCTCGGCCGGGATGCCCGTCCCCGCATCCGACACGCGCACCTCGATGCCCTCGCCCGCCGCCGCGATCACCCGCACCTCCACCCGCCCCGGGCCCACACCATCCACCGCGTCGAGCGCGTTGGCGATGAGGTTCGTCGCCGCGTGCACCAGCGCGCCCGGCGCCCCGAAGCCGTCGGGCAGGCCCGCCGCAGGCGCGAACGCGAAGCGCGCGCCGAGCGGGCGGACGCGCAGCGCCAGCAGGTCCACCGCGCGCGCGACCACCGGCGCGACCGCGAAGCGCACCGGCTCGGCGTCGCCGGCGCGGAACAGCTCGTCGTAGCCGTTCACGACCTCGCCCATGCGCGCGAGCTGGCTGCGCAGGATCCGCCACGCCTCCTGCTGCGCCAGCCCCGGGCCGGCGGCGCGCTCGAGCAGCGTGGCGGCCGCGTCCGCGCCCATGAGCGGCTGCCGCAGCTCGTGGAGCAGCGCGGGCGCGAGCAGCTCGGCGTCGAGCAGGGCGAGTCCGGCGGGGTCGTCGTGCTTCCTCTTCATGCGCGCTCCGTCAGGCGAGGTGCGCGGCCGTGGCCGCCGGGAGCAGCACCGTGATGGCCGCCCCCGCCCCCTCCTCGCTCTCCACCACGATGCGCCCGTGGTGGGCCTCCACGATGCTGTGCGACACCGACAGCCCCAGGCCGACGCGGCCCGGGTGCTCCTTGGTGGTGAAGAACGGGTCGAAGATCCGCTCGCGGATGGTGACCGGGATGCCCTTGCCGGTGTCGGCGATGCGCAGCCGCAGCGCCTCGCCGTCCACCGTGCCGAGCGACACCTCCAGCGAGCCGCCGCGCGGCATGGCGTTGATGGCGTTCTCCACCAGGTGCGCCACCACCTGCTGGATCTGCACCGGGTCGCCCTGCGCGTCGGGGAGCCGCTCGTCGAAGCGGGTGGTGAGCTCGATGCCGGCGGCGCGCAGGCGGTCCTCGTAGAGCGCCAGCGCGGCGCGCACCGGGGCCACCAGCGAGAAGCGCCGGCCCTGCATCGACCGCTCCTGGTCGGCGAAGCTGCGCAGGTCCTCCACCACCCGCGCCACGCGCGCGGTCTGCTCCTGCGCCCGCCCGATCATCTCGGCGTGCGCGCTGCCCGCCGGCAGCTCGCGCTTCAGGATGGCGAGGTAGCCCACGATGGCGGTCATGGGGTTGTTGAGCTCGTGCGCCAGGCCCGCGCCGAGCGAGCCGAGCGCGGCCAGGCGGCGGGTGCGGAGGATCTGGTCCTGCGCGGTCTTCAGCTCGGCGGTGCGCTCCTCGACGCGCGACTGCAGCTCGCGGTTCCAGCCGCGGATCTCCTCGTCGCGCCGCCGCAGCTCCCCGGTCATGCGGCCGAAGGCGCGGCCCAGGTCGGCGATCTCGTCCCGGCCCTTCTCCGACACCGGGGCCGAGAAGTCGCCGGCGGCGATGGCGGCCGCGGCGCGCGAGAGCCGCTCCACCGGCCGCGTCACCATCCGCGCCAGCACCGCGCCCACCAGCAGCGCCAGCACGAGCGCCACCGCGGACCAGCCCACCGTGTAGAAGCGCAGCCGCTCCGCCGCGCTGAACGCGACCGCCATGGGCTGCGCCACCACCGCGCCCCAGCCCAGCGAGCCGAGCGGCGCGAACGCGGACAGCCAGCGCTCGCCGTCCTGCCGCCGCACCAGCCGCGACCAGGCCAGGCCCTTCCCGAACCCGACCTCGGACAGCCGGCGCTCCTCGTCGGTGAGCGGCCCGGCCTGCACCCCCGCGATGAGCGCGCCCTGGCCGTCCACCAGGTACGCGAGCCCGCCGGCGCCGGACAGCTCGGCGATGCGGTGCTCCACGTCGCGGAGCAGGATCTCCGCCGCGAGCGTCCGGTCCTTGCCGATGCGGAGCGCCACCGCGATGCGGGCCGGGCCGCGCTCGCCGCGGTACGGGGCCGAGAGCGTGGTCGCCCCGGCCTTCGCGGGCGCTCGCGGGATCTGCCGGGCGAAGCGATCGAGGTCGCGGTCGTCCACCGGCTCGCGGCCGGCCAGCGCCGGATCGCGCTCCGGCCGCCGCTCGAACACCGGCCCGGCCACCGGCGTGTTCGCGTCGTCGACGAGCACCAGGATCGAGACGAACGGGAGCTGCCGGTACGGGATGTCGAGCACCGCCGACAGCTCGCCGCGCGAGAACTCGTCGAAGGGCATCGCCGAGACCGCGAGGCGCAGGCTCTCGACCGAGTTCCCGACGAACCGCTCGGTGAACAGCGCCAGGTCCTCGGCGGCCTGGACCTGCATGCGGCCGACGGTGCGCTGCAGCTCGTCGCGGCTCACGGTGTACGAGACGAGCCCGAGCAGCGCGACCGGGAGGACCCCGACCGCCAGGAGCACGAGCCCGATCTTCGCGCCGAACCGCATGCGGTGCCCGGAGTCCTTGCCGAGGGAGCCGTCGAGATCCGCCCCGGGGAACGGCGGTTGCCCGGCCGTCCCTCGCAGGAGGGGGAATATGGTCGCCACCTGGGGAGGTGGACAAGCCTCGCAGGTGGCGGAATGTCCCACAAACCCGGGACGGAGCGAAGGAAAGTCAGGCCGCGGCGGGCGCGCGATCCCCAGATGGGCGCGCTCTCTCAGTGGAATTCCGTGCGTTCAGAGTCGTTTGACTGCCCCGCGGGAATCGGTATGGTGCGCGCGCTTGCCCTCCCAGGGAGACCCTCGATGACGATGCTCGAGAAGCTGATGCCGAAGTCGGACGACTTCTTCTCCGACTTCGAGGCGCAGGCGGCGACCGTGGTCGAAGGGGCGAAGCTGCTGAAGCTGCTGCTCGAGGACTTCACCGACGTCCCGAGAAAGTGCCAGGCGATCAAGGACGTCGAGCACAAGGCCGACGACATCACGCACCGCGCCTTCGCCCGGCTCCACACGCAGTTCATCACCCCGTTCGACCGGGCCGAGATCCACCGGCTGCTGTCCCGCATCGACGACGTGCTCGACCTCGCCGACGCCGCCGCCGAGCGCCTCGGCCTCTACGACATCGACCAGGTGCTCCCCGAGGCGCGGGACCTCGCCGCGGTGCTGGTGGCCCAGGCGCTGAAGATGGAGGAGGCGGTGAAGGGGCTCCGGAACATGAAGAGGGACCCGGGCACCATCCTCGAGGCCTGCAAGGAGATGAACGTCCTCGAGAACCAGGCCGACCACCTCACCCGGACCACCATGGCGAAGCTGTTCAAGCGCGGGAACGACCCGCTCACGGTCATCAAGTGGAAGGAGATCATCGATCTCATCGAGACCGCGACCGACCGGGCCGAGGACGTGGCGAACGTGATCGAGGGCGTGGTGCTGGAGCACGCCTAGACGATCCCACCCTCCCCGCCGCGCCCGGTCCGCCGCCATGCTCATCCTCGTCATCCTCCTCGTCCTGGTCGCGCTCGCCTTCGACTTCATCAACGGGTTCCACGACGCCGCGAACTCCATCGCGACCGTGGTCTCGACCCGGGTGCTCTCGCCGCTCGTCGCGGTGGCCTGGGCGGCGTTCTTCAACTTCATCTCCGCCATGCCGGTGCTGTGGGGCGCGGAGCTGAAGGTGGCCGCCACCATGGGCAAGGGCATCGTCCACTTCGAGCAGCTCAAGGCGGGCGGCATCTCGCTCGTGCTCATGGTGGTGTTCGCCGCGCTGATGGGCGCGATCGTCTGGAACCTGCTGACCTGGTGGTGGGGGCTGCCCTCGTCCTCCTCGCACGCGCTCGCCGGCGGCATGATCGGCGCGAGCCTGCCGCCGCTCGGCTTCGCCGGCCTCATCCCCTCCGGCATCCTCAAGATCGTCGCGTTCATCGTGCTCTCGCCGCTCATCGGCATGGTGCTCGGCTCGCTCATGATGGTGGCGACGGCCTGGATCGTGCGGAAGAACACGCCGGCGCGCGTGGATCGCTGGTTCCGGCGCCTGCAGCTCGTCTCGGCCGCGATCTTCAGCTACAGCCACGGCACGAACGACGCCCAGAAGGTGATGGGCATCATCTCGGTCATCCTCTACGGCACCATCTGGGCGGACCGCGCCGCGATGACGCCGGGGCACTTCCCGGTGCCGTTCTGGGTGGTGCTCTCCTGCCACGCGGCCATCGGCCTCGGGACCATGTTCGGCGGCTGGCGCATCGTCCGCACCATGGGCCACAACCTCACCAAGCTGCAGCCCATCGGCGGCTTCTGCGCCGAGACCGGCGGCGGCGTGACCATCCTCGCGCTCGCCCACTTCGGCATCCCGGTCTCCACCACGCACACCATCACCGGGGCGATCGTGGGCGTGGGCTCGACGAAGGGCACGCGCGCGGTGCGCTGGGGCGTGGCCGGCCGGATCATCTGGGCCTGGGTGTTCACCATCCCGGCCGCGGCGATCGTCGCCGGCGTCATCTTCCTGGTGACGCGCGCGATCGTGGGCGTGGTCGGCGTCGGCTGACGATCAGTCGCCGCGCCGCCGCGAGGCCAGCATCCCGCAGGCGGCGTGCTCGTCCTGGCCGCCGGAGTAGCGGCGCACGACGGGCGTGCCGGGCAGCTCGCGGGCGAGCGCGTCGCGGAACGCGTTCCACTCGTCCTCGTCCGGCGGGCAATAGCGGCCCGAGGCGTCGTTCACGGCGATGGGGTTGAGGCGCACCGGGATCCCGGCGAGCAGCTGGCCCAGCGCCGCCGCGTCCTCCTCGCCCACGTTCACGCCCGAGATCATGACGTACTCGAGCGTCACCCGGCCGCGCAGCGCCGCGTGCTCGCGGATCGCCTCGACCAGCTCGTCGAGCGGGAAGCCCTGCTCCACCGGCATGAGCGCGCGCCGCTTCCAGGGCATGGCGGCGTTGAGCGAGATGCACAGGCGGAACTTGTGCCCCTCGGCGGTGTAGCGGCGGATCATCGGGACCACGCCGGCGGTGGAGATGGAGATGCGCCTCGCGTCGATGCGCGCGCCGGCCGGATCGCAGAGCGCGTAGGCGGCGGTCAGCACCTCGTCGTAGTTCAGGAACGGCTCGCCCTGCCCCATGAACACCACCCCGGTGATGGGCCGCTCCGAGTCGGCCCGCACCGCGAGGAGCTGCGCGACCATCTCCCAGGAGCGGAGCGAGCGGTCCAGGCCGAGCTTCGCGGTGGCGCAGAACGCGCAGCCGAGCGCGCAGCCCGCCTGCGAGGACAGGCACACCACGTGGTGCGTGTCGAACAGCGGGATGCGCACGGTCTCGACGCGCAGGCCGTCGGGCAGCTCGAAGAGGTACTTTCGGAAGCCGTCGCGCGCGTCCACCGCCTCGAGGAGGCGCAGCTCGCCCGGCGTGGCGAGCGCGTCCACCTCGTCCAGCACCGAGCGGCGGACGTTGCGCGCGTCGCGGAGCGGGGCGCCGCGCCCGATGACCGCGCCGGTGATGCGGCGCGCGTCCTCGAGCGAGATGCCGGCACGGCGCGCCAGCGTTCGGCTGTCCTGGCCGGCGAGGTGGAGCACGGCGGCGAGATAGCATAAGTTCGCGCCGATGAGAGCACTCGCCGCCGCCGCACTCCTGTTCCTCGCGGGGTGCGTCACGTACAGCCAGCCGCCGGAGAACGCTCCGCCCCCCGCGCCGGAGGGCGAGGCGCCGCCCGAGGCCTCGCCCCCTCCGCCGCCGCCGCCGCCCGCGCCCTCGCAGGCCGAGCCCGCGCCGCAGCCGACGCCGCCGCGCGCACCGCAGGCTGCGCCCCCGACGGCAACCCCGCCCGCACCCCAGGCGGCGCCGCCCGCGCAGCGCCCGGGCTACCTGGGCCGCGACCAGGCGATCGACGCCGCGTTCCGCGTGGCGCGCGAGCGCAGGCTCCAGGTGGACACGGTGAAGCACGCGTTCCTCGACGAGCCCGCCGCGCGCTGGCACGTGGACGTGGCGGGGCCCCGCGACTTCGCGCGGGTGGTGCTGGACGCGCGCGACGGCCGCCTGCTCAAGGGCCGCTTCCGCGCGGGCGCCGCGGACGCGGGGCCGGAGCAGCGGGCGCCCTAGCCGCGCGCGCCGCGGCGGCGCCGGGCGGCGGCCGGCTCACCCACGGGCTGCCGCGCAGCGCGAAGCGCCAGGGGCGCGCCGCCCAGGCGCCGGCGTAGCCCACGTTCACGCGCGGGCCGGTCACCACCGCCTCGCTCGGCGGCGGCGCGTCCTCGACGAACAGGTCGTCGCCGGCGAGGTCTCGGCCGTTGTCGTGCTCGCGCCGGATGGCGAGCGCGCGGCACAGGTTCCCGGGCCCGCGGGTAGAGTGCAGGCACCCGTCGATCGGCTCGGCCGCGCGGAGCAGCACCGCCGACGGGAACCCCTCCGGCCCGGTCACCACGTTCATGCAGTGGGACGTTCCGTAGATCAGGTACACGTACGCGCGGCCGGGCGGCCCGAACATGATGGCGGCGCGCGGCGTGGGGCCGGCCCGGGCGTGCGACGCCCGGTCGTCGGGCCCGTGGTACGCCTCGGTCTCCACGATGCGCGCGGCGCGACGCACGCCGCCATCGAGGTGCACGAGCACCTTCCCCAGCAGCGCCCTCGCCACGGTGCGCGTGTCGCGCGCGTAGAACGCCTGCGGCAGCTTCATGCGGACCGCGGACGCTACCTCGCGGGAGCGTCCCGCGCCAGGCGGCCGGGCCGGCCTGGTCCGCGCCGCAGCAGCGACCCGGATCAGGCGGTCCCGGCCGGAACCCCACAGGGAGGGCGGACGCCCGCTTCGCCGGCCCGCCGAGTGTGCCAACCTTCGGGCGGACGTGCGCCCGCTCACCGTCATCGCCCTGCTGCTCGCGCTGCCGTGCGCCGCGCTCGCCGCCCCAGCCGCGGCGAAGGACGACGACTTCGAGCCCGACGAGCCGCTGCGATCGCTCGCGCTCGGGCCGCTGCCGCGCGCCCGCGCCATGGTCTCCGGCGACGTGGGCTGGCTGCGGAGCGGCATCGGCATCGGCGTGGGCCTCGGCGCGGCGCTCGACCTCGTGCTCCGCATCGACGCCATGCCGCTGTACGAGAAGGGGTTCGGCGGCCAGCGGGAGCTGCAGGGCGGCCTGCGCTTCTCGCCCATCGCCGAGGAGGACCTGCGCCTCACGGTCCAGGTCACCGGCGGGCAGGTGTTCATCTCCAAGCCGGCCGAGCTGGTGTCGTTCACCACGGTCCGGGGCGAGATCCTGCTCGGCGCCACCTTCGACCTGCTCAGCCCCTACGCGCGGCTCGGGGTCCGGACGCTGAGCCGCAGCGTCGAGGGCGCGGACGCGTGGCAGCGCGAGGAGGAGATCGGGCTCGGGGTGGAGCGGGTGCTCGGGCGCTTCGTGGTCGGCGCCGAGGGCTACGTCCTCGCCCGGCCGCACCGCTCGGGCATGGGCCAGTGGAGGCTGCGGGTGGGCTATGCGCTCTAGCGGATGCGAGCGCGGGTCCCGGCGGCGGGCCGCCCTCGCGGCGGCGCTCGCGCTCGCGGCGCTCGCCGGCTGCGCCACCCGCGACGTCGAGACCACGCCGTTCCGGATCCGCGCGGAGGGCCCGGACGGCGCCTCGCTGGTGGACGCGCGCTCCGGCGCCGGGTTCATCGTGGTGACCGGCCCGGCCAGCCTGCCGTCGCCCACCACGCTCCGGGTCGACCAGGCGGTGGTGGACGACGCGAGCGGCACGCGCACGCTCGACTCGGTCACGTTCAGCTTCGATCCGGCCGCGCTGCCCGACCTGGCCTTCCCCCCGCGCCTGGCCGGGCTGACCGTGACGGTGGAGCTGAACGTCGATCCGCACGGCGCCGGCCCCGTGCGCGAGCCGCTCACCATCCCCGCGCTCCGGATCGCGAGCGGGGACACGGCGCGGAGCTACGAGTTCCTCGTCGGCGAGTCCGCCTACACGCTCGCGGACGGCATGCCCGGCGTGCCCGCGCTGCTCGGCCCGTACGTCGGCACCGAGGACATCCCCTTCTTCGAGGTGCGCCCGAACTGGACCGAGTCCGAGCCGGCGAAGTGCGGCATGGTGTACGACGCCGACATGCTGCGCGTGACGCAGTCCATACCCGTGGTGACGCTGGCGGCCGGGCGGAGGGCCCAGGTGTACGTCGGGCTCCGGGCCGAGCCCTGGAACGTGGTGCACGTCCAGTCGTGGCACCGGCGCGGCACCTGCGCCGGGCAAGCGGGATCGTGGACGCAGTTCGCGGCCTGGCGTTAAAACACTCCTTCCATGCGCCGCGCCAAGATCGTCGCCACCCTCGGACCCGCGTCCGGCGAGCCGGACGTGCTCGCCAGGCTCCTCGAGCAGGGGGTGGACGTCGCCCGCCTGAACTTCTCCCACGGCCGGCACGAGGACCACGCGCGGATGCTCGACAAGATCCGCGCCGCCTCGCGCCACCTCGGCAAGGCCGTGGCCGTGCTGCAGGACCTGCAGGGCCCGAAGATCCGCACCGGCCCGCTGAAGGCCGGGAAGGCGGGCGTGCAGGTGGAGGCCGGGCAGGAGATCGTCATCACCACCGAGGGCGAGCTGGCGGGCGACGCGCACCTCGTCTCCACCACCTACCCGCACCTCGCCGAGGACGTGCGCGCCGGCGACCGCCTGCTGGTGGACGACGGCCTGCTCGAGTTCCGGGTGCTCGCCACCGACGGCGTGCGCGTGCGGGCCGAGGTGGTGGAGGGCGGCTGGCTCGGCGAGCACAAGGGGATCAACCTGCCCGGCGTGGCGCTCCGCACCGAGGCCATGTCCGAGAAGGACCGGGCCGACGTGGCGTTCGGCATCTCCCACGGCGTGGACTACGTCGCGCTGTCGTTCGTGCGCACGCCCCAGGACATCGGCCTCTGCCGCGAGGAGATGGAGCGCGCCGGCCGGGTGGTGCCCATCATCGCGAAGATCGAGAAGCCCGAGGCCATCGACAACCTCGACGCCATCATCGCCGCCGCCGACGGGGTGATGGTGGCCCGCGGCGATCTCGGCGTGGAGATCCTGCCGGAGCGCGTGCCGCTGCTGCAGAAGGAGATCTGCTCGAAGGCGAACGCCTCCGGCAAGCCGGTCATCATCGCCACCCAGATGCTGAACTCGATGATGGAGCACCCGCGCCCCACCCGCGCCGAGGCGTCCGACGTGGCGAACGGGATCTGGGACGGTGCCGACGCGGTGATGCTCTCCGGCGAGACCGCCAGCGGCCGCTTCCCGCTCGCGGCGGTGCAGATGATGGACCGCATCGTGCGCGAGGCGGAGGCGGGCTCGCCGGCCGCGCTCCACGCGCGCGTCCCGCCGCCGGCGCGCCCGGCGCCGTTCAACCTGGTGACCGCGTCGGCCGCCTGCGAGGCCGCCGAGGCCGCCGGGGCGGTCGCGATCTGCTGCTTCACGCTGCGCGGCGAGACCGCGCGGCTGCTCGCGCACTTCCGCCCGCGGGTGCCGATCGTCGCGTTCTCGCCGGACCAGTCCATCCGCCGGCGCCTGGCGCTGTACTGGGGCGTGCTGCCGAAGGTGATGGAGCCGGTGAAGAACGCCGACCTCATGGCCGAGATCGTCTCCGACCGGCTCCTCGAGGAGAAGCTGGTGAAGCCGGGCGACCGGGTGGTGCTGGTGCACGGCTCGCCGCTCGGCCTGCCCGGCCAGACGAACTCCATCCGCCTGCACGAGATCACCCACCCGTCCGATCGCGGGCCCACCCAGCGCTACCGCGTCCCGGTGTAGCGCCGCCGGCCCCATCCGGCCCGCCGCCCCGGCGGCGTCCCCCTCGCAGGAGAACCGCATGGACATCCCCGCCCTGCAGCGCGCGCTGGCCGAGTCGAAGCTCGACGGCTGGCTGCTCTACGACTTCCACGGCCAGAACCCGACCGCGGTGAGCGCCCTCGACCTCGCCGGCCACATGCTCACCCGGCGCTGGTTCTACCTCGTGCCGCGCGCCGGCGAGCCGGTGGCGCTCGTGCACCAGATCGAGCTCGGCTCCTTCCCGCGCCACGTGCCCGGGGCGCGGCGCGGCTACTCGTCATGGCAGTCGCTCCGCGGCGAGCTGAGCGCGCTGCTGGGCGGGCTGGGGCCGCGGGCGCGCATCGCCATGGAGTACTGCCCGGAGGGCGCCATCCCGACCCTGTCGCGGGTGGACGGCGGCACGCTCGAGCTGGTGCGCGGCTACGGCGTCGAGGTGGTGAGCTCCGCCGAGCTGGTGCAGCGCTTCCTGTGCCGCTGGGACGACGCGCAGGTGGAGAGCCACCGGCGGGCGCTCGCGGCCATCGACGCGGCCAAGGACGAGGCGTTCCAGCGGATCGGCGCCGCGCAGCGGAAGGGCGAGCGGATCCTCGAGACCGACGTGCAGCGGTTCCTGATGGAGCGCTTCGCCGCCGCGGACCTCGAGACCGACCACCCGCCCATCGTGGCGGTGAACGGCCACGCGGGCGACCCGCACTACGTGCCCTCCGAGGCCACCCCCACGCCGGTCGAGCGCGGCGACCTCGTGCTCATCGACCTGTGGGCCCGCGGCAAGGGTCCGCGCGACGTCTACGCGGACATCACCTGGGTCGGCTACTGCGGGGAGAAGCCGCCGCCGAAGGTGCAGGAGGTCTTCGACGTGGTCTCCGGCGCGCGCGACGTGGGCCTCGCCACGGTGGAGCAGGCGTTCCGCGACGGGCGCACGCTGCAGGGCTGGGAGGTCGATCGCGCGGTGCGCGACTTCATCTGGTCGAAGGGCTACGGCGAGCGCTTCGTGCACCGCACCGGCCACTCCATCGGCACGAACGTCCACGGCGACGGCGTCAACCTCGACGACCTCGAGACGCACGACACCCGGACGCTCATCCCGGGCCTGGCGTTCTCCATCGAGCCGGGCGTCTACCTGCCGGACGAGGGGCTGGGCGTCCGCTGCGAGATCGACGTGTTCCTCGCCCCCGAGGGCCCCAAGGTGTTCGCGAAGATCCAGCGCGAGCTGGTCCGGATCTGATCGCGCCGCGCCCCGCGCGGCCGGAGGGCCGGCGATGTCGATGACGTTCCCCGGGCTGCCCCCGCCGCCGCCGCCGCCCGAGCCGGTGCTGGCGACGGCGGTGGTGCTCCACCGCGACGGGCCGCGCGGGCGCGAGGCGTTCCTGGTCCGGCGCGGGCGCGACCTCCGCTTCGCGGGCGGCTGGCACGCGTTCCCGGGCGGCCGGCTCGACCCGGAGGACGCGCGCGTGCCGGTGGAGGGCGCGCAGGGCGAGGACGCGCGCCTAGTCGCCTGCGCCGCGCGCGAGCTGTTCGAGGAGACCGGCGTGCTCGCCGCCCGCGGGCGCGAGCGGGTGCCGGCGGCGGCGCGCGAGGCGGCCCGGCGCGCGCTCCTCGACGGGACGCTCGCGTTCGGCGACTTCCTCGCCGCGCACGGGCTCGGGCTCGAGGCGGCGGCGTTCACGCCGGCCGGCCGCTGGGTGACGCCCGAGCACCTGCCGCTCCGCTACGACGCCCGGCTGTTCCTGCTGCCGCTCCCGCCCGGCGAGGCGCCGGTGGTCTGGCCGGGCGAGCTCGCCGACGGCGCCATGGTCCCGGCCGCCGACGCGCTCGGCGCCTGGGGCCGCGGCCAGATGCTGCTCCACCCGCCCAACCTGCACGCGCTGCGCGTGCTCGACCGCCCCGGGCCGATCGACCTCGCCGCCCTGCGCGACCCGCCGCACCGCGACGGACCCATCTGCCGCCGCATCGAGTTCCAGCAGGGCTTCTTCCTCGCCGCGCTGCGCACGCCCACGTTGCCGCCCGCCACGCACACCAACGCGTGGCTGCTCCCGGCGGAGGGCGGCCTCGCGGTGGTGGACCCCGGCGCGCCGGATCCCGCCGAGCAGGCGGTGCTGTTCGGGCTGCTCGACGCGCTCGCCGCCGAGCGGCTCCCGCCGCGCGAGATCTGGCTCACCCACGCGCACCCGGATCACGTCGGCGCGGTGGCGGCGCTCTCGGCGCGGTACGGGCTGCCGGTGCGGGCGCACCCGCTCGCGGCGGGCCGCGCCGGCGCGCCGGTGGAGCCGCTCGGCGAGGGCGACCGGATCGGCGACGGCGGCCGCTTCCGGGTGCTGGAGACGCCCGGCCACGCGCGCGAGCACCTCGCCTTCCTCGACGAGCGGAGCGGGGCGCTCGTGTGCGGCGACCTGGTGAGCACGCTCTCCACCATCGTGATCGACCCGCCCGAGGGCGACATGGCCGAGTACGAGCGGCAGCTCGCGCGGGTGGAGGCGCTCGGGCCGCGCACGATCTACCCGGCGCACGGGCCGCCCGCGCCGGACGCGGTGGGGAAGCTCGCCGCGTACCGGGGCCACCGGCGGGAGCGCGAGGCGCTGGTGGTGGCGGCGCTCGCGGCGGGCGGGACGCTCGCCGAGATCACCGCGCGGGCGTACGCGGACACGCCCGCGCCGCTCCACCCGGTCGCGGCGCGGAGCTGCCTCGCGGTGCTGGAGAAGCTGCGGGGGGCCTCCCGCGCGGAGGAGGCAGGCGGGGTGTGGCGGGCGCGGTGACGGCCGGCCGGGCGCGCCACAGGGGACCCGTCGGATTTCCGAGCGGAAGTCCGCAGAAAGCCGGTATCGGCTGTGTCGCTCCAGACACCAACAGCCGGCAAGGCGTTGAATTCCCTGTCCCCCGTCGAGGGCACATCCGTTGCACAACGCGCCCTCCATGCCTGATCGCGCGAACAAGCTCGCCCGGCTCGCCCTCCTCCTTGCGGGCGCCTTCCTCTTCGGCGGTGCCTCCGCCGAGGTAGCCGTTCGCACGCACCAGGCGGTCGAGCAGCTCAAGGCCGAGCGCGAGATCGGCGCCGCGGGGCAGCTCGTGGCGCTCGAGCTCACCGGCGCCCAGGGCGAGGTGGTGGCGCGCCCGCGCCTGATCGCGCCGCGCGGGAAGGCCGCCGAGCTGGTGCTGCACGATCCCGCCCACCCCGGCGAGATCCGGCTGTCGTTCCGCGTCGAGGCGGACCGCGATCCCACCGGCGACATCGCGCTCGACTACGAGCTGTCGGTCCCCTCGCGCGCGGTGACCGCCCGCGGCAAGATCTCGCTCACCCCGGGCGTGGAGCAGTCGATCCAGCTCGGCGGCGGCGTCCTCGTCGCGACCTGGCTCGCGCTCCCGGTCCCCTCCGCCGGCTTCGACGCCTACCTCGAGTCCGAGGCCGCGGCGCGGCGGGCGGCTGGACGGACGAGCTAGCTGGTTCCCTCGACTGCTCCCTGAACTCCGCGCGGGCCTGCGCGTCCCTCGACTCCGCGCGGCCTGCGCGTCCCTCGACTCCGCGCCGCTGCGCGGCGCTACGCTCGGGATGAGCGATCCTTCATCCGCTCACCCTGAGCGTAGGCGACCCGAAGGGTCGCCGGAGTCGAAGGGTCACCCTGAGCGTAGGCCGCGCCAGAGGCACGGCCGGGGTCGAAGGGCTCCGCTACCTCTCGGCAGCGGCCGCCTCGGCCTCGAGCGCGGCGGCCTCGGCGCGGATGCGGGCGAGGTGATCCACGAGCCGCAGGCGCTGCACCTCGAGGGCGCGCAGCCGGGCGTGGTCCTCGGCGAACGTCGAGGGCTGGGCCGGCGCGCGCGACACCGACGCGCCGCGGGCCACCACCGCGCGCTGCTGGGCGGGGCCGTGCGCGGGCTGGGCGAGCGCGCGGCGCACCTCACCGATGCGCAGGTCCAGCGAGCGCAGCGCGAGGACCACGCGGTCCGCCTCGTCGTGCAGCGCGTCGGCGCGCTCGCGCAGCTCGCCGGCCGGCGCCGCGGCGGGCGGGAGCGCGGCGCGCCCCTCCTGCCGGTCGATCGCGTCCGCGAGCTCCTGCGCGCGGACCAGCAGGCGGCCGAGCTCGCGGCCGACGTCCTCGCCCGCCAGGTGGCGCATCTTGAGCTGCTCGATCCGGGTCGCGATCGCGTCCAGCTCGGCGCGCGCCTCCAGGGCGGGCGTGGCGGTGCCGAGCGTGATGACGAGCGTCAGTTCCGCGAGCATGGTGCGCCCGTCACATGGAGCAACTGCCGTGCCGCGCACGGGACGCGTCCTTACGCGGGCTTGCGACCGTCGGGGCCGCGGAAGGGACGCATTTCCGGGCGGGAACCCTCGGAAAACCGAGCCCTCCGGCACGCGCGCCGGTCACGGGGTGTGCGTCTGCTCGCCGTAGTCCACCGCGCCGAGCTCGCGGCCCGCCTCGTCGTAGCTGGTCCAGCGCCCGCACTGCGCCCCGCCGCAGTGGCGCCCCGCCGCCCTCCGCGCCCCGCCCGGCCAGAACGACGCGAACGCGCCGTCCTGCACCCCGGCGCGCCACCCCGAGGTCTCCTCCACCTGGCCGGACTCGTACCAGATCGTCCAGCGGCCGTGCTTCGCGCCGTGCGCCCAGGCGCCCTCGCGGGCCCGCCGACCGTTGCGGTGGTACTCGACGAACGGGCCGTCGCGCTCGCCCTCGCGGTAGGCGCCCTCGGTCCAGGGCGCGCCGTCGTCGTACCAGGTGCGCGCCGGCCCCTCGCGGCGGTCGTTGCCGGCGGCGTCCTTGCCGGCGCACCACGCCTCGAACCCCTCCGGCGGCGCCGCGCCGCGCGGCTCGGTGCCGGGGGGACAGTCGAGCGGGGCGCCCGCGAGGAGCGCGAGCGCGGCCGCGAGCGCCCAGACGAGCCCGGCCGTCACGCCCCCTCCTCGCCGCGCTCGCCCTGCTTCACGATCCCGTACTTCTCGAGCTTGTAGTAGAGCGCCGACGGCTTGATGCCGAGCAGCCGCGCCGTCTCCGCCTTCACGCCCTTCGCCTTCTCGTAGGCGGCGAGGATGAGCTGCTGCTCCAGGTCCTCGAGGATGTCGGTGAGGCTCCGGTCGCCGCTCGGCACCGGCAGCCCGGTCGGCGCGGGCGCGTGCCGGATCCCCTCGGGCAGGTCCTGCGGCCGCACCGCGTCGCCGTCGGCGAACACCAGCGCCTGCTCCACCACGTTCTCCAGCTCGCGCACGTTGCCGGGCCACGGGTGGCGGCGCAGCAGCTCGAGGGCCTCGGGCGCGAACGAGGTGACGCGCCGCCCGATGCGCGGCGCCAGCCGGGCGAGGAACGCGTGCGCCAGCTCGTCCACGTCCCCGGGCCGCTCGCGGAGCGGCGGGAGCTGGATGGGCACCACGTTCAGCCGGTAGTAGAGGTCCTCGCGGAAGCGCCCCTCCGCCACCATGCGCGTGAGGTCGCGGTTGGTGGCGGAGATCACCCGCACGTCGGTCTCCACCGTCTCCTCGCCGCCGACGCGCTCGAAGCAGCGCTCCTGCAGCACGCGCAGGAGCTTCACCTGCACCGACGGCGGGATCTCGCCCACCTCGTCGAGGAACAGCGTGCCCTCGTGCGCCAGCTCGAAGCGCCCGAGCTTTCGTCGGATGGCGCCGGTGAACGCGCCGCGCTCGTGGCCGAACAGCTCGGACTCGAGCAGGCCCTCCGGGATGGCCGCGCAGGAGATGGACACGAACGGCTTCTCGCGCCGCAGGCTGGCGTCGTGGATGGCGCGCGCCACCAGCTCCTTGCCGGTGCCGGACTCGCCCAGCACCAGCACGGTCGCGTCGGTGGGCGCCACCTTGCGGATCTGGTCGTGCACCCGCCGCATGGGCTCTGAGCTGCCCACCAGCCCGTGCGGCTCGCGCTCGCGCACGCGGTCCTGGTCGAGCACCTCGGCGCGGGCCCGCGCGGTCTGCGCGCCGCGCCGCTCGCGGGCGATCTCGATCGCCTTCTCCACCCGGGCGCGCAGCGCCTCGGTGCTGAACGGCTTCTCCAGGAAGTCGATGGCGCCCTCGCGCATCGCGTCCACCGCGGTGGCGATGGTGCCGTGGGCGGAGATCACCACCACCGTCGCGTCGGGGTCCTCGGCGCGGAGGCGGCGGACCACCTCGATGCCGTCCACCGGCACCATTCGCAGGTCGGTGACCACCACGTCCGCGGCGCGCTTGCGGTAGGCGGCGATCGCCTCGGCGCCGCCGCGCACCGCCAGGACGTCGTGGCCGAGGCGGGCGAGCGTGATGACCATGCCCTCCCGAAGCGCGTCGTGATCGTCGGCCACCAGGATCCTTGCCATCGCGGGGGCAGTCTAATCCGGATCCCCGCCCGCGCGACCGCGCCGCATCCCCCGGACGCAGGGCGGGCGCGGGCGGGCGGGCGCCGGCCGCTCGTTTTTTGGCGTGGATGCTGCGACATTTCGCATTTGTCAGCGGGTGGGCGGTGGTTACGGATCAGGGAATGGCGGCCGGCAGGCCGCCCGGGTGATCCCAATGAACAAGAAGACCGCCGGCTTCAACGTCGCCTACATCTTCCTCGCCGCGCTCGGCGTCCTCATGGTGCAGGACTGGTGGGCCCGCTCGCAGGCGGTCGCCACCCTCCCCTACAGCCAGTTCCAGCAGCTCGTCCGCGAGGACAAGGTGGCGAAGGTCACCGTCTCGCAGGACCAGGTGGCGGGCGAGCTGAAGGAGCCGCTCAACGGCAAGACGCGCTTCGTCGCGATCCGCGTGGACTCGGACATGGCGAAGGAGCTGGACCAGCACGGCGTCACCTACGCCGGCCGCTACGACAGCGACTTCGTGGCGATGCTCCTGTCCTGGGTGGTGCCCATCGCGCTGTTCTTCGGCGTGTGGCTGCTGCTCAGCCGGCGCATGGCGAAGCAGCTCGGCGCGGGCGGGCCGGGCGGTGGGCTCATGTCGATCGGCAAGTCGAAGGCGAAGGTCTACGTCGAGACCGACACGAAGACGACGTTCGCCGACGTGGCCGGGGTGGACGAGGCCAAGGAGGAGCTGAAGGAGATCGTCACCTTCCTCAAGGACCCGAAGTCCTACGGCCGGCTCGGCGCGCGCATGCCGAAGGGCGTGCTGCTGGTGGGCCCCCCGGGCACCGGCAAGACGCTGCTCGCGAAGGCGGTGGCGGGCGAGGCGAGCGTGCCGTTCTTCTCCATCTCCGGCTCGGAGTTCGTGGAGATGTTCGTGGGCGTGGGCGCCGCCCGCGTGCGCGACCTGTTCGAGCAGGCCCGCGCCAAGGCGCCGGCCATCATCTTCATCGACGAGCTGGACGCGCTCGGGCGCGCCCGCGCCAGCATGCCGGGCATGAGCGGCGGCCACGACGAGAAGGAGCAGACGCTGAACCAGCTGCTGGTGGAGCTGGACGGCTTCGACCCCTCCGCCGGCATCGTGCTGCTCGCCGCCACCAACCGGCCCGAGATCCTCGACCCGGCGCTGCTCCGCGCCGGCCGCTTCGACCGGCAGATGCTGGTGGACCGGCCGGACCGGGTGGGCCGCCTCGCGATCCTGAAGGTCCACACGCAGCGGGTGGTGCTCGACGACGGCGTGAAGCTGGAGGAGGTGGCGGCGCTCACCCCGGGCTTCACCGGCGCCGACCTCGCGAACCTGGTGAACGAGGCCGCGCTGGTGGCCACCCGGCGCCAGGCCGACAAGATCTCGATGGAGGACTTCAACGTCGCCGTCGAGCGGATCGTGGCCGGCCTCGAGAAGAAGAACCGGCTGCTCAACCCGCGCGAGCGCGAGGTGGTGGCGCACCACGAGATGGGCCACGCGCTGGTGGCGGCCGGCCTCGCCGGCACCGACCCGGTGCACAAGATCTCGATCATCCCGCGCGGCATCGGCGCGCTCGGCTACACGATCCAGCGGCCCACCGAGGACCGCTACCTCATGACGCGCGAGGAGCTGCAGAGCAAGATGGCGGTGCTGCTGGGCGGCCGCGCCGCCGAGCGCCTCGTGTTCGACCACCTCTCCACCGGCGCCTCCGACGACCTCTCCAAGGCCACCGAGATCGCGCGCAGCATGGTCACCCGCTACGGCATGGGCGAGGCGCTCGGGCCGGTGACGTACGAGACCGAGCCGAACGGCTACCTGGGCGAGCTCGGGACCCGCCGCCTCTACTCCGAGGCGACCGCCCGCGAGATCGACGTGGCGGTGCGCGAGCTGGTGGAGGGCGCCTTCCAGCGCGCCAGCGCCATACTCACCGACAACCGGGCGCTGCTCGACCTGGGCGCGGCCGAGCTGCTCGCCCGCGAGACGCTGGCCGGCGACGAGCTCCAGGCGCTGCTCGGGCGCGTGGCCGGCGACGGGCCGCGCGTCGCCGCGGCCAGCGCGGCGGGGTAGCTCCGGGCCGGGCCGGGCGGCCGGCACGCCATCCCGCACCTCGACGGCCCGTCCGTTCGATGCTTCACTGATCCGGTGTTCCGGGACGCGTGGAGCGCCGCCGTGCTGGTCGTCGCGACGGGCCTGTCGCTGGTCGCGACCGGCCACGCCGTGCTGCACAAGCGCGACGTCCGCGCGGCGCTGGGGTGGGTGGGGCTCATCTGGCTCGCGCCCATCGCCGGCGCGCTCGCGTACCTGCTGTTCGGCGTGAACCGCATCCGCCGCCGGGCGCAGGCCATCGGCCTGCCCGGCGTGCGGAGCCGCGACGAGGACCGGCCGCCGCCCCCGCAGCTCCCGTCCGGCGCCGCGCACCTCGCGCCGCTGGTGGCGCTCGCCGACGCGGTGGTGCGCCGCCCGCTCGTCGCCGGGAACGCCTTCACGTTGCTGCCGGGCGGCGGCGTCGCCTACCCGGCCATGCTCGAGGCCATCGACGCGGCCCGGCGCTCGGTCACGTTCTGCACGTACATCTTCGACGCGGGGCTGGCCGGCGACGCGTTCGCCGACGCGCTGGCCCGCGCGCACGCGCGCGGCGTGAAGGTGCGCGTGCTCGTGGACGCCATCGGCGTCCGCTACGGCTGGCCGCCCATCCACCAGCGCCTGCGCCGCCTGGGCGTGCGCACCGAGCTGTTCCTGCCGCGCCTCACCCCGGCCTGGCTGCCGTTCGTGAACCTGCGCAACCACCGCAAGATCCTGGTGGTGGACGGCCGGCTCGGCTTCACCGGCGGGATGAACGTGCGCGACGGGTTCCTGCCCCGGCCCGGCGGCCCGCCGCCGTTCATGGACCTGCAGGTGCGCATCGAGGGCCCGGTGGTGTCGCACCTCCAGTCGGCGTTCGCCGAGGACTGGCTGTTCACGACGGGCGAGCCGCTGGAGGGCAACGCGTTCTTCCCGCCGCTCGCCGCCGCCGGGCCGGTGCTGGCGCGCGGCGTGGCCGACGGGCCGGACGAGGACTTCGAGGCCATCCGCTGGCTGCTGCTCGGCGCGCTCTCGGTGGCGCGCCGGCGGGTGCGCGTCGTCACGCCCTACTTCCTGCCCGACCCGCCGCTCATCACGGCGCTCAACGTGGCGGCCATGCGCGGGGTCGAGGTGGACGTGGTGCTGCCGGAGCGCGGGAACCTGCCGCTGGTGCAGTGGGCGCAGGCCGCGCAGCTCTGGCAGGTGCTGGACCGCGGCTGCCGGGTGTGGTGCTCGCCGCCGCCGTTCGACCACACCAAGGCCATGGTGGTGGACGGGGCGTGGTCGCTCGTCGGCTCGGCGAACTGGGATCCGCGCAGCCTGCGCCTCAACTTCGAGCTGGACGTGGAGGCCTGGGACCCCGAGCTGGCGGCGCGGGTGGACCGGCTGGTGGAGGAACGGCTCGCGGCGGCGCGGCCGCTCACGCTCGCCGACGTGGACCGGCGCCCGCTGCCGGTGAAGCTGCGCGACGGCGTGGCGCGGCTGCTCTCGCCGTACCTGTGACCGCCGCGGCCGCCGGCGCCCGACCGGCGAGCGGTGCTCACGCGATTCACCCACTGTCAAGCGGGGCGGAAGCGACCGGGGAGGATCGGGGCGGGCGCGCGCGCCGGCGCCCCCTGCGTCCACGAAGTTGCGATGCCACCGCGCGGCGTGGCATGAGGGGTGTGGCTGGTCGGATGGGTCGTCGGGTGGTCGTGGGGCAGCGGGTGGGGGCGGGTGGGTGCAGCGTGCGTCGTGGAGAGGTGTCCAGCCGGATGCGAGGGTTCCCGCAGGCAGACCATCGTCGGGACCCGCGCCTGGCGGTGAGCGCGCCCGCCGTGCTCGCCGCGAGCGACGGCCGCTGGGACGTCATCGCCGAGGACTTCGCCGCCGGCGGCTGCCGCGTGGTGTCGCCGGTGCCGCTCCGGCTCGGCACCGCCGCCTACCTGACGCTGCAGCTCCCCTCCGGCGCCGGCCACGTGGCCGCCACCGCCACCGTCGCCTGGAACACCGCCGCGCCGCCGTGGCGGATGGGCTTCGCGTTCGCGCGCTCGGGCGGCGAGGAGCGCGCGCGCCAGGTCCGGACGCTGCTCGACGCGAACCCGCGGCTCGGCCGCCGCCCGCCGCCGCTCCGTCCGAGCGCGCGGCTGCGGCTCGGCACGCCGCCCGACCCGTGCCCGGTGTTCACGCGCGACGAGCGGGTGGTGCTGCGGGCCGCCCGCGACGCGCTGGCGGCGCGCGAGCTGTTCGGCCGCCACGCGGTCCGCGCGGTCGAGCTCCGCCGCGCGCTGCAGGGGCTCATGCTGCACGGCTGGGTGCAGACCGGCGCGCCGCGCGCCACCGACCGGCGCTGGTCGGCGGTGCTGGCGGAGGCGATCTCCACCGGGGGTGGACGCGCCACCCGCGACCGCCCCGCCGACGGCGCCGGCTACCGCCCGCTGCGCGGCCGCCGGGCCCAGGCGTTCGTGGACCTGGCCCGCGCCGAGAGCGCCGAGGGGCACGACGCGTCCGCGGTGGAGTGGCTGCAGGCCGCGCTGGCCGCGTCCCCCGAGGACCCGTTCATCCTCGCCGCGCTCGACGCGCTCACCGTGGGTCACGCCCGCGGCTGAGGGAGGACGTCACGGGCTGCGCCCCGCCCCTCGGAGCGGAGCTGCGGACCCCTGACTCGCGGGCGCGGCCGAACGCCGCGCGGACCCGTCCCCCTCCCCCGCCCTGGGCTCCGCCGCCTCTGGTAGGCTCCTCCGGAAGGAGGGGTCATGGAGCACGCATCGCGCCGGTTCCGCGAGGAGCTTCGCCGGGAGCTCCCGCGCTGGCAGCAGGACGGGCTGGTCTCGCCCGACGCGGCCGCGGCGCTCTGGTCGCGCTACCGGCTGGCCGAGGCCGAGCCGGCGTCCGGGCCGGGCCTCCTGCCGGTGTACGCGCTGGGCGCGCTGCTGGTGGGCGCGGGCGTGGTGTCGCTGGTGGCCTGGCACTGGGAGGAGATGGGCCCGGCGCTCCAGCTCGCGGTCATCGGCGCGGCCATGGTGGCGAGCCACGCCGGCGGCGTGGCGCTGTGGCGCGGCCGCGCGCCGCGGCTCGGGCACGCGCTCACCCTGCTCGGCACCGTGATCTTCGGCGCGAACGTGGGGCTGGTGGCGCAGATCTTCCACGTGAGCGGCGTGTGGTGGGGCGGGTTCGCCGCGTTCGCGGCGGGCGCGCTCGCCGCAGGCGTCGCCTACCCCAGCCTGCCGCACCTGCTGCTCGGCGCGATCCTCGCGCTGTGGGTGGCGGGGCCCGGCCTCGCCCACGATCACCCCGGGCCCGGCCTCGCCGCCGTCTGGGTGCTCTCGCCCGCGCTGGTGGCGCTGGCCTGGCGCGAGCGGTCGCGCGCGCTCGCGGTGGTGGCGGCGCTCGGGCTCGCGGTCGTCTCCGGGGCCGGGCTGTTCGGCGCGCGCCTGGACCGCGGCTGGGTGCTGGTGGTGCTGTGCCTGGCGGCCGCGCTCTGCGCGACCCCGCTCGCCGCCGCCCCGCTCGCCTCGCGCTCCGACACCGGCGCGCGGCTCTCGGGGGCGCTGCGGGTCACCGGGCGGCTGCTGTTCTACGCCGCCGCCGCGGTGCTCTCCTTCACCGAGCTCGCCCACGAGCTGCGCTTCCGCGGCGCGGTGCCCGGACTCATCCTGGCGGCCGCCGCGCCCGCCGCCGCGTTCGCGGTCGCGGCGCTCGCCATCGGGCTCCGCCGCCCGGAGGTGGACCCGCTCGCGCGCGGCGAGGCGATGCTGGTGGGCGCGACCGTCGTCGCGCTCGCCGCCGGCCTGTCGCTCGAGACCGGCACCGGCACCGCGCTCGTCGCGAACCTGGCCATCGCGTTCCTCGCGGCGGGGCGCATCGTGCGCGGGCTCTCCGGCCTGCGCCGCGCGCCGTTCTGGGAGGGGATGGCGGTCGCGGGCGCGCTCACGCTCGTCCGCTTCATCTCCATCGACACCGGCCTCTGGCTGAAGGGCGCCGGCTTCATCGCCTGCGGCGCGGCGGTGCTGCTCGGCGGCATCGCGTTCGAGCGCCGGCGCGCCCGCGCCGCGGAGGTGACCCATGCTGCGTGACCGCTCGCCGGGCTGGGGCCGCCTCGCCCTGGTCCTCGCCGTCCAGCTCGCCATCCTCGCGGCCATCCCGTTCCGCCAGGCGCGGGCCCGGCTCGCCGGCGAGGACGTGGTGCTGGAGAGCATGCCGGTCGATCCGCTCGACCCGCTGTCCGGCTACTACGTCGCGCTCGCCTGGCGCGCCGAGCGCGACGCCGGCGCGTGGCAGGGCCCGGGCGACGGCGCCTGGCTGGTGATCCGCCGGGGCGCGCCGGCCTGGGTGGGCGAGGCGTGCCTGGGCGAGCGCCCGCCGCCGGAGCCGGACCGGCTCGCCATCCGCGCCGAGCGCGCCGGCGACGGGTGCCGCATCCCCGCGGCGCAGCGCTTCTACATCCCCGAGGCGCGGCGCGCCGAGGTCGAGGCGGCCATGCGCGAGACCGGCCGCAAGGCGCTGGTGGACGCGCGCGTGGACGCGGCCGGCAACGTGGTGCTGCTCCGCCTGCGCGCCGGCACCACGGTCGTCGGCCGCTAGCGCGGCTCGGGCGGCTCCGGCGGCGCCAGCGGGACGGCCAGCCGCGCCACCGTGCCGCCGCCCTCGCGGTCGGCGAGCGCGAGCGCGCCGCCGTGCGCGTCCGCGACCTTCTTCGCGAGCGCGAGGCCGAGCCCGGTGCCCTTCTCCTTGGTGGTGAAGAACGGCCGGAACAGGCTGGCCCGCGCCTGCGGCCCCAGCCCCGCGCCGCGATCCCGCACCTCGAACACCGCCTCGCCGCCCACCGCGCGCACCGACAGCTCCACCTCGGTCGCGGCCGGCGACGCCTCGACCGCGTTCCGCACCAGGTTCACGAGCGCGCGCCGGAGCTGCTCGCGGTCGGCCCGCGCCTCGCCCGAGCCCTTCACGCCGAGCGACACCTGCCGCGCCGCCGCGAGCGGCGCCGCGATCTCCGCCACCTCCGCCAGCAGCGCCCCGAGCTCGACCGCCTCGCGCACCGGCGGGCGCGTCCGGGCGTAGTCGAGGAACTCCTCGACCACCTTCGAGAGCGCCGCCAGCTCGGAGCGGATGCGGGCCACGTGCGCCGCCTCGGGCCGGCCCTCCAGCTCCTCCGAGAGGATCCCGGCGAACAGGTCGAGCGCGCCGAGCGGGTTCCGGACCTCGTGCGCGATCCCGGCGAGCAGCGTCTCGCGCTCCTCGTCGCGGGCGCGCAGCGCCTTGCGCATCTCCTCGAGCGTGTCGCGCAGCATGCCCAGCTCGTCGCGGCGGCGCCGCGGCCAGAGCGGGGTGTCGAGGTCGCCGCGCCCGATGCGCCGCGCGCCGTCGGCGAGGCGGGTGAGCGGCCGCGTCACCGAGAGCGAGGCGCCCGCGGCCACCAGCGCCCCCAGCACCGCGCCGGCCACCGCCAGGGTGGCGAGCAGCCGGCGGAAGCGGCGGAAGGTGGCGAACGAGGCGGCGGTGCCGTCGGCGCCCACCACCGCCACCACCTTGTCCGACGCGTCGCGGAGCGGCGCGTAGCCGCTCTTGTAGAGCAGGCCGTCCGAGCCCTCGAACATCACCTGGCTCGCCACCGGCCGGCCCGCCGCCGCCTGCGCGATCTCCAGCCGGTCGCGCTCCAGCGCCGCCACCGGCTCGCCGATGCGGGTGCGGCCGTCGGAGTCCGCCAGCGCGGTGCGGTCCGGCCGGATCACGTACAGGCGCGTGCCGGTGCTGCGGGCGAGCACGTCGAGGCGCGCGCGCACGTGGCCGTAGGTCCGGGTCCGCTCCTCGCCCGGCTCGAGCCGCGCCACCCGCTCGGCCGGCAGGGCCGAGGCCGCCGCCTGCGCCGCCGCGGTGAGGCGCGCCGAGAGCTCGTCCTCGAGCGCGCGGCGCGCCAGCCGATCGGCGAGCAGCGCCATGGCGGCGAGCGAGACGAGCGCGGGGAGCGCGGCGGCGAGGGCGAAGCGGAGGCGCACGGAGGGGATGTTACAACGTGGGCTGCCGCGCGAGGTCCCCGCGGGCGCGCCCGGTGGCGCGCGACGTGGCCTGCGCCCTCGCGCTGCCCTACCCGCGCTCCTCGAGCGCCGCGGCGAGGCCGGCCGGGCGGGAGTGCGCGAGCAGGAACTCGCGGACCACCGGGAACACCTGCTCCGGCGCGCCGCGCCCGAGCAGCAGGTCGGTGTGCCCGTAGTCGCGCTCGAACACCACGTAGCGCTTCGGGCCGCCCCAGCGCCGGTAGGCGGCCTGCACCACCGCCGGCGGCGCGAGCCCGTCGCGCTCGGCGGCCACGAACAGCGCCGGCTGCGCGCACCGCTCCAGGCCGGCGCGGTAGTCCACCTCGCCGTCCATCGACCGGAACGAGTCCTCGCGGATGAACGCCGCGAACTGCTCCAGCACCCCCGCCTCCAGGTTCTCGAGCCCGTTCGCGAGCAGCCGGCGGTACACGGGCCGCTCCACGTTGCGCATGTTGATGGCGAGGTCGGCCCAGGCCGGGTGCCAGTGGCCCGAGAGCGGCGCGAGCATCCGCGCCGCCACCCGGGTGAAGCGGCCGAGCACGGTGAAGCGCAGCAGCACGAGCTTCTTCAGCCGCTCCTGCACGTCGAAGTGCGCCGGCGCCCCCAGCGCGACGATCCCGGCGACGCGCTCGGGGTAGCGCTGGCAGGCGGCGAGCCCCATGAGCGCGCCCTGGCTGTGGCCGACCCAGAGCACCTGCTCGGCGCCGGTGACGGCGCGGATGGCGTCGAGCGCGGCGGGGACGTCCTCGCGCAGGTACGTGTCGAGGTTCCAGCGGCGCGGCGCGCCCGGGCCGCGCCGGGAGGCGCCGTGGCCGCGGTGGTCGAGCGAGAAGCAGTCGAACCCCGCGCGCGCCAGGTGCGCGGCCAGCGCGTAGCGCTCCACGCCGAACTCGAACGCCTGCCGGTTCATGGCGATGCCGTGCACGAGCAGCACCGGGGGCAGCCGCGCCGCCACCCGCGGCCGGCAGCGGCCCAGGCCGAGCGTCCAGCCGTCGCGGGTGGGGACGGACAGCAGCTCGTCCTCGACCGGCGGCACGGCCAGGCGCCAGGACCAGAACGCGTAGTGGAGGAGGGTCGCGGCGAGCAGGATCCCGGCGGCCGCGATCACGGCGGGGAGGGACATGGGCGGCGCATTCTACGGCGGCCGCGCGCGGCGCGGGCGGCGGCGGGCCGGCGATGCGACCCGGAGCCGCCGCCGGGGCGCGGCCGGACGCCTCGCCCCCTCGCGAGCGTGGCCCAGCCGTTGCACTCGCCGGACGGTGGAACCGACGGACGGTGCACCGGGCGCAACCCGGCGCAGCAGCCGGGCGGGCACCGCGAAGGGAAGCGAGGCGGGGGTCCGGTCGTGACCGGATCGAAGGCAGGAAGGGCCCCGGGACCGGGCAGGGAAGCCGCGCGCCGCAGGGGCGCGGTCTCCTTGACCGGCCGAGCCGACGGGGCGTAGCGTCGATCACCCATTTCCTACATGTCGAGGTGCGCCGTGAAGAAGGTCGAGGCCATCATCAAGCCGTTCAAGCTGGACGAGGTGAAGCAGGCCCTCTCCGAGGTCGGGGTCGCCGGCCTCACCGCCACCGAGGTGAAGGGCTTCGGCCGTCAGAAGGGTCACACCGAGCTCTACCGCGGCGCCGAGTACGTGGTGGACTTCCTGCCCAAGGTGAAGGTCGAGGTCGTGGTGGCGGACAGCCTCGTCGGCCGGGTGGTCGAGGTCATCGAGCGCGCCGCCAAGACCGGCCGCATCGGCGACGGCAAGATCTTCGTGCTGCCGGTGGAGGAGGTCATCCGGATCCGCACCGGCGAGCGCGGGGAGGAGGCGCTCTAGCGCCTCGTCGTCCGCGCGTGCGGACGCCCTCCCGCGTCCGCCGCCGGACGGCCCCATCGCCCGCCGCCCGCATGCGCGCGGCGGCGGACCGGTCCACCGCACCCGTGTCCCGCACCGTCCAGCCCGCCCAGCTCTCCGCCGCGCTCTCCCGCGCCGCGATCGACTCCCTCGCCGACGCGGTCGTGATCGTCGGCGCGGACGGCGGGGTGCTGCACCTCAACCCCGCCGCCGAGGAGCTGTTCGGCCGCTCGCGCGAGCGGACGGTGGAGCTGCCGGTGCGGGCGCTCCCGGGCGGCGCCCAGCTCGAGAAGGTGGCCGAGCGGACGGTGCGGACGCACGAGGGCCAGGCGAGCGAGTTTCCTTCGCCGCAGGACCGCGCGCTCCAGGTCTCGGTCACCGCCACCCCGCTCCTCGACGGCGCGGTGTGCGCCGGGGCGGTGCTGGTGCTGCGGGTGCCGCGCTCCGCCGAGCGCGCGCTCGACTTCGAGGCGCTCGCGGCCGGCCTCGCCCACGAGATCAAGAACCCGCTGGCCGGGCTGCAGGGCTCGGCCGAGCTGCTCGCCCGCGAGGCCGAGGGGCCGGCCCGCGAGTACGCCGCGGTGATCGCGCGCGAGGCGAAGCGCGTGGACGGGCTGGTGCGCGAGCTCCTCGACCTCGCCCGCCCGGCGGCGCTGCAGCAGGGGCCGGTCGCGCTCCACGACGTGCTCGGCGACGCGCTGGTGCTGGCGCGCGGCATCCCCGGCGCCGACCGGATCGCGTTCGTGGAGCGCTACGACCCGTCGCTCCCGCCGGTGCTGGGCGACGAGGAGAAGCTGATGCAGGTGGTGCTGAACCTCGTCCGCAACGCGGTGGACGCGGTCGCCTCCACCGCCGCGCCGCGGGTGACCATCGAGACCTCGGTGTCCCCGCTGCGCCTCCGCGTGGCGAGCGGCCGCACCCGCCCGCTGGCGCGCATCTCGATCCAGGACGAGGGCCCGGGGATCCCCGAGGCCATGCTGCAGCGGCTGTTCACGCCCTTCGCGACCTCGAAGCCGCACGGCACCGGCCTCGGGCTCGCCATCTCGCGGCGCATCGTGGAGGCGCACGGCGGGCGCATCGAGGTGCGCAACCGGGCCGGCGGCGGGGCCGAGGCGAACGTGTACCTGCCCCTCGACGTCCCCTAGCCCGTCCGGCGTAGCGCCGGCGCCGCGGGCCCCGCGCTTGCCGGCGCGAGTTGGCCCCGCGCTTGCTATGAGGTACCGGGATCGGCGGATCATCACGGGATCCCACAGCCAGGAGCGAGCGTTGCGAAAGGTCCTCATCGTCGACGACGAGCCCTCGGTCCGCTTCGTGCTCGCGCGGACCTGCGAGCGCGCCGGCGTGCCCTACGAGGAGGCGGGGAGCGCCGAGGAGGCGCGCACGAAGCTCCGCGCGTCCGGCGGCGGCAAGGACGGCGTCGGGCTGGTGCTGCTCGACGTGCGCCTCCCCGGCGACGACGGGTTCAAGCTGCTCGGCGAGATCGGCGGGCGGGTGGACTCGCCGTTCATCGTGGTGATGACCGCCGAGGACACCATGCGCTCGGCGGTGGAGGCGATGAAGCGCGGCGCCGCCGACTACCTCGGCAAGCCGTTCGACCTCGAGCGCGTGGAGCGGATCGTGCGCGACCTCTCGGCCGCGCCGCCGCCGGGCCACGCCGACGACCCCGCCGCGCAGGCGGAGGAGCGGGGCGAGGCGGGCGCCGAGGCGCGGCGGCTGCGCGAGGGCGGCGTGGCGCTGCCGGAGACGCTCATCGGCCGCTCCGCCGCCATGGTCGAGGTCTACAAGGAGATCGGGCGGGTGGCGCGCACGGAGATGACCGTGCTGCTCATGGGCGAGTCCGGCACCGGCAAGGAGCTGGTGGCGCGCGCCATCCACGCGAACTCCACCCGCGCGCGCGGCCCGTTCGTCACCGTGAACATGGCCGCCATCCCGCGCGATCTCATCGAGAGCGAGCTGTACGGCCACGAGAAGGGCTCCTTCACCGGCGCGGTGGAGCGGCGGCCCGGCAAGTTCGAGCTGGCGAGCGGCGGCACCCTGTTCCTGGACGAGATCGGCGAGATGCCGATCGAGCTGCAGGCGAAGCTGCTGCGCGTGCTGCAGGAGCGCGAGATCGATCGCGTCGGCGGCACGCGCCCGCTCGCGGTCGACGTGCGCATCGTCGCCGCCACCAACGCGGACCTGGCGCGCTCGGTCGAGGAGGGGCGGTTCCGCCGCGACCTGTACTACCGGCTCGCGGTGGTGCCCATCCGCCTGCCGCCGCTCCGCGAGCGCGAGGGCGACGTGATCCTGCTCGCGCGCCACTTCGTCGCGAAGTTCGGCGAGCAGCTGAAGGGGCGGCCGGTCCAGCTCGGCAAGGACGCCGAGGCGGTGCTGCTCGCGCACCCGTGGCCCGGCAACGTCCGCGAGCTGCAGAACGTGCTGCAGCGCGCGCTGCTGAAGCTCACCGGGAACCGGGTGGGCGCGCGCGACGTCGCCACCCTGGTGCCGGCCGCGGCCGCCAGCGAGCGCGCGCTCACCGGCCTCGTGGAGGGGCTGCTCGACGCCGAGCCTCCGGAGGGCGGGCGCTACCAGGCGGCCATCGCGGCCATCGAGGTGCCGCTCATCGCGGCCGCCCTGGCGCGGACCCACGGCAACCAGCTGCGGGCGGCGGAGCTGCTCGGGATGAACCGGAACACGCTGCGCGAGCGCATGCGCGCGCTCGGGATGAAGCCGCGCTAGCGGGCCCACGCCTGCCCGGAACCCGGGCAACCCGGTGCCAGGAAACCGGGCACCCCGCCGCTACATCGCCTCGACCAGGATCGACGCCTGGCGGGTGCCCTCGGGCAGCCCGGCGAGCGCCCGCGCGGTGCGCAGGCCGCTCGCGCCCTCGCGCGCCACCGCGCCCGCCGCCGCGAGCACGCGCGCGTAGTCGAGCCCGTCGTCCGGCGCGCACACCGCGAAGAAGCGCTGCGGGCCGGGCGCCGGCGACGCCTGCACCTGGATGTCGAGCGCGCCGTGCGACTCCGGCGCCGCGACGATCGGGTGGATCCGCTGGACGCGGCCGGCCGCGTCCACCGCCACCACCCACAGCGGGCAGGGGGTGCCGAGCTCGAGCTCGAGGTAGAGGCTCGCTCCGGCGCGGACGGTGGCGCCATCGGGCAGCGGCCGCGCGGCGCCGGGCCGGCCACCCCAGGCCGAGAGGGCGAGCGCGGGCGTCTGCGGCGCCGTGGAGCGGAGCACGGCCACCATGGCGAGCGCCGCGAGCACGAAGGGCACGCCTGGCAGCGCCGCCGACAGCAGGCGGCGCGCGTCGCGGCGCGGGGGCGGGCTGACGCTGGCGTGATCTGCTGCGTTCACGGCGTTTCCTCGTCCCGACCGTCCGCCGGGACGCCGAGCGTACATGGGGTCGGTCACGCGGCACCACGCCGCGCGGGCTTCTGCCGCATCATACACCCATCGAGGTGCCTGGAAATCGAGCAGCGGCTGGCCGGGTTTGAGTCACGACCCGCCAAAGATCCGCGGATCTGGGCGCGTCAGCGGCTCGCCGGCGTGGCATGAGCCGTGCTAACTGGGCCGGCCAACAACCCCGCAGGCCGTGGAGATCCTCGCGATGGCGAAACTCACCCCGAAGGCGGTCCTGGACCTGGCCAAGGAACGCAAGGCCACGTACGTGGACCTCAAGTTCATGGACTTCGTCGGGATCTGGCAGCACTTCTCGATCCCGCTCTACGAGCTCAGCGAGGAAGTGTTCGAGGCCGGCCTCGGCTTCGACGGCTCCTCGATCCGCGGCTGGCAGGCGATCCACGCCTCCGACATGCTCGTGGTCCCCGACGCGGACACGGCCGCGATCGATCCGTTCATGGCGGAGCCGACGCTCTCGCTCATCTGCAACGTGGTCGATCCCATCACGAAGGAGCCGTACTCGCGCGACCCGCGCAACATCGCCATCAAGGCCGAGAAGTACCTCAAGTCCACCGGCCTCGGCGACACCGCGTTCTTCGGCCCCGAGCCCGAGTTCTTCGTGTTCGACGAGGTCCGCTACGACCACGGCGTGAACCACGCGTTCTACAAGCTCGACTCGGTCGAGGGGCAGTGGAACACCGGCCGCGAGGAGCCGGGTGGCAACCTCGGCTACAAGCCCCGCTACAAGGAGGGCTACTTCCCGGTCGGCCCCACCGACTCGCAGCAGGACCTGCGCACCGAGATGTGCCGGGTGATGGAGTCGGTCGGCATCCACGTGGAGCGGCAGCACCACGAGGTCGCCACCGCCGGCCAGGCGGAGATCGACATCCGCTTCGACTCGCTGGTGAAGTGCGCCGACAACCTCCAGTGGTTCAAGTACATCATCAAGAACGTGGCGCGCCGGCACGGCAAGACCGTGACCTTCATGCCGAAGCCGCTCTACGGCGACAACGGCTCCGGCATGCACGTGCACCAGTCGATCTGGAAGGCCGGCAAGCCGCTGTTCGCGGGCGACGGCTACGCGGGCCTGTCCGAGATGGCGATGTACTACATCGGCGGCATCCTCAAGCACGGGCCGGCGCTGGCCGCGCTCTGCAACCCCTCCACGAACAGCTACAAGCGGCTCGTGCCCGGGTTCGAGGCGCCGGTGAACCTGGCCTACTCGGCCCGCAACCGCTCCGCGTCGATCCGCATCCCGATGTACTCGCCGTCGCCCAAGGCGAAGCGCATCGAGTTCCGCTCGCCCGACCCGGCCTGCAACGGCTACCTGGCGTTCGCGGCCATGCTGATGGCCGGCCTCGACGGCATCGAGAACAAGATCAACCCCGGCCAGCCGCTCGACAAGGACATCTACGGCATGTCGCCGGAGGAGCTGAAGGACATCCCGAAGATGCCGGGCTCGCTCGACGAGGCGCTCGAGTGCCTCCGCAAGGATCACAAGTTCCTGCTGAAGGGCGACGTCTTCACCGAGGACGTGATCGAGACCTGGATCCAGTACAAGTACGACAAGGAGATCACCCCGGTCCGCATGCGCCCGAGCCCGATGGAGTTCGCGCTGTACTTCGACATCTAGGCGCGACCGAGGTCCCGCAGCACCGGGCGGCCGTCCGCGAGGGCGGCCGCCCTTCGATTATGTTGGGGGGCAGGAGGAGCGCGCTCGTGCCCTGGATCTACCTCGTCGTCGCCGGCCTGCTCGAGACGGGCTGGGCCATCGGCCTCAAGTACACCGACGGCTTCCGCCGCCCGGTGCCCTCGGTGCTGACCGCGCTCGCCATCGTCGCGAGCATGTGGCTGCTCGGGCTCGCCGCGCGCGACCTGCCCATCGGCACCGCCTACGCGGTGTGGGTGGGCATCGGCGCCACCGGGGCCGCCATCCTCGGGGTGGTGCTGCTCGGCGAGCCGCTCAGCGCGGCGCGGGCCGCGTTCCTCGGGCTGCTGGTGGTCTCGATCGTGGGCCTGAAGCTCACCGCCGCGTCCTGAGGCGATCCGCTCACGTCGATCCGCTCGGGGTTCGGCGGGCTCACCCCGAGCCTGTCGAAGGGCGCGCCTCCCCCGCGCAGGAACGCGCCGTGGCGGCCCGTCGGTCCGTTTGATACATGCACGGAGCGTCGTGATCCCCCCGCCCGCCAGCCTGCGCGCCGCCCTCGGCGGCCTGCCCCGCACCTTCTGGATGGTGTGGACGGGCATGCTGGTGAACCGGCTCGCCAGCTTCGTGGCGCCGTTCCTGGCGCTGTTCCTGGTGCGCGAGCGCGGCTTCGACGCGGCCGAGGCGGGCCGGATCGTGGCGGTCTACGGGCTGGGCGTCATGGTGGCCGGGCCGCTGGGCGGCACGCTCGCCGACCGGCTCGGGCGCCGCCCCACCATGCTGCTCGGCCTCGTCACCGGCGCGCTCTCGGTGGCCGCGCTCGCCCTCACGCGCGACCCGCTCGCGCTCGGCGCGCTCGCGTTCGTGAACGGCGCCACCGGCGAGATCTACCGGCCGGCCATGAACGCGGTGGTGGCGGACGTGGTCCCGCCCGCCGACCGCACCCGCGCCTACGGGCTCGTGTACTGGGCCATCAACATGGGCTGGTCCGTCGGCCTGTCGGTGGCGGGGCTGTTCGCGGAGCGGCACCTCTCCTGGCTGTTCTTCCTGGACGCGACCACCTCGCTCGCGTTCGCGGGCGTGCTCGCGTTCACCGTGCCGGAGACCCGCCCCGCCGACGTCGAGCCCGCGCCCGCGCTGGCCGGGCTCGCGCAGGTGTTCCGCGACCGGGTGTTCGTGGTCTTCATGGTGCTCGCGCTCGGCGGGCTCATGGTGTTCACGCAGTTCCAGCTCGCGGCGCCGCTCGACATGGCCGCGCACGGGGTCGGCCCGTCCGGCTTCGCCTGGCTCATGGCGCTGAACGGGGTGGGCGTGGTGGTGCTCCAGCCGCTGCTCGGGGCGCGCCTGCGCCGGTACGAGCCCTCGCGCGCGCTCGCCGCCTCGGCGCTGCTGTTCGGGATCGGCTTCGGCGTGAACGCGCTCGGCGGCAGCGTGCCGCTGTACGTCCTCGGCGTCATGCTCTGGACGCTCGGCGAGGTGGTCGGGTTCCCGGTCGCGAACGCGGTGGTGGCCGACCTCTCGCCGGCCGCGCTGCGCGGGCGCTACCAGGGCGCCTACTCGATGAGCTGGGGGGTCGCGTTCACGCTCTCGCCGCTCATCGGCGGCGAGGTGATGAGCCGCTTCGGCGCGCGCACGCTCTGGATCGGCACGCTCGTGCTCGGGGCCATCCTCGCCGCCGGCCACCTCGCCGCCGCCCCCGCCCGCCGGCGCCGGCTCGCGGCAGACCGGCCGGTCGCCCAGGGTGGCGCCGCGCTCGACCGCGCGACCGCCGCGCAGCAGGGCTGAGCCTCCCCCGCCGCGCCGTCCACCCGGCGGCCGGCGTCCCTTCCCCGGGGCCGCCGCGGGCCGCGGCCTCGCGGCGTCCGCAGCTTGGGTCCGGGATCGACCGGAGGACGGGCCATGCCGCGCACCGGCATCGACGGGCTGGCGGAGGAGCTCTCCCGCGCGCGCGCGGCGATGCGAGCGCGCTCGCCGGCGGACGCGCGGGCGCTGGAGCTGCTCGTCGACGTGCTCGCCGGCCGCGCCGGGCGTGCCCTCGCGGCTGCCTGGGACGAGCGACGGTTCCAGGGGCCCTGCGAGCGAGCGGGCCTCCTCCTCGCGGCGCTGCGGGCGGAGGCGCGGGCGGCCGGGCCCGGCCACCCGCTCTGGCCCGGGCTCGGGGCGGAGACGCCGCGGCCCGCGGCGCTCGATGCGGCGGCGCTGGAGGCGGTGCTCGCCCGGCCGGACGACCGGCTGGTGGACGCGCTCGCGCGGCGGAGCGCCCGCGAGGAGGATCCGGCGCGCGCGATCGCCTGGCGCTGGCCGGCGGCGCTCGCCGGCGCGGGCGGGGGCGGGCGGCCGGTGGCGCTCGCCGAGCTCGGGTCGGTGGCCGGGCTGGGCCTCGTCGCCGACGACCTCGCGGCCCCGTGGACGTTCCCGGACGGCGGGCCGGTGCCGGTGGCGGCCGGCGTGCGCGCGGTGGGGCGGCTCGGCCTGGATCCGGCGCCGCTCGACGCCGCCCGGGACGAGGACGCGGCCTGGCTGCGCGCCTGCGTCCCCGCCGGCGACCGCGCCGCGATGGCCCGGCTCGACGCGGCCATCGCCGCCCTCCGGGCCGCGCGGCCGCGGCCCGACGCGCCGGTGCTGACGCCGGTGGCGCTCGCGTCGGCGCCGGAGCGGCTGGCGCTCCTGTCCGCCACCGCGCCGGGCGCGCTGGTGATCGCGTGGCAGGCCCTGCTCCGGCCCCGGCTCGGGCGCGAGGAGCGGGCCGAGCTCCACGCCGGCATGCGCGCCTGGCTCGCGACGCACCGGCCCGGCTCGGCGCTGTGGGTCGAGCTGGAGCGGGCGCCGGGCGCGCACGCCCTCGGCCCGGGCCGCGCGGCGCTCCTCACCGCGCACGCGCGGGCGCCCGACGGCGGGCTCCGCTCCGTCCGCCTGGCGCGCTGCGCGCTCGAGCCGTCGGTGGTGGTGCCCGAGCCCGGCGCGGCCGACGCGCTCGCGGCGCTCCTCGCCGCGCCGGCCGCGGGGACGGCGGCGGCGGCGCCCTGAGCCGCGTCACTCCCCGAGGTAGGCCTTCCGCACCTCGGGCGAGGCGAGCAGCTCCGCGCCGGTGCCCTGCATCACGATGTTGCCGGTCTCGAGCACGTAGGCGCGGTGGGCGAGCTGGAGCGCCTTGTGCGCGTTCTGCTCCACGAGCAGCAGCGCCACGCCCTCGCGGTTCACCTCGCGCAGCACGGTGAAGATCTTCTCGACCACCTGCGGCGCGAGCCCGAGCGACGGCTCGTCGAGCAGCATGAGGCGCGGCTTGCTCATGAGCGCGCGGGCCACCGCCAGCATCTGCTGCTCGCCGCCGGAGAGCGTGCCGCACACCTGCGTGCGCCGTTCCGCCAGGATGGGGAAGAGCGCGTAGGCGCGCTCGGCGTCGCGCAGGATGCCGGGCCGATCGCGGCGGAGGTACGCGCCCAGCTCCAGGTTCTCGCGGACGGTCAGGTTGAGGAAGATGCCGCGCCCCTCCGGCGCGTGCGCCATGCCGCGCGCCACGAGCGCATGCGAGGGCAGGCGGGTCACGTCCTCGCCGCGGAAGCGCACCGCGCCGGCGGAGGCGCGGAGCATGCGGGAGACGGCGCGGAGCGTGGTGGTCTTGCCGGCGCCGTTCGCGCCGATGAGCGCCACCACCTGGCCGTCCGGCACCTCGAGCGAGAGGCCGCGCAGCGCCTCGATGGCGCCGTAGTGCACCCGCAGCCCCTCCACCTGCAGGATGGGCCCGCTCACGGGTGCGCCCCCGGCCCGGCGGGCCGCTCGATGTGCTTCTCCTCGAGGTACGCGTCGCCCAGGTACGCCTCGATCACCTTCGGGTCCTTCCGGATCGCCTCGGGCTTCCCCTCGGCGATGGTGACGCCGTGGTCGAGCACCAGCACGCGCTCGGAGACGCCCATCACGAGCCGCATGTCGTGCTCGATCACCAGGATGGCGAGGCCGAAGCGGTCGCGGAGGTCGCGGATGAGCGCCATGAGCTCGAGCTTCTCGGCCGCGTTCATGCCCGCCGCCGGCTCGTCCAGGCACAGCACCTTCGGCCCGGTGGCGAGCGCGCGCGCGATCTCGAGGCGCCGCTGCTCGCCGTAGGGCAGGTTGCGGGCGATCTCGTCGCGGCGGTGCGAGAGCCCCATCACCTCGAGGTAGCGCTCGGCGCGCTCCAGGATCCGGGCCTCCTCCGCGCGGTGGCGCGCGGTGAGCAGCAGCGCGTCGAAGAAGCCGGTGCGCGCGCCGGCGTGGCAGGCGATGCGCACGTTGTCGAGCGCCGACAGCTCGCGGAACAGCCGGATGTTCTGGAACGTGCGGGCGATGCCGCGGGCGCAGATCTGGTGGGGCCGGAGCCCGTTCACCACCTGCCCCGCCACCACCACCTCGCCCTCGCTGGGCCGGTACACGCCGGTGATGGCGTTGAAGGCGGTGGTCTTGCCGGCGCCGTTCGGCCCGATGAGCCCGACCAGCTCGCCGGGCGCGAGCGAGAGGCTGAAGGACGAGAGCGCCTTCAGGCCGCCGAAGCGCATGGTGACCGACTTCACGTGGAGCGGGATCACGGCCGGCCCCCGTGCGTGGAGTCGTCGCGCACCGCGGTGGGCGAGGCGCCCTCCGGGCCGGTGGAGGCGCGCCCGCCGAACGGGCGCGGCCGCGGCAGGCGGCGGAACGGCGCGAGGTCCCACAGCTCGCGGGTGCCGAAGATGCCCTGCGGGCGGAGCAGCATGAGCACGATGAGCCCGGCCGCGTACGCGACCATGCGGTACTGCTGGAACTCGCGCAGGCCCTCGAGCGCCACCGTGAGCACCACCGCCGCCACCACCGAGCCGGTGATGGAGCCGAGGCCGCCCAGCACCACCATCACCACCACCTCGATCGAGCGCACGAACGTGAACATGCGCGGGGTGGTGAGCAGGATGGCGTGCGCGATGAGCCCGCCGGCGAGGCCGGCGTAGGCGGACGAGATCACGAACGCGCGCACCTTGTAGCCGGTGGTGTCCACGCCCATGGCCTCGGCGGCCACCTCGTCCTCGCGGATGGCGAACAGCGCGCGCCCCTGCGTCGAGACCGCGAGGCGCCGCGCCATCACCACCGTGGCGATGGCGGAGACGCCCACCCAGGCGATGTTCGTGTACGGCGGCAGGCCGGAGAGGCCGGTGGCCTGGCCCAGGAACTTCATGTTCTCGATGAGCGAGCGGATGATCTCGCCGAAGCCGAGCGTGACGATGGCGAGGTAGTCGCCGCGCAGGCGCAAGGACGGCATGCCCACCAGGAACCCGGCCGCCGCCGCGGTGGCCATCGAGGCCGCGAGCGCCAGCGCGAACACGAGCTGGTCGGAGACCGCCTCCGGCAGGAAGGCGACCTGCACGCCGGAGAACGCGAGCGTGATCTTGGCCGCGGTGTAGGCGCCCACCGCCATGAAGCCGGCGTGGCCCAGGCTGAACTGCCCGGTGAAGCCGTTCACCACGTTGAGCGAGACCGCCAGGATCACGTTCACGCCCACGTTCACGAGGATGAGCGTGTAGTCGGGCGGCGAGAGCGCCTGGACGCCGAGCAGGATGGGCAGGCCCACCAGGAACGGCAGGACGGAGCGGAGGACGGCCCGGGCGCGCGCCACTAGACCTTCTCCACCGTGGCGCGCCCGAACAGCCCCTCGGGCCGGACCAGCAGCACCAGGATGAGCACCGTGAACGCGATGGCGTCGCGGTACTGCGAGCTGGTGTAGCCCGCCACGTACTCCTCGGTGAGCCCGAGCACGAGCCCGCCCACCATGGCGCCCGGCACCGAGCCGATGCCGCCGAGCACCGCCGCCACGAACGCCTTCAGGCCGCTCATCAGGCCGAACAGCGGCTCGATCTTCGGCCGCGAGGAAGCGTTGATGATGCCGGCCGCGGCGGCGAGCGCGCTGCCCAGCACGAACGTCCAGGAGATGATCCGGTTCACCGGGATGCCCATGAGGCCGGCGACCTGCGGGTCGAAGGAGGCGGCGCGCATCGCCATGCCGAAGCGGGTCCGGTAGACGATGAGCTGCAGGCCGATCATGAGCAGCAGCGCCACCAGCAGGCCGAGCAGGTCGATGCGCGGCACGGTGACGCCGAGGAAGGTGAGCGGCTCGCCCAGCTCGAGGAGCGCCGGGAAGAAGCGCGGGCTCGGGCCGGGCGGGAACTCCACCGGCGAGCGCACGATGGGCGAGAGCTGGAACCCGTACTCGAGCAGGAACGACACGCCGATGGCGGTGATGAGCGCGGTGAGCCGCGCGCGGTTGCGGAGCGGGCGGTACGCGAAGCGCTCGATGACGTAGCCGAGCGCGCCGCAGATCGCCATCGCGCCCAGGGTGACGAGCGCGGCGCCCACCATCCCCGGCGCGCGATCGGTGCCGGTGACGCTGCCCAGGTAGTACCCGGCGAACGCGCCCACCATGTACACGTCGCCGTGGGCGAAGTTGATGAGCTTCAGGACGCCGTAGACCATCGTGTAGCCCAGCGCGATCAGGGCGTAGATGGTCCCGAGCGACAGGCCGTTGACGAGGTGCTGCAGGAACTCGGTCACGCCGGATCGGTCTCCGCGGCCTGGCCGCTACTTCGTGGCCTGCGGCTGGTCCGGCTGCACGGTCGCCACGTAGTGGCCGGCGCTCCCCTTGATCTCGAGGACCACCGCCGGCTTCACCGCGTCGTGGTCGGCGTCGATCGAGATGACGCCGGTGACGCCGGGGTAGTCGCGCGTCGCGGCGAGCGCGTCGCGGATGGCCTCGCCCGAGAGGTCCTTCGCACGGCCCATGGCGTCGGCGGCGATGCGGGCCGCGTCGTAGCCCTGGGCGGCGAGCGAGTCGGGCACGCTGCCGAAGCGCTCCTTGTAGCGCTTCACGAAGTCCTGGATGCGCGGCGCGGGATCCTCTGGCGAGTAGTGGTTCGAGAAGTACGAGCCCTCGAGCGCCTTCCCGCCGATCTCGTAGAGGCGGGCCGAGTCCCAGCCGTCGCCGCCCATGAGCGGCTGCTTCATGCCCAGCTCGCGCGCCTGGCGGGCGATGAGCGCCACGTCGGTGTAGTAGCCGGGGACGTAGATGGCCTCGGGGCTCTTGCCCTTGATGGTGGTGAGCTGCGCCTTGAAGTCCTGGTCGCCGGCCTTGTAGCTCTGGTCGTCCACGACGGTGCCGCCGAGCTCCTTGAACTTCGCCAGGAAGTAGTCGGCGAGGCCCATGGAGTAGTCGTTGCCCACGTCGCGCAGCACCGCCACGCGAGAGATCTTCAGGTGGTCGCGGGCGAACTTCGCCATCACCGTCCCCTGGAACGGGTCGATGAAGCACACGCGGAACACGAACGGCCGCACCCGGCCGTTCTCCTTGGTGACGCGCGGGTTCGTGGACGACGGCGTGATCATCGGGACGTGGTTCGCGTCGGCGATGGGCGCCATGGCGAGCGAGCGGGTGGAGGCGACCTCGCCGAGCAGCACCGAGACGCGGTCCTGGAGGACGAGCCGCGTGGCGGCGATGGCGGACTCCTCCGGCTTTCCCTGGTTGTCGTAGGTCTTGAGCGCGAGCGGCTTGCCCTTCACGCCGCCCTTCGCGTTGACCTCCTCGATGGCGAGCTGGATGCCCTTGTCGGTCGAGTCGCCGAAGGTGGCCTCCGAGCCGGTGAGCGAGCCGACGTGGCCGAGGAGGATCCGGTCGCCGGTCGCGGCCGCCCCGGCCCCGCCGGGCCCGGGGGCGGCGGCGCCCTCCGGCTTCTTCTTCTCGCAGGCGAGGACGGCAAGGGCGACGACGACGAGGGGAAGCGCGCGGGGGAAGCGCAGCATCAGGCCTCCGAAGTGGCAGAGAAAGCACGATTTTTTAGCACACGACCGCGGCCTGGGCCACGTTTGCGCAGTTCCACCCGCGCACCGGTCGGGGCTGACCGCACGGACGGTCCACCTGGTGTGTCCCGTGTTCACACGACGCGGTCGTTGATCGGTGGCCTGACCCGCCGGTATGGTGCCGACCTGATGGCGGCGCCGACGATCCTGCTCGTGGACGACAACCAGGAGCTGCTCACGCTCCTCGCCCGCCTGGTCGAGTCGGAGGGCTGGACCCCCGTGACGGTGACCCGGGGCCGCGCCGCGATCGACCGGCTGGCGCCGGTGCCGCCCGCCGCCGCGGTCGTGGACGTGCTGCTCCCCGACATGATGGGCTACGACGTCGCCCACGCGCTCCGGAACGCGAAGGTGCCGTTCGTGTTCATGACCGGCGTCTTCAAGGGCGGCCGGGCGGCCACCGACGCGAGCGCGCAGCACGGCGCCGCCGGCTACTTCGAGAAGCCGTTCGACGCCCGCAAGCTCATGGACGCGCTCCGCGCCCTGCTGCCGCCGCCGAGCGACACGCCCGCGCCCATGCGCATCCCGCCGCGCGCCGGCGCGACGCCGCCGCCGGTCCGCCGTGCGCCCGCGGTCCCCGAGCCCGACTTCGACGTGGAGGTGGCGGTCGAGAACGACGAGCCGGTGGCGGCGATGGAGCTGACCGGCCGGGTGGTGGTGACCGAGGACGGCAAGGGCCCGGCGGTGCTGCGCGGCGAGGCGGTCAAGGCCGCGCCGGTGGTGCCGCCGCCGCGGCCGCGCGCGCCGGTCCCCACGCCGCGCCCGGCGGCGACGCCGGTCCCGGACCTCTCGCGCACCGAGGGCCGGCTCGAGGACAACCTCCCGCACCTCGTCACCGCGTTCCACCTGGCCCAGCAGACCGGCGCGCTCACGCTGCAGAAGGGCAAGGTGAAGAAGACGCTCTTCTTCGACGCGGGCCGGCCCTGCTTCGCCATCTCCAACCTGGTCACCGACCGCTTCGGCACGTTCCTGGTGCGGGTGGGCAAGCTCTCGTCCGCGCAGCTCGAGCAGGTGCGCGCCGAGGCCGAGCGCAGCCGCCGGCGCAGCGGCGAGATCATGGTCGAGCTGGGGCTCCTGCAGGAGACCGAGCGGCTCTACTACCTCGCACAGCAGGTGAAGTCGATCGCGTACTCGGTGTTCGCCTGGGAGGAGGGCGCGTACCGGCTGCACTTCACCGACCGCGCGGCGCACGAGGCGGTGCGCATCGAGCTGCCGCCCGCCAGCCTGATCAGCCGCGGCGTGAAGAAGCTGTACCGCCCCGAGCGGCTGTTCCGGCTGCTCCAGCCGGAGGACCGCCTCATCCCCTCCGCGCAGCCCGCGTACGGGCTGCACGAGGTGGAGCTCGACCGCTGGGAGGCCGAGCTGCTGCCCAGGGTGGACGGCACCCGCACGCTCGCCGAGCTGGTGCACCTCGCGCACCGGCCGGCGCACGCGGTGTACGCCTTCCTGTACGGGCTCGTGGCGCTGCAGATCCTCGACCGGGCCTGACCGGACCCGCTCCGCCCAGCGCGAACCATCGAACGGGGGAGCGGACGCTCGGGGCGTGGGCGCGCGCACGAGCCGTGTACCGACTCGCCGTCTGCGGTCGCAGGTCGCACCTTTCACGAGGAGCGATCCTTGCACGTCCTCGACGTCCTCTTCGGGCTGACCGCCGCCGGGCCGCACTTCTTCGCGGACGGCTGGGGCGATCGGCGCCTGGTCGCGAAGCTCCGCCCGTTGCCCCTCGCCCGGCGGGCCCCGGCGCGCATCGACGTCTCGCTGGGGCCGCCGCGGGGCGCCCACGGCGGCACGCTCCGCGACGGCTGCTTCCGGAGCCCCGAGTCGCGCCTGCCCGGCTGCGCCCGCGCGGCGCGCATCCAGGTGCTGCTGCCGGCCGGCCCGCTGCGCGGCGTGGCGGTGCACCTCGCGGCCTCCGGCGACCAGGGCTTCGCGATGCGGCTCCGCTTCGCCGCGCCGCTCCTCGCGCAGGGGATCGGCGCGGTCGTGCTCGAGAACGCGTTCTACGGCGCGCGCCGCCCGGAGCGCCAGGCGCGCCACGCGGTGCGCTCGGTCTCCGACCTCTACCTGATGGGCGCGGCGACGTTCCAGGAGGGCCGGGCGCTCCTCGCCTGGGCGCGCGAGGCGCTGGGCGCACCGCGGGTGGGCGTCACCGGCTACAGCATGGGCGGGCAGCTCGCCGCCATGGTGGGCGCGTCGATGCCGTTCCCGGTGGCGACCGTGCCGCTCGCGCCCTCGTGCTCGCCGGACTCGGTGCTCCTCTCCGGCGTGCTGCGCGACGTGCCGGACTGGGCGGCGCTGGCCGGCCGCGCGGCGGATCGCGAGGCGGCCCGGCGGAAGCTGTGCGCCGGCCTCTCGCGCTTCTCGGTGTGCGCGCTGCCGCCGCCCGTCGCGCCGGGCGCCGCCATCGTGGTCGGCACCGCCGCGGACGGCGTGGTGCCGCCGGCGGAGATGGCCCGCATCGCCGCGCACTGGGGCTGCGAGCTGCGCTGGCTGCCGGCGGGCCACGTCTCGGCGGTGCTGCGCCACCAGGGCGCGATGCGCGAGGCGATCCTGGACGCGTTCCTGCGCCTGGAGGCGGCGGAGCGCGAGCTCAGCCCGGCCGCGCCGGGAAGCGCCGGTAGCGCCCGGCGTGCCAGCAGTCGAGCCAGGTCGCGGCGGGCCGGACCGAGAGGCCGGGCGCCGTCGCGGTTGCGGTAGGCGCGAAGCGCGCCGCGTCGTCCGGCGCGGCGCCGAGCTCGATGGCCCCGTCGCCGAGCCGCGCCCAGGCGTCGCCCTCGCAGCGCGGGCAGCGGAGCGTGAGCAGCGGCGCGTCGGGCAGCGCGAGCGTGCCTGCGTCGAGGATCTCGTCGGCGGTGAGCGGCGCGCGGCAGCTCGGGCAGGCGGCGGTGGGCGCGGGCACGCGAGGAACGAAATCTAGTCGAGGCAGGGACCTGCGAACAAGCGGGGCGCGTACCCCGTGCGCGGCACAGCCGCGCCCGCGGGGACCTCGCGCGTGCCCGCGGAGGCGGGCGCGTGAGGTCACGGGACCCGCGGAGCCGGGTGGGGCCCCGCGGAGCTCCGCTCCGTGGGGCGGGGCGCAGCCCCGTCAGACGGTCGGGTCGCGGCCGACCTCGAGCGCCGGGACGTTCTCGACCAGCGCCAGGTGCTCCGGCGTGCGCAGCCGCTCCCGCACCCGGGCCGGGTCCGGCGGCGGACCCGCGTACGCGAGCAGCCGACCCACCCGGCCCCGGGCCTCGGCGACCCGGTCCCCGGGGATGCGACCCGTCTCCACCGCGGCGCGCACCAGGTCGATGGCCCGGTGCTGTACCGCGGGCGAGTGGCAGACGAGCAGCGCGTCCACCCCGGCCGCCACCGCCCCGGGCGCCGACTCCTCGAGCGGGAAGTGCCCGGCCACCGCCTGCATCTCCAGGTCGTCGGAGATGGCGCAGCCGTCGAAGCCGACCTCCTCGCGCAGCAGGCGCATCACCGCCGGCGAGAGCGTGGCCGGGCGATCGCGGTCGAGCGCCTCGAACACCACGTGGGCGGTCATGACCGAGGCCACCCCGGCGCGCGCCAGCGCGCGGAACGGCGCGAGCTCCACCGCCCGGAGCCGCTCCAGCGCGTGCGGGAGGCGGGGCAGGTCGGTGTGCGAGTCCTGGCTCGTGTCGCCGTGCCCGGGGAAGTGCTTGGCGCAGGCGGCCACCCCGGCCGACTGGAGCCCGAGCGCGATGGCGGCGCCGAGGCGGCCGACCGTCTCCGGATCGCGGGACAGGCTGCGGTCGCCGATGACCGGGTTGGCGGGGTTGGTGTCCACGTCCACCACCGGCGCGTAGTCCTGGTCGATGCCGACCGCCCGCAGCTCGCGGCCGAGCAGCGCGCCCACCTCGCGCGCCAGCCCGGCGTCGCCGACCTCGCCCACCGCGCGCATGGGCGGCAGCTCGGTGAAGCCGTGGCGCGCCCGCAGCCGCGCCACCCGCCCGCCCTCCTGGTCCACCGCCACGAGCAGCGGCCGCCCTGCGGCGCGCTTCAGCTCGGCGGTGAGCGCCGCGACCTGCTCGGCGCTCTCCACGTTGCGCGCGAACAGCACCACGCCGTGGACGCCGCGGCGGATGAGCTCGAGCACCTCGGGCGAGGCGGTCTTGCCGTCGAAGCCGACGCAGAACAGGCCGGCGACCTGGGCGTCGAGGGAGGTCGGGGTGGGCACGGGCGGATCCTAGCCGAGGCGGCGGCTCACGCCAGCAACAGCCCCTCCAGGAAGAACGCCGCCACCCCCAGGGCGAGGAGGATGGACCAGAGCGGGAGCTGCCGCACGCCCGCGCGGCGCGCGTCGCCGTCCACCCGGGCGTGCGCCGCGCCGCCGAACCAGGCGGTCAGCTCGGAGGGCTCGAGGCGGCGGGTGTCCGACTCGCGCGGATCGAACGCCACCGCGAAGGCGAGCCGCGGCTCGACCCGCTGCTGCCCGCCCGCCGCGATCTTCACCTGCCACAGCCCGGGCTCGGCCGGCGACAGCTCCACCACGCCCGGCTTCTCCTCGGTGAGCCCCTCGCGCTCCAGCTCGGCGCGGGACCGCTCGCGGCCGTCCGGCCCGATGAGCGCCACGAGCGCCTCGCCCTGGCCGAGCCGGAGCTTCCGCCGCGCGCCCACCACGCTGGGCGGCTCGCGCCGCTCCTCCAGCGCGCCGGCGAGGTAGCCGGCGAAGCGCTGCATGGCGGGCAGGAAGCTGGTGCGGATGGGCCAGTCGGTCCAGTCGCGGTCGGCGCTGGAGGTGAAGAGCAGGACGCGCCCGCGGCCGCGCCGGGCCTCGACCAGCGCCGGCGCGCCGTCTTCGAACGTCATGAGCACCTGCGGGGCGGCGCCGCGGGCCCCCGGCTTCGCCAGCATGTAGCGGGCGGTCCGCACCCCGAGCAGCCCCTCGCGCGCGTCGCCGGTGAAGATCGAGAGCGCCGGGTGATCCCAGGCCACCTCGGCGAAGCGGGCCGCGCGCAGCGCGCCCGCCGGATCGCCGCGCGCGCCGGCGGTCTTCTCCACGTGGAGCGGCATGGGGAGCAGCGGCCCCAGCTCGCGGCCGTACAGCTCCGGATCCACCTGGTCGCCGAGCGACACGAACAGCCCGCCGCCCGCCTCGACGAAGCGCGAGAGCTCCGCGGCCCTGCCCCCGAGCGTCCGGACGTTGAGCAGGAACACCACGTCGAACCTCGACAGGTCGGCGCGCGGGAACGCCTCCGCGTCCACCAGCGTCGGCCGCACCGGCGAGGCGGGCGAGGCGAGCGCCGACTCCACGAAGTACGCCTCGTCGCGGTACTTCACCGGCGAGGGCGCGCCGTCCACCACCAGCGCCCGCACCTCGCGCGGCACCACCACCGTGAGCGCGCGGGCGTCGTCGTCGGGCAGCCCGTCCTCGGGCAGGCTCACCTGCACCACCGCCGGCCCGCCCTCGGCGAACGCGTGCAGGAGCGACTTGCGGGTGGCGCCGCCCGCCGGCACCTCGGTGAAGGCGCGGATGGGCGTCTTCGCGGCGGGCCCGGTGCCGACGGTGAGCAGGAGCGGCGCGTCCTTCAGCGGCGCGGCGGCGTGGTTCGCGAGCAGCGCGGTCACCCGGTAGCCGCGCGGGCCGGCGGCGGGATCCGGCTCGGCCTCGAGCCCCACCACCGCGTGGTTGGGGAGCCCGGCGCCGCGCGCGGCGTCGAGCACGCTCACCTCCGGGCGCACCGCGCCCTGCGGCCCCTCCACCGCGGGCGCGGGCCCGTCGAGGCGCCAGGCCGAGGCGGCGAGGTCGGTCGCGACCACCAGGCGCTTCGGCAGCCCCTCCTGCGCCTTCGCCGAGGCGAGCGCGCGGAGCGCCGCGCCCACGCAGGCGCTGAGGTCGGAGTAGGCCGCGCTCGCCTGCGCCCGCTCCAGCACCCGGCGCACCGCGGCGCGATCGAACGAGGGCGCCTCCGCCTGCGGGGCGCCGGCCCCGCACACCACCGCGGTGGCCGGCTCCTCCGGCGAGAGCGAGGCGAGCGCGCCGAGCGCGTCGGCGCGGGCGCGATCGAACAGCGGGTGGCTGCCGAGCCGGTAGCGCATCGACCCGGAGGCGTCGAGCACGATGGCGGTGGCGCGCGGGCCCCGGGCCACCGCCTGGGCGGCCTCGCCGGGCTGCTCGGCCCGCGGGCGCGCGATGGCGGCGGCGATGGCGGCGAGGAGCAGCGTGCGCGCGGTGAAGAGCAGCACCTTCTTCAGGCGCAGCCGCCGCTGCGTCTCGCGGCGCGCGCGGAGCACGAAGTCGATGGCGGGGAAGGGCGTGGGCCGCGGGCGCCGGCGGAAGAACAGGTGCACGACGAGCGGGATGGCCGCGGCGAGCAGCCCCCAGATCAGCGCCGGGTTCCCGAAGCCGAGGTTCACGCCGCCGACCTCTCGCGCCGCGCCAGGAACGGCAGCAGCACCTCCTCGAGCGGCCGGTCGGTGCGGCAGAGAGCGTAGTCCACGTCGGCCTCGGCGGCGGTGCGCTTCACCTCCTCGAGCCAGCGCCCCAGCACGTCGAGGTAGCCCTTCCGCACGTCGCGCCCGTGCGCCTCCACCTGCCGCGCGTCCTCCATGGAGAGGAACAGCGTCGGGTCGTCGAACGGGAACTCCAGCTCGGCGCGGTCGAGCACGTGGAACAGCGTCACCTCGTGCTTGCGGCGCCCGAGCTGGGCGAGCTGGCGGAGCACCTGCGCGTCGGGGTCGAACAGGTCGGAGAACACCAGCACCGACGAGCGGCGCGGCGCGTGCTCGATGATCCAGGCCACCGCCGCGCCCAGGCGCGTCGTGCCCTCTGCCTTCGCCGCCTCGAGCGCGTCCAGCACCGGCACGAGGTGCCCGGCCGACGCGCGCGGCGGGATCGCGCCGGCCACCTGCCCCTGCACCAGCACCAGGCCGGCCGCGTCCTGCTGGCGCACGAGCAGGTACGCGAGCGACGCCGCCAGCGCGCTCGCGTACTCGAGCTTGGTCATGCCGGCGGGGTCGGAGCGGTAGCCCATCGAGCCGGAGGCGTCCACCACCAGGTAGGCGCGGAGGTTCGTCTCCTGCTCGAAGCGCTTCACGTAGTACTTGTCGAACTTCCCGTACGCCTTCCAGTCGATGTGCCGGATCTCGTCGCCCGGCGCGTACTCCTTGTGCTCGGCGAACTCGACCGACTGCCCGTGGTGCGGCGACTTGTGGAGCCCGGTGAGCACGCCCTCCGTGATGGCGCGCACCCGCAGCTTCAGCGTCCCGAGCCGGGCGAGGACGGCGGGGTCGAGGAGCGGGGGCCGGCGCGGATCCGCCACTACGCCTTCCCCTCCAGCAGCCGCTCGACGATCTTCTCGCTGGTGACGCCCTCGGACTCGGCGCGGAAGTTCGTGATCACGCGGTGCACGAGCACGTACTTCGCGAGCGCCCTCACGTCCTCCTCGCTCGCGGCCATGCGGCCGTCGAGGATGGCGCGGCTCTTCGCGCCGAGGATGAGGTACTGGCTGGCGCGCGGGCCGGCGCCCCAGGAGACGTTCTCCTTCACGAACGCCGGGGCGCCCGGCTCGTTCGGCCGGGTGCGGCGCACCAGCTCCACCGCGTACTGGATGACGTGGTCGGCGGCGGGGACGCGGAGCACGAGGTCCTGGAGCTCGCGGATCTTCGAGGGCGAGAGGATCCGGCGGAGCGCCGGGCGCTTCGCGACGGTGGTGGAGCGGACGATGTCCAGCTCCTCGGTCGCGCTCGGGTAGCCCACCGGCACGTAGAACATGAAGCGGTCGAGCTGCGCCTCGGGCAGCGGGTACGTCCCCTCCTGCTCGATCGGGTTCTGGGTCGCGAACACCAGGAACGGGAGATCGAGCGGGTAGGTCTCGCCGCCGGCGGTGACCCGGTACTCCTGCATCGCCTGGAGCAGCGCCGCCTGCGTCTTCGGCGGCGTGCGGTTGATCTCGTCGGCGAGCAGCAGGTTCGCGAAGATCGGCCCCTGCACGAAGCGGAACGCGCGGCGCCCGGTGGTGTGGTCCTCCTCCAGCACGTCGGTGCCGGTGATGTCGGAGGGCATCAGGTCGGGCGTGAACTGGATGCGGTTGAAGGAGAGGTCGAGCACCTCGGCCACGGTGGAGATGAGCAGCGTCTTCGCGAGGCCGGGCACCCCCACGAACAGGCAGTGCCCGCGCGCGAACAGCGCCACCAGCAGCGCGTCCACCACCTCGCGCTGCCCCACGATGCGCTTCTCGATCTCGCCGAGCAGCATGCGCCGCGCCTCGTGCAGCTCCTGCACGGCGCGCAGGTCGGACTCGGGTTGGCCGGGGAGGGGCGGCGGGGCGTTGGGGACGTCGGTCATGGGTGATCCTCCGGGCGTGCGCCCTGTGCGTCTCGGCCGCCCAGTATCCGCTCGAACCGCGCCTCGCGCGACGCGCCGCCGGGGTCGCCGAGCGCGGTCAGCACGCGGGCCAGGCCGCCGTGGATCTCGGGGTCGAAGGGATCCTGACGGTTCGCGACGAGCAGGCGGTCGCGCGCCGCCGCGAAGTCCTTCCGCTCGAACAGCAGGCGCGCGAGCTGCACGTTCAGCGCCGGGTAGTCGGGGTTCCAGTCGAGCGCGCCGCGGAGCACCTGCTCCGCCTCCTCGCCCTCGCCGGACATGGTGGCGGCGAGCGCGAGCTGCCCCGAGAGGATGGGGAAGCGTGCGCCCACGCGCGCATGCGCCTTCCCGTACTCGATGCGCGCCGCCGCCCAGCGCCCGCGCGCGCGGTAGATCTCGCCCAGCCGCGCGAAGCCGCGCGCCTCCGCGTCGGGGATCTCGGCCCACTCGGCCCAGGCGCCGCCGTGCTTCGGGTCGTCCTTGAAGCGGAGGCGCTTCAGCTCGTGCTCGCCGCCGCGCGGTAACGGGCGCGCGGCCATGTACCTCCGCCACTCCCCCAGGAACCGCTCGAACGGCATCCCGGTGGCCCGCGCCACCGCGTCGTCGGCCTCGACGCCCTCGCCCACCAGGCCGGTGACGCGCGCGAGCACCTCCGGCCCGGAGCGCTTCACCAGGTACTCCACCGCCAGCACCACCTGCGCGTACGCGAGCGCGGCCCGCTCCTGCGACGGCAGCTTCGCGAGCGAGGGGTGCATCTCCTGGAACGTGACGAGCGTGTTCCGCGCGAGCGCGTCCTTCACCAGGGCCGCCGAGATCGGGCTCAGCGGATCGACCCGCCCGCGCCAGGCGGACTCGAACCACTTCGCGAGCCCCTCCTGCAGCCAGATGGGCGCGCGGTTGCCGGTGCGCGCGGTGACGACGTCGTGCGTGTACTCGTGCGCGGCGGTGTCGAGCCAGTCGTAGCCCTTGAGCAGCGCCTTCGGCGACAGCAGCATGAGCTTGCCGAACTTCGCCACCGCCACGGTGCCGCTGGTGCGGATCTCCGCCTCGGTGAGCGTCGAGAGCTTCGCGAGCCCCTTCACGTCGCTCACGATCTCGACCGTGAGCCGGCGCGCCGGCGGCTCGCCGAGCGCCTTCGCGAGCGCGGCGCGCTGCCGCTCCAGCGCGTCCACCAGGTACGGCACCAGCACCTCGTCCTTGCCCTTCGGGTAGGACACGACGAAGTGCTCGCTCTCGGAGCGGGCGTGGTCCTTCGTGACCTCGCGCGCCGCCCGCGCCAGCTCCAGATACCCGCCCGCCTTGCCGGCGCCGGAGGCGGTGATGAGCGCGATGGCGTCGTCGTAGCGCTGGTCGAAGAAGCGCAGCACGCCGCCGGAGAGCTTCACCGCGTCGGGCGCGTCGTCGAACGGCTCGAGCGGCTCGAGCAGCGCGCGGGCCGCCGGCAGGTCCTCCTGGGCGAGGAGCTTCAGGGCCTTGAACGCGGTGCGCTCCGCGTCGCCCTCGCCCTTCCGCTCGCCCGGAGCGGCGGCGCGGCGATCGGGCCGCGCCGGCGTCGAAGGCGCCGCGTGGGCGAACGCCGGGACGGCCGCGAGCGCGATGGAGAGGACGAGCGCCCTCACTTGACCAGCTCCTCGTAGTAGCGCTGCACCTCGCCGCGGTACCGCTCCGGCGCGCCCTGCTTCATGGCGTCGAGCAGGTCCTTGCGAAACTCCTCCGGGACGCGGTGCGCCTCGGCGCCCGGGATCTTCACCTTCTCGCGCGAGGCCTCGCGGCCGTCGCCGTCCTGCTCGCCGCCGGACTCCGCGAACGGGAACGGGAAGCCCTGGCCCCCGCCCTGCCCGCCGCCCTTCTTGGCGGCCTCCTCGAGCCCCTTCTGCAGGCGCGAGAGCGCGTCCATGGCCAGCTCCTGCTGCCCGTGGCCGCGCTGCGGGTTGCGGGCCCCGAGCTCGGCGGCGGCCTCGCCCATGTGGCCGCGCGACTCGGACAGCTCCTGCTGCGCCGACGGCGGGAACACCGGCGCCTTCTGCGCGAGGTCGTAGAGCTGCGACTGGAGCCGCCCCGCCTTGCGCTCGAGCTGGTCCTGCTGCTGCGCGAGCTCGCCCAGCTTCCGCTGCTCCTCCTGGCCCAGCACCTGGCGCGGGTCCGGGAACATGCGCTGCAGCTTCTCGCGGATCTCGCGCACCTTCGGCACCGCGTCCATGGCGTGCTTGCGCGCGTCGGCCACCTGCTCCGGCTCGCGGCCGGTGAGCGGCGCCCCGCGATCGCCCAGCGCCGCGTCCTCGTCCAGCTCCATGGCGAGCCGCTCCACCGACGGCTGCGCCCGCGTCACCGCCTCGGCCGCGCCCTCCAGCTCGCGCATCCCGAGCGCGCGCTCCAGGTCCTTCAGCGCCTCGCGCGACAGCTCGAACTCCGGCTCCGCCCGCATGGTGACGCCGGGCTCGGCGCGGTCGAGGTCCTGCCGCGCCTTGCCGGCCAGCTCGGCGAGCCGCCTCAGGTCACCCTCGGCGCCCTTCATGCGGTCGGCGATCTTCTGCCGGTAGCGCCGGCGCACCTGGTCGGTCTCCGCGGCGGTGCGCCGCTGCTCCGACTGCACCTGCTCGAGCTGCTCCTTGAACGCGAGCATCTCCTTCATGAGCTGCTGCGCCTTCTCGTCCGGGCGGCCCGCGGTGCGCTCGAGGCCGGCCAGCATCTGGTCCATGGCGCCCGCCATCTGGTCGAGCGCCTTCATGGCGCCCTCGACGTCGCCCTGCGCGAGCTTCTTCTCGACCTCGTCGAGCCCGCCCACCAGGTCCTGCGACTTCGCCAGCTCCGCGAGCGCCTCCTCGTTCATGTGCTCGTCGTTGAAGCCCTTCGACAGCTCGGCCATGCGCGCGAGCAGGTCCTTCACCCGGTCCTTCATGCGCGAGATCTGGGCGAGCACCTCCTTCTTCGCCGCCTCGCTGGGCGAGGCCCGGTACTTCTCGAGCAGGCCGGCGAGGTCGCGGCGCCGCTGCGAGAGGTCCTTCGCGAGGCGCACCAGGTCCTGGGCGCGCTGCTTGTCGAGGAGCTGCTCGAGGTACAGGACGCCCTTCTCCATCGTCGCGTCGAGCGCCGCGTCGGCGGAGGTCATGTTCCGCACCAGCGACGCGTCCGGCCTCACCCGCACCCGGATCGCCTGGAGGATGGCGGCGCGCAGGGCGGCGACGCGCTGCTCGGCCACGCGCACGTTGCCGGACACGTTCTGCAGCGCCGCCGCGACCTCGCGGGCGCCGGCGGGATCGCGGCGCAGCTCGCGGGCGGCGTCGCGCAGCGTCTCGGTGAGGCGCCGCGTCCGCGCGTCGAGCTGCTGGGCCACCGGCAGCCGCTCCGCCGTCGCGAGCGGGCCGTCGGCCAGCGTCTCCAGCCGATCGCCGAGCAGCGCCACCAGCTCCTCGAACGCCTGGCGCGCGCGCTCCAGCACCGCGCGGCGGTGCTCGGCCTCCGAGTAGACCTTCACGACCTGGTGCTCGGAGGCGGCGGTCTTCGGGCCCGAGACCGTGTCGCCGTCCGCCGCCTCGATCCAGTACTCGAGCGCCTCGCCCTCGGCGAGCCGCTCCGGGGCGAGCGCGAGCTGCTGCGTGCCACCGTCGCGGCGCAGCCCGTCGCCCTTGCGCAGCACGCGGCGCTGCGGCTCGCCCGCGGGCGGCTTCACCACCAGCGTCACCTCGGACAGGCCCACGTCGTCCTCGGCCTGCCACTCGATCGCCACCACCGCGTTCGCGTCCACCTCCTGCTCGCGCTCCGGCGCGGTGATGCGCACCTGCGGCGGCAGGTCCACCTCGACGGCGATGGGGATGGGCGGGCCCTCGGCCACCAGCCGGCCCTTCGCGTCCAGGTAGCGGAAGCGGTAGCTCCCGCCCTGATCGACCACGAAGCGGCCGGAGAGGTCGCGGCCGCCGGCGACGACGGCGAGGGCGCGGCGCTTCACGATCGGTGAGTCCGGGGCGGGCTGGGCCTGCGCCGGCGGCGGCGCCTGCGCCGGGGTCTCGGAGGATCCGGTCCCCTCGGCGGCGGCCGCGCCCGCGGGCGGGCTCGCCGGCACCAGCCCCTCCTGCTCGATGGCGATCTCCGCCGCGACCACCGGCCGGTCGGCCCGGGTCTTCAGCTCCACCTCGGTGCCGCGCGGCGCGCGCACCTCGCCGCCGGTGCCCGACAGCGTGCGCGGATCGCGCCTCATGTAGGCCGGGTAGCGGTAGGTCAGCTCGATGTCGCCGGTGATCGGGTCCGCCTGCACCGCCGGCGCGCCGGGCGGATCGCCCCCGATCACGCGTCCGTAGGCGGCGCGAAACCCGGGCCCCAGCCCGGCGAGCCCCAGCAGGTGGAGCCCCAGCGCGACCACGAGCGTCCACCCCGCCTGCCGGGCGGCGCGGTCCGGGATGGCCCGGGCGAGGTCGAGCCCGCGGGCCCGCTCGGCGGTGCGGTCGAGGTGCGCGTCGAGCAGCTCGACCGACAGCTCGCCGGACGCGGCCAGGAGCGGGCGGGCGCGGGCCAGCTCCACCGAGGAGAGGAGCGCGGAGCGGAGCGCCGGCTCGCCGGCCGCCACGGTGCGGGCGGCGGCCTCGTCGTCGCGGGCCCCGCGGAGGAGGGCCCAGCCCGCGGCGATCGCGGCCCCGAGCACGGCCAGCGCGGCCCCGCCCAGCGCCACCAGGCGGAAGCCGGTCCGGGCGCCCGCGGAGAGGGCGATCGCGCCGGCGAGCAGGCACAGCAGCGCCGCGGCGCCGCCCCCGGCCGCCGCCGTGAGGAGGACGACCCGGACCTGCCGCCGTCGCGCCCCCTGGAGGACGCGGGCGATATCTGCGTAGGCGCCGGCCATGTGCCCCTGTCGAACCGTGGTAGCCACCGCACATTCCGGCGGTGCCCGGAAGGATAACGCGGGGGAACGCGCCCGGTGAGCCGATCCGCTCCGCCCGGGCGGCCGATCGGCGCGGGCCGTCGGCGTCTAGACCCTCCCCCGGCGGCGCACGTGCTAGCCTGCCGCACCGTCCCGTGAATTTCCCACCCGGACGCCCCGTCCCTCCGATGGAAGCCGACGACCACGCGCTGGTCACGAGAGCCAAGGCCGGTGACGCCACCGCGTTCCGCGCGCTCGTCGTCCGCTACCAGAGGAAGGTCTACGCCGTGGCGCTGGGCATCGTGAAAGATCCGGACCTGGCCTGGGACGTCGCCCAGGAAGCCTTCGTCCGCGTCCACGGCCACCTCGGCGACTTCAAGGGCGATTCGGCCTTCTCGACCTGGGTGTTCCGCATCACCACCCACCTCTCGATCGACGCGGTGAGGCGGGAGCGGCACGCGCAGCGGCAGGACGTGGACGACGTGCAGGAGACGGATCTGGAGGAGGGCGGCGAGGGCATCCTCTCGACCGCGCTCGGGAACGACCCGCGGCAGAACGCGCTCCGGCGCGAGCTGGCCGGCAAGATCCAGGACGCGCTGGCGACGCTCCCGGAGAAGCACCGCACGATCCTGGTACTGCGCGAGGTCGAGGGTCTGTCGTACGAAGAGCTGGCGGAGCGGCTCGGGATCCACAAGGGCACGGTCATGAGCCGGCTGTTCCACGCGCGGAAGAAGATGCAGGCCGCGCTCCGCGAGTACGCGGGGATCGCGGCGGCGGACGGAGCCGAGGGCGGAGAGGACGGGCAGGGCGATGCGTAGGGCCACGAGCGATTGCGTCCGGTACGCGCCGATGATCGGCGCCCGCGAGGGCGAGCTCTCCACCGAGGAGGCGCGCGCGCTCGCGGCGCACCTCGAGGCCTGCGACGCCTGCGGGGCCCGCGCGCTCGATCTCGCCGCCACCGAGGGGCTCGTCTCCGAGGCGCTGCTCGCCCGCGCCGCCGAGCGCGACTTCGCGCCGTTCGTGGATCAGGTGATGGCGCGCATCGGCCACGAGGCGCCCGCCCCCCGCGGCGTCCTGTCCTGGCTGCGCCGGCACTGGCGCGGCACCGCCGCGGCGCTCACGCCGGCGGTGGCGGCGGTGGCCGTGTTCCTGTACGTTCGCTGGGAAGGCAGCCAGCCGGGCGAGATGGCGCTCCTCGAGTTCTCCAGCGAGGGCAACATCTCGACCGTCATCCAGACGTCCGACGGCCCGGTGGTGCTGCTCGACGACGACGACGAGGGATCCGGCTCCTAGAGCCGCCCGGAGAGGTCATGACCCGCCGCTCGTTCCTCCTCGCCCTGCTCGCCCTGGTCACCCTCGCCCCCGCCGGCTCCCGGGCCGACGTGCCCGTGCACGTCCGGCTCATCAAGGGCTCGCGCAAGGGCCCGCCGCACATCGACCCGCGCCTCGCGAACCTGAAGCGGCAGCTCTCGCCGCTCGCGTACGTGCGCTGGGAGCAGACCTCCGAGCAGGAGGTCTCGCTCACCCGCGGCAAGACCGAGTTCGTGAGCCTGCCCGACGGCGATCACGTGGGCGTCACGCTGCAGGAGCAGCGCGGCAACACCGTGACCCTCGAGGTCGCGCTCGCCTCGCGCAACACGCAGTCCCGCCTCACCGTCGAGCGCGGCCAGCGCATCGTCCACCAGGTGACCGGTGAGCGCAGCGGCGCCGCGTTCTTCCTGACGGTGATCGCGGGGCCGTAGCCCCTACTTGTACGAATACTGGTAGTGATACGCGCTGCGCCGGCCCAGGCCGCGGTCGAGGCGCACGTCGTTCATCACGATGCCGTGGACGCGCGCGCCGGCGCGGGTGAGCGCGCGCAGGCCGGCCTGGATCTCGCGGATCGGGTGCTTGCCCGCCTTCACCACGAACAGGTTCACGCCCGCCTGGCGCGCGATGAGCGCGCCGTCGGCCACCGCGAGGATGGGCGGGGTGTCCACCACCACGAGGTCCCACGTCGCCGACAGCTCGGCGAGCAGCCGCTGGAAGCGCTCCGAGCCGAGCAGCTCCGCCGGGTTGGGCGGGATGGTGCCGGTGGTGAGGAGCCGGATGTTCTCGTGCTCGGTCGTGCGGAGGGCGCCCGCGAGCGTGTGGGCGCCGCTCAGGACGTCGGTGAGCCCCGGCGCGCGCTCGCCGCCCAGGAAGCGGTGCAGGTGGCCGCGGCGGAGGTCGGCGTCCACCACCACCACGCGCTTGCCGGCCTCGGCCAGCAGGACCGCGAGGTTCGCGGTGACGAACGACTTGCCGATGCCCGGCGCCGGGCCGCCCACCGTGACGACGTTGGAGCTCGCCTCGAGCAGCGCGAACTGCACGCTGGTGCGGAGGCTGCGGAGCGCCTCGACCGCGAGATCGTTCGGATCGGTGCGGGCGAGCACCGGGTGCTTGCCGGCGTGCCCCGCCGCGCGGGTGGCGATCCCCTCCGCATCGCTGTGCGGCACCGAGGCGTGGACGCCCACCCCGGTGGCCCGCTCCAGCGCGTCCGGATCCTCGACGCCCTGGTCGAGCGCCTTGCGGACGAACGCGAGCGCCACCCCGCCGGCCAGGCCGAGGAGCAGCGCCAGCGCCACCACCGCGCCGCGCTTCGGCGCGACCGGCTTCAGGGGCACGAGCGCGGCGTCGAGGATGCGCACGTTGCCGACCGTGCCCTCCTTCACGACCTTCAGCTCCTGCGCCTTGTTGAGGAGCGTGAGGTACAGCTCGTTCGCGACCTTCACGTCGCGCAGGCGGCGGGCCGACTCCAGCTCCGCCTCCGGCAGCTTGCGCATGCGCGCCTCGAGGTTCCGGCGCTCCTCGTCGAGGCGGCCCATCTTCTGGCGGGCGGCGATGAGCAGCGGGTGGTCCTCGGTGAAGCGCTGGCGCAGGGCGGCGATCTCGAGCTGCAGCTCGGAGGCGGCCTTCTCGATGTCCACCGCGCGGGTGAGCGCGGCCTGCGTCTCCATGGAGACGTCGACGCTGCCCTTCGCCGAGCGGTAGGACTCGAGGTCGCGCTCGGCCACGTCGAGCTTGCCGCGCAGCTCGGGGAGCTGCGTCTCCAGGAACTCGAGCGTCTTCTCGGCCTCGGCGCTCTTGCGCTCCACGTTCTGGCGCAGGTAGGCGCTCGAGAGCGCGTCGAGGATGGCCGCGGCGCGGGCCGGGTCCTCGTCCTCCAGCGCGAGCTGGATGACGCCGGTCTTCTTGCCCTTCTCCGAGATGCGCAGGTCCTCCTGCAGGTCGGCGATGGCCGCGTCGCGCGGCCGGTGCGAGACCCGGAACTGCGTGCCCGGGCGCGCCACCAGCTCCGCCACGAACAGCTCGGTGCGCCGCCCCGAGGCGGCCGCGCCCGCCGCGCCCTCGACCAGCAGCTCGCCGTCCGGATCGAGCAGCGCGAAGCGCCCGCCCTCGCGGGCCTCCAGCGTGAGCGGCTCGCCCTCCAGCTCCTCCGGCACCGCCAGCCGGCCCAGCGTGAGCTTCTCGCCGCCCCAGCCGAAGCGCCCGAACCCGGGCAGCGCCGAGGCCGGCGCGTCGCCCCTGTGCCGGCGCGCCAGGAAGCGGCCCACCACCGGGAAGCGGCGCGGCTCGGCCGAGATCTCGAGCTTCAGCGCGTCCACCACCGAGCCGACCAGCGAGCGCGAGCGGAGGATCTCCATCTCGGTCTCGGCCGGCGAGGCCTCGCTGAAGAGCGCCGAGAGGTCGCCCAGCCCTCCGGTGCCGCCCTTCTTGTCCTCCACCTGCACGAGCGCGTCGGAGCGGTACACCGGCGTGGCGAGGAGCGCGTAGGCGACGCCGCACACGAGCGCGACCGCGGCCGCGCCGGCGATGAGCCAGCGCCCCTGCACCAGCACGTCGAGGTACTCGGCGAGGCTGACCTCGTCGCCGTCGCCGCCGTCGCCCGCGTAGGCCGGCTCGGGCGGCGGCGCGGGGCGCTTGTCGGGGACCATCTCCAGGGCCGGGCCTCCGGGCTTCGGGGTCATCAGTACACTCCGGTCCGGTTGCCGACGTCCACCGTCTGCCAGATGCCCTGTACCGTCGGGAGGATCTGCGTCATGACGCGGTTCCAGTCGGTGAGCTTGTACTGCGAGACGAAGACGACGTCGTAGGGCTCGAGCTGGAACTGCACCGCGAGCAGGAGCGCGTCGGCGCTGGAGGCGTCGAGCTTGAAGACGCGCGGCGCCTCGTAGCGGCCGCGGAGCACGTAGACCTCGCCCGGGTTCGAGGTGAGCGGGTCGAAGCCCTCCGAGTCGCCGATCGCCTCGGCGAGGCTCATGCGCCCCTTCGCCATCAGCTTGGAGGAGGGCTTCCGCACCTCGCCCAGCACGAAGACCTTGTTCTGCTCGCGGCTCGGCACGTTGAGGATGTCGCCGTCCTGCAAGAGCCAGTTCTGCGTGACGTCGCCCTCCTCGTAGAGCGCCTGGAGGTCGAGCGCGTAGGTCCTGCCGGCGCGGGTGAGCGTGACGCCGCGGGTCCAGGCGTCCTTGGTGAGCCCCTTCGCCGAGGCGATGGCGTCCTGCACGCGCACCGGCACGTCGGTGACCGGGAGCGTCGAGGGCTGCACCACCTCGCCGGTGACCTGGAAGCGCTTGCCGCGGAACGCCGCCACGCGCACGTCGAGCTGCGGGTTCGCCACGTACTTGCGGAGCCGCTCGGTGAGGAGCGCCCGGATCTCCGGCAGCGTCTTCCCCGCCACCTCGACCACGCCCACGTGCGGGTAGAACATGGTGCCGTCGGCGTTCACGGGGTTGCCGGTCTGCTCCGGCGGGCGGTACTCGCCGGCCGGGATGGTCAGCTCCGGGTGATCCCAGACGATGATGGAGAGGACGTCGTAGGGAGCCACCCGGTACTGGTAGCCCGCGAGCGTCTCGGCGAGCGGGTCCGCCGCGCGGGCGCCGGCCGCGCGAGCGCGCGCCCCCGCCTGCTCGACCAGCAAGGCCGGCGTGATGGGCAGCACCTTCACGTCGGCGCCCTTCTCGCCGCGCCCCTCCAGCGCCGACTCCCTCATGTGCAGGCCCGGGGAGATGTGCGAGCAGCCGGACAGCGCGACCGCGATCAGCAGGACGCTGCGTCTCACGAGACCTTCCACACCTTCTCCTCGAAGTCGTCGAGCCCGCGCTCGATGAGCGCGAGCGCGCGCTCGAAGGCCGGACGGCCCTGGCGGTAGGGATCCGGCACGTCGAACCCGCCGAAGCGGCCCAGGCGCTGGACCCGCCCGCGCGCGCCCGGGGCGATGGCCTCCACCTCGCGCTTGTGGCCTTCCTCCATCACGAGCACGAGGTCGAAGCCCGAGATGAGCGCCGGGGTGAGCTGCCGGGCCCGGTGCGTCGAGAGGTCGATCCCGCGCGCCGACATGAGCTCGCGCGCCGCCTCGTCCGCCGGGCGCCCGACCAGCGCCGCCACCCCCGCCGACTCGACGCGCGCGCCGGTCCGCCCCTCGAACCGGGCGCGCAGGAGCGCCTCGGCCATCGGGCTGCGGCAGATGTTGCCGACGCAAACCATGAGTACGCGGTCGAGCATGGGGCAAGTCGCGGGAAGGCGAAGTGAATACCGCGATCCGCCCCGGCCCGTCGAGGGCGCGCGCGCCCCACACGCCCAGGGGGAGCATCTCGGACGGTGAGTCCTGGTGCCTTTGGTGGGGGCGCGCTACGCGGTGGCGGCGCGCGGCGCGATCGGGCGGTCGGTCGATGACGCCACGGCGGCGGGGCGGTCGGCGGGCGTGGGCACCGCCGCGACCGGCTGCTTGAACTCGGGGACGATCTCGGCGAAGCGCTTCCGCACGTCGGCCGGGTGATCCACCGACGCGGCCAGGTCGTGGAGCTGGCGCTGGACCTGCTCCCACGCGTGCGGGCGGAAGCGGCCCACGAAGATCTTCGGGTGGCCCGTCCTGTCGGCGCTCTCGGAGTCCACCGACAGCTCCTCGAACAGCTTCTCGCCCGGGCGCATGCCGCTGAAGACGATCTCGATGTCCTCGCCCGGGGTGAGGCCGGAGAGCGTGATGAGCTCGCGCGCCAGGTCCGCGATCTTCACCGGCTCGCCCATGTCGAGGATGAAGATCTCGCCCCCGTTGCCCATGGCCCCGGCCTCCAGCACGAGCTGGCTCGCCTCCGGGATGGTCATGAAGTAGCGGGTCATCTCCGGGTGCGTGACCGTGACCGGGCCGCCGGCCGCGATCTGCTCCTTGAAGATGGGCACCACGCTGCCCGCCGAGCCGAGCACGTTCCCGAAGCGGACCGTGACGAAGCGGGTCTTCGAGCGCTGCGAGAGCGCCTGGACGTAGATCTCCGCCACGCGCTTGGAGGCGCCCATCACCGAGGTCGGGTTCACCGCCTTGTCGGTGGAGATCATCACGAACCGCTCCACGCCGTAGCGGTCCGCCATGTCGGCGAGCGTCTTCGTGCCGAAGACGTTGTTCTTCACCGCCTCGCCCGGGTTCCACTCCATCATCGGCACGTGCTTGTGCGCGGCCGCGTGGAAGACGATGGCCGGCCGGCGGCGCTCGAACACCGCGGCCATGCGCTGCGCGTCGCTCACGTCGCCGATGCAGGGCACCAGCTCGAGCTTCGGGAAGCGCGCCAGCAGCTCGCGGTGGATGTGGAACAGGTTGTTCTCGGCGCGCTCCACCAGCACCAGCGCGGACGGGCCGAACCGGCACACCTGGCGGCAGATCTCCGAGCCGATGGAGCCGCCCGCGCCCGACACCATCACCACCCGGCCCGCGATGGTCGCGGAGATGGACGCCATGTCGAGCTTCACCGGATCCCGACCGAGCAGGTCCTCGATGTCCACGTCGCGGAGCTGGCTCACCGCCACGCGGCCGTCGATGAGCTGGTCCACGCCCGGCATGGTCTTGAAGCGGACGCCGGCGTGCTTGCAGAGGTCCACGATGCGGCGCATCTGCGCGCCGCTCGCGGACGGCACCGCGATGATGGCCTCGTCCACGCGCAGGTCGCGCGCGACGTGCGGGATGTCCTCGATGGTGCCCACCACGCGGACGCCGTGGATCTGCTCGCCACGCTTCGCCCGGTCGTCGTCGACGAGGCCCACCGGCTCGTAGCGGGCCCCGTGGCGCTTCTGGATCTCGCGGAGCAGCATCTCGCCGGCGTCGCCCGCGCCGATGACGAGCACGCGCATGCGGCTCAGCCCCGGCTCGGCGACGACGAAGCGCCGGGCGTAGAGGAACCGCGCCAGGAACCGGGTGCCGCCGATCACGATGACGGCGGTGAGCCACTCGATCGCGACGACGGACCGCGAGAAGCCCTGGAACCCGATGTGGAGGAACGCCAGGTAGGCGACGCTGGAGAGGCTGGTCCAGCGGATGATGCCGACGAGGTCACGTGCGCCGGTGTAGCGCCACAGCCCGCGGAACAGGCCGCCCAGGTAGAACGCGGCGAGCCGGAAGATGAGCAGGAAGGGCAGCGAGACGGCGAGGATCTGCGCGTGCTCAGGCTTGATCCGAAAGTCGAAGCGCAGCGCGTACGCGCCCAGCAGCGACGCCGTCCACAGCGCAACGTGGACGCAGATCATGACCGTACGACGTACGCCGACGTCCGCGGCGACCGGCAACCCCCGAGTTTTCACGATGGTGTCCAAGTAACAGATTGCGTGACTGCGTTCCATACCCGGGGTGCACGACACGCCCCCGCCCAGGGCCTCGCCTGAAGCGGAACGGCCTCGGGATCGTTCGTGACGCGAGCGTGCGAGCAGCCGCTTCGCAGGGTGGGAATCCGTGCGAAGCGCGCGCCGATGTCGCAGATCGATTGCGAACGGAGCGTACGAGATTCACGACGCGATTGAGGTCCTGCGCACCCGGCGCTCCGCGTGAAGTCGTGGGCAGAGACACGGTTGCTCGTCGTGGCTGCGGCGAGCACGGTCCCCATTCAGTGGTAGGGCGCGATCAACGGGTTCGCCGCGTCTCCCACCATGCAGACTCCCGGAGCGACCACGCCGCCTGGCTCCACCCGTGCGCGAACCACCACCGCACCCGCACCGACGACGGCCAGGGCGCCGACCCGGGCCGCACCGGATAGCGTCGCGCTCGACGAGAGGTGCGCGAACGGTTCCAGCACGCAGTCGTGCTCCACGACAGCAGCGGTGTTCACGATCGCGCCGGCGTCCACCACCGCCCCGGCATTTACCACCGCGCGCGCCAGGACCACCGCACCCTGGCCCACGTGCGCGGAGCGCGCCACCGTCGCCGCCGGATGGACGATGGTCGCGATCTGGAACCCAGCCGCCACGAGGCGGTCCCGCGCACGCTGGCGGCGCTCGTTGTCGCCGATCGCCAGCGCCACCGGAGCTTCACCGAACTCCGGACGCCGCGCCACGACCTCGGCCCAGGGCAGGACCGGTGCGTCCATCACCGCCTGCCCGGGCGTCGCGCCGTCGTCGATGAAGGCGAGGAGCTGCAGCCCCGCGCACATTCCTGCGTCGGCGACCACCTTCCCGTGGCCGCCGGCGCCCATGACGAGAAATGGACGTTCGTCTTTCACGCTCGCGCCTCTGGCCGGGGGGCCGCGGCGGCACTCCGGCGCTCCAGGCCCAGAACGACCCCGACGAGTGCGAGGAACACGAGCACGGCGCCACCGACCAGCCCGACGCGCATGGCGAGCGGCTTCGCCCCATCGAACCGAGTCGCCAGCACTCCGACGATCAACATGCCAGCGTAGGCGGTGAGCGTGATCGCCCGATGGTGAACGCCGCAGGTCAGCGGCCGCTGGTACCAGTGCGAGCGATGCGCCTGGTAGAAGCGCTCGCCACGAGCCAGCCGCCGAACGAGCGTCGTGGTCGCGTCGAGAATGAACAGGGCGAGGGCGAGCCCGACCACTTCCACGGGGAGCCTGCCGCCGTCGGCGACGAGCGGCAGGGACGCGAAGAAGAAGCCAAGCGCGGTGGACCCGACGTCCCCCATGAAGATGGACGCGGGCGGGAAGTTGAAGACGAGGAAACCGGCGGCGGCAGCCCCCATGAGCACGGCGAGCCCGCCGACGGCCGGAACGCCCATCCCGAAGGCCGCGACCGCGATCGCTGCGCTCGCGAGCACGGCCTGACCGCCAGCGAGTCCGTCGATCCCGTCCATGAAGTTGTAGAGGTTCGTCAGCCAGACAATCCAGAGCACCGACAGGACCGGCGCGAGCGGGCGAGCCGCCTCGGGCAGAAGCGACCACGCCACCCGCCCGCCATCCGCGGCCCCGAAGACGACCGCGCACGCGAGGACGACCTGGGCGCCGAAGCGCGTCCGGGCTCGCAGCGGGTGCAGATCATCCACGAGCCCGACGATTGCAACGAGCGCCGTGAGCGCCACGACGGCGATGACCCGTGCTCCGAGCTCTTCCACGACTGCGAGGGTGAGGGCCGCGGGAACGAACGCGGCCATGATGCCCATGCCGCCGAGCCGGGGCGTGGGTCGCACGTGCGCGCTCCGCTCGTTCGGTGCGTCGAGGAGATTCCGCCGGAGCGCGACCTGCTTCACCAACCAGGTCACCGCGACGGCGGCGACGAAGGTGAGGCACGCGAGCCCGAATTGCCAGGACATCATGTTCATTCCCCGCCACCTCGATCCAGGAACCAGCGAGCCGTGTCAGCGAGCCCCACCGAAACCGGAACCGGGGCGCGCCACCCGAGCTCCGCCTGGATCTTCGAGAGATCGACCGTGAGCGAACCGATCAACCGCCGAGCTGCGGCACCGAACCTCGGGAGGCGTCGCGCCAGCCAGAGCGCGCCCGGGGGCGCAGGGAAGAGGCGCGAGGGTCGTCCGAGCGCCCCGGCCAGCGTACGGAGCATCTCCGGGGTGGACAGGTCCTCGCCGTCGCTCACGAGATAGGTACGTCCGGCCGCGCGCGCGTCCGCCGCGCACGCCAGCAGCGCGTCCGCGAGATTCTCGACGTAGATCATGCTCCGCCGGTTTCGCACGTTCGCAAGCGGCAGCGGGATCCCGCGATCGACTGCTTTCAGCATCGCGCGGAAGTTGGCCCGTACCCCCGGCCCGTAGACCAGGGGAGGCCGAACGACGACGACGCCGAGGCCCGTCGCGGTGGCCACTGCATCGACGGCGCGCTCCGCCTCCAGCTTGCTGTGCCCGTATGGCTCGCCCGGCGCAGGCGCGTCGCTCTCCCGGTACGCCTCATCGCGTTCCTCGCCGTGCACCTTCACGGTGCTTACCAGCACGAAGCGGTGCACCCCGGCTGCCGCGGCGGCCTGCGCGAGACGCTCGGTTCCGAGCACGTTCACCCTGCGGAATTCCGAGAGTGGATCTCCGGACCGGTCGCGCATGACGTGCACCCGCGCTGCCAGGTGGATGATCGCATCGACCCCGTGGACGGCGGTCGTCCAGTCCGCCGATCCCAGATCCGCCACCACGTGCTCGTGCGCGTGCGGTGGTCTGGGCGACGAGGGGCTCCGCACCGCCGCGCGGACGCACCATCCGCGCTCCGCGGCGTTCCGGAGCACCGCCCGCCCAACGAACCCGCTCGCGCCGGTGACCAGTAGCCTCATCGCAGCCTGGCGGCTCATCGGATCGCGTAGAACTCGCGGTACCACTCCACGAGCTGGCGCAGGCCGTCCTCGAGCGATGTCCGCGGGCGGAAGTCGATGTCGTGCTCCAGATCGGACACGTCCGCGAAAGTCGCCGGCACGTCGCCGGCCTGCATCGGCAGCATCTGCTTCTCCGCCTCGCGCCCGAGGAGCCGCTCGAGCGTACCGATGAAGTGCATCAGGTCCACCGGCGTGCTGTTCCCGATGTTGTACACGCGCGCGCGCACCCCAGCCCCGGGCGGCGGACGCTCGTATACGCGCAGGACGCCCTCGACGATGTCGTCCACGTACGTGAAGTCGCGCTTCATGTTGCCGTGGTTGAACACCTTGATCGGCCTCCCTTCCAGGATGGCCTTCGTGAAGAGCATCGGTGCCATGTCCGGGCGGCCCCAGGGCCCGTACACGGTGAAGAAGCGCAACCCCGTCGCCGGAATCCCGAACAGGTGGCTGTAGGTGTGGGCCATCAGCTCGTTCGCCTTCTTCGTCGCGGCGTACAGGCTGACCGGGTGATCGACGTTGTCGCCCACCGAGAACGGCACCTTGGTGTTCCCGCCATACACGGAGCTGGAGGAGGCGTAGACGAGGTGCTGCACGGCGTGATGGCGACAGCCCTCCAGCACGTTGAGGAAGCCCGTGATGTTCGCATCCACGTAGGCATGCGGGTTCTCGAGCGAGTACCGCACGCCGGGCTGCGCCGCGAGGTGGATGACTCCGTCGGGCCTTACCTCGGCGAAGAGCCGCTCCGCCGCGGCCCTGTCCGCGAGATCCATCCGCTCGAACCGGAAACCCGGGATCCCAGTCAGCCGCGCGAGGCGCGCTTCCTTCAGGGCCACGTCGTAGTAGGGAACGAGGTTGTCGATCCCGACGACCTGTCTGCCCGCGGCCAGAAGACGCTTCGCGACGAAATGACCGATGAAACCGGCCGCGCCGGTCACGAGAATGCCTGCCATCCCGGATCACCCCACCACGCGTCGGTCGACCGACGCGGCGCTCGTTGCCGGAGCGGTACCGTACAGCTCCAGCGTGGACCGCACGACGAAGTCGATTGCGAACTCACTCTCCGCAAGACGCCGCGATTCGGCACCCAGCTCTCGCCGAAGCTCGGCGCTCGCAACGAGCTTCTCGACCGCGGCGGCGACTGCCCCGCCATCTCGCGGCGGGACCAAGAATCCGTTCACCCCGTCGCGAACGATCTCGCGGCACCCGGGCGTATCGGTCGTCACGATGGGCCGCCCGCAGGCCGCCGCCTCGATGAGCACCTTCGGAACGCCCTCGCGGTAGACGGAGGGCAGAACGACGAGGGCGCTCTGGGCGAAGACCTGCGGCATGTCCGACCGCCGGCCCCACCACTCGACGATCCCGCGCTCGTGCCACTCCCGCAGTCGTTCCGCCGGGACGGCGGCAGGGTTCTCGTCGGTGTCACCGACGAGCGCGAACCGCGCGGGCGATCCCTTCGCCTTCAGGAGCTGCGCCGCCTCGACGAACTCGGCGACGCCCTTGTCCCAGAGCATCCGCGACGCAAACACGACGAGCGGCGGGCCGGACGGTTCGGGGTGAGGTGCATACTGCCGCATGTCCACGCCCGAGCCGCGGATCAGGACCGCCTGCTCCGGGCGGATGACGCCTGCGCGGACGAACTCCGCCTGATCGTCCGGGTTCTGAAAGATCACGCGGACCCGCTGGCTGCGAAGCACCGGCCGGAAGATCGCGAGCGCAGCGGCTCGGATGACCGCACCGCGCGCGCCTTCCTGGCTGAACAGGTACCCCAGCCCGGTGACCGCGTTCACGACCCGCGGCACACGGGTGAGGCGCGCGGCGATGGACCCGTAGAGCACGGCCTTGAGCGCGACGTGGTGGACGACCGAGGGCCGGATGCGGCGATAGAGGGCCACGAGCGCGGCGATCGAGCGGAGCTCGGTCCACACGGCCAGGCTGCGGCGCCCGAGCGGGAATGCGTGATGCTCGAAGCCTTCGGCGCGGATGCGGGGGACGCCTACGACGGAATCCGGCGTGGCGACGTGAACCTCAAAGCCCGCGGCACGCGCCGCCATGGCAATAGGCAAGCGGTGCGACAGGAAGAAGTCGGCGGAGTTGACGACGAACAGGACGCGCGCAGGCATGTGTGTGGTGCGACGTGACACTTGGCGGGGAGGGTGCAATCGTATAACACACGCGGAGTTGTACTCGCCATCCTCCGCAACGCACGCGGGTCCCGGCTCCGCCCACCTGCGTGCTTCACCCTGGCGCTCGCCCGCCCGCTTCCCGATCGATACGCGCGCGGGACGCCGCCCGCAGGACTCGCCTCGATGCTAACGATTCTTCACCTAATCACAGGCCTACGTCGAGGTGGCGCTGAGGCGATGCTCCTCAAGTTGCTCAGCGCTTCGGATCGTTCCTCCTTTCAGCACGTCGTCGTATCACTGACTTCCGGCGGGCCATTAGCGACCGAAATTGGTGCTCTAGGGGTTAGGGTCGAATCGCTGGACATGACGCCAGGCATCCCCAGCTTGCGAGCACTGTCGAGCCTCCGCTCCATAATGCGCAAAGAGCGCCCGCACGTGCTTCAAAGCTGGATGTACCACGCGGATCTTCTCGCCGGACTGGCGTCAATCGGGTATCCGCGCATTCCCGTAGTATGGGGCATACACCACAGCACGCTCGATGTTGCCGCCACAAAGCCTCTCACGCGCCTGACTCAACGCGCCTGCGCTCTTTCCTCCCGGTTCATGCCGAGCCGAATCGTGTGCTGCTCGGAGTCGGCACGTGCGGCACATGTCATGGCGGGGTACAGTCCCTCGAAGATGCTAGTGATCCCGAACGGCTTCGATCTCGGTCGGTTCCATAGAGACACGGCGGCTCGGGCTGCATTTCGTGCTTCCCTAGAGATTCCACAATCCGCACATCTCGTCGGCGTAGTCGCGCGCTGGGATCCGAACAAGGACCATCGCTCGTTTGTGGCGGCGGCGACCGAGGTCGCCAACCGCTTACCAACTGCCACATTTGCATTATGCGGCGATGGAATCACCTGGGACAACGCACCGCTCTCATCCATGATCGACGCAACACGCCAGCGCGGTCGCTTCATTCTGCTTGGCGCCCGCTCCGACATGCCGCAGCTGATGGCCTCGCTTGACGTCCTCTGCCTATCGTCAACCAGCGAAGGCTTTCCCAACGTTATTGGCGAGGCCATGGCCGCTGAGACGCCCTGCGTGGTTACGGACTGCGGCGACTGCGCAGCAATCGTTGGCGACGCCGGCCGCGTAGTCGCTCCCCGCGACCCAAAGGCCCTTGCAGGCGCCTTACTTGAGTTGCTCAGTCTCGACGTGGACGTGCGGCGCCGCCTCGGAGTACGGGCACGAGAGCGCATTGCCACATTGTTTAGTCTAAGGTCCGTTGCTCAGCGTTATGAGAACGTCTACCGGGAGGTCGTTGCAACCGATGTCCAGAAGACTTCGCATTGTTGAGATTACGCCAACACTCGGGGTGGGCGGCGCCGAGCGCGTCGTAGTGCATCTCGCTCGCCACCTGGACCGAGCGCAGTTCGAAGTATCAGTCGTTTCACTATATGACCGCCTTGGAACGCACCTGGAGCGCGAACTCGACGCCGAAGGCGTTCCGACAGCCTACTTGGGCAAGGCTCGCGGCTTTGACGCTCGTATGTACTCGCGCCTTTGGTCAACTTTCCGACGCCTTAAACCCGACGTCGTGCACACGCACAACAACTCGCTTCGATATGTTTATCCGCTCAGAGTTCTTGGCGCGGCGCCACGAATTGTTCACACAGTACACAACCTTGCCGAGCATGAGGTCGACGCCCCAGGACGACTGCTTCAGCGAGTTGCCTTCCGGTATGGGGTCGAGCCAGTAGCGATTGGCGAGGCCGTGGCGACCAGCATTCAGCGCCTATATGGACTCAGACCACGATGGTCGATCCCCAACGGCATCCCAGTCGAACACTATCGTCGTTCCGGTGATGTTCGTGAGCGAACCCGTGATGCGCTGAGTATCTCGCCGGACGCGCGGGTGGTTATCAGCGTCGCCCGTTTCTCGCGCCAGAAGAACACCCAGGCACTCATCGAGGCCTTCGCCAGCTCCGGCTTACCCGCGAAAGGCGGACATTTGCTACTTGTCGGGGACGGAGCAGAGCGGTCTGCACTTGAGCTCGCCGTGCAGCGACTTGGTCTCGGCCCCAAGGTACGCTTTCTTGGAGTTCGCTCCGACGTCCCAGACCTTCTCGCAGCCGCCGATATCTTCGCTATCAGTTCATCGTGGGAAGGCAATCCCCTGAGCGTCCTTGAGGCCATGTCCGCTGGGCTCCCCGTTCTTGCCTTTTCCGTCGGGTGTCTGCCTGAACTCGTGACGGCCGACTGCGGCATTCTCGTACCCGGGTCCTCAAGCGAAGGTCTCGGCGCAGCGCTCAAGCGCATGGTGGAAAGCCCGAGCATGCTCCCGACGCTTGCAGCCGGGGCTCTGCGCCGGGCTCATGAGCATTTCGATGTGCGCGTTATGAGTGCAGCCTACGAGAGAGTGTTTCGCGAGTCCTTGTAGAGTCATCCGCGCCTCACCTGCGCGCTTGGGACACTCCTCGTCCGGTCGACTGCTTACTGTCAGACCCCTGTAGGCCGGTTCCGCGTCGCTCGGCACAGCGCGAAGGCTCCGAACAAATAGGTCCACCACACCAGATTCGCAAATGGTGATTTGAAGATCAGCAGATCCGTTATCGCCACGACGCCGGACCCTGCGATTCCGTTCAGCAGCAGCAACGGACCGCCGGCGGCAGCCGCCTGTCGGCGCGCCCTGGAGATGGCTCCAGCCAGAACTATCAAAGTCATTAGGCCGGGCAGCCCAAGTTCGAGCACAAGCAGCAGCGGTGTCGAGTGTGGATGATAGAGGACCAATCCGGCGGGCCTGGACTGCATGTAGTCTTCCCATCCGAAAGCTGACGTGCCATCCGCATCTGGCAAATACCATCTCCAGTAAGCCGCGTATCCCAACCCCGTGAGGTTCGCGTATAGAGGCGCCTCAAGCAGCGCCCTGCCCGCCGTGGCGTACGTGATCGCGCGGCGTTCGTCCTCTAGGCTCGCGATTCTTTCCGTGGATGCTCTCGAGAAGACGATCAGCGCAGCCGAGATGCCGACTGCGGCAAGTACCGCAATGAAGGCGAGCCGCGCTCTGCCTCGAAGGGCAAAAACGCTCAGCAGAACGAATACGCCCACAGCAAGGAGCGCGGACCTAGAGCCCATTGCGAAGATGGCCACGAAGAGCACCGCCGCCGCGACGCCATGTCGGATGCGTTGCCGGCCGCCGACCAACTGTTGAACGGCGTATGCCAGCGCGGGAAGAAGTACGAATCCCCCGATAGATGACCCAAACAACGGCCCGCGTAACCGATGCAGACCAAAGAGCGGATCCACACCGCTGTTTGCCTCGGACCTCAATCCCAACTGCAGAAACGATTCGGCCGCGTAGAGCCCCGCAATGGCTGCCACCAACATGGTCAGATAAGACAGCAGAACGGGAACACCGGTCGCTTCAAGTGCGTTCACAGTATAGAAGGCGCACCACATCACAGCTGCGGCAATCAAGAGCGTGTACGCCATTGCCGGAACGTCAGGCCCTGACGCGTCGCTCCATATGAGCAGCGATGCCGCAGCGTACACAAAGAGCGCAGAGAAGGCGATCGGAGTCCAGTTGCGTCTTGCGCCTTGGCGCCGGCGGCGCAACAGCGCGCTTCCCCACATCACTCCGACCAGAGCGATGAATCCAAGTTCCATTGCGGCCACTGGCGTTCCCAGAACGTCAATCCAGGGCCTGACTCTCGTGGGCGTGACACCCGCGGCAAGCACAACGCCCAAGAGCAGCACACTTTCGGGATAGATCGGTCGGCGCGGCGGAGCAAGTGAGCGCGACGCAGTGGCGCTATTCGTGAGCATCTTGACCGAAGGGTATATGATTTCGGGATGACATGCGGGCAAGCGGGCGGCCTGCCGCTACCAGGCTGGCTTGCCGATGGCTGTGGTTGCGCCTTGGGAGGTCAAGAATGACCGCGTGTTTCCTTTCCGCTCTCCTCGTCGCTTGGTTCGGGACCCCGCCCTCTGATCATTCGACATCGGCTGAGGCGAGCGTACAGTCGTTTGGGGCGCGAGGCGACGGAGTGGCTGACGACTCCGATGCACTCCAAGCCGCGTTCGACTCTGGACCAAGCGTTCTTCCGCGTCCATCTGCGTATTACCGCATCACCCGGACGTTGAGGGTTAGTTCGTCCGTTCGCGGCGTTGGGATGCCCGAACTTCGGATGGTCGGAGCGGATGGTTCGCCTGCGAAAACGCTTCTCGCGGTAATCGGGTACGCGGGACCCATGCCTCTCACGGTAACTGGACTTCATCTAAACGGCGGATGGGACGGCGTGGGAACCGCGGGAGAGTGGAGCCACACCATTTCGATACTTGGCTCCCGGAACGTGGTGATCGAGGGCAACGAGCTCGACAGCCCGTACGGCGACAACGTCTACCTAGGCAAGCTTCCCGTACCACCGCACACTAACAGCGCACGCATCACGATCCGCCGCAATGCAGCGCGGTCTCCGCGTCGATGCAACATCGCCGTTGTCGCCGCACAGGAAGTCGTTATCGAGGACAACTATCTTGAAAAGACCAATGGCTACGTGGCGGCGATCGATCTTGAGCCGAATAACGATCCCCGCGATAGGGTCAGCAGTGTTCTGATCATCAACAACAAGGTGTTCGCCCCCAAATCGCCGTTCGTATACGCGTACACGACCTCCGGCTATCCGTTCAGCATTCGGGGCGTCACTGTAGACGGCAACTCCGGCAAAGCGCGTGCGGCATACGCCGTTGGTAAGCCTCAAACACGGGTCGAACTTCAGGTCGTTCGCAACAACCACATCACCCCTTAGACACCCTGCTTCCGATTAGGCGCGGCGCACCCCAGGCGAACGTCCCTAGCGCTACGGCTTGGCTAATGAATCCGGACGTCACCGCTCCTCTCCAGCCGAAATGAGGGTCGAGAGCGATGTTCAGCCCCAAGCTGAGTGCGAGGGTACCGACCTGGACCGCCGAACGGACCTTCTGGTTGCCGGATCCTGTGAGCGCGTCAGCGAACGGGTACGCAAGACTCTGGACAAGCAATAGCGGAGTCATGCCTCTCAGTGCACCTGCGGTCTCGCCGAAGCCTCCGCCGAGCAATTGCGCAATGGGATCGGCAAACAGCCAGAGTACTGCTCCCGCTACGATGCTGTACGCGACAATGGGCATCGCGAGTTTCAGAGCAACGGCTCTTGCATGGCCGATTCCTCGCTCGCCTGCAGAGAAGAATTTTGGGTAGATCGCGCCTAGCAGCGCGGTGACAGGTACGAACCCTACGTTAACAACTCTTTGAGCCGCGGCGTACACGCCAACGGCTTCGAATGAACTCACGCGCGCGAGCACGGTTTTATCAAGGTCGCCGTAGGCACTTTGTGCCGACAGTGCTACGGCGAAATGAACACCGTCTCTCAGTCGCTCCCGGAGCATCCCCCACTCGCAACGCGGACGCCCCCACCGCACGATCAGCCATGCAAGGCAACAAGCACCTACGATTAGACTTTGCCCGAAGTACAAGACCGCCCACATGGAAACGGTCCCGTTCATGCGATAGAGAATCGCAACACCGGCGAGTTGGACGGCTCCTTGCCCGGCCTCCATCACGGCAATCAATTTCGGACGGCCGCACGCTACGCATACGGCGCGGAATACTGTTGCTAGCCTGGCTCCCACAAAAGCGGCGCCTCCCAGTGCAAGGCCTACGGCCCAGGGCGCACCTGGCAAAATGAGGAGCAGGAGCAGGAGGAGCGCTCCGAATGCAAGCGGGGTAGTCAGGGCCGCGACGAGTAGCGCGTCCCCAACTGCTCGGGACACCGCAGTCCCCCGAGCGATGTCACGGACTACAAGGGAATACGCGCCAAGCTCGACAAAAGGTGCCAGGAGCGTGCACAACGCCAAGATCGCCGCAAACGAGCCAAATCCCGTCGCGCCCAGTACGCGCGCCAGGATCACAAAGACGATGGCTTGCAACCCTATCCGGAGTCCAGACCCCACAAGCATCCACCCGACTCGCCGCATTGTGTCACGCATGGTGCCAGTGGTCAGTCGCATTGTTCCTGAGTACGAGCGCTGGAAGAGCGTTTCGCGATTGTGACGCGGTTCGGCTGGTGTTTCGTGACGCACGCTTCGCTTCCGGTTCCGTTCATGTGACCCGACTCGTCGGGTCTGTGAGCACGACGGATTGACCACCGTGCAAATAGAGCAGGGCGTCTGCTCCGACTAGGGGCGCCTCCACAACTGCGGCAGATCGGTGGCGTGGGTTGTATGTTGCTAATCGCATGGGAGGGCCCGCGCGCTCATCGCCAGCGCGCCGATTCGTCTACACTGGGATCCTGCCGCTGAGCTTAGCCGGGGCGCGCTCGCAGCCGCCTACCCCCGCCCGTACTGCGTCTCGTAATACTTCAGGTACTCCCCCGAGATGATCCGCTCCCACCACGGGCGGTGCTCCCGGTACCAGCGCACCGTCTCGCCGAGCGCGTCCTCGAAGCGATGGCGCGGCGCCCAGCCGAGCTTCGTCCGCGCCTTGGTGGCGTCGATGGCGTAGCGGCGGTCGTGGCCGAGCCGATCCTTCACGTAGGTGATGAGCGTCTCGGGCTTGCCCACGTGGCGCAGCACCTGCTTCACGATGTCGATATTGTGCCGCTCGCTCGAGGCGCCGAAGTTGTAGACCTCGCCGTCGTGGCCGTGCTCGAGCGCGGCGAGCAGGCCGCGGCAGTGGTCCTCGACGTGGATCCAGTCGCGCACGTTCATCCCGTCGCCGTACACGGGCAGCGGGAGGTCCCGGAGCGCGTTCGCGATCATGAGCGGGATGAGCTTCTCGGGGAACTGGTAGGGCCCGTAGTTGTTGGAGCAGCGGGTCACCACCACGGGCAGCTTGAACGTGTGCGCGTAGGCGAGCGCGAGGAGGTCGCTCGACGCCTTCGAGGCCGAGTAGGGCGAGGACGGGTCGAGCGGCGTCGTCTCGGTGAAGTAGCCGGTGGGGCCGAGCGAGCCGTACACCTCGTCGGTGGAGACGTGCAGGAAGCGCTTCACGCCGTGCTGGCGCGCGGCCTCGAGCAGCACCTGGGTGCCGCGCACGTTCGTGTCGATGAACACGGCCGGCGCGAGGATCGACCGGTCGACGTGGCTCTCGGCGGCGAGGTGCATCACCACGTCGATGCGCTCGGTCCGGAAGATCTCGGCCACCAGCTCGCCGTTCCCGATGTCGCCGCGGACGAAGCGGTACTGCGAGCTGCCCTCCACGGCGGCGAGGTTCTCGGCGTTGCCGGCGTAGGTGAGCTTGTCGAGGTTGACGACCCGCCAGCCGGGCCGCTCGGCGAGGAGCAGCCGGACCAGGTTCGAGCCGATGAAGCCGCAGCCGCCGGTGAGGAGGACGTTCATCGCGGGTGCTCCGGGCCCTCGAACACGGCCGCCTCCCGGAACGGCCGCCCGGCGGCATCCTTGGCCGACACGAGCGGGCGCACGCCGCCGGTGGGCCAGTCGATGCCGAGGGCCGGGTCGTCCCAGCGGATGCAGTGCTCGTGCTCGGGGTGCCAGTAGTCGGTGATCTTGTAGACGAACTCGGCCTCGTCGGAGCGCACGAGGAAGCCGTGCGCGAAGCCCTCGGGGATCCAGAGCTGGCGCTTGTTCTCTGCGGAGAGGATCTCGCCGGCCCAGCGCCCGAAGGTGGGCGAGCCGCGGCGGAGGTCCACCGCCACGTCGAACACCTCGCCGCGCGTGACGCGCACGAGCTTCCCCTGCGGGTTGGGGAGCTGGTAGTGCAGGCCGCGCAGCACGCCGCGCGCGGAGAGGCTGTGGTTGTCCTGCACGAACTCGACGTGCCGGCCGACGGCGGCGTCGAACGCCTTCTGGTTGAAGCTCTCGAAGAAGTACCCGCGCGCGTCGCCGAAGACGCGCGGCTCCACGACCAGCAGGCCGGGCAGTGCGGTGGCGCGGGCCTCCATCAGAACACCCGGGTCCCGAGCAGGCTCCGCACGTATTGACCGTACGTGGACTTGCCGAGGGCCGCCGCGCGCGCCTCGAGCTGGGCGTCGTCGATCCAGCCCTGCCGCCAGGCGACCTCCTCCGGGCAGGCGATCTTGAGCCCCTGCCGCTTCTCGATGGTGGCGATGAACTGCCCGGCGTCGAGGAGCGAGTCGTGCGTGCCGGTGTCGAGCCACGCGTAGCCGCGGCCCATGATCTCGACCGAGAGCTGGCCGCGCTCGAGGTACAGGCGGTTGAGGTCGGTGATCTCGAGCTCGCCGCGGGCGGAGGGCCGGATGCTGGAGGCCAGCTCGACCACGTTGTGGTCGTAGAAGTACAGGCCGGTGACGGCGTAGCGCGACTTCGGCTTCGCGGGCTTCTCCTCGATGCTCACCGCGCGGCGCTCGGCGTCGAACTCCACCACGCCGTAGCGCTCGGGGTCGGTCACGGCGTACGCGAACACGGTGGCGCCGTCGGCGCGCGCGTCGGCGGCGCGCAGGATGTTCTGCAGGTCGTGCCCGTAGAAGATGTTGTCGCCGAGCACCAGCGCCGACGGCCCGCCGCGCACGAAGTCGGCGCCGAGGACGAACGCCTGCGCCAGGCCCTCGGGCCTGGGCTGCACCTTGTACTCGAGCCGGAGCCCCCACTGGCTGCCGTCGCCGAGCAGCTCCTGGAACCGCGGGGTGTCCTGGGGCGTCGAGATGACGAGGATGTCCTGGATCCCGGCCAGCATGAGCGCGCTGAGCGGGTAGTACACCATCGGCTTGTCGTAGACCGGCAGGAGCTGCTTCGAGATCGCGAGCGTGGCCGGGTAGAGCCGCGTACCGGCTCCGCCCGCGAGGATGATTCCCTTGCGACTGGTCATGCGGCGGTCTTCCCCCGAGTGCGACCGGACGCCGCCTGGAGGCGCCACGGACGGCCAACCCTACCACCAGGGGGAGCGCCTTTCATGCCCGGGAGGCATGGTGCCCGCGCCGGGTCGGACGGCGCTCGTTTGCCGCAGCGCGGTTCGGCGGTAGGCTCGCCGCGTGCGGATCGCGATCACCGGGGCAAACGGACTGCTGGGCGGCGCCGCGGTCGGGCTGGCGGCGGCGGCGGGACACGACGTGCTGGGGATCGGGCGCGGTCCGTGCCGGCTGCCCCCGGGCGGCCTCGGCTGGGCGGACGCGGATCTCGCCGATGGGCGCTCGGTCGAGAGCGCGCTGCTGGCGTTCCGGGCCGAGGCGGTGCTCCACGCGGGCGCCATGACCGACGTGGACGGCTGCGAGCGCGAGCCGGAGGCGGCCTGGCGCGCGAACGTGGGCGGCACCGAGCAGGTGGCGCGCGCCTGCCGGGCGCTCGGGGCGCGGCTGGTGGCGGTCTCGACCGACTACGTGTTCGACGGCACGCGGGGTGGCTACGGCGAGGACGACCTGCCGAACCCGCGCGGCGCCTACGCGCGCACCAAGCGCTGCGGCGAGGAGGCGGCGCTGGTGATCGCGCCGGACGCGGCGGTGGCGCGGGTGGCGGTGGTGTACAGCGGCCGCCGGGGCGCGAAGCCGACGTTCGCCACGCAGGTGGTGGAGAAGCTCTCGCGCGGCGAGGCGGTGAAGGCGTTCTCCGACCAGGTGGTCTCGCCGACGCTCGCCGAGAGCGCGGCGGAGATGACGCTCGAGCTGCTCCTCGAGCACGGCTACCGCGGCGTGCTCCACACCGCCGGCGCGACCGCGCTCGACCGGGTGGACTTCGCCCGCCGCGTGGCGGCGCGCTTCGGCCTCTCGGGCGAGATCGTCCCGGTGAAGACGGCCGACGTGAAGCTGCTCGCGCCGCGACCGCTCCGGAGCGGCCTCGACGTCTCGCGGGCGGCGGCGCTGCTGCGGTCGCGGCCGCTCCCCATCGACGTCGCGCTGGACCGCTTCCACGCGCAGTGGGCGGCGCGGGGGTAGCAGGCAGCCGGCCCGGCCGCAGGTCCCCGGCGCCGGCTGGCGGCGAAGCGCGGGCGGCGGGTGCCGCAATTGACGCGAGCCGCCCCGCCCCCTACGCTCCGCCCCCATGAAATTCGACTGGTCCTCCGAGCGCGTGGTCGTCACCGGCGGCGCGGGGTTCCTCGGCGGCTTCGTCCAGGAAGCGCTGCGGCGGCGCGGCGCGAAGGACGTCTTCGTGCCCCGCTCGAAGGACTACGACCTCGTCCAGATGGAGGGGGTCCGCGCGCTCTACCGCGACGCCCGGCCGACGATGGTCCTGCACCTCGCCGCGCGGGTGGGCGGCATCGGGGCGAACCGCGACAACCCGGGCAAGTTCTTCTACGACAACCTCATGATGGGCGTTCAGCTCATCGAGGTGGGCCGCCAGGTCGGCCTCAAGAAGCTCGTCGCGCTCGGCACCATCTGCGCGTACCCGAAGTTCTGCCCGGTGCCGTTCAAGGAAGAAGACCTCTGGAACGGCTATCCGGAGGAGACGAACGCGCCCTACGGCCTCGCCAAGAAGATGCTGCTCGTGCAGAGCGAGGCGTACCGGCAGCAGTACGGGTTCCACTCGGTGGTCCTGTTCCCGGTGAACCTGTACGGCCCGCACGACAACTTCGACCTGCGCACCTCGCACGTCATCCCGGCGCTCGTCCGGAAGTGCGTCGAGGCGCGCGAGCGCGGCGACAAGCAGATCGTCGTGTGGGGCGACGGCTCGGCCTCGCGCGAGTTCCTGCACGCGCGCGACGCGGCCGAGGGCATCCTCGACGCGGCCGAGCGCTACGACAGGTCCGAGGCGGTGAACCTGGGCGCGGGGTTCGAGATCAAGATCCGCGACCTCGTGCCGCTCGTGGCCCGGCTGTGCCGCTTCGAGGGCGAGCTCGTCTGGGACACCACCAAGCCGAACGGCCAGCCGCGGCGCATGCTCGACACGTCGAAGGCCCTGCGCGAGTTCGGCTGGAAGGCGCGCATCGGGTTCGAGGACGGGCTGCGCGAGACGGTGGAGTGGTTCGAGGCCAACCGAGGGAGCATCCCGTGAAGAAGGCGTTCATCACCGGCATCACCGGCCAGGACGGCAGCTACCTCGCGGAGCTGCTGCTCGAGAAGGGCTACGAGGTCCACGGCATGGTCCGCCGCTCCTCGTCCTTCAACACGCAGCGGATCGACCACATCTACCAGGACCCGCACACCCCGGGCTGCCGGCTGTTCCTGCACTACGGCGACCTCAACGACAGCTCGTCGCTCAACCTCTTGCTGAAGAAGCTCCGCCCGGACGAGATCTACAACCTGGGCGCGCAGAGCCACGTGCGCGTGTCGTTCGACGTGCCGGAGTACACCGGCGAGGTCACGGGCCTGGGCGCGACGCGCCTGCTCGAGGCGGTGCGCGAGCTGAACCTCGCCGACACCCGCATCTACCAGGCGTCCTCCTCCGAGATGTTCGGCGCCTCGCCGCCGCCGCAGAACGAGGCGACGCCGTTCTACCCGCGCAGCCCCTACGGCTGCGCCAAGGTCTACGCCTACTGGATCGGCGTGAACTACCGCGAGGCGTACGGGCTCCACGTCTCGAACGGCATCCTCTTCAACCACGAGTCGCCGCGTCGCGGCGAGACCTTCGTCACGCGCAAGGTCACCCGCGCCGCCTCGCGCATCAAGGTGGGCCTCCAGCAGAAGCTCTACCTCGGCAACCTCGACGCGAAGCGCGACTGGGGCTACGCGAAGGACTACGTCGAGGCGATGTGGCTGATGCTCCAGCAGCCGAGGGGCGACGACTACGTGGTCGCCACCGGCGAGGCGCACTCGGTCCGCGAGCTGTGCGAGGCGGCCTTCGGGCACGTGGGGCTCGACTACCGCCAGCACGTCGAGATCGACCCGCGGTACTACCGCCCGACCGAGGTGGACCACCTCCTCGGCGACGCCTCCAAGGCGACGCGCCAGCTCGGCTGGAAGCCGCGGACGAGCTTCGCCGAGCTGATCCGGCTGATGATGGAGTCGGACGTGGCGCTGGCCGAGCGCGAGCTGCGCGCCGGCGCGGGGCCGGCGGTGTCGCGGCACGGGTAGCGCGGAGCTGGACGAGCGGAGGCGGTCGAACCCGGCGCCTTGCGCTGCGGATCAGGGCAGCGCGTCATGATGACGGGCGCGACGGCGCTCGAGGTACCGTCTCATCTGTGGGTAACGAACCGTCCGGAACTGCGCCGGAAGGCGATCATCGACGACGATCGCCGTGAAGGCGTCGAGCTGGAAGCGCGCGAAGGCGGCTCGCGCGACCTGGCCCTTCGCAAAGCGGAAGACGCGCTCGTTCAGCTTCCGGACGGCATCGATGTGGCCGGCGCTCAGCAGGTCGAGGAGGAAGCCTCGGGCGCATCGTACGGACATGCGCGCCTGTAGCAGACCGTGTTCGCCTTGGTACTTCTCGTACTCGACGGTGTTGCTGAGGCGGCTCTCCATGCAGACGACCGGGTGTATGACCCTGAACTGCAGACCCTGACGTCGGAGTTCGGGATCGAGCGCGGAGACGCGGAGGGCCGTCCGCTGGAGATCCGCCGTATCGACGCCGCAGATCTTCTCGAGGAAGTCGATGAGGCGCTCGTGACCGCGATGGTCGGTGAAGCGAATGACCGCGTAGTTCGCGGCTGGGTGATCGACCTCGGCAACCATGAGCTGTCCGCCCAGCTTCTCGGCGAGAGTCTGCGGTTCGGGCGGTCGCCCGACGAAATCGATGTCAGGCGCTCGTGAGGGGGATGTTCGCGCGGAGAACGTCGTCGCGATCGCCGTAGTACTCGGCCCAGAAATTGAGGGCCTGCCCACCCACCAGAACGGTTTCCTGAGAGACCCCCGCTCGGAGGAGCAGGGGCTCGACATCTTCTCTGTAGGCGAGGGGCGGGGCGCTACCAGAGCCGCTTCGCGCTATCGAAGTCGACGCTCCACTGCCGTCCGTGGAAGAGGCTATTGTCGCGCGAGAGGTCCTCGCGAGACTTGCGCCCCGAGGCGAGGTCCCGCGCGTCCGCTGCCCGCGACGCCTGCTTTTCACGATCGATCTCCCGCATCAGCGGGGACTCGGGCGGCGAAATCGATGGTTTACTCGCGGGCTTCATGACGGTTTCCCGTCTGGAAACTAGCGCAGGCGGAACGTCGCTTCAAGCAACCGGCGTCGGGCCCGCGGGTATCGTGTATGGCCTTTTCTCTCCGGTGTCCCCCACCGGCGCCTACGCCTTCACCACCCGCGGCCCGCCGCTCCCCTGCACGAGCGCGGGGATCATGTTGCGCGTGTCCACCACCAGGCGCACGCCGCGGAAGAGCTTCGGATCCTTGAACAGCTCGTGCGCGGTCGCGACCACCACCGCGTCGTAGGACGCGAACGTGGCGGCGTCGAGCGGCACGGAGGCGAGGCCGAGGTCGTGCTTGCGGGTCCGGTGCGTCTTCGGGAAGTACGGGTCGCAGTAGTCCACCACCGCGCCGCCCTCGCGGAGCAGCTCGATGATCTCGTACGAGGGCGACTCGCGGTCGTCGTCGATGTTGGCCTTGTAGGCGAGCCCGAGCACCAGCACCCGCGAGCCCTTCACCGACTTGTGGTCGCCGTTCAGCGCATCGGCGACCTTCTGCACCACGTAGCGCGGCATCCGGGTGTTGATCTCGCCCGCGAGCTCGATGAAGCGCGCCCACTCACCGTGCTCGGCGGCCTTCCACGAAAGGTAGAACGGGTCGAGCGGGATGCAGTGCCCGCCGAGCCCGGGGCCCGGGTAGAACGGCATGAAGCCGAACGGCTTCGTGGACGCGGCGCGGATCACCTCCCACACGTCGATGTCCATCCGGTCGAAGATCACCTTCAGCTCGTTCACGAGCGCGATGTTCACCGACCGGAACACGTTCTCGAGCAGCTTGCACGACTCGGCCACCCGCGCGCTCGACACCGGCACCACGTTCTCGAGCGCGGCGCCGTACAGCGCGGCGGCGGCGCGGGTGGACGCCTCGTCCACGCCGCCGACGACCTTCGGGATGGTCTTGGTGCTGAAGTCCTTGCGGCCGGGGTCCTCGCGCTCGGGGGAGAACGCGAGCAGGAAGTCGTCGCCGAAGCGGAGCCCGCTCTTCTCCAGCAGGGGCTTCACCTCCTCGTCGGTGGTCCCCGGGTACGTCGTCGACTCGAGCACCACGAGCTGCCCGGGGCGGAGCTGCTTCGCGATCTTCTCGGCGGTCGAGTGGATGTACGAGTTGTCGGGCTCGCGGTGCGGCCCGAGCGGCGTGGGGACGCAGATGAGGATGGCGTCGCACTCGCGCAGCCGCTCGAAGTCGGTGGTGGCGGTGTACTGCCCGCTCTCCACCGCCGCCTTCACGCGGTCGGGCCCGATGTGCTTGATGTACGACTCGCCCCGCGAGATGGCGGCGATCTTGGCGGGATCGACGTCCAGGCCGAGCACCGGGAAGCCGGCCTCCCGGAACACCAGCGCCAGCGGAAGACCGACGTAGCCCTGGCCGATGACGCCCACGCGCGCGGTGCGCGCGGCGATCCGCGCGTCGAGTTCCTTGATCGGCACGATTTCCCCCTGCGACCGGCCCGGCGGGCCGTGCTGCGTGTCTGCCGGGCGCCCGCCTGCCGGGGCGCCACGGACGGCCGAACCTACCACCGCGGGCGGGGGGTTTCATGCCGGGGGGCCATGGTGCCCCGCGGAGGGGCCGCGGCGTCCGTTTGCCGCAGCGGCGGGCAGGGGCGTCAGCGCCGCTTGCGCGGGGGGCGTGCCAAACGGGCGTCGCCCCGCGCCTGCGCCTCCGCCCCCTGCGGCGAGCCGCCCCCGGCTGCGGCGCTGGGCGAGACATACGCTCAGTGTCAGACACTCACGGTATGGATGCGTGCGTGGACGCCGCCGCTCGCCAGCCCCCGGGCCCTCCGCCACCCGGCCTCGACCTCCAGGCCCTGTCGGCCCAGGCGTGGGCGCTCGAGCTGCCGACCCCGCGCGAGCGCCGCTCGGTGCTGCGCCACGACGCGGCGGAGCTCATCGATGGCCTGTTGGTTCGCGTCGCCCGCGGCCAGGGCGCGCTCGACGTGGCGATCGGCGACGGCCTGGCGGCGCTCTCCCGCGGCCCGGGTCCGCTCGCGCTTGGGTTCTCGAGCGTGGGCGACTACGCGCGCGAGCGGCTCGGCATCGCCCCGAGCACGGCGCAGAAGCTGGCGGGCCTGTCCCGTGGGCTGCGCGACCGGCCGCTCCTGCGCGAGGCGGTGTGGCGCGGCGAGGTGAGCCCGCGCAAGGCCCAGACCATCCTGAAGGTCGCCCGGGGCGCCGACGAGGCGGCCTGGGTGGCCCGGGCGCGCACGGAGACGGTCCGTGCGCTGGCGGCGGCGGCCCGCGGCGCCGGGGCGGGCGGGCCGGAGGAGCCGGAGCGGCTCCTGCGCATCGACCTGCCGCTGACCCCGCGCGGCCGCCCCTGGTTCGACCAGGCGCTCGCGCTGGCGGGCCGGATGCTCGGCGCCAGCGCGCCGCGCTGGGCCCGCGTCGAGATCATGTGCCAGGAGTTCCTCTCGTCGCACCCGGAGCCGCTCGGACCGGACGGCCGGGTGCAGGGCGCGGACGAGGCGGAGGAGGACTGGCCGGGCGGCGCCCGCAGCGAGTGGCTCGCGGCGGCCATGGAGGCGCTCGAGGCGGAGACGGCGCGCTGGTCCTACCTCGAGGTGCTCGACCCGGTCGCGGCGCCGCCCTCGCCGGACGAGGACGGGGCCGATCCGAACGTCCTCGACGCGCGCCTCCGCGCGCTGGCCGGGCAGCGCGACCGCTGGGACGCGCTGCTCGGCCACCTGGGCCTGCTCATGATGAGCCTGCGCCTCTGGCGCGAGGCGGGCTTCGCCTCCTTCTCCCACTACTGCGCCGAGCGCCTGGGCATGTCGGCCCGCGCGGTGGAGCAGCGCGCGGCGCTGGAGCGGCGGCTGTACGAGCTGCCGGCGCTCCGCGAGGCGATGGCGGCGGGGCGCATCTCCTACGAGAAGGCCCGGGTCATCGCCGCGGCGGCGGACGCCGACACGGTCCACGACTGGATCGCGCGCGCCGGGTCCACCCCCTGCGTCGCGCTCCGCCGCGAGGCGGACGCGCGGGAGGACGCGCGCGCGCAGATGTGCGCGCGCGGCGACCTGCCGGTGCGCATGCCTCGCCGGGTGCTCTCGCTCCTCGAGGCGGTCATCCGCGCCGCCCGGGACGCGGCGGGGACCCGGCTGGACGACGAGATCTGCCTCGAATGGATGGCGCTGCACTTCCTCCAGACGTGGCTCGACGCCGTCCCGCCGCCGCGGACGCGTCACCAGCGCGTGCTCGAGCGCGACGGCGGGCTCTGCACGATGCCGGGCTGCTCCCGGAGCGCGGTCCATGCGCACCACCTCCAGCTCCGCTCCCGGGGCGGCTCCGACGATCCCTCCAACCTCACCTCGCTCTGCCTGGCCCACCACCTCGGCGGCGTGCACGGTGGGTTCATCGAGCTGTCGGGGACGGCACCGCAGGGGCTGCGCGTGCGGCTCACGAGCTGACCGCGCGCGCCGTGCCGCCCCTGGGCGGCGCCCCTCGCCGGCCCGCCCTCGGTGGTACGACCCGGCGACGGCTCGCCTGCTCCCCGCCCGCGAGTACCCCGGGTCGCCCGCGTCTGCTAGAACCGCACCGCGATGACCTCCCTCTCCGTCCTCGTCCCCGTCTACAACGAGCAGCACCTCGTCTCGACCTCGCTCGCCCGGCTCGAGATCCTGGAAGGCTCGCCGCACCTCGAGCGCGTCCAGGTGGTGGTGGTGGACGACTGCTCGCGCGACGCCACCGGCGAGGTCCTGCGCGCCTTCGCCGCTGCGCGCGGCGTGCAGTGGCTGGAGAACGGCCCCATCGAGAACGGCGTGGAGCTGTGCGGGCACGGCCGGCAGGGCAAGTTCCACTGGGTGTTCCTCCGCCACGTCATGAACGGCGGGAAGGGCCGCGCCATCCGCACCGCGCTCGCCGAGGCGGATTGCGAGCTGTCGGTGATCCACGACGCGGACCTCGAGTACCACCCGCGCGACCTCGTCCGGATCGTGAAGGTGTTCGTGGAGGAGGAGGCGGACGCGGTGTTCGGCTCGCGCTTCGCCGGCGGCGAGGCGCGACGCGCGCTGCTGTTCCGCCACGAGCTGGGCAACCGGCTGCTCACGTTCCTCACCAACTGGGTGACCAACGTGAACCTGACCGACATGGAGACCTGCTACAAGGCGGTCCGCACCGACCTCCTGAAGTCGATCCCCATCGTCTCGAACGACTTCCGGCTCGAGCCCGAGCTGACCATCAAGCTCGCGAAGCGCGAGGCGCGCATCTTCGAGATCCCCATCAGCTACTCGGGGCGCACCTACCAGGAGGGCAAGAAGATCAACTGGCGGGACGGCGTGAAGGCGCTGTGGGCCATCACCCGCTTCTGGCTCTCCGACCACGTGTACCAGGAGGACGCGTACGGCTCGCAGATCCTGGGGCGGCTCGCCCGCGCGCCGCGCTTCAACGCCTGGATGGCGGACGTGATCCGGCCGTTCTGCGGGCAGCGCGTGCTCGAGATCGGCAGCGGGACCGGCAACCTCACCCGGCGCCTGGTCCCGCGCAACACCTACGTCGCCTCGGACATCAACCCGCTCTACCTCCAGACGCTCCGCGGCCTCACCGTCGATCGCCCCTACCTCGACGTCACGCTCACCGACGTCACCCGGGGCGAGTCGTTCCCGCGGGTGGAGGGCGGCTTCGACACGGTGGTGTGCCTCAACATCATCGAGCACGTGGACGACGATCTCGGCGCGCTCCGGAACGTCCGCGCGGCGCTCGCCGAGACCGGCCGCGCCATCGTGCTCGTGCCTCGCGGCCCGGACCTGTTCGGCACGCTCGACGAGGTGCTGGGGCACAAGCGGCGCTACACCGAGAACGCGCTGGTGGAGCTCGCCACCCAGGCCGGCTTCGAGGTGCAGGAGCTGCTCCACTTCAACCGGGTGGGCACGCCGGCCTGGTGGCTGAACGGGAAGCTCCTGAAGCGCCGCTCCTTCGGCCTGCTGCAGATCAAGGCGCTCAACCTGCTCACGCCGCTGTTCCGGGTGATCGACCGCGCGCTGCCGTTCGCGCCGCTCTCGATCATCGCGGTGCTGCGGCCCACCTCGGCGCGCCCCGCCGCGGCCGGCGCGGGCCCGGACGCCGCCGCCGGGACGGACGGCGAGCCGGGCGGCCCGATCGATCCGGACGTCAGCGCGTCGGCATGATGGGCAGCGCGAGCTGCACGAGCAGGCGCAGGTTGGGCTCGTTGCGGGGCAGGAACGCCCGCGACCAGCGGTAGGACGCGCTCGCGTCCCACGACACCTCGAACGGCCCGGCGAGCAGGAGCTGCCGCGCGCCGGCGGTCACCTCGACGTCGTGCGTGTAGCGATCGTCGCGCAGCGGCTCGATGTTCGCCCAGTAGTACGCGTTGTCGCGGCGCACGCGCTCGAGGTACCCGCCGATCCGGCCGCCCCGCCCGAACACGTCCACGGCCAGCGTCTGGCTGTCCGAGCCGGGGCCGATGGACGCGCCGAGGAGCTGGCCCTCGTTCGTCCAGGAGAGATCGCGCGCGTGCGTGTACCAGGTCGGCATGCCGCGCAGGCTGTCGGTCGGCCGCACCTGCTGCAGCGCGGTGGCCTCGAGCTGGAGGCGCACGGTGCGCCCGCCGGCGGTGAAGAGCTTCTGCAGCCCGAGCAGCCAGGCGGCGGTCTCGTCCGGCTCGCGGACGTACTGGTAGAACGAGCCCTCGTGGTCCTCGCGGCCGAACTCGCCGTAGAGCTCGAGGCGCGACTCGGGGAACACCCAGCGCGCGAACAGCGAGGCGAGCTGGTTGTCGTTCGGGTTGTTGCCGGTGGGATCGTCGTACCAGCCCTTCAGGTCGTTCTTGCGCGGGCTCTGGAACATCGCGAACCAGTCCCGCGTCTGCAGCTCGTCCCACACCTGCACGAAGTGGCGCGAGAGGCCCACCGTCAGGCCCGGCACCCAGCGCGGCGTGTAGTCCACCACCAGGCCGCTCACCATCGGGTGCGTCGGGTGCGTGACGTAGGTCGAGCGCGACAGGCGCCCCCAGTACACCAGCACCTCGGCGGTGCCGATGCCGATGTTCGCCGGGCGCGAGGTCCCCACGAACGCGTGCGGGAAGCCGGGCGCGGCGTTCGTCATGGTGAGCGAGTTGCGGAGGCCGGGCCCGAGCCAGAGGTTCTCGGTGGAGATCCCCACCGCCACGTTCCACGCGTCCGCGCGAAGGTAGCTCTGACCCAGGCTCCAGTCGGAGAACGGCCCCGCCCCGAAGCGCTGCGGGTAGTCGATGCCGTCGCCGTAGAACGGGTTCCGGTAGGCGAGGTCTCCGGCCTGGCCGTTCTGACGCATGGTGAACCAGCGGTTCTGCGACCAGGACACCGCCGGCGCGAGCGCCCCGGAGAACGGGCCCCAGCGGAACGCCGCGCCGCCGGAGAGCATCGAGGAGGTCCCGCGGCCGGCCCAGAGCAGGCCGTCGTTGCCGGTGCCCCCGGCGGCGGTGCCGCCGCCGGACGGATAGTGCGAGCTCCAGGCGGCGTCGAGCCGGAGCGGCACGAGGCGGATGCCGTCCGCCCCGGCGCCGGCCTCGAGCGCAGCGGTGTCCCAGGGGAGCGCGCCCTCCGCGCAGCGCGCCTCCACCCGCGCGCCGCCGCGGCGGATGGCGCGCGGCGAGAGCGGGACCGCGCCGGACAGCTCGCCCAGCCGGAGCAGCTCGTCGGCGGGCGTGCCGATCCCGTCCACCGCCATCAGGACCGGGGTGCAGGCGGTGCCGTCCGCTCGTGGTGAGCCCGTCGAACCACGAGCGGGATGCGCGGTCAGGAGGGCGACGGCAAGGGCGAGGACGGGCGCGCGGGCGGTTCGCATCGGGCCGTCACTCTAGGCGAAGGCTACCCGTGAGTCACTCCGGCGATCAGAGGACGCCGGGCGCGGGCGCCACGCGGCGAGGGGGCGGCCGCGGCGCAGGATCGGCGACCACCTCGGCCATCACCCGGCACATCCGCTCGGACCACACCGGCATCGAGAACGACGCCGCCGCCACGCGGTAGCCGGCGAGGCCGAGCCGGCGCGCCTCCGCGGGACGCTCCAGCAGGCGGGCCACCGCGTCGCGGAACGCGGCCGGGGTCGCCGGCGCGATGACGCCGGTCGCGCCGGGGACCACGAGGTTGCCGAGGCCGCCCACGTCGGTCGAGACCACCGCGGCGCCGGCGCACATCGCCTCGATGGCGGAGAGGCTCGTCCCCTCCGACCACTCGCTCGGCACCACCGCGAGGTGCGCGCGGCGGTGCTCCTCGACCATCTCGGCGTGCGGCCGCTCCAGCACCGCGACGTTCGGGTAGCGCCCGGCGAGCGCGCGGAGCCACGGCTCCCCGGGCCCGCGGCCGACGCAGCGGAACTCGACCTGCGGGAAGCGCGGGGCGAGGTCGGCGAGCGCGTCCGCCCACAGGAACGTGCCGCGCTTCATCACGAAGCGGCGCGCGAACAGGACGGTGACCGGGCGGCCGTGGCGCCACTTCTCGAGCACGTCGGCGCGCGGGAGCAGCGTCCCGAAGTTCGGCACGTAGGTGATCCGGCCCGCCCAGTCGAGCTGCGGGAACATGTAGCGCGTGACGTTCGCGACGTTCGTGTCCACCGAGACGGTGCGGGTGGTCCGCGTGACCAGGCGGTAGTGCTGCCGGCGCCGCCGGTGCCAGACCCACAGCTTCCGCGCGTCCCGGACCCAGGTCATGGGCCAGCGGAGCGGGTGGCGCTCGAACGCGCCGTCGTGGACGATCCCGTGGTGGAGGAAGACGCTGGGCTGGTCCTCGGGGCCGGGGACGAAGTCCTCGATGAACAGGATCGTCACCACCGGCCGGCCCCGCGCCTCCTCCCGCGCGGCCCGCAGCAGCGCCGGGAGCTCGCGCGGGCGCCGCCAGGTGCGCAGCGACAGGCCGGGGCGCACCTCGCGCGGCGCGAGCGGCACGCGGCTGCGCTGCAGGTGGAGCACGTCGCCGCCGAGCGCCCGCGCCACCTCGGTGAGCGTGAGCGCGTAGGTCTCGGTCCCGCCGGTGTTGATCTTCCCGCTCGCCGGATCGACGAGCAGGTAGTCCACGATGGCGATCCGCAGGCCGCGCAAGGACGGGAACGCCTCGGCGAGGCCGGTGGTCCAGGCCGCCGTGCCCGGACCGGCGGCGGGCGCGCGCAGCTCGGCGGAGCCGGGGCTCATGGGCGCGGGTCCGCGGGCCCGAGCAGCGCGTCGGCGATGCGCTGGCTGGAGCGCCCGTCGCCGTAGACGTCCACCTTGCGCGCCATGGCGCGGTAGGTGCCCTCGTCCTTCAGCAGCCGCTCCGACCACTCCAGGATCGCGCCGCGGTCGGTCCCGACGAGGCGCGACACGCCCGCGTCGATGCTCTCGCGCCGCTCGGTCACGTCGCGCATCACCAGCACCGGCCGGCCCAGCGCGGCGGCCTCCTCCTGGATGCCGCCGGAGTCGGTGAGGATGAAGCGGCTCCGCCGGGCCAGCCAGACCAGCGTCGGATAGGGGACCGGATCGACGAGGCGCACGCCGGGCGCGTCGCGGAGCAGCTCGAACACCGGCTCGCGCACGTTCGGGTTGAGGTGCACCGGGTAGACCACCTGCACCGCGTTCCGCTCGGCCAGCTCGCGGATGGCGAGGCACAGGTCGCGGAAGGGCGCGCCGAAGCTCTCGCGCCGGTGGCCGGTGACGAGCACGAGCGGCCGCGCCGGATCGAGCCACTCGTAGCCGCGCGCCACCTCCTGCTCGACCGCGGGATCGTCGAGCTTCGCGACTGCGAGGTGCAGCGCGTCCACCACCGTGTTGCCCACCACCTGGATCGCGCCCGGCGCGTGCCCCTCGGCGACCAGGTTGTCGCGCGCCTGGGCGGTGGGGCAGAAGTGCAGGTCGGTGACCGCGGCCGTCATCACGCGGTTCACCTCCTCCGGGTAGGGCTTGAAGCGGTCGTGGCTGCGGAGGCCCGCCTCGACGTGCGCGACCTTGACGCGCCGGTGGAACGAGGCGAGCGCCGCCGCGAAGGCGGTGGTGGTGTCGCCCTGCACCACGGTCCAGTCGGGCGCGAACGCCTCCAGCACCCGGTCCACGCCCGCGAGCGCGCGCGAGGCGATGCCGTTCAGCGTCTGGCCAGGCTGCATGATGGCGAGGTCCTCGTCCACCACCACGCCGAAGAAGGACAGCACGGCGTCCACCATCTCGCGGTGCTGGCCGGTGAGGCAGACGCGCACCTCGGCGCCGGGCCGGGCGCGGAGCGCCTCGATCACCGGCGCGAGCTTGATGGCCTCGGGGCGGGTCCCGAAGACGACCAGGATCTTCTGGGGGGGGCCGTTCACGTGGGCATCTTCTCGCGCCCGGCGTCCGGGGGCCAAGGGATTCCTGGCGCCGGGCGGGCGCGCGTCTCGCCGCCTCGACCGTTTGCGCGAGGCCGGCGCGCCCGTTAGTCCTTCCGCCCGGAGGAGACACCATGAAGATCTTCGTCACCGGCGCGACCGGGTACATCGGCAGCGCCATCGTGTCCGCGCTCACCCGCGGAGGGCATCAGGTCACCGGCCTCTCGAGGTCGGAGGAGAAGGACGCCGAGCTTCGCCGGCGCGGGGCCACCCCGGCCCGGGGCGCCCTCGGCCACGTGGGCGCGCTCGCCCGCGAGCTCGCGGCGCAGGACGCGGTGGTGCACGCCGCGGTGGACTACGGCCTGGGACCGCCGGCCGACGCCGAGGCGGTCGAGGCGATGATCACCGCGGCCCGCGCGGCGGGCCGGCCGTTCTCGATCGTGTACACCTCCGGCGTCTGGGTGCTGGGCGACACCGGCGGCATCGCCGACGAGCGCGCCCCCACCGATCATCCGGCGGCGGCCACGGCCTGGCGACCGGCGCACGAGCAGCGCGTGCTGGGCGCGGCCGGCGATCGCATCGCCGCGGCGGTGATCCGCCCGGGCATGGTCTACGGCGGCCGGCGCGGGCTCATCACCCCGTGGTTCGACCAGGCGACGCGCGAGGGCGCTGCCACGGTCGTCGCCCCCGGCACGCAGCGCTGGTCGTTCGTGCACGTGGAGGACCTGGCGGAGCTGTACCGGCTGGTGGTCGAGCGGCGCGGGCAGGGCGTGTTCCACGGGGTGGACGGGCGGCCGACGCCGGTCGCCGAGGCCGCCGCCGCGTACAGCCGCGCCGCGGGGAAGGGTGCGGTGCGCGAGCTGCCGCTCGCCGAGGCCCGCAAGGGCATGGGCCCGATGGCGGACGCGCTCGCCATGGACCAGCAGGTGGTGACGGCCCGCGCCGGCGAGGTGGGGTGGACGCTCCGCCACGCCGACCTCGTGTCCACCGCCGCGGACATGTACCGGGAGTGGAAGGGGTAGAGGCCTTCGCACCCTTCTACTCCGTCCGCTCATCCCGACCCTTCGACTCCGGCGAGCCTGCGGCTCGCCTACGCTCAGGGTGAGCGGGAGTTCCAGCTCGTCCCGGCCGGAGTCGAGGGACGGGCTGCTACGGCTGGCTCGCGCCGGGCGCGGTCGGCCAGGGCGGGCTCGCGCCGCGCAGCCCGGTGGCGGCGGTCTGGCGGAGGAACGCGCCCACCCCGCGGTAGCCGTGCAGCCGGTTCGCGTGCGCCACCACCTCGACCTCGCCGCCGCCCGCGAGCGCCCGCGCCACCAGCGCCTCGCCGAGCTGCTGCACGGTGTGCAGGTCGCCGCCGCAGTACGGGCACAGGTCGGCGCCGTGCGACGCCCCGAGCGCGGTGCAGCGGTCGCACTGCCAGCCGGCGCGCTGGAAGTCCTCCTCCAGCACCAGCCGGTGCACCCGGCCCTCGTTCACCGCCTGGACCACGTCCTCCGGCCCCACCACGCCCAGCCCCCCGCGCAGCGCCTCCCCCACCAGCGCCTCGATCACGCGCCGCTCGGCCTCGCGCTCGTGCACGGCCACCGCCTCGGCCGCCCCCGCGACCACGCCGTCGCGCCGGGCCCCGTCGGCGGACTCCCACTCGCGCGGGCGCGGCAGGCGCGCGATCACCCGCGCGCGGAGCCGCTCCGGCAGCGCGCGCTCGAACGCGGCCACGTTGCCGGCCGTGCCCACCAGCACGAGGTGCGCGCCCGGCGTCCGCGCGAGCAGCGCCTGCACCTCCTCGGCGGCGGCCCGGCGGTTCTTCCGGATGAACGTGTCCTGGTGCCGCGCGTCCTTCTCCTGCCGCTCGAAGTGCTGCCCGGGCCGCGCCGCGCCCGGGTCGAACGTGTCCTTCTCGCGCCGGGGCACGAAGCCGCGCAGGCTCGACTCCACCGCCAGGTCGCCGAGGCGCACCTCGTACACGTCGGCGCCCGCCTGGTTCGGCACCACCACCACGGCGGGCTCGAAGTCGTCGGCGAGGCGGGCGAGCTGGGTGAGGTGCGGGATGCCGTCGGTGCACAGCTCGGGCGTGAACGTGCGCCGGAAGGACATGGGCCGCCAGAGCGCGAGCGCCTCGCACGCGAACAGCGCCAGGCCGTGCTTCTCCGGCGCCTCCTCCTGCGAGGTGAGCCGCGCGACGTGGTCCAGCACGCGGTGCAGGGTCCGGTCGAGCGCGGGCCGGTCGGGCGTGCCGGGGGGATAGTGCGCCAGCGTCTGCCGCACGCGCTCGTGGACGAACAGGCGCACCCGCTCGCGCTGCTGCTCGTCGGCCCAGTGGACGTCCAGGTACAGGCTGACGATGGGCTCGCCCACGCTGCGCATCCGGGCGAGATCGGTGAGCGTCCCGTCGAGCTCGGTCATGTCCGTCCTCCGTGCGGTGAACCTGCGCACCCAGGCCGCCCCCGGCGCGCCGGGCGGATTGCCGCCGGGCGCCCGCCGGGTTACATCGGGCGGCGCCGTGGCCCTCCTCGACGCCCTGCGCGCGCTCACCTCCTTCTCCCCGCCGGCGGTCCTGCCCGACTGCGAGCCCGGCCTGCTCGGCGACGTGCTCGTGGCGCACGGGCTCGCGCCGCTCGCCTCCTTCCAGCTCGAGCACACCCGGCTCGGCGCCTCGGCGCCGGAGGGGCTGCGCGAGCGCCTGCTCGCCCAGTACCAGGGCGTGGCGAACGACAACGTGCTGAAGATGGTGACGCTGCGCGGGCTGCTCCGGCCGGCCGACGGCGTGCCGGTGGTGCTGCTCGACGCCGCCGCCTACATCGACTGGCTCTACCCGCACCTCGCGTTCCGGCCCGTGGGCGACCTGCGCGTCGCGCTCGCCGCCGGGGACGCGCAGCGCTTCGCCGACGCGATCCGAGGCGGCATGCAGCTCGAGCGCACCGAGCACGGCGGCCGCACCGCGATCTTCGGGGACGGGCGGCTCACCGTCGCCGCGCAGGAGGGGCTGTTCTCCGGCGCGCCGGCCGATCCGCTGCTGTTCCAGCGCAGCACCCCCTACCTGGCGTTCGGCGCGGCGGCCGCCCGCCCGTCGGCGGAGGACGCGCTCCTCGGCACGGTCGGCGAGCAGGCGCTCCTCGGCCTGCGCGCCCCGCTCATCACGTACGTCGACGTGCGCGAGCTGCTCCGGCTCGGCCTCGACCGCGAGTACGTGCTCGCCCGGGCGCGCGCGCTCGGGCTCGCCCGCGCGCTCCACGGCGTGAGCCGGCTCGCGGCGCTGTTCTTCCCGGACGTCGCCGACGCGGCCGCGGCGGTGCGCCCGGAGCTGGGGGCCGCCGAGCGGCTCGCGGTGGAGCGGGTGGTGGAGGCCGCCAGCGACCCCGCCCGGCTGCGGCAGCTCCGCGGCGAGGACGCCGCGGCGCGCCTCGTGGTCGCGCCGTGATCGGCCCGGGCGGGGCGTGCTAGATTGCGCCCCTCTGCTTTCCGTGAGGGACCGCTCGCAATGAACATCACCGTCGTCGGCACCGGCTACGTGGGCCTCGTCACCGGCACCTGCTTCGCGGAGTCGGGCCACCGGGTCACCTGCCTCGACCTCGACGCCGCCAAGATCGAGACGCTCCGCGGCGGCGGGATCCCCATCTACGAGCCCGGCCTCGAGGAGCTGGTGCGCCGCAACGTGAAGGAGCGGCGCCTGTCCTTCACCACCTCCTACCCGGAGGCCATGAAGGACGCCGACGTGGCGTTCATCGCGGTGGGCACCCCGCCCGGCGAGAACGGCGACGCCGACCTGTCGTACGTGCTCGCCGCCGCCCGCGAGATCGGCCGGCACCTCACCCGCTACACGGTGGTGGTGGACAAGAGCACGGTGCCGGTGGGCAGCGCCGACAAGGTGGCCGAGGCGCTCCGCGAGGTGACCACGCAGCCGTTCGACGTGGTCTCCAACCCCGAGTTCCTGAAGGAAGGGGCCGCCATCGACGACTTCATGCGGCCGGACCGGGTGGTGGTGGGCGTCGCCTCCGAGCGCGCCCGCGCGGTGATGGCCGAGCTGTACGCGCCGTTCGTCCGCGCCGAGCAGCCGGTGCTGTTCATGGACCTGCGCTCGGCCGAGCTGACCAAGTACGCGGCGAACGCGATGCTGGCGACGCGCATCTCGTTCATGAACGAGATCGCCACGCTGTGCGAGAAGCTGGGCGCGGACGTGGACCAGGTCCGCCGCGGCATCGGCTCCGACCGGCGCATCGGCCACCCGTTCCTGTTCCCCGGGGTGGGCTTCGGCGGCTCCTGCTTCCCGAAGGACGTGCGCGCGGTGATGAGCATGGCGCGCCACCTGGGCCTCGACTTCGACCTGCTCCGCGCGGTGGAGCGCGTGAACGAGCGGCAGAAGCGCTGGCTGGTGGAGAAGGCGCACAAGCACTTCGGCACGCTGGCCGGGCGCACCTTCGGCGTGTGGGGGCTCGCGTTCAAGCCGCGCACCGACGACATGCGCGAGGCGCCGGCCATCACCGTGATCGAGGGCCTGCTCGCGGCCGGCGCCCGGGTCCGCGCCCACGATCCGGTGGCCGCCCAGGTGGCGGACGGCATCTTCCGCGGCCGCGGCGTGACGCTGGTGGACGAGCCGTACGCCGCCGCCGAGGGCGCCGACGCGCTCCTGCTCGTGACCGAGTGGAACGAGTTCCGCCAGCCCGACCTGGCGCGCCTGAAGCAGCTCATGGCGCAGCCGGTGCTGTTCGACGGCCGGAACGTGTGGGACGCCGCCAAGGTCCGCGCGGCCGGGTTCACCTACTACGGCGTGGGGCGGGCGGCGGAGTCGTAGGTCCCTCGACTCCGGCCGTGCCTCGCTCGGGATGAGCGATCCGCTCACCCTGAGCGTAGGCGAGCCGGAGGCTCGCCGGAGTCGAAGGGTCGGGATGAGCGGCCGGAGTCGAAGGGTCAGTTCTCCGGCCGCTGCCCCTTCGACAGCAGCAGCACCACCCCCGCGACCTCCTCGACCACGAGCTCGAGGCGGCGCTCGACCTCGAGCGTCTCCAGCACGCGCTGGCGGGCGTGCGGCTCGGACACCGCCGCGGCGGCCACCAGGTCGGCGATGGCGGAGGCGTCGCGCATCTGCGCCACCGCCTCGGCCAGCGCCGGGGCGCCGGACTCGGGCGGGAGCCGGGTCGACAGCTCGAGCACGAGCTGCCGGAGCGAGGCGACGTCCGGCTCGAGCGCCTCGGGCCCCTCGTCCGGCCAGACGTCGTCGAGGACCTCGGCGCGGAACTCGCGGTAGGGCTTCTCGTTCGCGAGCTCCTGGATCAGCCGCACGCGGGCGACGCCGCGCACCACCAGGTCGTAGCGCCCGTCGTCGTAGCGGTCCTCCTGCTCGATGACGCAGGCGCCCGCCACCGGGAACAGCGGCGGGTGGAGCTGCTGCGCCGCCTCCATCGTGGTGAGCCCCGGGACCGCCAGGATGCGGTCCCCGCGCAGCGCGTCCGCCACGAGCGCGCGGTAGCGCGGCTCGAAGATGTGAAACGGCGTGGGCGTCCCCGGGAGGACGACCACGCCGTGGAGGGGAAACACCTTGAGGGCGGCGCACGCCTTCTCGAGCGCCGCCCTCGGTGACGGCGGAGCGATCCGCTCCGCGCACATGCTAGTGCGCCGGGCTGGCCGCGCCGGCCGTCTCGGTGGACTTCACGCCCGTCTCGATGCGCATCCGGTAGAAGGACCGCCAGACGAACACGAGCGCGACCGCCAGGAACACCGCCGCCAGGCCCACGCGCGCCGAGGTCTCCATCTGGATGGCGAGCTCGACGGCCAGCAGGCCGAACAGCGTGGTGAACTTGATGATGGGGTTCATGGCCACCGAGGAGGTGTCCTTGAACGGATCGCCGACGGTGTCGCCCACCACCGTCGCGTCGTGCAGCGGCGTGCCCTTGGCCTTCAGCTCCACCTCGACCACCTTCTTGGCGTTGTCCCAGGCGCCGCCGGCGTTCGCCATGAAGATCGCCTGGAACAGGCCGAAGATCGCGATGGAGACGAGGTAGCCGATGAAGAAGAACTCGTCGGCGAACGCGAAGGCCAGGGTGGCGAAGAACACCACCAGGAAGATGTTGAACATGCCCTTCTGCGCGTACTGCGTGCAGATCTCGACGACCTTCTTCGAGTCCTCGACGCTCGCCTTCTCGACGCCCTCGAGGCGGATGTTCTGCTTGATGAACTCGACCGCGCGGTAGGCGCCGGTGGAGACGGCCTGGGTGGACGCGCCCGAGAACCAGTAGATCACCGCGCCGCCCATGATGAGGCCGAGCAGGAACAGCGGGTTCAGGATGGAGAGCTTGGAGATGAGCTCGGGCTTCAGGCCCTGGGTGAGCACCACGATGATCGAGAAGATCATGGTGGTGGCGCCCACCACCGCGGTGCCGATGAGCACCGGCTTGGCGGTCGCCTTGAAGGTGTTGCCGGCGCCGTCGTTCTCCTCGAGGTAGCCCTTGGCCTTCTCGAAGTCGAGGTCGAAGCCGAAGTCCTTCTTCACCTCGGCCTTCACGTTCGGCACGTTCTCGATGAGCGAGAGCTCGTAGACCGACTGCGCGTTGTCGGTCACCGGGCCGTAGGAGTCGACCGCGATGGTGACCGGGCCCATGCCGAGGAAGCCGAAGGCGATGAGGCCGAAGGCGAACACCGCCGGCGCCATCATGATGCCGCCGTTGACGACGTCGAGGCCGCCCAGCGTGGAGATGTAGTAGCCCGCGCCCATCAGCGCGATGATGACGAGGCCCATCCAGAACGCGGAGAAGTTGCCGGCGGTGAGGCCGGAGAGGACGTTCAGCGAGGCGCCGCCCTCCTTCGACGCGGTGACGACCTCGCGCACGTGGCCGGAGCTGGTGGAGGTGAAGACCTTGATCACCTCGGGGATGATCGCGCCGGCGAGCGTGCCGCAGGTGATGATGGCGGAGAGCTTCCACCAGAGCGTGCCGTCCCCGAGCTCGGCGATGAGGAGCCGGGAGACCACGAAGGTGGCCACCACCGAGACGGCCGAGGTCAGCCACACCAGCGAGGTGAGCGGCGCCTCGAAGTTCATGTGCGCGGCGTCGCCGTACTTGGCCTTCGCCACCGCCTCGTTGATCCAGTACGAGACCACCGACGCGACGATCATCATGATGCGCATCGCGAAGATCCAGATGAGCAGCTGGACCTGGTGGCTCGGGTCGGTCACCGCGAGCAGGATGAAGGTGATGAGCGCGACGCCGGTGACGCCGTAGGTCTCGAAGCCGTCGGCCGACGGGCCCACCGAGTCGCCCGCGTTGTCGCCGGTGCAGTCGGCGATCACGCCGGGGTTGCGGGCGTCGTCCTCCTTGATCTTGAAGACGATCTTCATCAGGTCGGAGCCGATGTCGGCGATCTTGGTGAAGATGCCGCCGGCGATGCGGAGCGCCGAGGCGCCCAGCGACTCGCCGATCGCGAAGCCGATGAAGCACGGGCCGGCGAGGTCCGAGGGGATGAAGATCAGGATCGCCAGCATGATGAGCAGCTCGACGCTGATGAGCATCGTGCCGATCGACATGCCCGCCTTGAGCGGGATGGCGTAGGTGGGGAACGGCTTGCCGCCCAGCGCGGCGAAGGCGGAGCGGCTGTTCGCGTAGGTGTTCACGCGGATGCCGAACCAGGCGACGCCCGCCGAGCCCAGGATGCCGATGAGGCTCATCACCAGGATCAGCGCCACCCGGGCCGCGCCCATCCCGCGGGCGCCGTCGGGCCCGGTGGTGAGGAAGCCGAAGTAGGCGATGATGATCACCGCGATGAACGCCCACAGGATCGCGATGAACTTGCCCTGCGTGACCAGGTAGGTCTTCGCGGTCTCGTAGATGAGCTCGGAGATCTCCCGCATCGACTTGTGGACCGGGAGCGCCTTCAGCTGCTTCGCGACCACGAGGCCGAACGCCAGGCCGAGGACGCAGACCACGATGCCGGCGAGCAGCAGCGTCTGGCCGGACATCCCCAGGAAGCGCTCCGCGCCGTTGAGGTTCGGCAGGATGAGGTTTGCCTCACCGTGGCCGCTCGCTCCGAGCGAGAGGGAGGTGAGGATGCTGGAAAGGTTCATGGCGGGGACGGCTCCGACGTTGGGAGTACCCGTGAAAACTCGGCTCGTTGCGCGATGTTGCGCGGCCGGCGGGAATCCGGGACGGCGGATACTACCGATCCGGCCCGGATCTTGGCAAGTACGCGTTCCCCCGGGCCGGGCCCCGGGGGGCCGGGCGGCGCCCCGCCAGCGGGGGGCGCACGCTCGCCCGCCCCGCGCCTACCCCTCGCCCGGCCCGCCCGGCGCGGTCGCCGCGACGGCGGTGCCGGCGTCCAGGGCGGCGAAGTTCACGCTGAAGTAGCCGGCCACGCCGCAGGAGAACAGGACGCGCTTCACGATCCGGAACGGCACGCCCTTGTCCGCCTGGATGTTCACCGCCCCCTCCCACTTCTTCTCGGGGTCGTTCTGGTGGATGAAGTCCCAGCGCTTCTTCTCGTCGCGCAGGCGCTCCTCCAGGGCGGGGATGTTGAGGTAGCCGCCCTCGCTGTCCAGCTCGCGGACGTCGGCCACCTTCACGCCGGTCACCACCACCTGCTCGGCGCTGATCGCCACCACCGGCGCGATCTCGATGATCTGCCCGTGGCGCGCGTCGGGCAGCTTGATGTCCTTCTGCATGTACAGCACCTCGCCCGTGGACGAGAACTGCTGCAGGAGGAAGATGACGAGCATCGTCATCATGTCCACCATGGGCACGACGTTCAGCTCGGCGTTGGTGGCCTTGTGCGCGCGGGCGAACTTGCCGCCGAGGATCTTCGACTTCTCGAACCGCTTCGCGGGCCGCTTCCCGGGGATGACGATGGGCATGGTCGCGCCTGGCTCTCAGACCCCGGTGACGGACACGGACACGAGCCCCTGGCCCATGCACGTGTCGATGACCTGCACGAGGTCGCCGTAGCTCACGGTGTCCTCCGCCGAGACGGTCACCGCCGCGGCGTCCGGGTGCTCGCTGCGAAGCTGCTTCAGCCGGTCGTCGAGCGCCTTGTAGTCCTGGCGCGCGGCGCCGCCGGCGCGGTCCATGGGGATCTCCACGTTGAGGCCGGCCGAGGTGGTGAGGCTCATGCCGCGCTCGCTCACCGCCAGCGTCACCATGAGCGCCTTCTGCTGCTCGGTGGTGGGCGGCTCGGGCGCGCCCGCGCCGAACTGCTGCACCTGCAGGCGCGAGATCTGCGTCCACACCGCGGTGTAGAGCAGGAACGTGATGCAGCAGGAGAGGAGGTCGATGGCGGGGACGACGTTGATGACCGCGTCGAGCGCCTTCTTCTTGCGCTTGCCGCCGCCGCCCGCCTCCGGGATCGCGCCGCCGCCCATGCGCTACTCCTCCGACGGGACCGTCGCCGGCAGCTTCATCTTGTCGCGGTTCGCGACGATGAGGTTCAGCACCGAGACCGAGGTCTCGTTGATGTCGTCGAGCATCTGCTGCGACTTGCCCTGCAGCACCGAGTAGGCCACCAGCGCCGGGATGGCGGTGAGGAGGCCGAACGCGGTGCAGTTCATGGCCTCGGAGATGGAGTTCGCGAGGATGGTGGCCTTGTCGGCCGGGCTGGCGTTGGCGACCGCGCCGAACGCGCCGATGAGGCCGACGATGGTGCCGAGCAGGCCGAGCAGCGTGGCCACGTTGCCGAGCATGGCGAGGTAGCCGGTGCGCTTCTCGATCTTGGGCGACTCGCGCAGCGTCGCCTCGTCCATGGCGGCCTGCACGTCGGCCTCGCCCTTCGGGACGTTGATGAGGCCGGCCTTGATCACCGAGACGAGCGGGGTCTTCTTCTGCGACGCGCAGAAGCTGATCGCCCGGTCGAGGTCGCCGCGGTAGATGTGCTCCTTCAGCCCGCGGAGGAAGCCCTCCTTGTCCACCGAGGCCTGGAAGTAGAGCGCGAGCGCGCGGTCCACCACGAGGCCCACCACCACGATCAGCGAGGCGAGGATCGGGTGCATCATCCACCCGCCCTCGTGATAGTGCTTCGCGAGCGCTCCGAACATTTCGCCCATTGCGGTCTCTGTGCCTCCGAGGGTGGGCCGCGCGGACGTCCCACGAACATGCGCTTGCCCGGACGTGGTCTCCGTACCACGCGTTTTTCGAGGGCGTCAACGCGACGGGGTACGCCCCACGCGTACCCTCGTCGCCGGATGTCGCGCGCCAATTCCGCCGATCACCGCGCGGCCTCGCTCGATGGTGCGACCGCACGCGCCCGGGGGCAATTGCCCGCCGGCGAGCCGCGTCGTACCCTCACGCCTCCGGACGCACCTCCTCATGCCGCTCGACGACGCCTTCGCTCCGTATCGCCTCGCGCCGGGCGCGCTCCCGGAGGAGGCCGCGCGCGCCGCGGAGGCGCTCTCCGCCGAGCCCCTGCTCGCAGCGCCCGCCGAGCCGCTCCCGGCGCCGCTCGTGAACCGCGCGCTGGCCGACATCCCGGCCGGACGCGCCGCCACCGCCAGCGAGGCCTGCCGCGCCGCCGACGGCAACCCGGCCGGCCTCTCCGGGCCGCTCCGGGCCTGCCTCTCCTCGGACCGCCAGCAGGCGCGCGTGGCCGAGGCCGCCCGCGCCGCGCTGGACGCGGGCTTCGCCGGCGTGTGCCTCGATCGGCCCGACGCGCCGCTCGCGCTCGGGCTGCTCGGCGCCGGCTTCTGCGTGGACTGCCAGCGCGCGGTGGGGCGCGAGCTGGTGCGCGAGTACGGCGACCACTTCCAGCCGGTGGACTACCTCGCCCTGGCGCGCGAGGCGGTGGCCCAGGCGCCGGGCGCGGTCACCTTCGACCACCTCCCCTTCGGGCGAGACTTCTGGAGGGTGCGCAACCGCGCGCTCGCGCTGGCGCTGCGCGGGTACGCCCGTTCGGCGCGCGACGCGGCTCGCGCGGCGGGGCGCGCCTTCGAGGTGGTGGCCCAGTTCGAGGCGCTCGGCCCGGCCCAGCTCGCGGCGGCGCGCCTGGTGGACGCGACCATCTTCCCGGCGCCGGTCGCGAGCGGCGCCGGCCTGGTCCGGCTGCTCCGCGCCGCGGCGGGGCGCCGGCCGGTGGCGATCGCCACCCAGCGCGGCGACGGCGCGCCGGCGGCGCTGGTCCGGCTCGCCGCGGTGGCCGCGGCCTGCGGCGTGGAGCTCTCCGGCCTCGAGCCCGGCGGCGCGGCCGGCAAGGAGGTGGCCGCGATCCGCCGGCTGGCGCGCCAGCTCGCGGTGCGCGCCGGGCGGCCGCCGTCGCTCGCGGTCCCGGTGGCGGAGCTGGCGGTGCTCTACTCGCCCGAGGCCGACCTGTGGACGGGCGGCCGGCACCGGCGCTCGGTGGAGCGGGCCGGCGACGCGCTCGCGGCGCTGCACGCGCAGGCGCCGGTGGTGATGCGCGTCCAGGACGCGCCGCCGGGCGCGGTGCTGGTGCTCGCCGACGCCGGCGCGCTCTCCGCGCTGGAGGCCTCGCAGGCGCGCCGCCGGCTGGAGGCGGGCGGCACGGTGCTCGCGTTCGGCGCGCCCGCCGCGGTGGACGAGGGCGGGCGGCAGACCGGCGCGTTCCTGCCCGCGGGCAAGCCGGGCGGCGTGCGCGTCGGCTCCGGCACGCTGGTGGAGCTGCCGCCGCTCGCGCCGGAGAAGGGCCCGGGCGGCGCGCCCGACCCGGCGGTGCTGGAGCGGACGCTCGCGTCGCTCCTCGGGCGCGGCCGCCGCGCCGCGCGGGTGGCCGGGCGCGCGCCGGTGCTGGTGGTGCTGAGCCGGACCGGCGAGGCGCTCGACGTGCACCTCGTCGCGGCGGAGCGCGCGCAGGGCGCGACGCTGTTCCTGGGCGAGCACGTGGCCGGCGGCGTCCGCCGCGGCCGCTTCGTCTCCTCCGACGGCTCGGACGTGCGCATCCCGCTCAACCCGTCCGGCTACTCGATCTCGACCGTGCTGCCGAGCTTCAAGGGCTACGCGGTGCTGTCGCTGAGCGCGTAGCGCGATCCGCTCGCGCGCCCCGAGCGCAGGCGGGCCGCGGGCACCCCCCGGAGCCGGGGGGCGGCTACCCGCGCGGCGGCCGCGGCAGGCGCGGGTGCGTGGGCGTGTCGCCGGGCGGGCGCTGGCGCGCGTCGGCCGGGCCGACCGGGCGCAGCTCGGTGGCGGTGGCGGCGCGGGCCGGCAGGCGGACGGTCACGGTGGTGCCGCGGCCGGCCGCCGTGGAGAGGCTGACGCTGCCGCCGTGGCGCTCCACGATCCCCTGCACGATGGGCAGGCCGAGCCCGATGCCCACGCCGGCGCGGGTGGTGAAGAACGGCTCGAAGGCGCGCGCCGCCACCTCCGGCGGCATGCCCGCGCCCGCGTCGGCGACCGTGAGCACCACCTCGCCGTCCTCGCGCGAGAGCGCCACCCGCACCTCGGCGCCGGACGGCACCGCCTGGGCGGCGTTCGTCACCAGCGCGAGCACCACCTGCACCAGGCTGGGCCGGTTGCCCTCCACCACGTACGGCCCCTCGCCGCCGTCGCGCACCAGCGCCGCGCCCGATTCCTTGAGCGCGGTCTTCGCCATGCGCCCCGCCTCCTCCACCGCCGGCACGAGGTCCACCGCCTCGGTGCGGGCGCCGGTGGGGCGGGCGTAGGTGATGAGGTCGCGGGCGAGGCGCTGGATGCGCTGGCCCGCGTCCTTGATGGCGCGGAGCTTCTCGACGTCGGAGGGATCCTGCGCGCGGGCGGTGAAGCGCTCGAGCAGCACGTCCGAGTACATGGTCACCGCGGTGAGCGGGTTGTTCAGCTCGTGGACCACGCCCGCCACGAGGCGGCCGATGGCGGCCAGGCGCTCGGCGTGCTCGGCGGCGGCCTGCATGGAGCGGAGCAGGGTGAGGTCCTGGCCGATGAGGATGACGCCCTCGACCTCGCCGCTCGCGCCGGCGATGGGCGCGGTGTTCACCGCCACCCGCACCTCGCCGCCGTCGCGCCGGATGAGCCGCGTCTCGACCCCGTCCACCCGCTCGCCGCCGAGGCTGCGCGCCAGCAGCGCGGCGAGGCGCGGGCGCTCGTCGTCGGGCGCGCGCAGGAGCGCCTCGCCCCCCAGCACCTCGCCGGCGGCGAGCCCGGAGAGCTTCGCCAGGGCGGCGTTCCAGACGATCACCGAGCGGTCGCGGTCCACCGCCCAGATGAGCGCGTTCGCGTGCTCGATCAGCTCCTCGAGGTAGGTCTTGAGGTAGGTGAGCTCGTCGATGGAGCGGACGTTGCGCACGCCCAGCGCGGCGTGGCCGGCCACCCGGCGCAGCAGCGGGCGGTCCTCGGCCGGCGCCCCGGGGCCGCCGCGCGCGTACTCGAGCGAGAGCACGCCGTAGAGCGCGCCCGAGACCGCGAGCGGCACCGAGGTCGCCTCCTCGTAGCCCTCGAACAGCGGCTCCTCCCGCTCGACCACCCGGACGCCGCCGGCGCCGAGGGCGGCCGCCGAGAGCCCGGCCTCCTCCACCGCGCCGCGCCCGAGCACCAGCCGGCCGGGGCGGTCGGGGCGGAGGCGCCCGCTCGCGTAGAAGGTGGTGAGCGCGAGCGTGCGCGGGTCCACCAGCCGGATCGAGAACGCGCGGCCCGGGAACACGGCGTCGAGCGCGCGGGCCAGGGCGCCGCTGATCTGGTCCTCGGCGCGCGCCTCGGCGAGCTCGCGCGAGAGCGTCAGCAGCACCGCGTCGGACGGAGCGGGCGCCACCGGGGCCCGGGCCGGCCGGCGCCTCGGGCCCGGCTTCGGTCGCGGCCTCGGCCGCGCGCTCGGCGCGCGCGCGCGCTTCGCCGCCTTCCGCCCCGGCCTCCTGCGCGTCCCCGCCATGCTCCCCCCCCGCGCGCCACTGTAGCGCGACTGTAGCACGCGCCCGCTACCGTCGCCGGGAACGGTACGCCACCAGCGCGGCCGCCATCACCTCGCGCACGGCCACGCCCGCGGCGCGGGCGCACGCGGCGCAGTCCTCGTACTCCGGGTGCGCGCCGAGCTCCCGGCCGCCGAGCCGCGCCACCTTCACCCGCACGCTGCCGTAGGCGGTCTCGACCGGCTCGAGCGCGCGCTCCAGCGCGTCGCGCTCCACCGGGTGCCGGCGCACGCCGAGCGTGGTCGTCTCGGCGAAGAGCGCGCCGGTCACCGCGGCACGGCGCGCCTCGTCGCAGAGCGCGCCGAGCAGGACGCCGGGGCGCCCCTTCTTCATGGTGAGCGGCGCCGCCCAGGCGTCGAGCGCGCCCGCCTCGAGCGCCGCCTCGATGGCGCGCGCCACGAGCTGCCCCGGGCAGTCGTCCAGGTTCGCCTCCAGCACCCAGAGCGCGTCCGGCCCGGGCCCGCCCGCACCGGCGCCGGGCGCCGGCTCGGCCAGCGTGGCGCGCAGCACGTTCGGGCGATCCGGCCAGGCGCGCGTGCCGACGCCGTAGCCCACCCGCACCGGCACGTGGGCGGGGAGCGGGCCCACCTCGGCGAGCACCGCGAGCAGCGCCGCGCCGGTGGGCGTGACCGCCTCGCCGGGCGGGCCGCCCGGGCGCACCGGCTTCCCCTTCAGGAGCTCCAGCACCGCGGGCGGCGGCACCGGCATGGTCCCGTGCGCGGTGCGGACGAGGCCGCGCCCCAGCTCCGGCGGCGCCGAGCGCACCGCCGGCCAGCCGAGCAGGTCGAGCGCCACCGCCGCGCCGCACACGTCCACGATCGAGTCCACCGCGCCGACCTCGTGGAAGTGCACCTCCGAGATCGGGACGCCGTGCACGCGCGCCTCGGCCTCGCCGATGCGCTCGAACAGCGCGCGCGCCGCCTCGCGCGCCCGCGGCGGGAGCCCGCTCGCCGCCACCAGCCCCAGGATCTCCGCGAGGCCGCGGGAGGCGGGCTGCTCGCCCTCCACCACCACGTCCACGTGCGTGCCCTGGATGCCGTGCTCGGCCTTCCTCGTCACCACGAGGCGCCAGCCCGGGACGCCGAGCGACTCGAGCGCGCGGGCGAGCGCGGCCGCGTCCACCCCGAGGTCGATCGCGGCGGCCAGGAACATGTCGCCGGCGATGCCGCCCACCGGCTCGAGGAGGAGGAGCGCCATGCGGAGCCTCGCTTCACCCGCGGGCGACGAGGCCCGCCACGAACGCCGCGCCGAAGCCGTTGTCCACGTTCACCACGGTGACGTTCGGCGCGCAGGAGTTCAGCATGGTGAACAGCGGCGCGAGCCCGCCCAGCGAGGCGCCGTAGCCGACCGAGGTCGGCACGCCGATCACCGGCCGGCCCACCAGGCCGCCCACCACCGAGGGGAGCGCGCCCTCCATGCCGGCCGCGACGATCACCGCGCGCGCGCGCTCGAGGTCGTCGCGCCGCGCCAGCAGCCGGTGGATGCCGGCGACGCCCACGTCGTAGACGCGGATGGGCTCGACGCCCATCACCTCCAGCGTCACCGCCGCCTCCTCGCACACCGGGATGTCCGAGGTGCCGGCGCAGCACACCGCCACCGGCCCGCGCGCCGGCAGGTCCATCCTCCCCTTGCGCAGCGTGCGCGAGACCGGGTCGTAGACGCTGCCCTTCACCGCGCGCCGCGCCGGGCCGGCCTTCGCCGGGGAGAGGCGGGTGACGAGGAGCGGGCCGCGCGCGGCGAGCGTGCGCGCGATGGCCGCCACCTGCGCCGCGGTCTTCGACTCGGCCAGCACCACCTCCGGCATCCCCACCCGCAGGGTCCGGTGCGTGTCGAGCGTGGCGAGGTCGCCCAGGCGCTCGAACGGCGCGCCCTTCAGGGCGGCCACCGCCTCGTCGAGCGAGGCCTGGCCGCGCTTCACGCGGGCGAGGAGCGCGCGCAGGGTCTTCTCGTCCATGCGCGCTGTCTATCGCAGATCGAGATGCGAGAGGAGCTTCGCGACGCGCGCCGGCTCGGGCATCACCAGGATGAGCCCCTCCAGGGCGGGCTCGCCCGCGACCGACGGCCCGTCCGCGCCGGTGGAGAGGACGAACCGGGTGGCGAGCGCGATGGAGCCGGCGTGCGTGACGAGCCGCTCCACGCACTCGCGGCCGCTGCCGCGCGCGAGCGCCGGCACCGAGAGCAGGAGCTTCTCCCCCACCAGCGCGGCCACCGCCGACACGAACGCGCTCCCCACGATGTTGCCGGACTCGAGGAGCGCGCTCTCCGCCATGCCCGACCAGGCGCCGCCGGGCGGGAACCCGAGCACCGCCGCGAGCGCCTCGGCGTCGCGCTCGGGGAGCGCCAGCAGGAGGTCGCCGGTGAGCGGCCCCTCCAGCTTCACGCCCACCGCGACGAGGTCCTGCCCCAGGCCGCCCAGGAACGCGGCGATGGCGCCGGTCTCGGCGCCCACCCAGGCCTCGGGCACGTCCATGTGGATGGGGCGCCGGGCGAGGCGGCCGAGCGCGGTGATGGCCTGGCCGCAGCCGATGCTGGCGAGCTCCTGGAGCGCGTCCAGCTCGCGCGGGCCGAAGCCGGGGCCGCTCACGCGATCAACCTCTGGACGTCGAGGATGAAGACCGGCCGCCCGGTGCCGAGCACGGTCACCGCGGACAGGCCGGGCACCGCCTCGAGCGGGCTGCCGAGCGGCTTCAGCACCGCCTCGTGCTGGCCGAGGAGCGCGTCCACCGCGAGGCCCACCCGGCCCGGCTCGCCTCCCTCGGCCACCACCACCGCGCGCACGTCGCCGGGGGCCGCCGGGAAGCCGAGCAGCCGGGAGAGATCGCGGACCGGGACGAGCTCGCCGTCGTACGGCAGCACCGGCTCGCCGCGGCTGCGATCGAGCCGCGACAGCTCCACCTGCGCGGCGCCGTGCACCTTGGCGATGGGGAGCCCCAGCACCTCCTCGCCCACGCGGACGAGGAGCACCGGCTGCACCGCCACGGTGAGCGGCAGGCGGAAGGTGACGCGCGCGCCCAGGCCCGGCGCGCTCTCCACCTCGAGCGTGCCCCCGAGCGCCTCGACGGTCCGCTTCACCGCGTCCATGCCCACGCCGCGGCCGGAGAGCTCGGTGACCCGCTCGGCGGTGGACACGCCCGGCAGGCAGCAGAGCATGAGCGCCTCGCGGTCGGAGAGCGCCGCGGCCTGCTCCGGCGCGAGCACCCCGCGCGCCACCGCGGCCTGGCGCAGCCGCTCCGGGTCGAGCCCGCGCCCGTCGTCGGCGAGCTCCAGGATCACGCGGTCGCGCTCGCGGCGGGCGGTGAGCGTGAGCCGGCCGGTGGCGGGCTTGCCGGCGAGCAGGCGCAGGTGGGACGGCTCGATGCCGTGGTCCACCGCGTTGCGGAGCACGTGCTGGAGCGGATCCGACAGCTCCTCCAGGATGGCGCGGTCGATCTCGATCTCCGCGCCCCGCACGTCGAGCTCCACCTGCTTGTTCACCGCGCGGGCGAGGTCGCGGGCGACGCGCGGGAGCCGCTCGGTGACGAGCGCGAGCGGGGTCATCCGCACCGTCATCACCTTGTCGTGCAGGTCCTTCACGATGGCGTGCAGCCGGTCCACGCCCTCGTCGAGCGGCGCGCGCGCGTCGCGCGGCAGCCCGCGGCCCACCTCGCGGATGCGGGCGGTGGCGAGGATGAGCTCGCCCACCGCGTCGAGGAAGCCGTCCAGGATCTCGGTCTTCACCCGCACGGTGCGGGCCGGCTCGCTCGGCGCGTCGCGGGCAGGCGCCGGCGGCGGGGCGGCCGGGGCCGCGGGCGCGGCCGGCGCGGCGGCCGCCTCGCGGACCGCCACCGCGGCGAGGTCGGAGATCTGCGCGAGCGCCCGCTCCAGCGCGGCGACCGGCTCCGGCGTGTGCAGCTCCACCTCGAGCCGCTTCCCGGGGATGCGGCCCGCCTTCAGGTCCTCGACGGTGGGGGCCGAGCGGGCCACCGCGCCGAGCGCGGCGAGCTTCTTCACCACCAGGAACGCGCGCACCGCCGGCACCGGGCAGCCGGGTGCGATGTCCACCTCCACCTGCACCCGCCGGTGCGCGCGTGGCGCCGCCGGCCCGGTGGGCGCGGGGCCCGCGGCGGGATCCACCGCCGGCTGCGGCGCCGCGGGTGCGGGTGCGGGCCGCGGGGCCGGGGCCGGGGCCGGGGGCGCCGCGGCGGGCGGCTCGGCGAAGGGATCGCCCTGCGGCGCCCCGGCCGGCGCGGCGGGCTCGCCCGCGCGGCACCGGCGCGCCGCCTCCGCCACCCGCGCCACCAGGGCCGCGTCGGGCTCCGGCTTCTCGCCGCGCCCGGCCGCCTGCACCATGGCGGCGAGCGCGTCGCCGGCGGCGAGCAGCACGTCCACCGCGCCGGCGTCGAGCCGGCCCGGCTCGCCGCGGAACACGTCCACCAGGTCCTCGGCCTTGTGGGCGAGCGTGGCGATTCCGTCGAACGCCATGGCGGCGCTCATGCCCTTCACGCTGTGTGCGTGCCGGAACAGGTTGTCGATGGTGGCCTTGACGGCGCGCCCCTCGCGCACCGCCCGCTCGATCTCGACCAGGTCGCGCCCGTAGCCGGCGAGGTGCTCGCCCGACTCGGCCACGTAGAGGGAGAGGTACTTCTGGAGGTCCACGGCGTGCCCGCCCCCGGGCCCGCGATCAGGCGTCGCCCATCACCTTCTTGACGACCGACAGCACGTCCTCGGCCTTGAACGGCTTCACGATGAAGTCGCTCGCGCCGGCCTCGATCGCCTCCATCACCAGCGACTCCTGGCCCAGCGCGCTGCACATCACGATCACCGCCCGCGCGTCGTGCTTGATGATCTCGCGGGTGGCCTCGATGCCGCTCTTGAACGGCATCACGATGTCCATGGTGGTGAGGTCGGGCTTCAGCTCCTTGTACTTCTCCACCGCCTCGAGGCCGTTCGCGGCCTCGCCCACGACCTCGAACCCGGACCCGGAGAAGATGTCCTTGATCATGTTCCGCATGAAGATCGCGTCGTCGACGATCAGGACTCGCTTCGCCATGGACTCAGGGCCCTCCCGGGAATCCGGGGACGTTACCATCGGTCTTGCGCGCCGGACAAGGCGCCGCCCGCCTGCACACCTCGCCGCACGTCACCTCCCGCCGAACAGCGCGGAGGCCTGCTCGGCCAGCGCCTCGGCGCCGAGCACCGTCACCGCCCCGGTGCGCGCCTCGGCGAGCCCGCGCACCAGCCCGCCGCCCGCCTCCGGCGGCGCGAGCGGCTCGACCCCGAGCACCCCGCCGATGAGCAGGCCCAGCGTGCGCTTTCCGTGGTCCAGGATGAGCACCATCCCGGCCCCGTCGCGGAGCGGCTGGGCCGGCAGCCCCACCAGCGCGGCGAGGTCCACCACCGCCACCACCCGGCCGCGCAGGTTCATGACGCCGCGCACCGCCTCGGAGGCGCGCGGCACCCGCGCGAAGGGGGGCTGCGGCAGCACCACCTCGCGCACCGCCGCGAGCGGCAGGGCGTAGCGCTCGCCGGCGACGCGGAAGACGACGTGGCGCACGCCTGGCGACCTCAGCCCAGCCGGAACCGCGAGACCACCGTCTGCAGCTCGACCGAGAGGTTGGTGAGCTCCTGCGCGGCGCTCGCCATCTGCGACACGGCCGCGATCTGCTCGGCGGTGACCTTGCGGACCTGCTCGGTGGCGCTCGCGTTCGACGAGGCCACGTCGGAGATGTGGTCCATGGCCTGGACCATGTCGGCCGAGCCGTTCAGCTGCTCGCGCGCGTCCTGCGAGATGACCCGGACCTTCTCGGCGCCGCTCGCCGCGATGGTGGCGATGTCCGAGAGCGTGCGGATGATCGCGTTCAGGTCCTCGCGCCCGTCGCCCAGCTCGGCGACCGACTCCTTCATGGTCTCGACCACCTTCGCGGCGCGGCCGGAGATGTCGGTCGCGAGCGACGAGATCTGCTCGGCCGAGCGGCCGGCCGCCTCGGCGAGCTTGCGCACCTCCTCGGCCACCACCGCGAACCCGCGCCCGTACTCGCCGGCGCGCGCCGCCTCGATGGTCGCGTTCAGCGCGAGCAGGTTGGTCTGGTTGGCCACCTGGGTGATGGCCTCCGCGATCTTGGAGATCTCCTTGGTGCGCTCGCCGAACGCGAACACCTGCTCGCTGGCGGCCTCGATGCGGGCGAACACCTTCTTCACCTTCTCGCCGGCGAGCCGGGCCGCCTCGCCGCCGGACGCGGCCGAGGTGCTCGTCTCCACCGAGGCGCGGGCCGCCTCCTCGGCGCTGCGGGCGGTGCGCTCGATGGAGGCGGCGATCTCGCCGATCACCTTCGAGGTCCGCTCCACCAGGTCGGACTGCTGCCCGGCGCCCACCGCGATCTTCTCCATCGACGAGGCCACCTCGTCGGTGGAGGCGTTCACGTCCTCGGCGCTCGTCTGCAGGTCGTTGGCGCTGTCCGAGACCGACTGCGCGGTCCGCTGGATCCGCGAGACGAGGTCCCGCAGGTTCTCCTGCATGGTGCGGATGGCCTCGGTGAGGTCGTCGATCTCGTCGTGGAACGCCTTCTGCTCCTCCGAGACCACCGCGCGCGAGAGGTCGCCGCGGCTGATCTCCACCGCGCTCGCCTTCAGCCGGCCGACGCGCGCGACGCGCGCGATGGCGAGCGTGAGCCCCTGCCCGAGCGCGAGCGTCAGCACGAGGATGATGACGACGCCCGCGGCGCGGCTCGCCACCCAGGCCTGCACGAGCGGCACCGCGAACAGCAGCACGCCGCCCACGATGAAGTAGGAGACGAGGATCTTCGTCTGGAGCGAGACGGTCAGGCCGGCGGCGGCCGGCGCGGGGCGCAGCGGCGGCTCGGCGGCCCGGCCGCGCACCGCCACCAAGTGCGGCGCGTCCTGCCAGCGGGCGCTCGGGCGGGTGGACTGGAGTCGCTCGTCTCTCGCTCGGGCCACGATGCCTCTCTCGTCTCGCCGCTCGGGGAAGGGGTCGCCCCGCGGGGCGGTGACCGGCGGGCCGATCCTAGACCCGCGGGAGGTGATGTCAAAGAGGGCGCGGTGCGCGGAGGTGGTCGTGGCCGGAAGGCGCCGGGCGCTCGGCGCCGTCGGCGCCGAGGATGCGCACGCCCGACCCTCGCTCGACCCGCCCGATCACCGCCAGCGGAACCCGCGCCCGCGCGGCGGCGCGGAGCGCCCTCGCCAGGCGGGCGGGCGGCAGCGCGGCCACCAGCTCGTAGTCCTCGCCGCCCCCGAGCGCCGGCCCGAGCGGATCGGGGAGCGAGCGAGCGACGCGCCGGTAGGCCGCCGAGGTCGGGACCGCCGCCGCGTCGAGCACCGCCGCCACGCCGGACTCGTCGCAGAGGTGGCCGAGGTCCTGGACCAGGCCGTCGGAGACGTCGATGGCGGCCCGCGCCACCCCGGCGAGCGCCCGCCCCAGCGCGAGGCGCGGCGCGGGCCGGCGCTGCCGCCGGACCAGCGCGGCGGGCGCGCCGGGCGCGAGGCCCAGCGCGGCGTCGCCGAACGTGCCGGAGGCGACGAGGAGGTCGCCGGGCCGGGCGCCGGAGCGCAGCAGCGCCCGGCCGCGCCGGACCGCGCCGACCGCGGTCACGGTCACCGACAGCTCGGAGGCGCGCGAGACGTTCCCGCCCACCACCGCGATCCGGTGCGCGCGGGCGCAGGCACCCAGGCCGCGCGCCACGCCCTCGAGCCGCTCGGGCGGCGTGCCGCGCGGGAACGCCAGGGCGACGAGCGCCCAGAGCGGGCGCGCGCCCATCGAGGCGAGGTCGGAGAGGTTCACCGCGAGCGCCTTCCAGCCCACGTCCTCCGCGGTGAAGCGCGCGTCGAAGTGGACGCCCTCCACCACCGCGTCCACGGTGGCGGCGAGGTCCTCGCCGGGCGGCGGCGCGAGCAGCGCCGTGTCGTCGCCGGGGCCGAGGCGCACGCCCGCGCCGGCGAGCGGCAGCGCGCGGGTGAAGCGCTCGATGAGCTCGAACTCGCCCGGGGGCGGGCGCGGCGCGGCGGCGCGGCGCGGCACGGCGCGCTAGCGCCCCACCGCCGGGGACGGCCCCACCGGCGTGAGCGCCGGCGCCGGCGCCGCGCGGATGGGCAGCAGCACGGTGAACACCGAGCCGGTGCCGGCCGCGGAGCGGACGCGGATCTCGCCGCCGTGCGCCTCCACGAAGCTCTTCACGATGGCGAGCCCCAGGCCCGCGCCGCCGTACTCGCGCGTCGAGGAGCCGTCCACCTGGTAGAAGACGTCGAACACCTTGCCGAGGTGCTCCTCGGGGATGCCGATGCCGCTGTCCACCACGTGGATGGCGAGCCGCTCGGCCGGGAGGACCTCGGCGCTCACGGTGATGCTGCCGCCGGGCGGCGTGAACTTCACCGCGTTCGAGCAGAGGTTCACCAGGCACTGGCGGAGCTTGTCGCGGTCGGCGTGGATCCGCGGCAGCGGCGTCGTGTCGCAGGACACCTTCAGCCCCTTCTTGCGCGCGATGGGGAGCAGCGTCGCCACCGCGTCGCGCATGAGCTGGACCGCGTCCACCTCGGAGAGCACGAGCCGCACCCGGCCCGCCTCGATCTTGGAGATGTCGAGGATCGAGGTGATGAGCTGGAGCAGGTTCTCGCCCTTCTCCATGATGATGCCGAGGTACTCGCGCTGCTCGGCGGTGAGCGGGCCGCCGAGGCCCTCCAGCATCATCTCGGAGTACCCGATGACGCTGGTGAGCGGCGTCCGCAGCTCGTGGCTCATGGTGGCGAGGAAGTTCGACTTCAGCCGGTCGAGCTCCTTCAGCTTCGCGTAGCTGTCCTCGAGCTTCTGGTTCTTGTCCTGCAGCTCGCGGTAGCTGTCGGTGACCGCCTCGATGTGCAGCTTCGCCGCGATGAGGTTCTTGTGGCCGGTGAACACCATCACGTCGAGGAGGTCCATGAAGTGCTTCAGGATCTTCTCGGCGGTGGGCACCGACACGCGGCGGATCTTGGCGAGGTAGCCGGTGGCCTGCGCGACGTCGAAGTCCTCGGCGATGCCGGTCAGCGCCGCCGGCAGCGCGGCCAGGTCGTCGGGCACGAACGGGCCGAACACCACCCGGCCGATGAGGTCGCCCTCGTACATGATCGGGTGGACGAGGTAGCGGCAGCCGGAGAAGCACGCGAAGGTGACCGGGGCCGGCTCCTCCGGCACGGCCTCCGCCTTCACCCGCCCCACCGTCTCGATGCACTGCTCGCGGCCGGCCGGCTTCGACCAGATGTAGCCGCAGAAGTCGGCGTTGCCGACCTTCACGTCCACCAGCTTGTTGCCGGCCTCGTCGAACACCTTCAGGCCGATCCGGTACAGGTCGGAGAAGGAGTGGCAGACCTCCGCGAAGGCGCGGAGGTCGAGCAGGTCGGACAGCGGGATCCGCTGGTTGAGGAACGACGCGCCGATCATGGCACCGTCGCCTCGGGCGGCAGCCGCGCGCCGCGCAGGTCCACGTGCGAGAAGATCTGGCCCAGGAACTCCTTCTCCGGGATCTGCCAGACCGCCTCCAGGCCGAAGGCCCGGTCCAGGCTGCGGTAGCAGCGCTGCAGCACGAGGTAGAGCGTCTCCACCACCCCGTCGCCGCGGATGGCCGTCGCCGGCACGAACGGCGGCTGGATCACCCTGCGCAGGTCGTCGAGCTCGTGGTCGGCGCGCGCGTCGGGCAGGTCGCGCTTGTTGAGCTGGACGACGATGGGCAGGGTCCGGTAGTCGAGCCCGTTCGCCTCCAGGTTCGCGAGCATGTTGTTCCAGTACGCGAGCGTCGAGCCGGCCTCGCTGCGGCGCGAGTCGGCCACGAACGCCACCGCGTCGGTGCCCTGGAGCACGATGCGCCGGGTGGACTCGTGCATCACCTGCCCCGGCACCGTGTACAGCTTCAGCTTCACCTTCACGCCGGCCCGGGTGCGGAAGAACACCGGCATCATGTCGAAGAACAGCGTGCGATCGTCCTTGGTGTCGAGCGTCATCAGACGCCCGCGGACCTTGGGGTCGATCTTCTGGAAGAGCGACTGGAGGTTGGTCGTCTTCCCGGAGAGCGCGGGGCCGTAATAGACGACCTTGACCGCGATCTCCCGGCTGTCTTGGTTGAACTGGACCATGCGCGTGGGGGCGCGCCGCACCGACGGCGGCCGCGGCGGCCATCCTAGCCCAACGGCGCCCCGGCCGAACCTTTCCGCCGCCCGCTCGCCCGCTTCGGGAGCCCCGGGCCGGCGGGACCCTGTCCCCTCGCCCGGGGGAACCGTCTCCCGCTACCCGCCCAGCCACCAGCGCCGGGCGTCCTCCACCGTCCGCAGCAGCGGGCAGCGCGGCAGGGTGGCGAGGAAGGCGCGGCCGTAGCCCTTCGTGACCAGCCGCCGATCGAGCACCGCCACCAGGCCCCGGTCCTCGCGCGTCCGCACCAGCCGCCCGAAGCCCTGGCGCAGCGCCAGCGCGGCGGCCGGGACCTGCAGCTCGGAGAAGCCGTCGCGCCCCTCCTCCTCGAGCGCGCGGAGCCGCGCCGACATGACCGGATCGCCCGGGGGCGCGAACGGGAGCCGGTCGATGATGACGAGCGAGAGCGCCTCGCCCGGCACGTCCACGCCCTCCCAGAAGCTGGCGGTCGCGAACAGCACGCTCGGCTCGGAGCGGAACTCGTCGAGCAGCCGCGACTTGGGCCGGTCGCCCTGCCGCAGCACCTGGTACGGCAGGTCGCGGCAGGCCTCGTGGAACGCGTTCATGTTCCGGTTCGAGGTGCAGAGCACGAAGGCGCGGCCGCCGGTGACGGCGGTGAGCGCGCGGATCGACTCCGCCGCGGCGCGCACGAACCCGGGGTCGTTCGGCTCGGGCAGCCCCTCCGGCGAGACCAGCGCCGCCTGCCGGGCGTAGTCGAACGGCCCCTCGAAGCGGCGCTCCTCGACCTCCAGCTCCGGGAGCAGGCCGACCTGCCGGCGGAAGAAGTCGAAGCGGCCCTGCGCGGCGAGGGTCGCGCTCGTGAACACGGCGGTGTCGGTGCGCTGGTACAGCCGCTCGCGCAGCTCCTCGGCGACGTCGATGGGCGCCGCCCGCAGGAACACGCCGCGCCCGCGCACCTCGCCGAAGTACACGCGCGACGGCTCCTTCATGGCGGTGACCGCGGCCACCTCGACCCGCAGCTCGCCGGCGCGCCGCGCGATCTGCGAGAGCGCCGGCGTGACCGCGTCGCCGAGCAGCTCGCGGAGCCCGGCCAGCGACTCGTCGAGGCGCTGGAGGTCGCGCTGCGCCGCGTCCATCACCGCCGGGGTGAGCGCGGCCTTCACGCCCTCCTCCTCGTCGCGCCGGGCCGGGCGCCGCCGGGGCGGGGGCCCGAAGCCGCGGCCGCGCGCGGGCGTCCCGCCCTGGCGCAGCCCGTCCGCGACCGCCTGGAAGAACCGCTCGCCCGCCTTGCGCAGCTCGCCGGTGGTCTCGCGCATCATCGAGGCGAGGTCGGGCCGGTCCGCCACCGCGCGGAGCGCGTCGCGCGACAGCTCCTCCACCCGGTAGGACGAGACCTGCAGCCCGAAGTACTCGGTGGCGACGTCCTCCACCGCGTGCGCCTCGTCGAAGATCACGACGTCGTGCTCGGGCAGGATCTCCACCCCGGCGCGCGAGGTGCGCATGGCGAGGTCGGCGAAGAACAGGTGGTGGTTGACGAGCAGGACGTCGGCCTGCGCCGCGAGCGCGCGGGCGCGGGTGACGAAGCACTCCTCGTAGCGGGCGCACTCGCGGCCCAGGCAGTTCTCGCTGGTGGCGGAGAGGTCCTTCCAGGTGTGGAACTGGTCGGGCAGGTCGATCTCGCTCCGGTCGCCGGTCTCGGTGCGGCGCGCCCACGCCTCGATGCGCGGCCAGAGCGCCGCCTCCTCGCGCGCCGGGAACGTGGCGGCGCGGGCGAACTCCTCGCCGCGGGCCAGGCAGAAGTAGTTGGACCGGCCCTTCAGGTAGGCGGCGCCGAACTCGAGCCCGCAGGCGTCGCGGAGCAGCGGGATGTCCTTCTGCCAGAGCTGCTCCTGCAGCGTCTTCGTCGCTGTGGAGACGATCACCCGCCGGCCCGAGAGCACCGCCGGCACGAGGTACGCGAGCGTCTTGCCGGTGCCGGTGCCGGCCTCGGCCACGAGGTAGCCGCGGCGCTCGATGGCGCGCTCCACCGCGCGCGCCATCTCGAGCTGGTCCTCGCGGTGCTCGTAGCCGGGGAGCGCCGCGGCCAGGCGTCCGCCGGGGCCGAGGATGGCGTCCAGCGAGGGGTGGGCGGGCAGGGGGATCAGGACGGGCTCCCGGTGAGCAGGACGGCGAGGCGGAAGGCGGCCCAGGCGGCCGCGGCGCCGAGGGCGACGAGCGCGGCGACGACGAGGCGGCGGTGGAGCTTGCCGGCCTGGCGCGGCACGGTGCGCGGCAGCGACGCGAGGCCCTGGACGGTGGCGCGCTTCACCACCTCGTCGCGCAGGCGCGCGGCGGTGGGGTCGCCGGGGCGCTCCGCGAGCACCGCGCGGTAGCGCCCGCCGGCGACGGCCAGCCCCTCGAGATCGGCGAAGCGCGCCAGGTACGCGCGGTGCGCGCCCTCGTCGTCCCAGGCCGCGACCACCCGGGCCCAGGCCTCGGCCTCGGCCTCGTCGGGGGCGGCGGCCGGCGCTGCTGCGGCGGCGGGCGCCTCGGCGGGCGCGGGCTCCGGCGCGGGGCCGGGCGCCGCCGGTGCGTCCGGGCGCGGGGTCTCGGGGGTGGACATCGGGGGCGCGAGTCTAGCCGAAAGGCCCGCCGGCCGGAGCAGCCGGCCGGGCCGCTAGAGCGAGATGGGGACCGGGACGAAGGTGACGACGAACAGGAGCAGCGTCGCGACCGCCAGGACGCGCCGTCCGGGCGACAGCGGCTCGTCGCGGAGCGGGGGCGGGTGGCGCGCGCCGATGAGGAACCGGGTCAGCAGCCACCAGAACAGCCAGTTCCAGGACAGCGTCAGGCCCGCGACGAGCAGCCCCGCCGACACCACCTCGGAGCCCGCGCGCGCGCCGCGCCGGCCGAGCAGCGCGTAGAGCACGTGGCCGCCGTCGAGCTGGCCCATGGGCACGAGGTTGAGGCTGGTGACGAGCAGGCCGAGCCAGGCGGCGAAGCCCACCGGGTGCACGAACACCTCGTGGCCGGCGGGCAGCGTCCCCCACACCAGCCGCTGCGCGGCCCAGGTCACCAGGCTGTCGCCGTAGACGCGCACGCCGGTGTCGGGGCCGAACAGCTCGCGGCCGTCCATCCAGGCGCGGAGCGCGTCGAGCGGCGAGGCCACCGTCGAGCCCGCCACGCCGGCGGCCACCTGGTGGACCTCGGAGTGCGCGAGCCCCCACACCAGCAGCGGCACCGCCACCAGGAACCCGGCGATGGGGCCGGCCGCGCCGATCTCCAGCGTGGCCTGGCGCGAGGGGAGCGCCGAGCGGATGCGGATCACCGCGCCGAGCGTGCCGGCGCCGAACGGCACCGGGATGAAGTAGGGCAGCGTCGTGTCCACCCGGTGCCGGCGCGCCAGCACGTAGTGGCCCATCTCGTGGGTGAAGAGGATCGCCACGAGCGCGCCCGCGAACGGCAGCCCGCCCTCGAGCACGCGCCCGAGCGTCGGGCCAAGCGGCGCGAGCGGCGAGAGGGTGAAGCCGGCCCACAGCGTGGTGGCCAGGGTGGCGAGGAACAGCGCCAGGTTGGCCGCGGGGAAGCGGCTCCGCGGCCGCGGTCGGAGCACGAGCTCGTCCATCCGGAAGGTAAGCTAATGGCCGCCCGCGGCGCGGGCCAAGGTTCGGCGCGCCCGGGCGCCGCGGGTCGCGCCGGCGCCGGCTCGCCCAGGGTTCGCCTAGGGTTGCCCGGGGCCCGGGCCGGCCAGCTCCTCGGGCGTGAGCTCGCGGAGCCCGTCCCTGTCGACGGTGAGGAAGAACAGCGGCTTCTCGGGCGTGCGCCGCGGGCCCATGGTGATGTCGCCGGTGGCGCCGACGTAGCCCTTCACCGCCGCGAGCGCGTCGCGCATCTGGTCGCGGGTCTGCGCCTTGCCGAGCTGCGCGCGCGCCATGCCGGCCGCGTCGAACGCGCTCGCCTCGAGGATGGTGGGCACCTGGCCGGCGTGGCGCCGCTCGAACGCCTCCACGAACGCCTTGGTGGCCGGGCGCGACGAGCCGGCGTAGAAGCCGTCCACGAAGATGGCGCAGCGGACGTAGCGCCCGGCGCCGCCCGGCGCGGTGTCGAACAGCGACGGGTCGCTCGACCAGCCGTTCGCGCCGAGGAGCTGCACCGGCCGCAGGTCGGCGCGCCCGGTGGTCCTGCGGATTCGCTCCACGTCGTCGGGCAGGCAGGTCTGGGTGACCACGTCCTCCACCGCCAGCGCCGGCGCGATGAGCTTCACGCTCCGGGCGAAGTCCGGGATGAAGATCGCGTCGAAGTCCACCACCGGCGCGAGGCGGTCGCGGGCCTTCTCGAGCGCCTTCTTGCGCCGGAACGGGTCTTTCTCGGCCTTCGCGATGTCGCGCTGCTGCTCCTGCCAGTCGCTGCGCTCCTCGAGGTGGAGCTTGCCGACCATGTCCTTCACGAGCGGCGTGAAGGTGGTGCGGTCCGGCGCGTAGGTCTCCGCCCCGCGGATCTCGCCGCCGCGCCCCTCCACCTCGTCCCAGAACGCGTTCGCGAGCTCGGTGCCGTAGGTGATCGACGGGTACATCACCGCGAAGCGCCGCATGCCGCGCCGGCCCATGGCGAAGTCGGCGAGCGCCTTCGCCTGCGCCGACGCGGTGAGCATGTTCTGGAACACGTGGGGCCCGGCGTCGGTGAGCCCCTCCTGCTTCGAGAGCGAGATGAAGGGGAGCTGCAGCTCCTCGGCGGTGGCCGCGGCCCGCTCGGCCTCGGCGTTCGTCACGCCGCCCACCACCGCGATGGCGCCCTCCTCGAGCGCCAGCGCCTCGAGCGCCTGCGCCGCGCCGTCGGGCTCGCCGCGCGTGTCGCGCACCGCGACGCGCACCCCGCCCCCCTCGGCGGCGAGCTGCACCGCCCGCACGATGGCGACGCCCCACGGCTGGTAGTCGCCGGACAGCGGGACCGCCACGCCGATCACGTTCGGGCGGACGAAGGTGAGCCGGGCGATGCGGTCCACGATGGCGCGCGCGTCCTTCGCGTACGGGCCGGCCGGCCAGCGCAGGAACACCTCGCGCGCCGCCTCCTGCGCGCGCGGGTAGTCGCGCAGGTGCAGGTGGATGCGGGCCGCCTTCATGGCGAGCGGCTCCTGCAGCGGCGCCTCGCGGGGCAGCTCCCGGCGGAGCCGCTCCACGTCCGGGAGCGCGAGCCGGTCCACCGCGTCGGCGCCGCGGGCCAGCACCGCGCGCCGCTCCTCGCCCTGGGTGAGCTCCGCGAGCTCGCCCAGCCAGCGCACCGCGTCCGGCCAGGCCCCGGCCGCCTCCGCCGCGGCCGCGGCGCGCGCCGCCGCCTCCGGCCGGCGCGACGGCTCGAGCTGCGGGTAGATCGACGCGAGCGTGCGCAGGCCGTCGGCGGCGTGGCCGCGCTGCACGTCGGCGAGCGCGAGCCCGTACTTCGCCTCGGTGGCGCGGGAGTGGAGCGGGTACTCGGAGACGAGCGTGCCGTAGGCCTGCGCGGCGCGGTCGGCCTTGCCGGCCGCGAGCAGGAGGTCGCCGGCCTGGTGCAGCGCGTCCGCCGCCGAGGGCACGCCGCGGAACCGCTGCGCGAACGCGAGCAGCCGGTCCGCGCCCGGCTCCGGCGGCAGCGCGGCCACCTCCTGGCGCACCCGGGCCAGCTCGACGCGGGCGACCTCGTCCGCCTGGGCGACCGGCATCTCCTGCCCGTTCACGACCACCCGCTTCGGGCAGCCGGCGAGCGACAGGACGAGCAGCAGCAGGAACCGGCGGCCGAGGACGCGCATGGCTTCGGGATCTACTGCGGAACGCGCGAGCGTGGAAGAAAGTCCTGGGAGTGACGCGCCCGAGCGCGGACCCGCGTGAGCGGGCGCGCGAGGTCACGGGACCCGCGAAGCAGGGTGGGGCCCCGTCACCGAAGGATGTCGCCGACCTTCTCCCAGAAGGTCCGGGCCTGCGGGTTCGTCTCCTCGCCGGAGAGCGCCGCGAACCGCTCCAGCAGGTCGCGCTGCTCCTTGGTGAGGTGGGTGGGCGTCTCCACCAGCACGCGCACGTGCTGGTCGCCGCGGCCGCTGCCCTGCAGCGACGGGATGCCCTTTCCCTTCAGCCGGAACATCTTGCCGCTCTGCGTGCCCGCCGGGACCCGCAGCTTGGTGGGCCCGTCGAGGGTCGGGACGTCGATCTGCGCGCCGAGCGCCGCCTGCGTGAAGGAGATGGGGATCTCGCAGAGGACCTCGGTCTCCTCGCGCTTGAAGATGGGGTGCTCGCGGACCTGCACGACCACGTACAGGTCGCCCGGGATCCCGCCCGGCGTCGGGGCCGGCTCGCCCTCCCCGGAGAGCTTCAGGCGCGTGCCGGTGTCCACGCCGGCCGGCACCTTCACCTCCACGGTGGCCTGCTCGCGGGTGGCGCCCGCGCCGCCGCAGCTCTGGCACTTGTCCACCACGACGCGCCCCGTGCCCTGGCAGTGGTGGCAGGTGCGGGCGATGGAGAAGAAGCCCTGCGTCAGCCGGATCTCGCCGGCGCCGCCGCAGGTCGGGCAGGTGCGCGGGCTGGTGCCGGGCTTCGCGCCGGAGCCCTTGCAGGCCTCGCAGGTGCGCGGGCGCGGGATGGTGACGCGCGCGGTGGTGCCGAAGGCGGCGTCCTCGAAGGCGAGCTCGAGGTGGTAGCGCAGGTCGGAGCCGCGGGCGCGGCCGCGCTGCCGCCGGCCGGGGCCGCCCCCGAACATCTCGCCGAAGATGTCGCCGAAGATGTCGTTGATGCTGGCCGCGCCGCCGAAGCCGAAGTCCTCGAAGCCCTGGCCGTTCGCGTGGCCGAAGCGGTCGTAGCGGGCCCGCTTGTCGGGATCCGACAGGACCGAGTAGGCCTCGGAGGCCTCCTTGAAGCGCTCCTCTGCCTCCTTCGAGCCCTCGTTCTTGTCCGGGTGGTACTTGTGGGCGAGCTTGCGGTAGGCGGTCTTGAGGGTCTGCTCGTCCGCGTCCCTCCCCACGCCGAGGACTTCGTAGTAATCGCGTTTTTCCACTGTGTTCCCGGCCATTTGTGTGAGGAGGTCCCGTGGGCCGTGCGCAATATAACGCACGGGAGGGCGCTGACAATTCGCGCTCGGACGGCCGGCGCCGCGCGGCGGGCGGCCGTGCGGGCGATCGCCCGGCGGGTCGCTAGCTGGTGCTGCCGCCCTGCTGCGCGTAGATGGCGTCGGCGATCCGGTACGCCGAGCCCTCCAGGCGCGTCAGCGCGTCCTTGATCGCCGCGGGGTCCACGCCCGGCAGCACGGCCTTCAGCGCCTCGAGGTCGGCGCGGATCTCGGCGAGGTCCTCCGCCTTCAGCGCCGAGGCGTACTCCTCCAGGCTCTTCTCGGTCGTGTAGATGAGCCCCTCGGCGTTGTTCTTGAGGTCCGCCAGCTCCTTCTTCACCCGGTCGTCGGCCTTGTTCGCGTCGGCGTCGCGGATCATCCGCTGGATCTCCTCCTCGGAGAGGCCCGAGGAGGCGGTGATCCGGATCTGCTGCTGCTTGCCGGTGCCGAGGTCCTTCGCCGACACGTGCACGATGCCGTTCGCGTCGATGTCGAACGTGACCTCGATCTGCGGCACGCCGCGCGGCGCCGGGGGAATGCCCACCAGCTCGAAGCGCGCCAGCGTCTTGTCGTCGGCCGCCATCTCGCGCTCGCCCTGGAGCACGTGGACCGAGACGAGCGGCTGGTTGTCCACCGCGGTGGAGAACACCTGCGACTTCTTGCAGGGCACGGTGGTGTTCTTGTCGATGATCTTGGTGAACACGCCGCCGGCGGTCTCGACGCCGAGCGACAGCGGCGTCACGTCGAGCAGCAGGACGTCCTTCACCTCGCCCTTCAGCACGCCGCCCTGGATGGCGGCGCCCACGGCCACCACCTCGTCCGGGTTGACGCCCTTGTGCGGCTCCTTGCCGAAGAAGCGGCGCACCACCTCCTGCACCTTCGGCATGCGCGTCATGCCGCCGACCAGGATCACCGTGTCGATCTGGCCCACCCCGACGCCGGCGTCCTTGAGCGCGGTCTTGCACGGCCCGATGGTCTTCTCGACCAGGTCGCCGACCAGCTCCTCCAGCGTGGCGCGGTCGATGGTCTCGGCGAGGTGCTTCGGCCCGGTCGCGTCGGCGGTGATGAACGGGAGGTTCACCTCGGTCTCGCCGGCGCTGGACAGCTCGTGCTTGGCGCGCTCGGCGGCCTCCTTCAGCCGCTGCAGCGCCATGCGGTCGCGGCGCAGGTCGATGCCGTTCTGCTCCTGGAACCGCTTCGACAGCCAGTCCATGAGCCGCTGGTCGAAGTCCTCGCCGCCCAGGAACGTGTCGCCGTTCGTGGCCTTCACCTCGAACACGCCCTGGTTCAGCTCCAGGATGGTGATGTCGAAGGTGCCGCCGCCGAGGTCGTACACCGCCACCCGCTCCGACTTGCCCGCCTGCTGCTTGTCGATGCCGTAGGCGAGCGCGGCCGCGGTCGGCTCGTTGATGATGCGCAGCACGTTCAGGCCGGCGATGCGGCCCGCGTCCTTGGTGGCCTGACGCTGGGCGTCGTTGAAGTAGGCCGGGCAGGTGACGATCGCCTCGGTGACCGGCTCGCCCAGGTAGTCCTCGGCGGTCTGCCGCATCCGCCCGAGCACCATCGCCGAGACCTCGGCCGGCGAGTAGCCCTTGCCGCCCACGTCCACCCAGGCGTCGCCGTTCTCGGCGGGCACGATGCGGTAGGGCACCAGCCCCGCCGACCGCTGCACCTCGGGGTCCTCGAACTTGCGGCCGATGAGCCGCTTCACCACGTAGACGGTGGACTCGGGGTTCGTGATCGCCTGCCGCTTCGCGATCTGGCCGACCAGCCGCTCTCCACCGTCGGTGAACGCGACCATGGACGGCGTGGTGCGCGATCCCTCGCTGTTCGGGATCACCACCACCTCGCCGCCCTCCATCACCGAAACGCAGCTGTTGGTGGTCCCGAGGTCGATGCCGATGACCTTGCTCATCTGGTGGGCTCCGGCTTCCGTCGTGCGGGGCGGCCGCTACTCCGGGCCGGCCTCGCCGTCCGCCGGCGGCGGCGCGGCCGGCGGGGGCGCGACGGCGACCCCGACCATGGCGGGCCGGACCAGCCGGTCGTTGAGGGTGAACCCGCGCGCGTGCTCGAGCACCACCGTGCCCGGCGCCGCGTCCGCGGTGGGGACCTGCATGAGCGCCTCGTGCACCGCCGGGTCGAACGGCTGGCCCATGGCGGAGAAGCCCTTCACGCCGTGCTTCGCGAGCGCCTGCTCCAGGGTCGAGCGCACCATCCGCACGCCCTTCGCGACCACGTCGTCCTCCGGCGCCGCGGCGAGCGCGCGATCGAGGCCGTCCAGCGCCGGGAGCAGGTCCTTCAGGATCCGCTCGTTCCCGAACTTCTGGACCTCGTCGCGCTCGCGGGCCGCCCGCTTCTTCGCGTTCTCGAGGTCGGCGGCGGCGCGGAGCAGCCGGTCGTGCTCGTCCTTCAGCCGCTCCAGCGTCTCGCGCGCCTTCGTCTGCGAGAGGTCGAGCTGGGCCTCGAGGAGCTGCACCCGGGCGGCGAGCGCCGCCGGATCGCCCGGCGCGGCGCTGGCGTCCTCGGCCCCGGGCGTGATCTCGACGCCGGGCTCGCCCGCCGCGGCGGGCTGGCCGGCGGAGGCCTCCTCGCCGTGCGAGATGCGCTCCACCGAGCGGAGCGCCTCCTCGACCGCGTTCGCGGGGATGTCCGCCTGGAACGCGCCTTTTTCGTGGCTCTCTGCCATCGCCTCTTTCGCCGTGATCGAGCGGAGTTGCGGCCCGGAGGGCCCCCGGACCGGGAGCCCGCATCATGGCACGCGGGCGCCGCCGCGAACAAGGCGATCCGCCCGCAGCCGGGGCGCGCCGCGACGGCCCCGGCGGGGGTTTGCTCAGCCGCCCTCGGACAGGGCCGCGAGCGCGCGGGAGATCTGCCGCGCGGTGAGGTCCACGAGCGGGATGACCCGCGCGTAGTTCATGCGCGTCGGACCCACCACCGCCAGCGTGCCGAGCACGCGGTCCCCGCGGCCGTAGGGCGCGGCCACCACCGACACGTCCGGCACGGTCGCGAACTCGCTCTCCGCGCCGATGAAGATCTGGACCTCCTGCGCGGTGAGCACGCGGTCCAGCACGCGCAGGATCCGGTCCTTCTCGGCGAAGCCGCGCAGGAGCGCGCGGGCCTTCTGCACGTCGGAGAACTCGGGCGCGTCGAGGAAGCTCGACTCGCCCTCCATCACCACCTTCTCCACCCCGGTCCCGGCGAACGACTGCTCGGCCAGCACGAGCGCCTTCTGCAGCAGGTCGTGCAGCGCGCTCTGGTCGGCGCGCATGTCGGTGAGGATGGCCGCGCGCAGCGCCGCCAGCTCCGCGGCGTCGGCGCGGGCGTGCAGCTTCTCGTTCAGGTAGGCCGCGGCCCGCTCCAGCTCCGCCGGCTCCATGGCGAATTCGAGCTGCACCAGCTTGTTCGTGACGATCCCGGCCTCGGACACGAACACCACCAGCACCCGGTTCTCGCGCAGGCGCACGAACTCGAGCTGGCGCACCGGGTCGGCCTGCGGCCGCGGCGTCGTGACCACGCCCGCGTGGTGCGAGAGCGAGTGGAGCAGGTCGGCGGTGCCCTCGATGAGCGAGGACACGTCCGGCGCGGCCTGGGCCAGCCGCTCGATCCGGTCGCGGTCGGCCACGCTGGGCGGCCGCACCTTCAGCATGGTGTCCACGAAGAGCCGGTAGCCGCGCTCGGTGGGGATCCGGCCCGAGGACGCGTGCGGCTTCTCGAGGAAGCCGAGCGCCTCGAGGTCCGCCATCACGCTCCGCACCGTGGCCGGCGACCACTCCAGCTCATGGCGCGAGAGCAGCGGCTGGCTCGCGACCGGCTCCCCGGTGTGGATGTAGTCCTGGACCAGCGCGCGGAGGATCTCGCGCTCCCGCCTGTCCAGCTCGTCCGCCGAGGCCATCGCCGTGTCCGCGTCTACTCGCCCGCGAGGTGCCGCTGCGCCGCCCCGGCCAGCACCGGGAACCGCCCCTGCGACAGCTCCCGCCAGCGGGCCGCCGCGCCGGCCGGGTCGCCCGCCTGCTCGGCGAGCAGGGCCTCGAGGTGCACGCGCTCCTCGGCGTAGACGTAAGCGAAGCCGGCCCGCGCCGCACCGCCCGCGTCGAGCCTGAGCGCCTCGCGGAGCGCCGCGCGGGCGCCCGCCAGGTCGCCGCGCGCGTCGGCCAGGATGGCGAGCGCGTACCACGGCCCCGGGCGAGCCGGATCGAGGTCGCGAGCGGTCTCGAGGTGCGCCTGCGCCGCGGGCAGGTAGCCCTCGAGCGCGTACAGCTCGCCGAGGTTGACCAGGGCGGCCTGCTGCTCGGGCGGGCTGCCGGTGGACACCACCTCGTCGAGCAGCCGGCGGGCCGCGTCGGGGTGGCCTTCCACGAGGTAGGAGACGGCGAGGTCGTTCAGCGCGCCGAGCTGGTCGGGGCTCGCGTCGAGGGCCGCCTCGAAGGACGCGCGCGCCGCGGCCACCTCGCCGGCGCGCAGCCGCTCCGCGCCGCCCGACGCCGCCGTCGCGAGCGTCGACACGAGCGGCGCCGCGTCCTCGCTCGGGCGCGGCTCCTCCGCCCCGCCGCAGGCGGCGAGCAGCAGGGCGACGAGCGCCGCGGAGGATGCGAGGCGTGGATGCGGGTACCGCACGGGGTCCCTCTGCCAGCAGTCGAGGATCGCGTCCGAGTGTACCGGCCGCCTCCGGGTGGATCAAGGAACGGCCGCGTCCCGCGAGCGCGCGTCCTGCCGCGGGCTTACACTATTTCCGCGGTGGGCGCCGGGCGCGACGAGGATCGGCGCGGGCGCACCTCCGAAGTCCCCGGCCGGTGACGCGGCCCCGCGACCTCGGGGGTGCGGGCGCGGCGAAGGTCGATCGCAGCCCGGCGCCTCCGCTTCCTGCCGCAGACGGGCGGCGCCGCGTCCGCCCCATCCCACCCCGCGCCGGCCCGCCGCGCCGCGCCCGTCGCCGTTCGTCGTGACAGCACCCGCCCGCGCCCCTAAGATGCCGCCCGCTCCGAGCCCCACCATGACCGCAGCATCAGGAGAGACCCCGGGCGCGAGCGCGCGCGATCGCGTGCGCCGCGCCCTCGAGGAGAAGCGCCGCGCCGACGTCACCGGCCTGGTCGGGGCCGCGCGCGGCCTCCTCATCCGCGACCTGCTCGCCCCGGGTCCGGGCCGCGCCCGCTCGGTGCTGGCGGTGGCGGCGGACGAGGAGGAGGCGGACGCGCTCGCGCGCGACCTCGCCTTCTTCCTGGGCGAGGGGGCCGTGCTCCGCGTCCCCGCCGACGCGGTGCTCCCCTACGACGACCTCTCACCCGACCGCGGCGTGGAGATGGAGCGGCTCGCCGCGCTGGCGCGCCTGCACCTCGCCCCGGAGCAGGCGAAGGCGGTGGTGGTCTCGGCCCGCGCGCTGGCGCGGCGCACCGTGCCGCGCCGGGTGTTCGAGGCCGGCTCGGATCTGCTCGGCAAGGGCGTCGAGGTGGATCGCGAGGCGCTCGCCGCGAAGCTCGTGCTGCTCGGCTTCGCCCGCACGCCGCTCGTGGAGGACCCGGGCACGTTCGCGGTGCGCGGCGGCATCGTGGACCTGTGGAGCCCCGCCGACCCGAAGCCGGTCCGGCTCGAGTTCTTCGGCGACGAGATCGAGAGCTGCCGCGCGTTCGACCCGTCCACCCAGCGCAGCGAGGGCGACGTGGAGGAGGTGCTGCTCTGCCCCTCGCGCGAGGCGCTCTTCACCGAGGAGGGCAAGGAGGCCGCCAAGACCGCGGTGCGCGAGGCCGCCGAGCGGGTGAACCGGCCCACCTCGCGCGTGCGCGAGGTGCTCGACGCCATCGACGCCGGCACGCCGTTCTTCGGCCTCGAGGCGCTCCTGCCCGGCTTCCACCCGGGCGGCCTCGGCACGCTGTTCGACTACCTGCCGGCCGGCGCCGCGGTCTACGTGGACGGGGTGGCCGCGGTGGAGGACGCGCTCGCGGAGCTCGACGAGGCGCTGGCCCGCGAGCACGCCGCCGCGCTGAAGCGCGAGGAGCTGGTGCTGCCGCCGGCGGCGCACTTCCTCCCCGGCGCCGAGGCCCGCGCGCGCGCGCTGGCGCTGCCGACGGTGGTCCGGCACCGGGTCTGGCTCGGCACCGAGGAGCCCATCCGCTACGCGCTCGAGGAGACCGCCGGCATCCGCGGGGAGATCGAGGGCGCGCACGGCGAGGAGGGCGCGCTCGCCCCGCTCACCCGGCGCCTGGAGGACTGGCGCAAGCGCGGGATCGCGGCGGTGGTGGCGGCCGGGACCGCCTCGGCCTCCGAGCGGCTCCGCCGCCTGCTCGAGGACCGGCGCCAGCAGTCGCGCGTCCACACCGGCCCGCCCGGCGCGCCCCGCGAGATCTACGACCCGGCGGTGCACGTGCACGTCTTCGCCGGCGAGATCTCGGCCGGCTTCGTGGACGCCGGCGCCGGCCTGGCGGTCGTCTCCGACGAGGAGATCTTCGGCCGCCGCGTGCGCAAGAAGGCGCGCCGCGCCGCGGAGGAGAACGCGTTCGCCGCGGCGTTCCGCGAGCTGAACGAGGGCGACCTGGTGGTGCACGTCGAGCACGGCATCGCCCGCTACCTCGGCCTCACCAAGATGCAGATCCGCGGGGTGGAGGGCGACTTCCTCGTCCTCGCCTACGACGGCGCCGACCGGCTCTACCTGCCGGTCGCGAAGCTGCGGCAGGTGCAGAAGTTCACCGGCGCGTCGCCCGAGACGATCCGGCTCGACAAGCTGGGCGGCAGCTCCTTCGCGCTCCGCAAGGCGCGCGTGAAGGAGCAGCTCCTCAAGATGGCCGCCGAGCTGCTCGACATCTACGCCGCCAGGGCTGCCCACCCGGGCTTCGCGTACCCGGAGCCGGACCAGCTGTTCCGCGAGTTCGAGGCGGAGTTTCCCTGGGAGGAGACGCCCGACCAGGCGAAGGCCATCGAGGACGTGGTCCGCGACATGCGCAAGGGCCGCCAGGGCCCGGCCGCGGCAGCGCCCATGGACCGGCTGGTCTGCGGCGACGTGGGCTACGGCAAGACCGAGGTGGCGATGCGCGCCGCCATGCTGGCGGTGCTGGCGAAGAAGCAGGTGGCGGTGCTCGTCCCCACCACCGTGCTCGCGGCGCAGCACGAGCGCACCTTCCGCGAGCGGTTCAAGGGCTATCCGGTGCGCATCGAGGCGGTCTCGCGCATGCGCACCTCCGACGAGGTGAAGCACGCGCTGAAGGCCGCCGCCGACGGCAAGGTGGACATCCTCGTCGGCACGCACCGGCTGCTCGCCGCCGACGTCTCGTTCAAGGACCTGGGCCTGGTGGTGGTGGACGAGGAGCAGCGCTTCGGGGTCGCGCACAAGGAGCGCCTGAAGAAGCTGCGCAGGCTCGTCGACGTGCTCACGCTCACCGCCACGCCCATCCCCCGCACCCTGCACATGAGCCTCGCCGGCGTGCGCGACCTCTCCATCATCGCGACGCCGCCCGAGGACCGCCGCGCCATCCGCACGTTCGTGATGAAGTTCGACCCGGCCGCGGTGAAGGAGGCGATCGAGACCGAGCTGAAGCGCGGCGGGCAGGTGTTCTTCGTCCACAACCGCGTCCGCTCGATCCACGCCATGCAGCGCTTCCTGAACGAGCTCGTGCCGAAGGCGCGGGTGGGCGTCGCGCACGGCCAGATGGGCGAGGGGAAGCTCGAGCACGTCATGACGCAGTTCGTGGACAAGGAGCTCGACGTGCTCCTCGCCACCAGCATCATCGAGTCCGGCCTCGACATCCCCAGCGCGAACACCATCATCGTGAACCGCGCGGATCACTTCGGCCTGGCGCAGCTCTACCAGATCCGCGGCCGCGTCGGCCGGAGCCGCGAGCGCGCCTACGCGTACCTGCTCGTGCCGGCGCGGCGCCCGGTCACGAAGGACGCGCAGAAGCGGCTCGAGGTGCTGCAGCGCTTCAGCGAGCTCGGCGCGGGCTTCAAGATCGCGAGCCACGACCTCGAGCTCCGCGGCGCCGGCAACCTGCTCGGCAAGGACCAGTCCGGCCAGATCGAGGCGGTGGGCTTCGAGCTGTACCAGGAGCTGCTCGACGAGGCGGTGCGCGAGCTGAAGGGCGAGGCGCCGCGCGAGGAGATCGACCCGGACGTGCAGCTCCCGGTGCCGGCGTTCATCCCCGACCCGTACATGCCGGACGTCCACCAGCGGCTGTTCTTCTACAAGCGGCTGGCGCAGGCCTCCACCGACGAGGACCTCGACGAGGTCCGCGCCGAGATGGTGGACCGCTGCGGCGACCCGCCGGACGAGGTGGACGCGCTGTTCGAGGTGATGGCGGTGAAGGTCCGGCTGCGCGCGCTGCGCATCCGCGCGCTCGAGACCGGGCCCGGGCGGCTCGTGCTCACGCTGGGCGAGTCGGCCGCGCTCGACCCGTTCCAGCTCGCGAAGCACGTGCAGGCCTCGGCCGGCGCGCTCCGGCTCACCCCGGACATGAAGCTCGTGGCGCAGCTCGGCGGGCCGCCCGCCGCGAAGGCGGCCGCGGCGCGCCCGGCGAAGGGCGCCGCCGTCCGGCAGAGCCCGCGCCAGGCTGCGGCACAGCGCCGCGTCGCGGCCGACGCCGCCCGCAGGGCCCAGCCGCCGCCGGCCGCGCCGCCGTCGCCGGCGATGCAGGCCGCGAACGGCCGCGAGCTGCTGCAGGCCGTGCGCGTGGTGCTCGCCGGGCTGGCGCGCTGCGCGCGCCCGGAGTGAGGGTCCGGCGGGCTCCAAGCAGGCGGGGGCACGCCGGATTTCCGGGTGGCCGGGCGGGCCGGCGCGTCCTTGATCGCCGCCCCGTTCCGTGCTCTTTTCTGCGGCTCGGAAAGCGCGCGCTCCGCTGCTCGCCGGGGGGAACACGGCAGGCGCCCCGCGCGTTCGCACCCACGGTCCTTTTCCCACCTCAAGGAGCATCGACCATGCTGCGTCGCATCGTCCTCCTCGGCCTCGTCGCGCTGGCGGCCACCGCCTGCCAGCCCGGGTCGAAGGACTCGAAGAAGTCCGGCCCCGCCGTCGCCACCGGCAACGGCTTCACCATCACCGCCGGCGAGCTGAAGGCGCGCCTCGACGAGCAGTCGCCGTTCATCCGCGCCCGCTACTCCACGCTCGAGCGCAAGAAGGAGTTCCTCGACAACCTGATCCGGTTCGAGGTGCTGGCGCGCGAGGCCGAGCGGCAGGGCCTGGCGAACGACCCCGACGTCCAGCTCACGCTGAAGAAGGTGATGGTCCAGAAGCTCGTCCAGAAGAACTTCCAGGACGCGAACGGCGCCGCCGCCGAGGCGCTGCCGGAGGCCGACCTGCAGAAGTACTACGACGAGCACAAGGCCGAGTACTACCGGCCGCGCCGCGTGCGCCTCGCCGCCATCGTGTGGAACGCGCCCGCCGGCAGCCCCGAGCGCGCCGCGAAGGTCGCGCTGGCGAAGAAGGCGCTCGCGAAGCTGAAGGCGGAGGAGAAGAAGAACACGCTCGCCTTCGCGCAGCTCGTGAACGAGTTCTCCGAGGACGCGGTCAGCAAGGCCACCGCCGGCGACCTCGGCTTCAAGTCGCGCGAGGACCTCGAGAAGGCGTACTCGAAGGAGTTCGCCGACGTCACCTTCAACCTGCAGCCCGGCGCGACCAGCGGCGTCCTCGAGACCGCGAACGCCGTCTACCTGGTGAAGGGCACCGGCGAGCAGGACGAGCTGAACCGGACGTTCGAGCAGGTGAAGGCGCAGATCCAGACCAAGCTCTATCGCGAGAAGAAGACCAAGGAGTTCGACGGGTGGCTGAAGAAGCTGCGCGACGACGCCAAGGTCAGCATCGACGAGAAGGCGCTCGAGGCGGTGGAGGTCTCGGCCGCCGCGCCGGCCGGCATGGGCGGCATGCCCGGCATGCCGGGGATGCCCGGCGGCCACGGCCCCATGGGCGCCGGCCCCCGCCCCATGGGCGCGCCCGCGCCCGCGCCGGCCGCCGCGCCGGCCCCGGCCCCCGCCCCGGCGAAGTGACGTGCGCCCGGCCCTCGCGCCCATCCTGATCGCGACCGCGCTCGCCGCCGGCTGCGGCCGCTGCGGCGGCGCGCGCTCCGGCGAGCGCCCCGCGCCCGGCGCGGTGGCGGTCGTGAACGGGGAGCCCATCGCCCCCGACGCGGTCGCGCGCGAGCTGCGCGACGCGCAGGCGGGCGCGGAGGGCCAGGGCCAGGCCACTGGCGACGTGCTGCGGCGGCGCGTGCTCGACGACCTCGTCGATCGCGCGCTGCTCCTGCAGCAGGCGCGTGCCCGCTCGATCGTCGTCGGCCAGGACCAGGTCGAGCGGGCCTTCCTCCGCCTCCGGGCGGAGTACCCCGGCACCCACTTCGACGACCTGCTCGCGCAGGAGCGGCTCAGCCAGGCCGAGCTGAAGGCCCGCCTCAAGGACCAGCTCACGGTGGAGCGCCTGTTCGAGCAGGAGGTGTTCCCGCAGGTCCAGGTGGTGGACGCCGAGGTCGAGCGTTACTACGCGGAGCACGGCGCCGAGTTCCAGGAGCCGGAGCGGGTGCACGTGCTCCAGATCGTCGTCGCGAGCCGCGAGGAGGCCGCCCAGGTGCGCGAGAAGCTCCGCCGCAACCCGCAGACGTTCGCCGAGGTGGCGCGCCGGTCCTCCATCGCCCCCGAGGGCAAGAGCGGCGGCGACCTCGGCCTCATCGGGCGCGGCGCCGGGTTCCCGGAGGTGTTCGACACCTGCTTCTCGCTGCCGGTGAACGTGATCTCCGACGTCACCCCGTCCCCGTACGGCTTCCACCTGTTCAAGGTGGTGGAGAAGAAGCCGGCGCAACGGCGCACGCTGGAGCAGGCGCGCGCCGAGATCGCCGAGAAGCTCGGCCGCGAGAAGCGGGCCGGGGCGCAGGCGGAGTACCTCGAGGCCCTCCGCAAGCGCGCCCAGATCGACATCGACGAGAAGGCCCTCGCCGCGGTGACCCCTTGAACCTCTCCCTCGCGCTCCTCGCCGTCACCCTCTCGAACGCCGCGCCCGCCGCCCCGGCCGCGACGCCGCCTCCGGCTGCCGCGGCCCAGCCGCGCCGCGTGCTCGACCGCGTGGCGGCCATCGTCAACGGCGACGTGGTGACGCTGCAGGAGCTGGAGCAGCGCGCCGCCGCGCTCGGGCTGGCCGCCGCCGACGCGCTCCCCGCCGGCCCGGCGCGCGACAAGGCCCGCGCCGACGCGCTCCGGCGCGCGTTCGACCAGGTGGTCTCCGACAAGCTCTTCGCCGAGAAGGCGAAGGAGCTGGAGATCGAGGTCACCGAGAAGCAGGTGGACGACGCCATCGAGGGCGTGAAGAAGCAGAACGGCTTCACCGACGCCCAGCTCGAGTCCGCCCTCGCCTCCGAGGGCTACTCCATGACCGACTACCGGGCCCGCATCCGGCGCGAGCTGCAGAACTTCTCGCTGCTCCAGTACAAGGTGGCGGGCAAGATCAAGACCTCCGAGGAGGACCTGCGGAACTACTACCAGTCCCACCCCCAGGAGTTCGACGGCGAGGACGAGGTGCGGGTCCGACACATCTTCATCCCGTTCGCCGAGGGCGGCGGTGCGCAGGCCGAGGCGCAGGCGCGCGCCGAGGGTCGGCGGGTGCTGCAGCGGCTGAAGACCGGCGAGGACTTCGGCGCGGTCGCGAAGGCCGTCTCGCGCGGCCCGTCCGCCGAGGAGGGCGGCGAGCTGGGCTGGCTGAAGCGCGGCACCATCCACCGGACGCTCGAGGACGCCGCGTTCGCGCTGAAGACCGGCGAGATGTCCGGGCTGGTGGAGGCGGGCCCCGGCGTGCACATCCTCAAGGTCGAGGAGCGGCGGCGCGGCGGCGGCAAGAGCTTCGAGCAGGCGCGCGACGAGATCCGGCAGCGGCTCGGCGAGGAGCAGGCCGAGAACTACCGGCAGCAGTACGTGGCCGAGCTCCGGCGCGACGCGCTCATCGACGTGAAGCTGCCCGAGCTGCGGCCGTGAGCCCCGCGGCCCGCCCGCGCGCCGGCCGCCCCCGCATCGCCATCTCGCTGGGCGATCCCTCCGGCGTCGGACCGGAGGTGACCGCCGGCGCGCTGCGCGCGCTGCGCGGCGAGCTCGTCCCGCTGGTGTTCGGCGACCGCCGGGTGCTCTCCCGCGCGCTCGGCGGCCTGGGCCTGCCGGTGGTCGAGCCCGGCGCGCCGCTGCCGCCCGGCGGCGCGCTCGTCGCCACCACCGCGCTCCCCGCCGCCCAGCTCCGGCCCGGCCGCCCCGCGCCGGAGGCGGGCGCGGCCCAGCTCGCCTACGTGGCGGCCGCGTTCCGCGCGGTGCGCGAGGGCGCGGCGGCGGCGCTCTGCACCGCGCCGGTGTCGAAGGCGCAGGTGGCGCGGGCGCTGCCCGGGTTCGTGGGGCACACGGAGTGGCTGGAGGCCGCCTGCGGCGCGCGCCGCTCGGTGATGATGCTGGCCGGCGACCGGCTCCGCATCGCGCTCGTCACGAACCACGTGGCCTTCTCGCGGCTGCGGCGCGCGCTCACCGTCCCCCGCATCGTCGACACGCTCGCCATCACCCACCGCGCGCTCCGCGAGGACCTGGGCATCGCCCGGCCGCGCCTCGCGCTCGCCGCGCTCAACCCGCACGCCGGCGAGGAGGGCGCCTTCGGCGACGAGGAGTCGCGGCTGCTCGCGCCCGCGCTCGAGGCCGCCCGCGCCGCGGGCGCGCCCGCCGTCGGCCCGTTCCCGGCGGACTCCGTGTTCTTCCGCGCCGCGCTGGGCGAGTTCGACGCGGTGGTCGCGCTCTACCACGACCAGGGGCTCATCCCGGTGAAGCTGCTCGACGCGGTGGGCGGGGATCCGGCGGTGAACGTGACGCTGGGGCTGCCCATCGTCCGCACCAGCCCGGACCACGGCGTCGCCTACGACATCGCGGGCAAGGGCAAGGCGAGCGCCGCCTCGATGATCGCGGCGCTGCGGCTGGCCGTGCGGATCGCGAACGTCCGCGCGCGGGCGGCGCGGTAGCGAGCAGAGCGTTGCGCGGCGAAGCCGCGCCCGCGGGGACCTCGCGCGTGCCCGCGCAGGCGGGCGCGCGAGGTCACGGGCCCGCGCAGCAGGGTGGGGCCCCGCGGAGCTCCGCTCCGTGGGGCGGGGCGCAGCCCCGTCAGATCACCCCGTCAGACGTTGAACCTGAAGTGCATCACGTCGCCGTCCTGGACGACGTAGTCCTTCCCCTCGATGCGCAGCTTGCCCTTCTCGCGGCACGCGGCCTCGGTCTTCAGCTCGAGGAGGTCCTCGATGCGGATGACCTCGGCCTTGATGAAGCCCTTCTCGAAGTCGGTGTGGATGACGCCCGCCGCCTGCGGCGCGCGCGAGCCCTGCCGCACCGTCCAGGCGCGGCACTCGTCCTCGCCGGAGGTGAAGTAGGTCATGAGGCCGAGCAGCCGGTAGCCGGCGTGCACGAGGCGGTGCAGGCCGGGCTCCTCGAGGCCGAGCGAGGCGAGGTACTCGGCGCGCTCCGGCGGCGCCAGCTCCACCAGCTCGGACTCCACCTTGCCGGAGATCTCCACCATGGGCGCGCCCTCGGCGTCCGCGAGCGCCTTCACCGCCAGGATGCTCGGGTCGGTGGCCTCCTTGCCGAGCTGCGACTCGTCCACGTTCGCGATGTACAGCACCGGCTTCGAGGTGAGCAGGAACAGGTCCTTCACCGCGGCGCGGTCGTCATCGGAGAGCGGCTGCGCGCGCACCGGCGTGCCCGCCTCCAGCCCCGCCTTCACCCGGTCGAGCGCCGCCACCTCGAGCTTCGCCAGCTCGCCGGCCTTGCCGGCGGCCTTGGTGTTCTTGAGCGCGCGCTCGCGCTTCTTCTCGACCGAGTCGAGGTCCTTCAGCATGAGCTCGGTCTCGACCACGTCGCGGTCGCCGCGCGGGTCCACCTTGCCGGCCACGTGCACGACGTCGGGGTCCTCGAAGCAGCGCAGCACGTGGGCGATCGCGTCCACCTCGCGGATGTTCGCGAGGAACTGGTTGCCGAGCCCCTCGCCCTTGGACGCGCCGGCGACGAGGCCGGCGATGTCCACGAACTCGAGCGTGGTCGGGGTGGTCTTCTTCGGCTTGAACAGGGCCGAGAGCGCGTCGAGGCGCGCGTCCGGCACCGGCACCACCCCCACGTTCGGCTCGATGGTGCAGAACGGGTAGTTGGCGGCCGCCGCCTGCGCGGCGCCGAGCAGCGCGTTGAAGAGGGTGGACTTCCCGACGTTGGGGAGGCCGACGATGCCGATGGAGAGGCCCATGTCCTGCTCTCTCTATCCCGCAAGAAACGAAAACGCTCCGGCGGACGCGGGGGCCCGCCGGAGCGCGATGCGAGCTCGGGAACCGGCGCGGCCTAGGCCGCGCGGTTCGCCGGGAGCTGCGCGATGTACTCCTCGACGAGCGCCCGCTGGGCCTTCTCGTCGAGGTTCGCCTTCACCAGCCGCGAGGCGGCGTCGATGGCGAGATCCACCACCTGCGCCTTGAGCTCGGCCTTGGCCTTCACCAGCTCCTCGGCGATCTGGCGGCGCGCCTCGGCCACCAGGTCGTCCGCCTCCTTGCGCGCCTTGGCGGTGAGCTCCTGGCGGAGCACCTCCACCTCCTGCTGGTTGCGGCGCGCCAGCTCGGCGGCCTCGCGCTGGGCCTTCGCGAGCGACTCCTTCTGCGCGGCGAGCAGCCGCTCCGCCTCGGCCCGCTCCTTCTTGGCCGAGTCGATGGCCTCGCGGATCGAGCGCTCGCGCTCGGCCAGCATCTTGACGATCGGCCCCCACGCGAACTTCGCGAGCACCGCGAGCATCACGAGGAACGTGATGGCGGTCCAGAGCGTGAGGCCGGGGTTGATGTCGGCGATGCCGCCGGCGGCGAGCACCGGGACCGGCGAGAGGAAGGAGGCCATGGCAGTCACTCCCAGGGGACGCTGGGCTCCGCGGATCGCGGAGCGGTTACTTGGCGAGGGCGAGGAGGAGGCAGACCACGATGGCGAACAGCGTCGCGCCTTCGATGAGGGCGGCGGCGATGATCATCGAGGTCCGGATGTCACCGGCGGCGGTCGGCTGGCGGGCCGAGCCCTCCATGGCGGCGGCGGCGAGCTTGCCGATGCCGAGGCCGGCGCCGAGGACGGCGAGGCCGGCGCCGAAGCCGGCGGACAGGTACGCGAGGGCGAAAGAGGTCATGGCTGCGTTCTCCGATGCTGCGTGGGCGGTGTTGCCGGGCCGCTCGTTTCCCGGGGCGCTTACCGCGCTCGACTACCCATGGCCGGGGGACGCCCCCGCCACGTGTGAACCGTGCTCCGAGCCCATGCCGGGCCCGGCGTGACCGTGCTCCTCCGCGTGCCCGTGGTCGTCGCCGTGGTGGACCAGGCCGGCGCCGATGAACAGCGAGGAGAGCATGGTGAAGATGTAGGCCTGCACGAACGCCACGAAGAGCTCGAGCAGGAAGATGCCGAGGGCCATCGGCACCGAGCCGAACGCCACCCAGGGCGTGCCCAGCGCGAAGATGAGGCCGAGCAGCGCCAGGATCACGAAGTGGCCCGCCACCATGTTGGCGAAGAGACGGACGGTGAGGGCGAAGGGCTTCGTGAACAGGCCCAGGAACTCGACCGGGATCATGATGATCCACAGCGGCGCGAGCGACTTCGGCACGCCGCCGGTGAGGTGGGCGAGGTAGCCGCCCACGCCCATGGCGCGGATGGCGGCGTACTGCGTGATGAGGAACGTGAAGAGCGCGAGCGCGACCGTGACCGAGAGGTTCGCGGTGGCGGTGGCCGAGAACGGGATGAGGCCGAACAGGTTCAGGAACAGGATGAAGAAGAAGGCGGTGACGAGGTACGGGACGAAGCGGTCCGCGTCCCGCTCGCCGATGTTCTTCACGGCGATCTCGTTCCGGACGAACGCGACCAGCACCTCGATGAAGTTGTAGAGGCCGCGCGGCACCAGGCTCTTCTTGCGGACCGCGGCGAGCACCACCACGAGCAGCAGCGCCGAGGCGAACCACATCATCATGACGTGCTTGGTGGGCGTCATGTCGAGCGCGCCGAACCTGAGCGCGTCGCCGAACGTCTCGCGGAGATCCCACTCGCAGTTCCAGGCGAGGGCGCCGTGGCAGAAGCCGGGGTGCTCGATCACGTAGCCGTCGGTGACATGGTGCATCATCACCGCGCCCAGGCTCTCGTCGTGGCCACCCTCGTGACCGGCGGCGTCGCCGTGCTCGCCGGCGGCGGCGGCATGCGCCTCGACGGCGGCGCCGTGCTCGCCCGCCGGGGCGGCGTGGGCGTCGGGGGCGGCGGCCTCGGGGGCCGGCGCGCCGTGCTGCTCGACCGGGGCGGCGGCCGGCGCGGGCGCGGCGTCGTGCTGGGCGAGCGAGAGGCTGAGGGCGAGCGTGACGAGCGTGGCGGCGGTCATGCGGTCGTTCCCGTTCCTCGGTTGAGCGAGTGGACGAAGGCGCCTTCGATGGCGCTGAAGACGAAGTAGGGCACGAAGAAGGCGACGACGAAGGCGTAGATGCTCTCGCCCGCGCGCGCGATGGCGACCGTCCCGAGCGCGACGAGGAGGATGCGGACGAGGAACGCGGAGGCCATCACCGCGAGCGCCCGCTGCACCGGCTTCGACCCGCGCGCGAACCGCGCCATCGCGACGATGGACGCGAGCGCGGTCAGGCCGGAGATCGAGGCGCCCACCAGCGCGCCACGGCGGTACGCCCCGGAGGCGAGCGCGAGCGCGACGAACGCGGCGGCGAAGGCGGCGGTGACGAGCGGGTGCTTCAACTCAACGGTCCTTCTTCCCCGATCCGAGTACGGTCCTGAAGAAGCTGACGAACCCGCCCACCATCCCGAGCAGCGAGCCGAGGAGCAGGAACCACGGCGTCTCGTTCCCCAGCTTCCCGTCCAGCCAGTGGCCGGCCCAGGCGAACAGCCCGATGGAGGCGACCAGCGTGGTGGAGGCGCCCATGTACGGCGCCGCCTTGCGATAGCCCTCCGCAAGGTTCGAGAGCCCCTTCGTCTCCGGATCCCGGCGCTCTCGATCGCTCGGTCCCGGCACTGCGCGCCTCCGCCCCTCGTCCCCGGAATCACCGGAGGTTACCGACGTTTCGGCGAGCCGAAGGGCACGCCCGTATAGCAGGCGGGACCGGCGGCGTCAATGGCCGCGACCCCCGCCCGGAGCCATCCCGCGTCACATCGCCGGCGGGAGGGCCGCCGCCAGGCGGTCCACGTCGTCGGGGGTGCTGTAAAGGTGCGGCGCGACGCGGATCCTGCCGCCCCTGAGCGAGGTCCAGACCCGCGCCGCGCGGAGCGCGTCCTGGCCGGCCTCGGTGGCGGCCGCGCCGGCCATGGCCCGCAGGCACACGAGGTGGCTGCGCGCCTCGGGCGCGAGCGGGCTCGCCGCCTCCCACCCCGGGGGCAGGGCCGCGAGCAGCCGATCGCCGAGCGCCCGGGCGTGGGCCTGGATCCGGGCCGGCCCGGCCTCGAGCACGAGGCGCAGCGACTCGGCCAGCGGAAGCAGGTTGTTGAAGCTCGCGGTCTGGTGGGCGTCGTAGCGCCGGGCGCCGGGCTTCAGCTCCGGCGCGGTGGGCAGGTGCTCGAAGTCCTCCGAGCCCTTCACCGCCCACCAGTTGAGGTCGCCCACCGCCAGCCGATCCAGCGCGGCGGAGGAGAACAGGCCGAGCGCGGTGCCGTAGGGTCCGAGCAGGAACTTGTAGGCGGCGGCCGCGTAGACGTCCACGCCCGAGCCGCCGAAGTCGAACGGCAGGGCGCCCGCCGCCTGGCTGCCATCCACCACCGTGAGCGCGCCGGCCCTGCGCGCCGCCTCCACCACCGGTCCGGGATCGATGCGGCCGCCGTGCAGGTACGAGACGTGGGCGAACGCCACCACCCGCGTCCGCGGACCGATCTCGGCGGCGAGCCGCGCGGCCGAGACCGCGCCGCTCGCGTGGTCCGGCTCGACCACCCGCACCCGCACGCCGCGCCGGGCGAGCCAGCGCCAGGGGAAGTCGTTCGAAGGGTACTCGTGGCGGGCCACGAGGAGCTCGTCGCCCTCGGCGAGCTCGAGCCCGCGCGCCACCGCGTTCACGATCTGCCCGGCGCCGGTCGCGATGGCGACGGCCTCCTCGCGGGCGCCGAGCAGGCGGGCCGCGAGCGCGCGGACCTCGTCCACCGCGCTCACGTAGGTGCGCGGGCCGATGCGCCAGGGCTGCTCCTTCAGCTTGAGCGCCTCGCGCCCGGCGCGCGAGGCGGAGAGCGGGAGCGGGCCCTGGTTCGCGGCGTCGAGGTAGGCGATCCCCTCGAACGCCGCGAAGCGATCGGAGAGGAGCGGGTCGAGCTCCCCCAACGTCAGGCCACCTTCGCCGCCTCGGCGAAGGCCAGGCGCGCCGCGGCCACGGTGCGCGCCACGTCGTCGTCGGTGTGGGCGGTCGAGAGGAACGCCGCCTCGAACTGCGAGGGCGGCAGGTAGGCGCCGTGCTCGAGCATGGCGTGGAAGAACGCGCCGAACCGGCGGGTGTTGCAGGCGCGCGCGCTCGCGGCATCGAACACCGGCCTGTCCGAGAAGAAGACGGTCAGCATCGAGCCCACCCGGTTCACCTGCACGGGCACGTTCGCCTCGGCGGCCGCGGCCTGGAGGCCCTCGGCGAGCGCGGCGGAGAGCGCCTCCAGCTTCCGGTAGGCCGCCTCGGTCATGAGCTTCAGCGCGGCGTGCCCGGCGGCCATGGCCATCGGGTTCCCGGAGAGCGTGCCCGCCTGGTAGATGGGCCCGGCGGGCGCCACCCGGTCCATCACGTCGCGACGGCCGCCGAACGCGCCCACCGGCAGGCCGGCGCCGATCACCTTGCCGAAGGTGACGAGGTCGGGCCGCAGGCCGTACAGCCCGCAGGCGCCGCCGGAGGAGAGGCGGAAGCCGGTCATCACCTCGTCCACGATGTAGAGCGCGCCGTGCTTCCTGCAGAGGTCGTGGACGCCCTGGAGGAAGCCGGGGCGGGGGACGAGCACGCCCATGTTCCCGACCACCGGCTCGAGGATCACCGCGGCGATGGACGCACCCTTCGCCTCGAACACCTTCTCGAGCGCGGGGAGGTCGTTGTACGGCGCCGTCAGCGTGTGACGGGCCACGTCCGCCGGCACGCCGGGCGAGTCGGGGAGGCCGAGCGTCTCGACGCCCGAGCCGGCCTTCACCAGCAGCGGATCGCCCGCGCCGTGGTAGCAGCCGTCGAACTTCACGATGTCGTCGCGCCCGGTGAAGCCGCGCGCCACCCGGATGGCCGAGGTGGTGGCCTCGGTGCCGGAGGACACGAAGCGCATCTTCTCCACCCACGGCATCCGCTCGCGCACCAGCTCGGCGAGCAGGATCTCGCGCGGCGACGGCGCGCCGAAGGAGGAGCCCTCCTTCATCGCGTCCTGCACCTCGCGCATCACCTCGGGGTGGCAGTGCCCGACGATCATCGGGCCCCAGGACAGCACGTAGTCGACGTAGTCGTTCCCGTCGACGTCGAAGATGTGCGAGCCCTTCGCGCGCGAGATGAAGCGCGGCGTGCCGCCCACGCCCTTGAACGCGCGCACCGGGCTGTTCACGCCCCCCGGGAACAGGTCGTTCGCCTTCTCGAACAGCTTCTGCGACAGCTCGGTCTTCATGGTCCCTCCCGCGGGGCGGACTTCGCCGACCCCTTGTCGAACGCCGCGGCGCGGTCGCCGGGCCGGGCCGTTCCCGCCCGCGCGCGCCGCTCGCGCACCGCCTCGATGTTGGTCCGGATCGCGTCCGGGTTCGGGTGCCCCGGCAGCGCGAGCGCGTACAGCTCGAGCGCGCGGTCGAGGTCGCCGGACTGCGCGTGGATCTGCGCCTGCGCCTCGAGCGCGCGCGCCTTCACGTCCGGGCGCGAGCGCCGGTCCACCAGCGCCTGGAACGCGCCCAGCGCCTCCTCGTCCCGCCGCTCCAGCGCCCAGGACTGCCCGGTGAGCAGCTGCGCCTCGTCGGCCAGCTCGTGGGTGGGCCACTTCTCGCGCAGGATGCGCGCCTCGGTGCGCGCCTGCTCCCAGCGCTTCAGCGCCAGGTACTCGTGCGCCACCTCGAGCTGGTACCGCGGCGCGTCCGGCGAGTCGGAGCCGGCCACGTCGGCGTACTGGGTGATGGCGGCGAGGTGGTCGCCGTAGCGGTCGCGGAAGATGTCGCCGAGCCGGCCGCGCGCCTCGTGCGCCTCCGGGCCGCCCGGGTGGAGCGAGATGATGCGGCGGTAGTAGGCGAGGGCGCTCGGGTAGTCGCCCAGCTCGAGGTACGAGACGTCGCCCGCGAACTTGAGCGCCTTCCAGCGCACCTCGGCGTCGGCGTTCCCGAGCTGCCCCTCGCCCAGGTCGGCGAGGAGCTGCTGGTAGCCGGCGAGCGCGCCGCGCGGATCGCCGGCGTGGCGGCGCGCGGTGGCCGCCTCGAGCTTGCGCTCGGCGGAGCCGCAGCCGAGGAGCAGCGCCGCGGCGAGCGCGCCGGCGGCCCAGCGGGACCGGGCGGAGCTCACCCCTGCTCCTCCGGCCCTTCCCCGCCCTCGCCGCCCTCGCCCGAGGGGTCGCCGGCGTCGCCGCCGTCCTCCGGCGCGGTCTCGACCGGCGCGGCGCCCTCCGGCTCCTCGCGCACGCCCGCCTCCTCGGCCTCGGGGGTGGTCTCGGCCACGCGGGCCACGCCCACCACCTGCTCCTCCTTCGACTCGAGCGTGATGAGCCGGACGCCCTGCGTGTTCCGGCCGATGACGCTGATGCCGCGCGCCGGCATGCGGATGAGCATGCCGCCGTTCGTGATGAGCATCACCTCCTCGGCGTCGCCGACCGGGGCCGCCGCGACCACCGGGCCGTTCCGCTCGGTGGTCTTGATGGTGATGAGCCCCTTCCCGCCGCGGGTCTGCACCCGGTACTCGGCAAGCTCGGTGCGCTTGCCGTAGCCGTTCGCGGTGACGGTGAGGACGGTGTGCGCCTGCTCGCCCTCTGCGGCCGCCGGGATGGCCGCGCCGGCGACCACCTCGTCGCCGGCCTCGAGCGTGATGCCCTTCACGCCGTAGGCGGTGCGGCCCATGGGCCGGACGTCGGACTCCTCGAAGCGGATGGCCATGCCGCGCGCGGTGGAGAGCAGGATGTGGCTGCGGTCGTCGGTGAGGCGCGCCGCGATGAGCTCGTCGCCCTCCTCGATGCCGAGCGCGATGATCCCGGCCGCGCGCGGGCGCGCGAACTGCTCGAGGCGGGTCTTCTTGATGAGCCCCTTGCGCGTGACCATGAACACGAACGCGGGCGTGCCGGGCGGCGTCGCCTCCTCCGCCTTCTCGACCTCGGCGCCCTCGCCCTCGGCCGCCTCGTCGGCGGCGCCGGGCGGCTCGGGCAGCCGCCGCACCGGCAGGATCGCCGCGACCTTCTCGCCGGGCGCGAGCTGCACCAGGTTCACGATGGGCTTGCCCTTGGCCGTCCGGCCGGCGGGCGGGATCTCGTGGACCTTCAGCCAGTACACCTTCCCCTTGTCGGAGAAGACGAGCAGGTAGCTGTGCGTCGAGGCGACGAACAGGCTCTCGAGGAAGTCCTCGTCGCGGGTGGCGGCGCCGGTCTTGCCGCGCCCGCCGCGCTTCTGCGCGCGGTACAGCGACACCGGGTTCCGCTTCACGTAGCCGAGGTGCGAGACGGTCACGACCATCTCCTCCTCGGCGATGAGGTCCTCGGTGGAGAGGTCGGAGGCCTCGCCCTGGATCTCGGTGCGGCGCTCGTCGGCGAAGAGCTGCTTCACCTCCTTCAGCTCCCCGACGATGACGTCCATCAGCACCTTCTCGGACGCGAGGATCTCCTTCAGGCGCGTGATGAGCTTCTGCACCTCGGCCAGCTCGTCCAGGATCTTCTGGCGCTCCAGGCCGGTGAGGCGCTGGAGCTGCATCTCCAGGATGGCCTTCGCCTGGAGCTCGGACAGCGCGAACCGCGCCATCATCTCGTCGCGGGCGGCGTCGCGGTCCTTCGCCTTCTTGATGAGCTCGATGATCTCGTCGATGTGGTCGAGCGCGATCTGGTAGCCGAGCAGGATGTGCTCGCGCTCGCGCGCCTTGCGCAGCTCGTAGCGGGTCCGCCGCGTGACCACGTCACGGCGGTGCGCCACGAAGCGCTCCAGCATCTCCTTCAGCGTCAGGATGCGCGGCTGCCCGCCGTCGATGGCGAGCATGATCACGCCGAAGCCCATCTGCATCTGCGTGTGCGCGTACAGGTTGTTCAGCACCACCTGCGCCATCGCGTCGCGCTTCAGCTCGATGACGATGCGCATGCCCTCGCGCGAGGACTCGTCGCGCAGGTCGCTGATGCCCTCGATCCGCTTCTCGCGCACCAGCTCGGCGATGTGCTCGACCAGCTTCGCCTTGTTCACCTGGTACGGGATCTCGGTGACGACGATGGTCTCGCGCTCGGTCTTCGGGTGGATCTCGACCACCGTGCGCGCGCGCACCTGGATCGTGCCGCGGCCCTTCTCGTAGGCGGCGCGGATGCCGTCCCGGCCGTGGATGAACCCGGCGGTGGGGAAGTCCGGCCCCGGGATGAAGCGCATCAGGTCGAGGACGGTGGCCTTCGGGTTCTCGATGAGGTGGACGGCCGCGTCGATCACCTCGCCCATGTTGTGGGGCGGGATGTTGGTGGCCATGCCCACCGCGATGCCGGCCGACCCGTTCACCAGCAGGTTGGGGAAGCGGGTGGGGAGGACGCGCGGCTCGAGGATCGACTCGTCGAAGTTCGGCCCCCAGTCGACCGTCTCCTTGTCGATGTCGGCGAGCAGGTGGTCGGAGAGCCGCTCCAGGCGGCACTCGGTGTAGCGGTAGGCCGCGGCGGGATCGCCGTCCACCGAGCCGAAGTTGCCCTGGCCGTCGATGAGCGGGTAGCGCAGGTTCCAGTCCTGCGCGAGGCGCACCAGCGCGTCGTAGACCGAGGCGTCGCCGTGCGGGTGGTACTTCTTCAGCACCTCGCCCACGACGCCGGCGCACTTGGAGTAGCGCTTGTTGTGGTGCAGCCCCTCGGTGTGCATCGCGTAGAGCACGCGGCGGTGCACCGGCTTCAGGCCGTCGCGCACGTCGGGCAGCGCGCGGCCGATGATCACCGACATCGAGTAGTCGAGATACGACTTGCGCATCTCCTGCTCGATGTTGACCTGCGGGCCCCCGGGCGGCGGCGCCGGAGGCGGGGGAGGCGCGGGCGCGTCGGGAGGGGTCGGGGGCAGGGTGTCTTCGGGCATCGGCGGGCTCGCGGCCAGGCGGCGGCGGAGCGCGTGGGGCCGCTCCGCTGGAAGGGGTGCTTTTATCCGATTCCCCTTGGAGATTCAATGCGTTTGCCGCGCTGCGGCGGGGCGGGCGCGGCGCCGCGGCCGCGAGGCGGCGGATTCACGTACCGTGCGGCTCGGGCGGGGCGGCGCGCGCCGGAAGCGGCCCTGAAACGGCGACGGGGAAGGCGCCGGAGCGCCTTCCCCGCCGTGGGAAGCCTGTTCGCGTCGCCTAGCGGCCCGCGACCGTGAGCCGGGCCGCGGCGCGGCGCACGCGCGCGGACTCGGCCGAGTGGCTCTCGTCCTGCTCGGTGAGCTGGAGCAGCCGGTTCTGCGCGTCCTCGAAGGCCTTGCGGGCGCGGTCCACGTCGATCTCGCCGGCCGCCTCGGCGGTGTCGGCGAGCACGATGACGCGGTTGTCGGCGACCTGCAGGAACCCGCCGCCGACGGCGTAGTGGTGCTCCCGCCCGCCCTCGACGTAGGTGAGCCGGCCGGGCTCGAGCGCGGTCATGAAGGGCTCGTGGTTCAGCCGGACGCCGAACCCGCCCTGCACGCCGGGCGCGCGGACCTCGTCCACCTGGACCGAGAGGACCCGCTTCTCCGGGGTGACGATGTCGAGCGTGAGCGCCATCGGTTACCCCGCGGTGAGCTTCTTGGCCTTCTCCACCGCCTCCTCGATCCCGCCGACCATGTAGAACGCCTGCTCCGGCAGGTCGTCGTGCTTGCCGTCGACGATCTCCTTGAAGCCGCGGATCGTGTCGGGGAGCTCGACGTACTTGCCCGGGTTGCCGGTGAACTGCTGGGCGACGGTGAAGGGCTGGGAGAGGAAGCGCTGGATCTTGCGGGCGCGCGCCACGGTGAGCTTGTCGTCCTCGGAGAGCTCGTCCATGCCGAGGATGGCGATGATGTCCTGCAGGTCCTTGTAGCGCTGCAGGGTCTCCTGGACCGCGCGGGCCACGGCGTAGTGCTCCTGGCCGACCACGTTCGGATCGAGGATTCGCGAGGTGGAGTCGAGCGGGTCCACCGCGGGGTAGATGCCGATCTCGGTGAGCTTGCGGTTCAGCACCGTGGTGGCGTCGAGGTGCGCGAACGCGGTCGCCGGCGCCGGGTCGGTGAGGTCGTCGGCGGGCACGTAGATGGCCTGCACCGAGGTGATGGCGCCCTTCTGCGTGGAGGTGATGCGCTCCTGCAGCTCGCCCATCTCGGTGGAGAGCGTGGGCTGGTAACCCACGGCCGACGGGATGCGGCCGAGGAGCGCGGACACCTCGGAGCCGGCCTGAGTGAACCGGAAGATGTTGTCGATGAAGAGCAGCATGTCGCGGTTCTCGACGTCGCGGAAGTACTCCGCCACGGTGAGCGCCGAGAGGGCGACGCGGGCGCGGGCGCCGGGCGGCTCGTTCATCTGCCCGTACACCAGCACGCACTGGCTCTTCGACAGGTCGTCCTTGTTGATGACGCCCGCCTCGATCATCTCGTGGTAGAGGTCGTTGCCCTCGCGGGTCCGCTCCCCCACGCCGCCGAACACCGAGAAGCCGCCGCGCTTCTTCGCGACGTTGTTCACGAGCTCCATCAGCAGCACGGTCTTGCCCACGCCCGCGCCGCCGAACAGGCCGATCTTGCCGCCGCGGAGGTACGGGGCGAGCAGGTCGATGACCTTGATGCCGGTCTCGAACGCCTCGACCTTCACGTTGAGGTCGGTGAGCAGCGGGGCCGCGCGGTGGATGGGCAGCGTCCGGGTCGCGGCCACCGGGCCGCGCTCGTCCACCGGCTCGCCCACCACGTTCAGGATGCGGCCCAGCACCTCCTTGCCCACCGGCACGGCGATGGGGGCGCCGGTGTTCTTCACCGGCATGCCGCGCACCAGGCCGTCGGTGGAGTCCATCGCGATGCAGCGCGCGGTGTTCTCGCCGAGGTGCTGCGAGACCTCGATGACGAGGTTGTCCTGGCGGTCGTCCACGCCCGGGTTCGTCACCTTGAGCGCGGTGTAGATGTCGGGCAGCGCGCCGGGCGGGAACTCGACGTCCACCACCGGGCCGATGACCTGCGTGATCCTGCCGTTCTCAACGTTCGTAGCGGTGGCCATGTCTTCCTTTCGGGGACCGTTACTTGAGCGCCTCGGCGCCGCCCACGATCTCCATGAGCTCCTTCGTCACGTAGGCCTGGCGCGCCCGGTTGTACTGGAGGCTGAGCGACGCGATCATCTCCTCGGCGTTCTTGGTCGCCGACTCCATCGCGCTCATCCGCGCGCCGTGCTCCGACGCGGCGGACTCGAGCAGCGCGCGCCACACCTGCATCGCCACGTGGCGGGGCAGGAGCTCGGCGAGCAGCGCCTCGCGGGAGGGCTCGTACTTGAAGTCGATGCCGGTCGCGTCCGCGCCGGCGGCCGAGGTGTCGATGGGGAGCAGCTGCACCACCACCTGCTTCTGGGAGATGGCGCTCTTGAACTCGTTGTAGGCGAGGAACACCGCGTCCACCTCGCCGGCGAGGTAGCGCTCGGTGGCCTCGCGCGCGAGCGCCTCGGCCTTCTCGTAGGCGAGGTTCGCGTGGACGCCGGTGTAGTCCTTGCGGATGTCGAGCCGGCGGGCCTTGAAGTACTCGCGGCCCTTCTTCCCCACGGTGGAGAGCGCGATCCGCTCGAAGCGGTCGGCGTTCTCGGTGAGGAAGCGCTGGACGAAGCGGCAGATGTTGGAGTTGAAGCCGCCGGCCAGGCCGCGGTCGCTGGTGACGACCACCACCTCTGCGGTGCGCTGGGCGCGCGGGGCGAGCAGCGGGTGCGCCACCTGCTCCTCGGCGGCGGCGCGGGCCGCCAGCCGGGAGAGGGTCTGGTCCAGCAGGACCGCGTACGGGCGGGTCTTGAGGACGGCGTCCTGGGCGCGGCGCAGCTTCGCCGCGGACACCATCTTCATGGCCTTGGTGATCTGCCGCGTCGAGCGGACCGAGCCGATGCGGTTGCGGATGTCGCGAAGGGAAGGCACGGGAGCCTCGTCTCCTCGGGCGGCTAGCCCTCGATCTTGAAGATGCCGGCGAACTCCCGGAGCGCGGCGTCGAGGTCCTTGCGGATGCCGTCGTCGAGCGCCTTCTTCTCGGCGATCGCCTTGGCGATGCCGGGGTGGCGCGCGTCGAGGAACTCGATGAGCTCGCGCATGTAGCGGACCACCTGCTCGGTCGGGACCGCGCGGATCCAGTTCTGGCCGTCGGTGTCCTTCTGCGTGCCGGCGTAGATCTGGATGACCTGCTTCTCGACCGAGAGCGGCGCGTACTGGCCCTGCTTCAGCAGCTCGACCAGGCGCTCGCCGCGGGCCAGCGTCTCCTGGGTGGCCTTGTCGAGGTCGGAGCCGAACTGCGCGAACGCGGCCAGCTCGCGGTACTGGGCGAGGTCGAGCTTCAGCGAGCCGGCCACCTGCTTCATGGCCTTGATCTGCGCGGAGCCGCCGACGCGGGACACCGAGATGCCGACGTTAATCGCCGGCCGGACGCCCTGGTAGAACAGGTTCGACTCGAGGAAGATCTGGCCGTCGGTGATGGAGATGACGTTCGTCGGGATGTACGCCGACACGTCGCCGGCCTGCGTCTCGATGATGGGGAGCGCGGTCAGCGAGCCGGCGCCCTCCTTGTCGGAGAGCTTGGCGGCGCGCTCGAGCAGACGGCTGTGGAGGTAGAACACGTCGCCCGGATACGCCTCGCGGCCCGGCGGGCGGCGGAGGAGCAGCGAGAGCTGACGGTACGCGACGGCCTGCTTCGACAGGTCGTCGTAGATGATGAGCGCGTGGCGGCCGGAGTCGCGGAAGTACTCCGCCATGGTCACGCCGGTGTACGGCGCGAGGTACTGCATCGGGGCGGGGTCGGAGGCGCTGGCGGAGATGACCGTCGTGTACTCCATCGCGCCGTACTTCTTGAGCGTGTCGACCACGCGCGCGACGGTGGACTGCTTCTGGCCGATGGCGACGTAGAAGCAATAGAGGTTGTTGCCCTTGTTGTTGAGGATGGTGTCGATCGCCACGGCGGTCTTGCCGGTCTGGCGATCCCCCAGGATGAGCTCGCGCTGGCCGCGGCCGATGGGCACGAGCGCGTCGATCGCCTTCAGGCCGGTCTGCATCGGCTCGTGCACCGACTTGCGCTTCACGATGCCGGGGGCCTTGATCTCGATCTTGCGGTGGTGCTTCGCGTTCAGCGGCCCGCGCCCGTCGATCGGGTTGCCGAGGCCGTCCACCACGCGCCCGAGCAGCTCCTCGCCCACCGGCACCTCGGCGATGAGGCCGGTCCGCTTGACCGGGTCGCCCTCGCGGATGTGCTCGTACGGCCCCATGATGGCGGCACCGACGTTGTCCTCCTCGAGGTTGAGGACCAGGCCGCGGATCCCGCCCGGGAACTCGAGGAGCTCGCCGGCGGCGGCGCCGGCAAGGCCGTAGATGCGGGCGACGCCGTCCGCCTGGCTCAGGATCGAGCCGGTCTCGGCGACCTCGACCTTCTTCCCGTAATCCTTGATCTGCTCGCGGATGATGCGGCTGATCTCGTCGGCGCGGATTTCCATCGGATCGGTTCTCCGGGGCGATGCTGTGTGGGGAGCGAGTTCGTTACTGCTTCAAGGTCTTGCGGAGGTCCTCGAGCTGGGTCCGCACGGATCCGTCGTAGACCAGGCTGCCGACCTGGGCGATCACGCCGCCGAGGAGCGACGGGTCCACCGCGCGGTCGAGCAGGACCTTCGCGTTCGTGGCCTTCGAGAGCCGGTCGGCGATGGCCTGGGCGGCCGAGGCGTCGAGGGGCACCGCCGAGGTGACCCGGGCGCGGAGGCGGCCGAGGTGCTGATCGGCGAGCGAGCGGAAGGTGTCCACCACCGCCGCCAGGTAGGCGAGGCGGTTCCGGTCGCCGAGCAGGAAGAGGAGGTTGGCCGGCTCGCGCTCGAGCTTCAGCGCAGAGGCCAGCTTCTCCACGATGGCCCGGCGCTGCTCCTTCGAGTAGACCGGGTTGGACAGGACGTCGCGCAGATCGGGGGAGCCTTCGACGGCGTTCTTCAGCACCTGGAGCGCGTCGTTCCAGGGCTCGACGCGACCCTGCTCGACGGCGAGGCTGAAGAGCGCCCGGGCGTACCGGCGGGCGATGGAACCCATGAGCATAAGAGGACGCGCTGCGTAGCATGTCGCAGGCGCCCCGGTCAAGTACGTCCCGGCTTTACCCCGTGGACTTTCGCGGGGTTCGGGCCTCGATTGACACCCGCACCCGTCGACTTACGTTCCCCGCGCCTGAAAAGGAGGTCAAAAATCATGGCGATGCTGACCAGATTCGAGCCCTTCCGAGACCTGGCGAGGCTGCAGGACGAGATGGGCCGCATGTTCGGTGATGACCGCCTGTTCCGCGCCGGCGAGTCGGTGGGCTGGACGCCCGCGTGCGACATCTACGAGGACGAGGAGGCAGTGGCGCTCCGCTTCGAGCTGGCTGGGGTGGATCCGAAGGACGTCGAGGTCCGCTTCGAGAACGGCGTGCTGACGCTGCGGGGCGAGCGGAAGCTCGAGCACGAGGAGAAGCGCGAGAACTACCACCGCGTCGAGCTCGGCTACGGCACCTTCACCCGCTCCTTCACGCTCCCGAGCACCGTGGACGCGGAGCACATCCGCGCCGAGGCGAGGAACGGGGTGCTGGCGGTGACGCTGCCGAAGCGCGCCGAGGCGAAGCCGCGCGCGATCCAGGTGAAGATCACCTGAGCGATCTCACGGGGCTGGGGGTTCTCCGCGAGGGCTGCGCCCTCGCCCCGCCGGCGAGCCGTCGGGGCCCCACTCCTGCTGCGCGGGGCCCGTGACCTCGCGCGCCCGCCTCCGCGGGCGCGGCTTCGCCGCGCGGACGGGCCTGCGCCCCGCGATGCGCGGGATCGCACACCGCCCTCGGCAAACGAAAAGCGGGCCCCGTCTCCGGAGCCCGCTTTCCTTTTTGCCCACGACGTGACGCGTCGCGTTACGGCTTGACGGCGGCGACGGCCGGGGCCGGGGCGGGCTTCGACGCGGTCTTGTCGAGCGCCTCCATCTTCGACTGACCCTCGAAGATGACGCCCTTCTCGACCATGAGCGACGGGGCCTCGATGTTGCCCCGCATCTTGGCGGGATGGTGCAGCTCGACCGCGTTCTTCGCGCGGACGTTGCCGTTGATCTCGCCGTGGACGATCACCGTGCCACAGGTGATCTCGGCGGACACCTTGGCGCCCTCGCCAACCACCAGCACGTCGTTGGTGACGATGGTGCCGGTGAACTTGCCGTCGATGCGGACGGTGCCTTCGAAGGTGAGCTTCCCTTCGAACTCCGAGCCGCGGCCCAGCAGGGCGTTGAGATCGCCGGACGCGGCCGGGATGGAGGTGAGTTCTTCGCGCTTCAGCATGGCCATGGAATGCGGCTCCTCGTTCCTCGATGGCTTCGTGGGCGTGTCTTCAGCCGGGCCGGACGCACCGTCAGACGGCGCGTCCTCCCTCAGCTTGCTCCAGAAGGACATCCTTCCTCACAGTGGTACTGGATCGGCCGTCGCCGGCCCAGGCTCGACGTCCCTTGAACCGGGGACGTCGAACCCTACTGTTACGCTCCGATCTTTGCCAGTATTCCGTCGAGTTCGTCGAGGGAGGTGTATTCAACCTCGAGCTTCCCGGCGACCGCAGACTTGGGGACGACGCGGCACCGCGCGCCCAGCCGGCGCTGCAGCCGGTGCGCAAGGTCGCGGATCGCCGGGCTGTCGGCGGGCGCATCGCTGGGCCCCGCCTTCGGCGGCTTCTTGGAGAGGCTCCGTACGAGCGCCTCGGTGGCGCGCACCGACAGCCCCTCGCGGATGGCCCGCTGCGCGATCTTCCGGATCGCCTCGCCGTCCTCGAGGCCGAGCAGGGCGCGGGCGTGGCCCATGTCGAGCTGGCCACCCCGGACCGACTCGCGCACGTCCTCCGGCAGCTTCAGCAGCCGGAGCGCGTTCGCGACGGTGGAGCGCTCCTTGCCGACGCGGGTCGCGATGGCTTCCTGCGTGAGCCCGTGGTCCGCCTGCAGGACCTCGTAGGCCTCCGCCTCCTCGATCGCGTTCAGGTCGGCGCGCTGCAGGTTCTCGACGAGCGCGAGCTCGAACGCCTCGCGATCGGTCGCCTCGCGGAGGACCGCCGGGACCTCCTTCAGCCCGGCGCGCTGGGCGGCGCGCCAGCGGCGCTCGCCGGCCAGGATCCGGTACCGTCCGCCGTCCTTGCGCACCAGGATCGGCTCGACGATCCCGTGCTGGCGGATGGAGGCCGCCAGCTCCTCGAGCTTCGCGTCCTCGAACCGCTTGCGAGGCTGCTCCGGGTTTCGCTCGATGGCCTCGACCGGGAGCGTGAGGAGCGTCCGGCCCGGGATGGCGGGCGCGGGCGCCGCCGCCGCGCTGGGCGGGGGCGGGGCGTTGGACAGCAGGGCGGCCATGCCGCGCCCGAGGGCGGGGCGGCGCTTCTCGGCGATGCTCACGCGAGACCTCCCTCCGCGCCGAAGCGGGCAGCGACCTCGCGCGCGAGCTCGAGGTAGCTCTGACACCCCTTCGACGTGACGTCGTAGAGCAGGATGGGCTTCCCGTGGCTGGGCGCCTCGGAGAGCCGCACGTTCCGCGGGATCACGGTCTGGAACACCTGGCTCGCGAAGGTCTTCCGGATCTCGTCCGCGACCTGGTTCGCGAGGTTGTTGGGCGAGAACATGGTGAGGACGATCCCGTCCACGGTCAGGCCCGGGTTCGCGGCGGCGCGCACGAGCTCGATCGTCTTCAGCACGTCGGCGAGCCCCTCGAGCGCGTAGTACTCGCACTGGAGCGGGATGATGACGCCCTGTGCGGCCACCAGGCCGTTCAGCGTGAGCAGACCGAGCGACGGCGGGCAGTCGATGACCACGTACTCGTAGCTCGGCGCGAGCGTGTCCACGGCGCGCTTCAGGCGCGACTCGCGCGCGTCCAGCTCCGCCAGCTCCAGCTCGGCGCCGACCAGGTGACGCGAGGCAGGGACGAGGTCGAGGAACTTGAGCTCGGTCTTGCGGACCGCCTCCGACAGCGGCTGGTCGTCGAGCAGCACCTCGTAGATGGACTTCTCCGACTCGTCGCGGCGGATGCCGAGCGCGCTGCCGGCGTTCCCCTGCGGGTCCACGTCCACGAGCAGCGTCCGGTGCTCCGCGGCCGCGAGCGACGCGGCCAGGTTGACGGCGGTGGTGGTCTTGCCGACCCCGCCCTTCTGATTCGCGATGGTGAGGATGCGGCCCATTCGTCCTGCTTCCAGGGGGGCGATGCCCCCAGCCGACGTCTCGTCCAAGAAGAGTTCCCTCGGTTGCGGTTCCGGTGTCCCGGTTCGGGACGGTGCCGAGGGACCATGCCCCAGCCCTCTGACACCGGGGCGTTCCACGTGGAACGTTCGCGCCGGGGGGGCATCCGGCGGGGCGCTGTTCCACGTGGAACACACCGGGGCCCGGCGTCGCCGCCGTTCCACGTGGAACATCGAGTCCTGCCGGGGAAGTCCGGCGAACGCCGCTGCTCGGCCCCGCTAGCGCTGCTGCCAGCGGGCGACCGCCCGGGCGGCGTGCGAGACGGGCAGCTCGTACACGTCCAGGCCGACGAGCGTCAGCCCCTCGGCCGCGCCGGCGGCCTCGAGCCCGGCGCGATCCACCTCGCGGCCGAGCATCGCGAACAGCGTGCCGCCCTCCGCCAGGTACCGCGCGCCGACCGGCACCCAGCGGTCGGGCTCGGCGAGCGCCCGCGACACCACCGCGTCCGCGCGCGGCAACCCCTCGCGCTCCGGCTCGCCCTCCGCACGCACCGCGACCCCGCGGACCGGCAGGTCGAGCTCCGCGGACACGGCCTTCACGAACGCGATCTTCTTCGCCACGCCGTCGCAGCAGGTGACCGACAGATCGCGGCGCGCGCACGCGAGCGGGATGCCCGGCAGCCCGGCCCCGCTCCCCACGTCGAGCAGCGTCCCGGCACCGGTCAGGAACGGGAGGAGCACCAGGCTGTCCACCAGGTGCTTCTCGGCGAGCTCCGCCGGCGCGGTGATGGCGGTGAGGTTGACCTTCCGGTTCCAGGCGAGGAGGCGATCCGCGTAGCGCTCGAGGAGCGCCCGCGCCGCTTCGTCCACTGGCAGCCCGAGCGCCTCGATCCCGCTCGCCAGCGCCTCGTGGAAGGCCGAATCCATGGCGGCGGCTAGGCCTTCCGGCCCCGCCGGCCGATGGCCGCGTCCACCTCGGCGAGGTGCTCGCCGAGGAACGCCTCGACGTCGGCGTCCTCGAGCCCGAGATCGCGCAGGACGCCCTCGTAGACGAACTTGAAGCCGTCCCGGTACTGCTCGTCCTGCAGCGCGAAGGAGCGCCGCAGCACCGCCGCGGAGAAGAGCTTCTCCTCTCGGGTCTTCTCCTTCGCCAAGGGCTACCCCTGCGCCCCGCGCTTCGCGGGGATGACGAGCAGCTGGCGGAAGATCCCCTCGCCCTCGCTGCGCGTCGAGACCTCTCCGCTCGCGACCAGCGCGAGGTGGATCTGCCGCCGCTCGCGCGGGCTGATGGGCGCGATGGCCAGCACCTGACCCATCCGCACCGCGGCCGCGGCCAGCCGCGCCGCCATGGCCTCGACCGCCGGGTCGCCTTCCTCGCGGAAGCCGCCCACGTCGAGGTTCACCCACTTGCGACCCTCCGCCCGCGGGTTCGCCACCCGGTTCACGAGGACCTGCGCCGCCTCCACCAGCGCGGACGAGAGCTCGAGCGCATTGCCCGCGGCGGGCGTGAGGGCGACGCCGATGGCCTCCGGCGTCTCCTTCACCTCGATCGCCACCTCGCCGCCCATGCGCCGGAACAGCTCCTCAAGGAACGACCGGGCGGCGGCCACCTTCTCCGGCGCCTCGCGCGGCGGCGGCGCGCCCTCCCTCGGCTGCCTCTCGTCCATGGCTCCTCCGCTACTTCCCGGCGGCCGGCGCGGGCGCCGCCTGCTGGTGCTTCATCATGAGCTGCTGCTGCACGATCGAGAGCAGGTTGTTGACGAAGATGTAGAGCGTCAGCCCGCCCGGGACGAACAGCATGATGACCGTGAAGAACCCAGGGAAGAAGTAGAGCATCATCTTCGCCTGGGCGTTGTCGGCCGGCTGCGGCGACAGCTTCTGCATCACGAAGCTCGAGATGCCCATGGCGATGGGGAGGATGAAGTACGGGTCGTGCGCGGTGAGGTCCTTCATCCACAGGAACGGCTCGCGGTACAGCTCGACCGAGGTCTGCAGCGCCGCGTAGAGCGCGAACCACACCGGCATCTGCAGCAGCATCGGCAGGCACCCGCCGAGCGGGTTCACCTTGTGCTTCTGGTAGAGCTGCATCACCGCGAGGTTCATCTTCTCGCGGTCGTCGCCGAACTTCGCCTTCAGCTTCTCGATCTCCGGCTGCAGCTTCCGCATCTCGTTCATCGACTGCATCGACTTGTACGTGAGCGGGAACAGCACCAGGCGGACGAGCACCGTCAGCAGGATGATGGCGACGCCCCAGTTCCGGACGATCGCCTCGAGCCAGCGCATCACGTAGAGCAGGCCGCGCGCGAACAGCGCGAAGAACTTCGCGACCGCCCCGTAGTCGATGGCGCTCTCGAAGCCGCGCCCGTAGCCGCGCAGCGTGTCGAGGTCCTTCGGGCCCGCGTACACGGTGAGCGACAGCTTGCGCGCGCCGCCCTCCACCGGCACCGCCACCGCCGCGAGCCCTGCGCCCTTCACCGGCCCGCGCACGAACGTGCAGGTGCCGATCGGCTCGGCCGGCAGCACCGCCGCCACGAAGTAGTGCTGGTCCACGCCGGCCCAGGAGACCTGGCCCTCGAGCTTCTCCGGCGCGCCCTCCTTGGCGAGGTCGAACCGCTCGGTGGTGGTGCCCGCGCGGCAGACCGGCCGCACGAAGTCGAGCGGCGGGCCGGAGAAGATGCCGCCGCTCTTCGTGTCGGGCGGCATGAACGCGGGGTAGAGCACGCCCACGGTGCCGCTGCCGGCGCCGCCGCTCAGCTCCACGTCGAGCGCGAGCTCGTAGGGCTTGCCGGTCACGCGGAACGTCTTCCGCGCGGCGAGATTGCCGACGCGGCCCTCGAACGTCACCGACGACGCGTCGTTCGCCACGATCCGCATGGGCGCGCGCGCCCCCGGATCGGCCGCCACGTCCACCGCGCCGCCCAGCTCGGGCGAGGCCGAGAGCGAGAGCGGGTAGGGCTGGCCGCTGGTCACGTGGACCAGGTCGATCTGCACCTCGCGGTCCTTCTCCTGCTTGCGGAACTTGTCGCCCTCGAGCCGGAGGCTCTTCAGCGCGCCGCCGTAGGTGGTGAGCGTCGCCTCGAAGCCCTTCCCGGCGAGCGTCACCGTCTCCTCCGGCGCGTCCGGGGGCGGCGCGGGCACCGCAGGCGCGGCGGCCCCCGGGGCGGGCGACGCGGGGGCGGCCGGCTTCGCGACCTCCGCGGCCGGCGGGTGGGCGGGCTTCGGCGGCGCCTTCTTGGTCGGGAAGATCACCTGCCAGAGGATCAGGATGCCGACCGACAGCACGGTCGCGAGGAGGATTCGGCGATTGTCAGGACCCAAGGTCTACCTCTTAGGGGTCAGTTCCGGCACCGGGTCGACACCCCCGGCGTGGAACGGGTGGCAACGGCAAAGGCGGCGCACGGTCAGCCACGAGCCTCGCAGCGCGCCGTGGCGCTGGAGGGCGGTGACCGCGTATGCGGAGCAGGACGGGTAGAAGCGGCAGGCGGGCGGCAGGAGCGGCGAGACGAGCCGCTGGTAGATGCGGACGAGCAGCACCAGGGCCGCCCGGATCACGGGCTGCCTCCCGGCGCCGAGCGGAGCGCGCGGCCGGCCGCGGCGAGCGCACGGCGCGCGCCGTCCACGCCCATCTGCAACGCGGCGGGGCGGGCGATGACGACCAGATCGACGGGGGGGAGCTCGGGGCGGATCTCACGCCAGGCCTCTCGGACCCAGCGCTTCACGCGGTTCCGCTCGACGGCGTTTCCAACCTTCGAGGACACCGTGATCCCGATCCTCGGCCGGGGCGATCCGGAGACGAGCGCGAGAACGAGCACGTCTCCGGAGTACAGCCGCCTGCCGTGCTGCTGGACCTGGACGAACTCTCGGCGACGCCGCAGCCGCGCCGCCTTCGGCAGCCTCACCTCGGCCGCTACTTCTTCGGCGCGCGCGTGGTGAGGCGCTTGCGGCCCTTGGCGCGCCGGCTCTTCAGGACGTTTCGTCCGCCGGGGGTCTTGGAACGCTTGAGGAAACCGTGGGTGCGGTTCCTCCGCTGCTTCTTCGGTTGATAAGTCCGCTTCATGGCGCGGCAAACTCCCCGATCGCTCGCGCGATGTCAAGGTTT